>NZ_CP015614.1:1730833-2387500 GCF_000635915.2 Brevundimonas naejangsanensis
GGGAACGGCGGCCAAGGCTGATGACGCCGGGCGCAAGGCGCTGGTGCTCGAAGCCGTCGGCCGTATTTCCCCCAAATGCGACATCGGCGCCTTGGGCGGCGTCGATCTCGGCGATCTGCGACGCAGCGGCTTGGCCGTCGAGACGCGCTTCGGCCTGAGCTGCAACGTCCCCTTCGACATCAATCTGCGCTCCGCCAACGGCGGGTTGGCGCATGAGACCCTGCCGCGGGGCCAAGGGCCGTACAGCGGTCTGGCGGCCTATCGCCTGGCGATCAACGTGCCCCTGGAAAGCGGGCATCCGGGCCGAGGCGGCCTAGGCGGCGCAGCGACCGGCGACTTCACCAGCCGGCAGTTGATGGCCGGTCAGGTGATCTCGAGCCGCGGCGGCGTCGCCTTCGACGGCGGCCGCCTGAACATAGAGATGATGGAGCCCGAAGGCGCCGGCCTGCTGGCCGGGCGCTACTGGGAAACCGTGGAGATCAGCCTCGTGCCGAGGCTGTAAGGACCGGCGATGGTCGTGAAGCACAACGAGCGTCGAGCGGACGCCTGGCGCCCCAGCGGGCTGCTGAGCGGACTGTGCGAAAGCTCGGCGCGTGCAGCGCGGCCAAAGCGGGTGTGACTCGCGCAATCCTGCGCACTTCTTGGAGGAAGACTGAAATGAAAGCCTATCAACTGATCGCCGGCGTCGCTGCGCTGGCCCTGTCCGCTACCGCCGCTTCGGCCGGCAGCTTCAGCCAGAGCGCGTACAACATCGGGCCGTTCATCGGCGGCGCCACCAGCAGCCAAAACTTCGTTGCTGGCCAATTGGCTGCCGGTGTTGGCAAATCGGCCAACCTTCTCAGCGGCGGCGACGAAATCGCCTCGTGGATCTCGGCCTCGGGCAGCGTCGCCAACAACATCGGCACCGCCGGCAACGCCCAAGCCAGCTTCACCCTGAAGGGCGAAGTCTCGCAGGACTGCTCCTTCTACTCGGGTGCCATCAACACCGTCCTGAACTTCGGCCAGATCGGCATCAACACGCTGGACAACGGCGGCGTTGACGACGCCTTCGACATGGTCAGCCCGGCCAACGCCTCGATCGAGACCAACACCGCAGGCTGCAACACCCGCAACGAAGTGCGCATCACCAAGACCAACGGCGCCATCGGCATGAAGTCGAACTACGCCGGCGCTTTCGACGGCGCGCAGTTCCAAGCCAACCTGCCTTACAAGGTTGACGCCAGCTGGACCGGCGTTCCCGCCGGCGCCGGTTCGGCGACCGCCTCGACGCAAACGCTGAGCGTCGGCGCCAACCAAGCGGGCGACGTGAAGGTCCAGGGCGCCTGGAAGTCGCACTTCAACGTCAACATCAACGTGCCGGTGCCGACCAAGTCGCTGGTCTCGGGCGTCTATCAGGACACCCTGACGATCGAACTGGCCGCCATCTAAAAACGGCTGAGTAAGACGCGAAGAAGCCCGCCCGGCCCTGTCGGGCGGGCTTCGACCGTCATTAGCCAAGTATTGGCGTATCAGTGGCACGAATTCTGCATGACATCGGTACACGAGTCAGCAGGCCACGGGGGAGGATCATTATGGGATCAGGGCTGAAAGAGCGGGCGGCGCCTCGCCCTCATCGACACAAGAAGATGTCCCGCCTTGGGCTGCTCCTGGTCGCCACCCTGTTCCTGGGAATTACCGCCACCGCCGTCGAAGCGATGCGGGTATCGCCCATGGTCGCGGAAATCTCATCGCGCGGCGCGGGATCCTCGGCCCGGATCGAAGTGCAGAACCTCGCAGCCAAGGCTCTGCCTTATGAGACGCGGATCACGCGCATCTCCTTTGACGCGGACGGAAAGCTGGTGGAAACCCCGGCGGACGAAGACTTCCTGGTCTTCCCGCCTCAGGGCGTCGTGCCGGTTCGCGGACGCCAGGTGATCCGGGTCCAGTGGGTCGGCGACCCCGACATCGACGTGTCGCGCGCCTATTACGTCGGCATTCGCCAGCTTCCGGTCGAACTGGAGGAAGGCGCCAATGGCGACCTCGCCGCCCAGGTCCAGGTCGTCTACCACATGAAGTCGCTGGTCACAGTCGCGCCCCCCGGGGCTACGGCAGACGTCTCGGTCGTCAGCGCCCGGGCGATCGAAATCGACGCCGCCCCGGCCGCCCCCGTCATCGACGAGAGCGTTGGCGGCACGGGCGAGGCCGTCGCCCATCCGGATGCAGCCAAGGTTCCTGGCGTCGAGGTCCGTGTGCGCAACGCCGGACGCCGCTACGCCCTGATGAGCGGCGCCACCTGGTGGGTCGAGGGCCTTGGTCCCGACGGCGCGCGCACCGAAATCCGTCTCGACGCCTCCACGGTCAACGAAGCTGTGGGCGCCGGCTATCTGGAACCCCTGAAAGGCGATCGTACCTTCTACCTTCCTACCAACGTCGCCTTCTCGCCTGATGCGCCGATCAAGGTGCGTTTCAGCCAATGAAGCCGCGCCTCGTCCCCACGGCGATCCTGGCGTCGGTGCTGGCGTCAAACGGCGGGGCGCCCGCCGTCGCGGCGCCGTTCAACGAGGACGCGCCGATCATCACCGCGCCGCCTCGGTTCGAGGAACCGCCCCAGGCGCAAAGCCCAGAAGCGCAAAGCCCGCCTTCTGCCGCCGCCCAAACCAGCGACCAGCCGGCGGTCGTCGTGCGCCCGGACATCAACCCCTACAACCGCGACATCACCCTGACGGCGCCGCTGACGTTCAATCGGCGGCCGCTGGGCGAAGTCCCGGTGACGCTGACCCGCGACGACCGCTTCATTGTCGAAACAGCCGCCTTCCTGGAGCTGATCACGCCGCTGCTTACCGACGATGCGGCCGCTGCGCTGGCGTCCCGTCTGGCCGGTCAGCAGGGCTTCGAAGGCGAGGAGTTGGCCGAACAAGGGGTATCCCTCGAGTATGATCCGACGGCCCTGTCGCTGCTGGTGGTCCGCATCGCCCCCAACCTGCGGCGGCTCGAGGTGTTGTTCGAGCGCGGGGATCGCGAAGCGGAAGGTTTGGCCCCCCTGCCCTTCTCCGCCTTTCTAAACGCGGCGGCGTCCTGGAGCTATCGCCATGCGACCGGCGACGCCCCCGCGCCGAACGTCTATTTGAACGGCGCCAGCCGCTGGCGCGGGCTGGTGCTGGAGGCGGAGGTTCAAGGCCGCGAGACGCTGGGATCGGGCGACTATGAATGGCTACGACGGTACGCTCGTTTCGTCTTTGACCAGCCGCAGGACTATCGACGCTGGACCCTCGGTGATCTCAACCCCGAGTTCCGGGGTCTGCAAGGGTATGCCGACGTGGGCGGCGTGGGGGTGACGCGCCAGCGGCGCCGCTTCGATCCCTATCGCCCCAACGTCTTCCGTCAGGACAGGCAACTTTTGCTGCAGAGCGAGTCGACGGTACGTATCCTGCGCAACGGCGCCCTGGTGCGCGAACTGCGCCTGGACCCCGGCCAGTACGACCTGTCGAACCTGCCGGTGCAGACGGGGAGCAACGATCTCGAAGTCGTCGTAGTCGACGGATCGGGGGCTTCGCAGTCCTATCGCTATAGCGCCTATATAGACTCTATCGACCTGGATCCTGGCGAGTATGAGTACGGCGGCTATTTCGGCGTGGCCGGGCGGCCCAGCTTCGGACAGCCCGATTATTCCAACGGCGACCTCGCCTTCACGGGCTACTGGCGCAAGGCCTTCATCGACCGGCCGGCGCTGGGCTTGGGCCTGCAGGCTAGCGAGCGGGTCCAAATGGGCAACGCCCAGACCCAGTTCATCCTGCGCAACGGGTCACGCCTCAACCTCCAGGCCGGCGTTAGCAATAGCGAGACCGCCGGCAGCGGCTACGCCGTAGTCGCGGCCTACGACTTCTATGTCGACCGCCCCACCACCTCGGATTTCTTTACAGTCCAGTTCGAACACGTGTCTGAGGGGTTTGCGACCCTGTCGGACCCCGACGCCTCCAACCCCGTAGCCTGGCAGGTCTATGGCCAGTATTCCCGCGTCTTTTCCGATCGCCTCTACGGCAGCTTGGGCCTAGCCTACAACAAGTCGCGTGACGACGCCGGGCTGGGCGATTCATTCCGCTCGGACCTCACAGCCAACTACGCCATCAACCGTCAGTGGAGCGCACAGGCGGGGTTGAACTACCTCAAGTATGAGGACACGCCCGGCGGCCGCCGCGATCGCGACGGCTGGGGCTTCACCTTGGCTCTGACCTGGCGTCCTTCAAGCGATGTGCGCGCCGACGCGCGTTACGATTCCAACCTGAACAGCGCTTCGGCCTCCTTCTACAAGATCCCTGAGAACCTGGCCGGATCGTTCGGCTATTCCGCCATCGCCACCTATGACGACGGCCCCGCCAGCTTGCTGGGCGGCGTCGACTATGTCGGCAATCGCTTTAACGCCTCGGTTTCGCATGCTGGCTACGGTCAGGACTTCGGCTCGATCGGCGATCAGCAGGTCACGACGGCCAGCGTCTCGACGGCTATCGCTTTCGCTGGCGGCAAAGCCGCCATTGGCCGCCGCGTCGCCGACAGTTTCGCTATCCTGTACGGCCACCCCAGTCTGCAAGGTCGGCCCGTCATCGCGGGCGAAGTCCTGCGCGATGGCCGGTACTCGGCGGCCAGCGGCCCGCTCGGCCCCGTGTTGTATCCTTACCTGGGATCGTACGTGAACGACTCCGTCTACTATGACGTCATCGACGTGCCCGCCGGCTATGACATCGGCGAGGGCGTGCGAAGGGTGAGGCCGGCCTATCGCAGTGGATATGCGTTCGAGATCGGGTCGGACGCCTTTGTCAGCGCGGTGGGCTCCGTCACCGGACGCGGCGCCGCCGGCCCTGCACCGCTGTCGCTGATCGGTGGGCGCGTCATCGCCCTGGACGAGCCGGACGCTGCACCGCAGCCCTTCTTCACCAATAGCGTCGGCCGGTTCGCCGTCCAAGGATTGAAGCCGGGCGGGCGATATCGCGTTGAACTGTTCACGGATCCCAGGGGCGGTTTCGACTTCACCGTCCCGGCCGACAATGACGGCCTCTACAATCTGCGTGTCGTCCACGTCGACATCGCTGCGCCCGAGGGAGATTAAGCATGAGCGTTCTTCAAAAACGTGCGGCGTCAGCTTTAGCCGGCTTGGCGCTGGTCGCGACGCTGGGGGCGACCGGAGCCGCCTCGGCACAGCCGTCCCGGCCCTCGTCAGGTTGCCTGTTGCGGATCGAGCCGCAGTTGGCCCGGTGGGAAATCCGAGGCTATGACCCCTATGGAGGCGACGCCGCTTTCGCCACCTTCGATATAGCGTGGACGAATGAGGGCGAGGCGGCCTGTGACGGCGAGGTGGAGGTCAACACCCAGGGCCTGCCCTTCGGCTTGCGGCCCGCCACCGGGCCGAGCGGTCGCTGGACCACTTTGCCCTACAGCCTTACGGACGAATATTCGGCGGCGAACCTGACCCCAGTGGCGGGGCGATCTCAGGCCCGCCCAGGCGGCGTGTCTCTGGCGCTTCAACCCGGCGCTCGCCTCATGCGTCGCTATCGCTTCGAAGTCGACGTCGATCAGCTGAGCCAGGACGGCCTTTTCGAGCAGACGGTGCAGTTCGCCTTCCGCTCCACGGACAACCGGATAACCGTCGACAAACTGGTGGTGCTTGCGCTCAACGTCCAGCCGTCGGCGGTCATGGGGCTGCGTGGCGCCTTCATCCGCACGGACGGCGGCGGACGGATCGAGCTGGGCGAGCTGACCGAGGGCGGGACCAACCTGCCGTTGCAGGTGTGGGTCAAGAGCACCGGCGGCTATCGCGTCGCCGTGTCGTCGCGCAACAAGGGGCGTCTCGTGCTGGCGGAGGACTCGTCATGGTGGGTGCCTTATCGCCTAAGTCTGAACAGCCGCCCTATCAACTTGGGCATCGGCGGCCACGTGGAGAGTCGCAAAGGCACAGGCATGAACGAAGACGCCTATGACCTACAACTTCAGGTAGGCGAGACAGCCAGGCGCCGGGCTGGCCTCTATTCCGACCTAATCGAACTGACCGTTGCACCAATCTAAGGTCTGAACTGGGGACAGCCCTCCTCTCTCGCCTTGGCCTTGCGCCGCCAGTGGGTCAGCAGGTGCTCGGTATATCCGTTCGGCTGCTCCCTGCCCTTGAACACCAGGTCGCAGGCCGCCTGCCAGGCGGGGCCGTCATATCCGGGCGCCAGCGGGCGATAGGCTGGATCGCCTGCGTTCTGGCGATCCACCACCACGGCCATGCGCTTCAGCGCCTCCATGACCTCGTCCTCGGTCGTGACGCCGTGGCGCAACCAGTTGGCCAGATGCTGGCTGGAGATGCGCAGCGTCGCCCGGTCCTCCATCAGGCCCACGTCGTGGATGTCCGGCACCTTGGAGCAGCCGACGCCCTGATCGATCCAGCGCACGACATAGCCGAGGATCCCTTGCGCGTTGTTGTCCAGTTCCAGCCGGATTTCATCCGCGCCCGGCGTTCCGGTCGCGAACGGCGGGGTCAGCAAAGGCGTCAGATCGGTCGGCGCGCGCGTGGCGATCTCGGCCTGGCGCGCCCAGACGTCGACCTCGTGATAGTGCAGGGCGTGAAGGGTCGCCGCCGTCGGCGACGGAACCCAGGCGGTCGAGGCGCCCGCGCGCGGATGGCCAGCCTTGGTCGCCAGCATATCGCCCATGCGGTCCGGCGCGGCCCACATCCCCTTGCCGATCTGGGCCCGGCCCGACAAGCCCGCCTTCAGGCCGATGTCGACGTTGCGGTCCTCATAGGCCTTGATCCAGCCGGTCTCGCGCACCGCCTCCTTGCGGACGACGGGGCCGCCTTCCATCACCGAATGGATCTCGTCGCCGGTGCGATCCAGGAAGCCGGTGTTGATGAAGACCACCCTGCCCTTCGCCGCCGCGATGCAGTTCATCAGGTTGACGCTGGTGCGGCGCTCCTCGTCCATGATGCCCATCTTCAGCGTCAGGGCGGGCAGGCCCAGCATGGCCTCGACCGCGCCGAACAGCTCGTCGGCCAAGGCGACCTCGTCCGAACCGTGCATCTTGGGCCGCACGACATAGACCGAGCCCGCCGAACTGTTGCGCGCCTCGGCCGGACGGCGCAGGTCGTGCAGGCCGATCAGACCGGTCATGGCGATGTCCAGCACATGCTCGGGCGTCTCGCGCCCATGGGCGTCCAGCACGGCGTCGGTCGTCAGGTGCAGGCCGACGTTGCGCACCAGCATCAGGCTACGCCCCTTCAGCGCCCGCGTCGAACCGTCCGGCGCCGTATAGAGGCGGTCGGGGTTCAGGCGCCGCTCGACCGTGCGGCCGTCTTTCTCGAAATCGGCCTGAAGATCGCCGCGCATCAGGCCCAGCCAGTTGGCGTAGACCAGCCGCTTGTCCGCCGCGTCGACGGCGGCGACGCTGTCCTCGGCGTCAGCGATGGCCGACAAGGCCGCCTCGACCACGACATCGGCGACGCCCGCCGGGTCGTCGCGGCCGATGCGGTGCGCGCGGTCGATGACGATCTCTAGATGCAGGCCGTTGTGGCGCAGCAGAACGCCCGACGGCGCCGCCGCCTCCCCCGCATGACCGGCGAAGACGGCCGGATCGGCCAGCCCTGTTTCACGCCCGCCTGACAGGGCGACAACCAACCGCCCGTCCTCGACGCGATAGCCGACCGCCTCGGCATGACCGCCCTCAGCGAGCGGCGCCGCCTGATCCAGGAAGGCGCGGGCCCGGGCGATCACGCGGGCGCCGCGTTCGACGTCATAGCCGCCCGGCTTCGGCGCCTCGCCCAGCGCATCGGTGCCGTAAAGCGCGTCATACAGGCTGCCCCAACGCGCATTGGCGGCGTTCAGCAGATAGCGGGCGTTGGTCAGGGGCACGACCAGTTGCGGCCCGGCCAGGGTCGCGATCTCGGGGTCGACGTCGGCGGTCTCGGCCTGCACGCCCCCGCGTTCGGGCTCGATGTAGCCGATCTCGCGCAGGTAGGCCTGATAGGCCGCCTGATCCGGGCGGCCCGGATAGACGCGGTGCCAGTCGTCCAGCTTGCGCTGCAGTTCGTCGCGATGCTCCAGCAGCTCGCGGTTGCGACGCCCGAAGCGGGCCAGCAGCCCCTCAACCCCTGCCCAGAAGGCGTCGGCGCTCACGCCGGACCCCGGCGCCGCCTGCTCACGCACGAAGGCGTCCAGTTCGACCGCGACCTTCAGGCCGCCGTGACGGACATAGGCGTCGGCGGGGGTGTTGGGGGCATCGAACATGGCGGTCTCCTTCAGGCTGAAGACTAGGCCTGAATGGCCGCCGCTATCCACGGCGCAGAATGAGGCCTATCTTTGCTAAATATGCAACGATAAAAGCCCATCATGCTGGCCGAGTATGAAATCTTCGTCCGCGCCCTGGAGGAGGGCAGCCTGTCCGCCGCCGCGCGCAGGCTGGACCTCTCGCCCGCCGTGGCCTCGCGCAGGCTGGCGCGGCTGGAGGACCGGCTGGGGGTGCGGCTGATCGAGCGCACCTCGCGCCGCCTGGCCCCGACCGAGGCGGGACGGCTGGTCTATGACCGCGCGGCGCAACTGCTGGAGGGGGTCCAGGACCTGGAGGCCGTGGTGTCGCGCCGCACCACCCAGGCGCGCGGCCTGCTGCGGGTCTCGGCGCCGACCTCGTTCGGGCGGCGACGGCTGGCGCCCCTGCTCCAGCCGTTTCTGGCGGCGCAGCCCCGCCTGACGCTGGAGCTGAACCTGACCGACGCCTTTGTGGACCTGATGGCCGAGGACGTGGACGTGGCGGTGCGGATCGGGAGCTATGAGGCGGCTGATCCGCTGATGCACCGACTGGCGCCGAACCGGCGGGTGCTGTGCGCCTCGCCCGCCTATCTGGCCGAGCACGGCGCGCCGCAGACGTTGGACGACCTGCGCCGCCACGCCCAGCTGGCGGCCGAGAACCAGTCGACCTGGCGGCTGGAGGGTCCCGAAGGTCCTGTCGTCTTCCGCGCCCGCAGCCGGGTGCGGACCAACTCAAGCGAAGTGGCCCGAGAGTTGGCGCTGGCGGGCCTCGGCGTCGCCCTGCGCTCGACCTGGGATGTCGGCGACGAACTGCGCGACGGGCGGCTGAAGGTGGTGCTGCCGCAATATGCCGGCTCGTCCGACGTGGCGATCTTCGCTCTGACGGCAGGGCGGGCGCGGGCCGAAACCCGCGTCCGCGCCTTTATCGACTTCCTGACCGGCCTCTACGGAGAGACGCCGGAGTGGGACCGCTGACTATTCCTGAGACGAAGTAGTCGTCGGCTTCATCCAGCGGTCCAGCCAGGCGCCCATCTCATACAGGGTGTGGCCGACAGACTCCCGCGCGCGATAGCCGTGGTCCTCTTTGGGCAGAACCACATATCGAGCCGTGGCGCCATTGCCCTTCAGCGCGGCGTAGAAGCGTTCCGTCTGGATCGGGAAGGTGCCGGAGTTGGCGTCCGCCTCGCCGTGGATCAGCAGGATCGGCTCGTTGATCTTGTTGGCGTAGGTGAAGGGCGACATGGCGTTGTAGGTGTCGGTCGCCTCCCAATAGGACCGCTGCTCGGCCTGGAAGCCGAACGGCGTCAGGGTGCGGTTATAGGCGCCCGAACGCGCGATGCCGGTCTTGAACAGGTCGGTGTGCGCCAGCAGGTTGGCGGTCATGAATGCGCCGTAGGAGTGGCCGCCGACGGCGATCCGGTCGCGATCCGCCACGCCCAGCGCGACCACGGCGTCGACCGCCGCCTTGGCGCTGGCCGACAGCTGTTCGATGTAGGTGTCGTTCGGCTCGGCCCCGTCGCGGCCGATGATCGGCATCGTCGGGTTGTCCAGGATGGCGTAGCCCTGCGTCAGCAGGAACAGATGGCTGGAGCCGCCCGGCCGCACGAAGCGATTGTCGGTGTCGACGACCTGACCGGCCACAGCGGCGTCGGTGAACTCGGCCGGATAGGCCCACATCAGCAGCGGCAGCGGGCCGTCGCGGCCCTTGTCGTAGCCGGCGGGCAGATAAAGCGTCCCCGACAGCTCCACCCCATCGTCGCGGGTATAGGTGATCAGTTCGCGGCTGACCCCGGCCAGTTGCGGCGCCGGGTCCGGGAAAGCGGTCAGGGCCGTCACGCCGCCGTCCAGATCCCGCACGCGCAGGTTGGCCGGGTCGGTGCGGCTTTCGCGATAGGTGACCAGCTTGCGGCCGTTCTCGTCCAGCACGCCGACGACGGTCTCGTACTCGCCCTGGGCCGAGCGCCACAGACGCTCGGAGGCGCCGGTCTTCAGGTCCATCAGATCGAGGAAGGGATATTGCCCCTCGCGCGTCGCGCCCCCGCCCTCGACGAAGACCTTGGAGCCGTCGGCGTTGAAGCGCATGACCGAGCGGCCGCGCGCGTTCGGCTCGGTCATCACCGAGCCCGGATCATTATAGCGGTCCTGATAGTTGCGATCGACCAGGATGCGGCCCGCGCCAGGGTTGGACGGATCGACCAGGGTGCGCGTCTCGTGGCGGGTGTTGAACCAGCGGCTGTTGACGATGGCCACGTCGTCACGGCCCCATGTGGTTCCGGCGTAGCGCTCCTTCAGGTCAAGCAGCACTTGCGGACGGTCGTTGAACGGCGCGCGCAGCATGAAGACGCGGTCGCGCACCTCGGCGGCGTTGCGCGGATCGCCGCCGTCCTGAGCCTCGGCCCAGACCAGGGTGGCGTCGGCGTCCGCCCGCCACTGGACCGAACGCGGCCCCGGCGCCACGGCGTCGAACGGCGTCGGCACATTGTCCCGCAGCGGCAGGTCGGCGACGCGGTGCGCCTCGCGCCCATTGAGGTCAGTCACGATGATGTCCGACGGGAACAGGCTGGCCGGCACCACATAGGAATAGGGCTTCTTCACCCGCGTCTGCAGGATGTAGCGGCCGTCCGGCGAGGTCGACAGGCCCAGCACGACGCCGGGCTGTCCCACAGTGCGGGCGCGGCCGTTCAGCGACACCACGGTCGGCTGGCTGGTGAAGTAATAGTCGAACAGGGCCTCGTCGCCTGCATTGGACAGCAGGTCCTGATAGGTGCGCACCGGCGCGGCGCGGCCGCCGGTCTCAGTGATGATCGGACCCTCGGGCGGATGATCCACGTTGGGGGCCACGCCGCGCCCGGCCGGAACGGCCAGGACCAGCAGGCCAGAGGAATCCGGCAGCCAGGAGAAGCCCGAACCCGAAGCGGCGTTGACCATCGGCCCGTTCAGCTTGCGCGCCTTGGCCTGGGCGACATCGGCGACCCACAGCTCCAGGCCGTTGGGGACGTTGACCAGGAAGGCGACGGTCTTGCCGTCCGGCGCCCAGCTGGTGTTCGTCAGGCGCGCATTGGCCGGCAGGCCCGACACGGGCCGCGCGGCGCCGCCGTCGATCGATTGGAAGCTAAGCCCGGTCAGCCAGGAGACGCGGCTGTTAGCCGGGCCGTTGTTGCGCGGGTTGATGCGATAGCCCGCCAGCCGCAGCATCGGCTCAGACAATTCAGCGATGCTGGGCAGATTAGAACGGTCGGTCAGCAGCAGGGTCTTGCGATCCGGGCTGACGCTGACGCCCGGATTCGGCTTGGCGTCCAGAATCTGGGCGATCGGCGCCGGCGGTTGCTGATAGGTGGGCGCCGCATCCTGGGCGATCGCCGCGACCGGCAGCATCAGGGCCGGCACGGCCACAGCCAGAACCAGGGCGGGCAAGGCGGCCCCCATCAGTCGATTGCGCATAAAGTTTCCCCACTGAGTTCAGTCTTGTGCGGCCGTAGGTGTGTCGCCCCAAGGTCGCGGGGTCAACCGCCCGGCGTTTCGACGCATGGCGCTTGCCCCCCTTCGCCGCCCGCTTTAAGGACGAAGGAGACGGCGATATTCATCAGATGGTGAAAAAGGGAGTCCGATGGGCAAGATTTACGCTGACGTGAAGTCCGCGCTGGAGGGGCTGACATTCGACGGCATGACCGTCATGTCGGGCGGCTTCGGCCTGTGCGGCATTCCCGAGAACCTGATCGCGGGTCTGCGCGACACAGGCGTCAAGGGCCTGACCGTCATCTCGAACAATGCGGGCGTGGACGGCTTCGGTCTGGGCCAGCTGCTGGAGACGCGCCAGATCGCGAAGATGATCTCGTCCTACGTCGGCGAGAACAAGGAGTTCGAGCGCCAGTATCTGGCCGGCGAGCTGCAACTGGAGTTCAACCCGCAGGGCACCCTGGCCGAGCGCATCCGCGCGGGCGGCGCAGGCATCCCCGCCTTCTTCACCGCCACCGGCGTCGGCACCCTGGTGGCCGAAGGCAAGGAAGAGCGCGAGTTCAACGGCCGCCGCTACATCATGGAAACCGGCCTGGTCGCCGACCTGGCCATCGTCAAGGCGTGGAAGGCCGATGAACGCGGCAACCTCGTCTTCCGCAAGACGGCCCGCAACTTCAACCCGATGATGGCGGCGGCCGGCAAGGTCACCGTCGTCGAGGTCGAGGAGATCGTCCCCGTGGGCTCGCTGGACCCCGACCACATCCACACGCCGGGCGTCTATGTCGACCGCCTGATCCAGACCGTGTCCGAAAAGCGCATCGAACAGCGCACTGTCCGTCAGAAGGGAGCGTAACCATGGCCCGCACTCGCGAACAACTGGCTGAACGCGCCGCCAAGGAGCTGCAGGACGGCTTCTATGTGAACCTGGGCATCGGCATCCCGACGCTGGTGGCCAACTACATCCCGCAGGGCATGACCGTCACGCTGCAGAGCGAGAACGGCATGCTGGGCATGGGCCCCTTCCCCTATGAGGGCGAAGAAGACCCCGATCTGATCAACGCCGGCAAGCAGACGATCACCGAGATCCCCGAGAGCAGCTATTTCAGCTCCGCGGACAGCTTCGCCATGATCCGCGGCGGCCACATCAATCTGTCGATCCTGGGCGCCATGGAAGTGGCCCAGAACGGCGACATCGCCAACTGGATGATCCCCGGCAAGCTGGTGAAGGGCATGGGCGGCGCCATGGATCTGGTCGCGGGCGTCAAGCGCGTGGTCGTGGTCATGGAGCACGCCAACAAGCACGGCCAGTCCAAGGTGCTGAAGGCCTGCACCCTGCCGCTGACCGGCACGGGCGTGGTCAGCCGCATCATCACCGATCTGGCGGTGTTCGACGTCAAGCCGGACGGTTCGGGGCTGGAGCTGATCGAACTGGCCGACGGCGTCACTCTGGACGAGGTCGCGGCCAAGACCGAGGCCGAATACACGGTGGCGCCGGGCGTGGGCTGAGCCCACTTCCCGTCTGTTCCTCCCTTCTCCCCTCGAGGGAGAAGGTGGGCGCCGGAGGCGCTCGGATGAGGGGGCTGTGTCCACGTGTAGGACGGCTGACATCAAGGGCGAAGCCGACCTACCCCTCATCCGTCTCGCTCCGCGAGCCACCTTCTCCCCCAAGGGGAGAAGGATTCTATTGTGTCGCCTGGCTGGCCTGCTGGTCGGTCCAGACGACGATCTGGCGGCTGGCCTCGGCCGTGGCGCGGTCGAAGGCGGCGACGATGGCCGACTGGCGGTTCTCGCCGGCGTTCTCGCTGACCGAGATGCGGTCTTCGGCCACGATGGAGCGGTCGCCCGGCCGAACCAGACGCAGCAGCACGACGATATTCGCATCCGGCACGGCGCCCGGCGCGGCGTAGGTCGCCTCGAACCGGCGGACGTCCACGCTCAGCAACAAGCCGTCGCGCGTCAGCGGACCGGCGCTCAGAACCGTGCAGGTCGCCCCGTCCAGAAAGGCGTTGCGCAGGGCTTCTTCGAACAGGGTCTCGGCCGGAGACACCCAGCGTGCGCCCTGGATATAGGCCGCCTCGGCCCCTGTGACGGCCAGCACGCGGTCGCCACGCGCGGCCTCAGGGAAATCGACGCGGCGCATGGCGACATGAACGTCAGGACAGGCCGAGGTCGCTCCCGTCCCGGCGAAGGCCGAGGCGCCGCCAAAGCGGTACAACTGCACCGGATCAGGCGACGACAGCAGGGCGCACCCGGACAGCGCGCCAGCCAGGGCGACCGACGCCGCCGCAATCATCAGAGTGGAACGGATCACGGCTGCACCTCGATTTCCTTGGACGGCGCCTTGGCGATGAAGTCGCGCGGGCTTTCACGCACATTGTCGATCAGCGACTGAAGCGAACGCGTCGCCTGATCCAACTGGCGGATGGTGTCGTTCAGTTGCGGCACCGTCTGCGTGCCGAAGTCGCCCAGCGGCCCTTCCAGTCCGGTCGCCGAGCGGTTGATGGAGGCGATGGCGGCCTGCGCCTCCTGCGTCGCCTTGTTGATATTGGCGATCGCCTGCCTGCCGTCGGTGTCGATCATCTGACGCGCGCTGACGCCCAGGGCCTGATATTCGCCGACAGCGGCGTTGGCCTTGGTGATCGTCTCTTCAAGCTGCTGGAACATGCCTTTGCGGGCTTCGAGTTCGGCCGTCAGGGCCTCGACGTTCTTCACGCTGGTCGAGAAACTGCGGATGTTGTCGTCGGACATGACCCGGTTGATGCGGTTCAGGGCGTCCACCGTCTGAGCCAGCACCGTGCCCGAGCCGCTCAGCAGTTCGGCGATGGGGCTGGGCTGGCTCTGGATCACCGGCACGACATTGTCGGGGTATTGATCTTTCAGCAAGGCGCTCTCGGGCGTGCCGGCCGTGATCTGAATGTAGTTCAGGCCCGTGATGCCCTGCGGCTCCAACTGGGCGCGAGAGGTCACGCGCACCGGGGTCGTGCCGTTCAGGCGGACGCGGGCGATGACCTGATCGCCCTTCTTGGGGTCAAGGTTGAGGTTGGTCACCTCGCCGACGCGAATGCCGTTGAAGTGGACTTCCCCGCCCTCCGACAGTCCGCGCACGGGTCCGTAGAAGACGATGTCATAGACATCGTAGTCTTTGTTGAACTGCAGCCGCGCCAGCCAGATCGTGAAAACCGCCAGCGCCACCAGAAGGGCGACGGTGGCGATGCCGACGGCGGCGTAATGAGCGTCTCTTTCCATCGTTTCGCGTCCTCCTCAGGCCGCGGTCTTGTGGGCGGCGCGTCCGCGCGGCCCCAGGAAGTATTCCTTGATCCAGGGGTGGTCCGAGCGTTCCAGCTCAGCGACCGGCGCCTTGGCCACCACATGTTTATCGGCCAGCACCGCCACCTGGTCGCAGATGGCGTAGAGGCTATCGAGGTCATGGGTGATCATGAAGACGGTCAGCCCCAGGTCGTCCGACAGCTGACGGATCAGCTCGTCGAACGCCGCCGCCCCGATGGGGTCCAGCCCCGCCGTCGGCTCGTCCAGAAAAACCAGTTCGGGGTCCAGCGCCAGGGCGCGGGCCAGGCCGACCCGCTTGCGCATCCCCCCCGACAGTTCAGCCGGCTTCAGATAAAGCGCTTCGGGCTTGAGCCCCACCATGGCGACCTTCATCTCGGCCAGTTCACGGATCGTGTTCTTCGGCAGATGGGTATGTTCGACCAGCGGCGAGGCGACATTGTCCAACACCGAGAGAGAGGAGAACAGCGCCCCCTGCTGAAACAGCACGCCGGTGCGGCGCTCGACGGCGGCGGCCTCTTCCTTGGTCATGGCGCTGCGGTCCTCGCCGAACAGGCGCACTTCGCCGCCTTCAGGCTCTTTCAGGCCGATGATGGAGTTGAGCAGCACCGTCTTGCCGGTGCCCGACCCGCCGACGACGCCCAGCACTTCGCCACGCATCACGTCCAGGTCCAGGTCCTGGTGGATGACCCGCTCGCCGAACTGGCTGAGCAGGCCCCGCACCTGGATGACGGCCTCGCGGTCGTCCGGTTTGCGCGTCTCGCCCGTCATATTTTCAGCTCGATGAAGATCAGGGCGAAGACGGCGTCCAGCAGGATGATGGCGAAGATGGCCTGCACCACGGCCGCCGTGACCCGGCGCCCCAGGCTTTCGACGTCGCCCGCCACCGACATGCCCTGGCGACAGCCGATCGCCGCGACGACAAGGGCGAAGACGGGCGCCTTGATCAGGCCCACCATCATGTGGGTCGGCATATAGCCGTCCTCGACCAGCCGCTGGAAGAAGAAGACCGGGCCCAGATTCAGCTGGCTCCACGACACCAGCACCCCGCCCAGCAGTCCGCCCACCATCGCCAGGAAGGTCAGCAGCGGCAGCATCACCAGCAGGGCCGCCAGACGCGGAATGACCAGGGCCTGGAAGGGATCAACCCCCATGACCCGCATGGCGTCCACCTCCTGCGTCATGCGCATGGAGCCGATTTCGGCGGCGAAGGACGAGGCCGAGCGTCCCGCCAGCAGCACCGCCGTGATCACCACGGCGAACTCGCGGAAAACGGCGACGCCGATCAACTGCACCGAGAAGACCCCCGCGCCGAACTGGGTCAGCAGGTCCACGCCGATGAAGGCCACGACTGCGCCGATGAAGAAGTTGGTCACCACCACGATGGGAATGGCGTCCAAGCCCGTGCGCTCGGCCTGGCTGAACCAGGCGGCCCAACGGATCTTGCCGGGATGCTTCAGCGTCGTGACCATGGCGGCCATCAGCCGGCCCAGGAACGCAAGCGACAACATCGCCTCGGCGCCGAAATCGTAGACGCCCCGCCCGACCTTGGCGAAGCCGCGCGTCATTGGCGCCGCCCGGCGGGGCGGTTCGGTCGTCATACAGTCCAGCCGGGCCACCATGCGGTACAGCCGACCCGCTTCGGGCCGCGCAGACCAGGCGGATTCGGGAATGGGTCTGCTCATGGCCTGAGCCACCGCCAGAGCGCCCGCGGTATCGAAACGGCCGAGGTCGTCCAGGTCCAGAACCGTGACCGGCCGACCGTCAAGCTCGGCTATCAGCCGGTCGCCGAGACGGCCGACGGACACGGTCGACCAGTCCCCGGCCAGGCGCAAGCGCGTCTGGCCGTCCTGCTGATCCTCAATCTGGAAATCCGCCCGCTTCATGAATTCGACACTGACACAGGCCCGTTCGCGCGCCTACGCGGCTTAAAGCTATGCTTTTCGCCGGACGTCAACGACTGATGACAACTCTTGATCTCTTCCGGCCTTGCTGAGCGCAAGCCAAGCCCTCCCCCGTCACGGCGCAGCTTTGTGAACGTCGTGGGGCGATTTTTGTTCAGAGGCGTCGAAAAGCAAAGGCCTAGCGCAGATAGTCCAGCAGCGAGACCTGCCGCAGTTGGCTGATCACCTGGGCCGAAGCCTGCAGGGCGACCTGGGCCATCTCCAGCTCCACAACCGCCTCGGCCATGTTGGCGTCAGTCTTGCCAGACAGGATAGTGTCGACCGAGATCTTGCGCGCCTCCTGCGACTCCAGCAGGCGGTCCACCCGGTTCTGCATTCCGCCGTTGGCGGCCTGCAGTTCAACGACGCCCTTCGCCGCCGCCTCGAAGCGCCCCATCTGCGTCGTCAGAAAGGCTTTCTGCGCATCGGTCATCTGTCCTTCCAGCGGCGCCGCCTCATGGGCCAGCTGAATGTCGCGGAAGATGGCGAACAACTCCGCCCCCATAGCGTCGGCCAGGAAGCCGGTGTCCATCGACACGTTCTCGTCCAGCCAGGACGATTGCTTCAGCTGATCGTTGCGGAAGGCGGCATTCTCATCAGGCAAAGCGGCCAGCTTGGCCATCATGGTCGCGCCAGGCTGGCCAGGGATGTCAGGCAGGTCCGCGGGCGCGCGGTCAGAAGCCCCGCCGCCGAACAGATATTTGCCCTGATGCTTCATGTTCAGCCCGTCCTGAGCCTCCATGAACAGGCTTTCCAGCGAGCCCATCAGCGCGTCCATGCGTCCGGCCGCGATGGCGTCGGCAAGGGCCTGGCGCGCGGCGGTCGCGGCGTCGGCGACGCGGTCCATCGCCAGGTCCTGGGTCTCCAGCCGGGCGGCGACGGCCTTGTTGGTGTCGATGAAGGTCTGGATGCGGGTCTGGCTGGACTTCAGCGCGCTGACCGTTTCCGATCCCCGCCCGAAGCCGACCAGATCGGTGGCGTTCTTCTGGGTGTTGACCTTCTTCTGGGCCGTCTCGGCGCGCGACTGGGCCGACATCAGGTCCAACAGGGCCGATTGGTAGTTTCCAAAGGTCGAGACGCGGGTCATCGCACCATCCCCAGCAGGATATCGTACATGTCCTTGGCGGCCTGAACCATGCGCGCCGAAGCGTTAAAGGCTTGCTGATAGGTGGTCATCAGCACCAGCTCCTCGTCCAGATTGACGCCTTCGACCGAGGTTCGCCGCGCCGTCGCCTCCTTGGCCAAAGCCGTGGCGCTGACGGCGCTGTTCTTGGCCATAGCGGCGCGGCTGCCGATTTCGCCCGATAGTTCGGACGCATAGCGCGACAGCGACATGGAGCCGCCCGCCGATCCGCCCGCCGCCGAGAAGGTCGTGGCGTTCTCGCCCGCCGCGGCCAGAAGCCGGGCGCCGCGCGCGTCATTCCGGCCGACGACGGCCGTGCCCAGACCGCCCGTGGCGTCCGCCTTGGCGAAGGCCATCAGCGCGGGATCACGCACAATGTCCGCCCGGACTGAAAAGGCGTCCGCACGCGAGGCGCGCGCCCCGCCCAGGCCGAACAGGGCGCTCATCGATACGCCGGACGGAACCTGAGTGGTGCGGTCCTGCAGCACCGAAAGCTGGGCTCCGGAACCGGGCCGGGGCGTGAACGCCATCTCGCCCGCCGCATTGAGGCTGAAGGTTCCCATGCGTCCGGCGCCCGTCATCGGGTCGTTCAGCGCGGCCAGCAGGCTGGTCATGTCGCCGCCCGCGGGGACCGCCACCTGGACATCGCGCAGCTTGGCGCCCGCGGCATCGCTGAAGCGGAAGGTGATGGTCTCCCCCGCCGGGAAGCCATGCTGCGACGCGCCCGTCATGCCGGTTTCGTACATCGCCGGCTGGTCGGTGGAGATCAGGTCGTTCAGGCCGAAGAAGTGCGAAAAGCCTCGCCCGCCCTTGTTCGTCGGCGCGGCGGGGTCGTCGACCACCACGACCCCCGTGCCCGGGGCGCCCTCGATTTTCAACCGCCCGTCGACGAAGCTGGCGCTGCCGTTGGTTCCCAGCTGGGCGTTCAGATCGGCCAGGAAGGTCGCCGGGTTCGCCGTCGCCAGATCCAGGTCCACCTTGTGCAGGGCGACGCCCTGGTCATTGGTGATGACGATGGAGGTCCGGCCGGTGAAGCCCGCCAGCGCGGTCTCCAGCGACTGGCCCATATTGCGCCCGGTCAGGCTGTTCGGCGGCGGCGCGGCCGAGGAGGCGTTGTGCGCCCGGTTCAGTTCGTCGGCCAGCCGCGACATCAGTTCAGCCAGACGCTCGGCCGTGGCCGGGGCCTCGCCGTCGCGCAGTTCCAGCAGGCCCTTGATCTCGCCCGACCCCAGACCCTCGGCCAGAGAGCGGGCCTTTCCGGCAGGCGGCTCTATGACCGTGATCTCGTTGAACACCGTCTCGGCCGCGACAGCGCCCGCGCGCACATAGTCCAGCTTGGCCGCGCCCTGCCCCGCCAGCAGGATGCCGGCGCCGGTGCGGATTTCGACCCCGCCGACCGCGCGGCCGGTGATGCGAACGTCCATCAGGCCGGACAACTGGTCGATCAGGGCGGCCTGCGCCGTCTGGGCGCCGGATGAGTCCGCATTGACCACCGTGGCCTTGGCGATCTCGACGTTCAGTTTTTCGATCTGCTCCAGCAGGCTGTTGGCCGTCTCGACCGCGCTCTTGATGCGGGCGTCGGCGTCTTCGCGCACCGACTGGATCTGACTGTTGATGCGGGCCGCTTCGTCGAACAGCCCTTGGGTCTTCCAGATGGCGTCCTGACGCGCGGGACCGGAGGTCGAATTCTCGGCCGAGGCGGCGAAGGCGGCGAAGACGCTGTCGATCTGCGAGAAGAAACCGCTGTTGGCGCCGGGGTCGCCGAACATCGACTGGATGCGGTCATACAGTTCATAGCGCACCGTCTGGCGCCCGGCGTCGGCGCTGGCGTTCAGGCTGGCCGCCTGAAGGAAGCGGTCGGTCGCCAGGCGGATGCGGGCGATCTCGACGCCGGCGCCGACGCCCTGACTGGCCCATGACTGCTGGTCGGCGATCTTGCGGACATAGCCGGGCGTGTTGACGTTGGAGACGTTGTCCGAAACCACCCGCAGCTGCGTCTGGGCCGCATTCATGCCTGAGGTGGCGATGTTCATGATCGAGTTGAGGGACATCAGACGGCTCCTGCGCCCAGGCTGATCGATGGGCGGATCGACGGGCGCGCGCTCGGCAAGCCTTGCAGGCAAGCGTGCAGATCTTGCCCGGCGAATTGAGCGGGTCTTCTGACCATCTCTTTGATTTTCCTCGACATCGGCATTCGGCCCCTGTGCGTTCACAGGTGAGGGAGGCAAGGCGCGGGCCAATTCGCGCGGCGCCGTCTTCGCCCGGCAAAAAGCGACAGGCGCGGCAAGAAGCGCCCGGCGTTGGAGAGGGCTAGCAGCGTGCCGTCGAGATAGAACCCTGCTTTATATCAACGAGTTAGCGCCTACACCTGCATTTGGCCCGGGGCTTGCGGAGGCTTTGCCGAATGACCCAGGCGCAGCAGGCGCCGCCCTACCGACCGAAAGCGCCTGCCTCCGCATGTCCGCCCTCAGCATCCTGTCTGTCCTGACGCCCGCCGCCCCCGACGGCGCGGGCCCGGACGCCTCGATCGAGGCGGCGGCGGACAGCGCCATGTTCGCGGACCTGATGCTTAAGGAAGAAACGGGCGAGGCCCCAGCCGCCGCTCCCTCGCCCGTCAGGGCGCCCGCGGCACAGACTGAGCCTGAGGACATGGGCGCGGCCATCGTCATGATTCCGATCTGGTTCGCTCCGAAGCCTGAGCCTCAACAGCTGGCCGTCAGCGAACCGGCGCTGGCAGGTGAAAGCGACAGCGCGCCGCTGCACGCGCCCCCCGCGCCCGAACAGCCCGTACCAGAACAAATCGCCGGTGCGTCGCCCGAAGCAGAGGCGCCGAACGCAGACGCGGCCCCCGTCGCCGCGCCAATCGCTCCATCCGCACTTTCGCCGTCCGCCCTTTCGGCCCCCGTCGGTCCGGCGGTCGCTGCGACGCCCGCTGCGACTGCGCCTGCGGCCGACTCCCTGGCCGGCCCCGTGGCCGCAGCTAAGACGACGCCTCTCCTCGTCGCCGAAGATGCTGAAGCCCCGCCTGACGCCGCGCCTGCCGAGGGCGAAGAGCTGGCCGAGCCTCCCGCGCCCGCCCGTCCCGCCTCGCCTGCGTTGTCCAGCCCGATCCCCGCCCTGCCGGGCGTGACCGGCTTCCGCTCGGGCGCCGGAGAGCGACTGGCCTCAGCGCGCGAAGCCATCCCAGCATCAGCCTCGGCGGAGGACGGCTCGGAGCGGTCTTCGGCCGAGCGCCTCACGTCAACCGATAATCCGACGGCCGCCACAGCGCCCGCCGCTCGCCCCTCCCCCGCAGCATCGCCTGCTGCGCCAACCGCGCCCCCGCCCGCGCTCGCCCCGCCTTCGGCTGACGCGGACGCGCCGGTTCCGCCCCCGGCCTTCGCCGAAACGGTCGGGCCCGAGGCGTCTGCCGCGTCGCGCGACCTCGGCCTGTCCCATCTGTCGCGCGCCACGGTCGAGACCACCGCCCAGATCGCCGCCCAGATCATCAAGAAGCTGGACGGCCGCTCGACCCGCTTCGACATGGCGCTGACGCCCGAGGGTCTGGGCCGGGTCGATGTCAGCCTTGAGATCGAGTCCGATGGTCAGGTCACGGCCCGTCTGGCCTTCGACACCCCGGCGGCGGCGGCCGATCTGCGCGCCCGCGCCGATGAACTGCGTCGCCAGCTGATGGAGGCGGGGCTGCACCTGTCGAGCGACGACCTGGAGTTCGCCGAGCGCGACCCCTCGTCCGGCTTCGGCGGCGGGGCCTTCGAGCGCCAGCCCGACCGCCGCGCCTTCACCGGCGCCGCCCGCCTGGCTGCAGAGGCCGATTCTCTCGTTCCGCCGCCCAGCGCCTGGACATCCCTTTCCCTGACGCCTGACCGCGTCGATCTGAAGGTCTGACGATGGTTGACGCCGTCTCCACCAACAACGCCGCAGGCCGGGTGAACGCCGGGGGCCAGATGCTGGCCTCCAACTTCCAGACCTTTCTGTCGCTGCTGACCACCCAGCTCAGGAATCAGGACCCGCTGTCGCCGGTCGATTCCAACGAGTTCACCGCCCAGCTGACGCAGATGGCGGGCGTCGAGCAGCAACTGCTGACCAACGACCTGCTGACCGGTCTGCTGAAGGCCCAGCAGGGCGACGGCCTGACCGGCGCCGCGCCCTATATCGGCAAGGACGCCACCGCCGTCTGGTCCGCCACCCGCTTCGAGGACGGCGAAGCCAGCTGGAGCTATGAATTGGCGTCCGATGCGACCGACGCCACGCTTCAGGTGCTGGACGCCTCGGGCAAGGTGGTCTGGAGCGGCCCGGCGCCGGACAAGACCAACGGCCTGCATGACTTCAAGTGGGACGGAAAGACCACCGGCGGCGGCCAGGTGGACGATGGCGGCGTCTATACGCTGAAGGTCGTCGCCAAGGACGGCGCGGGCAAGGATGTCGGCAGCCAGGTGCTGATCCGCGGCCGCGTCACCGGGGTCGAGATGTACGACAACACCCCCTTCGTCGTCATCGGCAAGTCGATCATGCCGGTGTCCAGCCTGATTGCGCTGGAGGAGCAGAAGGCCGCCGCCAAACCCGATTCCAACGAGGACGCGGGCGCGCTCAGCGCCCTGGCTTCGAAACTCAACCCCTTCAATCTTCTCTCGTAAGGAACCCCAGCCATGAGCATCAACGGCGCCATGCTGGCCGGCGTGTCCGGCCTGACCGCGAACGCCGCGGCCCTTTCGACGATCTCGCAGAACATCGCGAATGTGAACACGGTCGGCTACAAGCGTGCGGCGACGGAGTTCTCCACCGTCGTCAACGCCCAGACCCAGGGCGTCGGCTATTCGGCCGGCGGGGTGCAGGCGACCGCCCGTCACTTCATTAGCCAGGCGGGCCAGCTTCAGCGCACGACCTCGGGCACCGACCTGGCCATCGCCGGCCAGGGCTTCTTCGTCGTGACGGAAAAGTCCGAGAACCTAGCCCTGTCTGACGCGCGCCTGTTCACCCGCGCCGGGGCGTTCAAGATCGACGACCTCGGCTATCTGCAGAACACCTCGGGCCTGTATCTTCAGGGCTGGCCGGTGGCCAGCGACGGCACGGTCAACGCAGACCCCTCGGACATGAGCCGCCTGCGCACCATCAACGTCGGCTCGGTCGGCGGCGCCGCCGAACCGACCACCCGGGTCAGCCTGAACGCCAACCTGAAGTCCAGCATCGAGCCCGACGCCGCCGCTCTGGCGCGATACGCCGCGGGCGAAACCATGGCCGCCTACAAGGCGGACGCCGTGCCGCCGGTCGGGGTCAAGCCTGACTTCGAAATCTCCATTCCCGTGTCGGATTCCAAAGGCGGTCAACAGAACCTGACGGTCGCCTTCCTGAAGGGCGCCAACCCGAACGAATGGCACGCGGAAATTTATGGGCCTGCCGGCAAGGTCATGAATGCCGACGGCACCCCCATGACCATCAACGCCCCGATAAAGAGCGGCATCGTCAAATTTACCCAGGACGGGCGCCTGGATACGTCCTTCACCGGGCCTGCCGCCCTGTTCCCCGACGCCACCAACGCCACCATCACGCTGGGCGCCTCGCCGACGACGCCGCCGACGCCGCCGATCCCCGGCGCGCCGACGCCGGACGTGCTGTGGGACACCGATCTAGGCGTCGCCAGCCAAACCATCGCCATTGATCTGGGGGCTTCCACTGGCGGCCTGACGCAATACGACAGCACCTCGATCGTCCAGGCCACCTATACGAACGGCACCGCCTTCGGGAATCTGACCGAGGTGAAGATCGACGAGGCCGGCTTCGTCACCGCCATCTTCGACAACGGCGTCATGCGCAAGATCGCCCAGGTCGCCTTGGCCACCTTCCCCAGCGCCGACAGCCTGACCGAAGTCGCGGGCAACGCCTTCCGGGTCAGCCAGAACTCCGGCACCTTCAACCTGAAGGCCCCCGGCACGGGCGGCGCAGGCCTGTTGGGCGCGCAACAGCTGGAAGCCTCGACCGTCGACCTGTCGACCGAGTTCACCGGCCTGATCACCACCCAGCGCGCCTATTCGGCCTCGTCCAAGATCATCACCACCGCCGACGAGATGCTGGCGGAGCTGATCAACAT
The DNA here is from genome assembly GCF_000635915.2 of Brevundimonas naejangsanensis. Taxonomy (NCBI): domain Bacteria; kingdom Pseudomonadati; phylum Pseudomonadota; class Alphaproteobacteria; order Caulobacterales; family Caulobacteraceae; genus Brevundimonas; species Brevundimonas naejangsanensis. Next base: position 1,754,975 of record NZ_CP015614.1, read on the forward strand.
CAAGCGCTGATCGGCCAACAGGAATCCATGAGCAAGGTCTCGTTAGACTCGATGAATCCTTCCTTTAGGCGGCGCAGAAGGCGCCCGGCCGGACGGATGCGTCTTAGCCATTCCTTCACCACGACGCTTAAACGCCCTTTAGCGGGCGGGGGCCTAGCCTGCGCGTCTATGGTGGTGGTGAGAGAGGCTTAAGCCCATGCTGCAAGAGCGACGCCTTAACAGTAACGGCGAACAGTACGTGGTCGGGCCGACGGGCACGCCCCTGACCCTGCGCGACCTTCCGCCCTCGGACACGAACCGCTGGGTCATCCGGCGCAAGGCCGAGGTGGTGGCCGCGGTGCGCGGCGGGCTGATCAGCCTGGAAGACGCCCTGGAGAAGTATCGCCTGACGGCCGAGGAGTTCCTGGCCTGGCAGAAGGCCATCGACAAATGGGGCATGCAGGGCCTGCGCACCACGCGCATCCAGAGCTACCGCGACTAGGCTTTTTCGCCTGACCGCATGATCACGGCCGCTCCAGAAACGGGGCGGTCTTTTTCATTGGCGCGCCATCGTTTTAAGCCAGGCCTCGAAATCGCGCGCCTTAAGGCCTAAATGGCGGCGATGACTATGGACGCCCTGACCGACGACATCCTCTGCCCCGTTCCCGACATCGCCCCCATGTCGCAAGCCGACATGGACGCCGCGATCGAGAGCGTGCGTCAGGCCGTGGGCCTGCCCGCCGGCGCGCGCGTGGTCGCCGCCATGTCGGGCGGCGTGGACTCCACCGTCGTCGCCGCCCTGCTGCACAAGGCGGGCTATGACGTGGTGGGCGTGACCCTGCAACTCTACGACCACGGCGAGGCGCTGAAGAAGAAGGGCGCCTGCTGCGCCGGTCAGGACATTCACGACGCCCGTCTGGCCGCCGATCTGATCGGCATCCCGCACTATGTCCTGGACTACGAAAACCGGTTCAAGGACGCGGTGATCGACCAATTCGCCGACTCCTATCTGAAGGGCCAGACGCCGGTCCCCTGCATCCGCTGCAATCAGACGGTGAAGTTCCGCGACCTGCTGGACGTCGCGCGCGATCTGGGCGCCGAAGCCATGGCGACCGGCCACTACGTCCGCCGCGCCACCCACGGCAACCGCTCGCAGATGCGCAAGGCGGTCGATCACTCGCGTGACCAGTCCTACTTCCTGTTCGCAACGACCCAGGATCAGCTCGACTATCTGCGCTTCCCCCTGGCCGATCTGGAGAAGCCTCAGGTGCGGGGCGTCGCCGCGTCCCTGGGCCTGCGCATTGCGGCCAAGCCGGACAGCCAGGACATCTGCTTCGTGCCGACCGGCGACTACCGCACCCTGATCGACCGGCTGCGGCCGCAGGGGCGCGAGGCGGGCGACATCGTCCACATGGACGGCCGGGTGCTGGGCCGCCATTCGGGCATCACCGACTACACCATCGGCCAGCGCCGGGGACTGAACGTCGCCGTGGGAGAGCCTCTGTTCGTGGTCAAGCTGGATCCCGAGCATCGCCGCGTCATCGTCGGCCCGCGCGAAGCCCTGCTGACCGCGCGCCTGACGCTGGAGGAAACCAACTGGCTGGGCGACCAGGCCACCATCGAGGAGGCCGCCCGCGACGGCGCCCCGGTGCTGGCCCGCGTTCGCTCGACGCGCCAGCCCTCCTCAGCCCGGCTCATGTTCGTAGAGGACGCCGTTCAGGTGGTGTTCGATCAGGGCGAGGAAGGCGTCGCCCCTGGCCAGGCCTGCGTCCTGTACGACCCGGCCGACGATGAGCGCGTGCTGGGCGGCGGATTTATCGCGTCCACCACGGCGGTTGCTGTCTGACGCCTACGCCGCCTTGTCATCGGCCGGCATGACCTCGCCTACGGTCGCGCGGTTCTCGGCGAAGACGACTTCGACGTCGCGCGGTCGGACCATCTCATTGCAGCAGCCGCAGGCGATGCGGGGCTGCAGGTCATGGCCGCAGGTCTTGTGACGCAGGATGATGCCCGAAGGCTCCTCTCCGTAGACATGCTTGGCGCCCCAGGCGTTCAGGGTGACCAGGACGCCGTACAGATCCTTGCCCTTGGCCGTCAGCACGTACTCGTTGCGGGGGGGACGCTCGGAATAGGGTCGCGGCTCCAGCACGCCATGACGCACCAGCGACTTCAGTCGGGCGGCAAGGACGTTGCGCGCCACGCCCAGCCGGTCCTGCCATTGCTCGAAGCGGGTGACGCCGTTGAAGGCGTCGCGGATGACCAGCATGGTCCACGGGTCGCCGATCACCTCGAGGGTGGCGGCGACCGAGCAGCTCTGGCGCGAATAATCGGCGGTGCGTCCCATTTCCCGGAAAGTGACCCCGCGTCAGCCGTTTGACAAGGGTTGCCAATCGCGACGGAGTCAGTCAGTTTCTATTTGCAACGGACATGGCCGCCCCGGGGCCATGTCCTTCCCTCGACTCGGGGGCGGCGCTGTCGCAGGTTCCGCCTCCGCTTTTCGATGTTGTGTGATGACCGAAGCCGACTTGATCCACGCTGCCTTCCGCCTGACGCCCGAGGATGAAGGGGTTCTGACCGCCACCCTGTCCGGCGAGTTCTCCAACGGCCCGATCAGCGCCCCGCCCGAAGCGGGCTTTCCCTTCGGCGGCCTGCTGGCGGCCTTGTGCGCCGGGGCCATGCGTCAGGGACTGGGGATCGAGGCGCCGCTGCGCAGTCTGACGGTCCAGTATCTGGCCGCCGCCCGTTACGGCCAGTCCCTGAACTTCCGGCCCCGGATGCTGCGGGGCGGCCGCAATGTCGCCTATTCCGTGGTCGAGGGCGGGCAGGGATCGAAACTGACACACCACGCCAGCGCCACCTATGGCGCCGACGGGCCGACGCCCGCGCCTCTGACGCCGCTGCTGGCGGCGCCGCCCTCGCTGGACAGCCTGATGGACGCGCCAGGCATCAGCGGCCCGATGGCGCCGCGCTTCGCCCAGCACGTCGACTATCGCTTTGACGGCGGCCCTAACATCCTTGGCGGCAATGAAGCCAAGCCCGTCGTCGAGCGGGTCTGGATGCGGGTGAAGGACGGGGCGCCGCTGGACGAGCTGCGGATGTGCTACCTGCTGGACGCCCTCTATCCGCCCGCCTGGACGGCGTTCAAGGCGCCGCCGATGATGACGACGGTAGACCTGCGCTGCGACTTCCTGAACGATCCGACGCCCGACAATGCGCCAGGCGGCTGGGCCTTCTTCGAATACCGCCTGCTGGACCACGGCCTGGGCTGGTCGGTGGACGAGGCCGTCGCTTGGGGCGCAGACGGCCGCCCGCTGGCCCTGGCCCGCCAGCGCCGCAAGCTGCTGTAAGCCGCCCCGCTTGCCAGCGGGCCTTCGCCTCCCCTAATCCCCCGCGAAACGATTCACTTACGGAAACGCCCCACATGACCGCCGCCGCTGATCCCGTCGTCATCTGCTCCTTCGCCCGCACGCCGATGGGCGGCTTCCAGGGCGCGCTGTCGCCGGTCAAGGCCACCGACCTGGGCGCTGTCGCGGTCAAGGCCGCTGTCGAGCGTGCAGGCGTCGCGCCTGAAAAGGTCGAGCAGATCTTCATGGGCTGCGTCCTGCCCGCCGGTCTGGGTCAGGCCCCGGCGCGCCAGACCGCCATCGGCGCAGGCCTCGGCAAGCACGTCGAGGCGACGACGGTGAACAAGATGTGCGGCTCAGGGCTCCAGGCGGCCATGATGGCGCACGACGCCCTGCTAGCCGGCACGGCCGAAGTCATCGTCGCGGGCGGCATGGAGTCGATGACCGGCGCCCCCTACCTGATGAACAAGCACCGCGGCGGCGCCCGCATCGGCCACGATGTCATCGTCGATTCCATGATGATGGACGGCCTGGAGGACGCCTACTCCCCCGGCAAGGCCATGGGCGTCTTCGCCGAGGACGCGGCGGCCCAGTATCAGTTCACCCGCGAGCAGATGGACGAATACGCCATCGAGAGCCTGACGCGCGCCAAGGCCGCCATCGCCTCGGGCGCCTTCAAGGCCGAGATCGTCCCGGTCGAGGTCGCCACTCGCAAAGGCCCGGTGACGGTCAGCGAGGACGAACAGCCCGGCAAGGCCGACGCCGCCAAGATCCCGACCCTGCGTCCCGCCTTCACCAAGGACGGCGCCATCACCGCCGCCAACGCCTCTTCGATCTCGGACGGCGCCGCCGCCCTAGTCATGACGCGCGAGAGCACAGCCAAGGCCCTGGGCCTGCCCATCGTCGCCCGCGTCGCCGCCCACGCCGCCCACGCCCACGAGCCGGGCCTGTTCACCACCGCCCCGGTCCCGGCCATGCAGAAGGCGCTGAAGAAGGCGGGCTGGTCGGTCGAGGACGTCGACCTGTGGGAGGTCAATGAGGCCTTCGCCGTCGTCGCCATGATCGCCCAACAGGAGTTGGGCATCAACCGCGACAAGCTGAACGTCAACGGCGGTGCCACGGCCCTGGGCCACCCCATCGGCGCCTCGGGCGCGCGCATCTTGTCCACCCTGCTGGCGGCGCTTCAGGCGCGCGGCGGCAAGAAGGGCGTGGCCTCGCTGTGCATCGGCGGCGGCGAAGCGGTCGCCATGGCCGTGGAACTGCCCTGATCCTGTGGCGTTGTCCGCGGTCAAGCTAACTGTGGAGACCTCCCCCTTGAAACTCCCTGCCCTGCTCGCCGCCGGCGTCGCCGCTCTCAGCCTCGCCGCCTGCGCCACGGCCCAGGCGGAAGGCGCCATGCCCCAGAACGACACTGTCGCCGGCCAGGCCGGTTCCGCTGACCTCAAGGCCTTCCCGGCTGCGACGCCGGGTCAGACCCGCCACGTCATCAACCTGCCGGCCCAGTCGGACGAGGACGCGCTGAAGGTCGAACTGATCCTGGGCAAGACCCAGACGGTCGACTGCAACCGTCAGTTCTTCGGCGGCCGCCTTGAAACCCGCACCGCCGAGGGCTGGGGCTACGACTACTATGTCCTGCCCGCCCTGGGGAACGCGGCCAGCACCCTGATGGGCTGCCCTCCGGGATCGGAGCGCCAAGCCTTCGTGACGACGCAGGAACAGCCGCTGATCCGCTACAACTCGCGCCTGCCCGTGGTGGTCTACGCCCCGTCGGACGTCGAGGTGCGTTATCGCGTGTGGCGCGCAGGCGAGACCCAGATGGCGCGCTGATCGCCGCCGTTCTTTGAAATCAGACGCGGGCGCCGGTCGGGTTCGATCGGCGCCCGTTCTGCATCAGGCCCGCGTCTTCCGTTCGCATCCCGCTGCATCAGCGAGGCCAGGCAGGCGCATCCGGCGCTCAGAACGATCATGGGCCAACTCCTGCGTTTGCGAATCATTTGCAGATTTGCGCATAGTCGGCCGTCGTGCAAGCGTCCGTCTCCATTTCTCTCGGAGAGTCGCCATGCGCGAAGACGGCAAGCTGGATTATCTCGAACTGCCCGCGACGGATCTGGCGGCGCACAAGGCGTTTTACGCCGAGGCGTTCGGCTGGCGCTTCCAGGACTATGGCCCGGACTATTCGGCGTTCAGCGAGGGGCTGGACGGCGGCTTCACCCCCGACGCCATGACGCCCAAGCCCCTGCCCATCCTCTATGCCCATGATCTGGAGGCCATGCAGGCCAAGGTCGAGGCGGCGGGCGGCGCGATCACCCACGCCATCTTCGCCTTCCCCGGCGGGCGTCGTTTCCATTTCCGCGACCCGTCCGGCAACGAACTGGCCGTCTGGTCCGAAAACTAGACCTTATTTCGGGTCCACCGTCTGGGCGATGCGCTCGGCCTCGTCGCGATCGGCGCCGTCCTGGGCCATCACCCAGACGTGGATCTCGGCGGGTTGCGCCGAGCGCTGGAAGAGGTGTTCCATTGCGATACGACGCGGGCCGTCGGTCGTCACCACGGAGATGCGGCCGCCGGCCGTCACCTGCTCGCCGTCATAGATGGGAAACTGCGACGACGGCCCAGCGTAGACCATCAGATAGGTCTTGCCCGCCTTGCGCGCCGAATAGACGTGAGCGTTGGGGCCCGACCGGCCTTCGACCAGTTGGAAGCCCGGCGGCAGGTCGATGCGGAACGGAAGAGCCGCCCGCTCTGCGGCGCTCAGACCTTGCGGCGCGGGCGCAGACGGTGCGGGCCTCGGCGTCGCCGGCGGGGCCGAGGCGGGCGGCGCCTGGGTCGTCGTCGATCGTCGAACTGGCGCCTCCTGGGCGGGTTGCGCCGGGCGGGCCAGAGTTTGGGGCTGGACGGCGGCCGGTGCGGGCGCAGAGGCGGGCGGACGACGGATCGGCTCGACGCGCTGGGGCGCAGGCGCCGGGGTCGGGCGCGGCGGAGAAACAGCTCCCGGCTCAGCCCTTGGCGGAGCGCCGTTCAGGCGACGGGTCAGTTCTTCGATCCGGGCGCGTTCTTCCGGGTCCTGGCGGGCGGCAGGCCCGGCCGGGGCCTGGGTCACAGATGTCTGGGTCGCAGATGTGTGGGTCGCAGATGTGTGGGTCGCAGGCGCCGAGGCGGGGCGTGACGGCGCCGTCGATTGCGGAGCGGGCGGGGCGCCGTTCAGGCGGCGGGTCAGTTCTTCGATGCGAGCGCGCTCGTCCGGGTCCTGCTGGGCGGCGGCGGGGGTCGCAACGACCGCCAGCGGGGCGATAAGCGACAGGGCGACGAGAGCGGCTTTCATGGCTCTGACATTGGCGGCCCGGGCCGCGCCGGGTCAAGCGGCCATATCAGCGGAGCTGTTTCAGACGCCCGGGATCTCCACCCAGAACGTCGCCCCTTGCCCGACCACGGAATGCACGCCGATATCGCCGCCCTGCAGTTCGACCAGCCGCTTGGCCAGCGTCAGGCCGACGCCGTGCCCTTCGATGCTGGAGCGATCCAGGCCCAGGCGGTTGAACGGCTCGAAAAGCTGAGCCTGCTTGTCTTCCGACAGGCCCGGCCCCCGATCGATCACCTCAATGCGGATGCGGTCGCCGCTCCATGCCGCCCGCAGAACGACCACCCCGCCCGACGCGCCGTATTTCATGGCGTTGCTGGCCAGGTTGCCGACCACCTGCGTCAGTCGCTGGGAGTCGGCCATCGCCACCAGGGCGTCGCCATCGGCGATCACGTCGATCCGCAGGCCTTCCGCCTCTGGCAACAGCGCCATGGACCGGCGCACGTCTTCCAGTACGCCGCTGACCTCGGTCGGCCGCAGGTCGACCTTGACCGCCCCGGCTTCGGCGCGCGCCACATCCAGCAGATCATGCGTCAGCGCCTCGATCTGGCGCGCCGTCTTGACCAGCATCTGCGCCATTTCGACCTGGCTGTCCGTCACCTGGCCCAGATGGCCGCCCGCCCACAGTTCGCCGATGCCGATGACGCCGCCGACGGGGCTCTTGATCTCATGAGCCACATTAGCCAGCAGCCGAGACTTGGCGGCCGATGCCCGTTCGGCGCGCAATCGTCCCTCCTTGGCGCGCTGCATCAGTTGGTCGCGCTCCTCGAGCAGGGCGGCGACCACGAGGATCGGCATATAGCCCAGCAGCACCAGAAGCTGCGCCAACAAGGCGCGATCCTCGGCTGCGAACTGATGATAGGGCCCGTGCCCCGCCATCGTGCCGCCGATGGCGACCACCGACACCATTAACAGAGCCCATGCGGCTCCGATGACGCGGAACCTTACCGCTGCGAGCAGGATCAAGGGCAGCAGCAAGAAGCCGAACGGCAGGCTAAGATGGGAAAAGAGCGCATAGCAGGCTCCCCCGAGCAGGGCGCCGAGGCCGAGACCTTCGGCCAGTCGCGCCGGTTGCTTCAACACTCGCCAATGCGCCTTGCGCAGGCTCAGCCCGACGACGCCGATCACGGCGAATCCAAGGGCGTGGCCGCTCCACCAAATGCGGAAGGCGTCGAGGGAATCCTGTCCGCCCACGTTCGCCACAGCCACACAACCCAGCAACGCCGCCGGAAGAGGGGCGATGGCGCATATGGTCCAAAACCGGGCTAGCCCCTGGACGCTATCGACGTGCAGGCCCGTCACCATTCGGCGCGTCAGCACGACCGCAAGCACGATTTCCAGCACATTGCTCAGGGTGAACAGGGCCGAAAGCCACAAAGGGTTTCCGGCCAGTATCTCGCCCGCGAACACCCCCGCCGCCACAACGGCGCCGAAACCCAAATCGTATTGAAGACCGCGGCCGCTGCGCAGCCAGGCGGCCATCGCCAGCCCGCCTGCGCCCCACAAGCCGGCGATCAGTCCGTTGGTGCGAGCGAAGCTGATCGCCAACACCACCAGGATCGCGACGCCCAGCGCCGTCAGGATGGGCGCCAGCGGCTGGCGGAAGAAATCAGCGTTGGGCGGGACCTGGGTTTCAACCCCGATCGCCCCCTTCGCTGTCGCTTCCAGTGCGACCTCACTCCTGTGGAGCGCGCGGCTCATGCTCATCAATCCGGCCCAGAATTAGAGTCTCGGGACCTGATCTTGATCGATGTTCCTAAACATCCTCTGAAATCGACGCGGGACTTCAGGACGCGGCGCTCAGCACCTCGTTGAAGGCGCGCACGGCCGCTGCGGCGCCATCGGGATGGCGCCACACGCCAGCGCTGACCGCCACGAAGTCCGCGCCCGCCGCCGCCAGCCCGCCGGCGTTCTCGACCGTCACCCCGCCGATGGCGACGCAGGGCGTCTCCATGGTTTCCTGCCAGATAGTCAGGATACCCGGCTCGGCGTGGTGCACGACGTCCTTGGTCTGCGTGGGGTAGAAGGCGCCGAAGGCGACGTAGTCGGCGCCCCCCTCGGCCGCCTCCATCGCCAGGTGGCGGCTGTCATGGCAGGTGACGCCGATCATGGCGTCCTCGCCCATGATCCGGCGCGCGTCGGCAAGCGACGCGTCTTCCTGGCCGACGTGAACGCCGTCGCAGCCCGTAGCGCGGGCCAGATCGGGGCGGTCGTTCAGGATCAGAGCCACGTCGTGCGCCTGGCAGATCGGCCTCAGCCGGGCGACGGCGGCGCGGATCTCATCGTCGGAGGCCTCCTTCAGCCGCAGTTGCACGGCGGCGCAGTCGCCGGCGGACAGGGCGGCCTCCAGCTGGACGGCGAAGGCTTCCAGGTCCGGCAGGGCCGAGGGCGTGATCAGATACAGCCGGCAGGGCGGACGGGCGGGAATTTGCGGTTGACGAGCCATGACACCGCCCTGCCCTCCGACGCCGACGGCGTCAATGTCGCAGAGCGCATGAGAATGATTTGCACCCGCCTTAATAGATGCTATAGCGAGCCATTCTCAAGTTCCGGGTGCCTCGCCTTGTACGTTTGCAACTGTAACGGTCTCCGCCAGCGTGACGTCGCCCTCGCCATCGAGGCGGGCGCTAGCCGCCCGAAGGACATCTTCGCCAGCCACCAGTGCGCGCCGCAATGCGCCAAATGCGTGTGCGAGATGCGCCAGATGATCCAGGAGCAGCAGTCCGCCTTCGCCATGGCGGCGGAATAATCCGTTTTTGAAAGCGGATTTCACTCGCATTATCAATGCAGTGATAAAAACTCGCAAATAAGCTGCGACGGCAAAGCCGTGGTATGTAGTCGTCACGGGCGGTCCCGAGGCTCGGTCTTGCGTCAAGGCCGACTCGCCGCTGCTTTTAAAGGACGACGACCATGAAGGGCGATCCCGCGATCATCCGCACCCTCAATGCGGTGCTGACCAACGAGCTGACGGCGGTGAACCAGTACTTCCTGCACGCCCGCATGTTCGAAAGCTGGGGCCTCAGCCACCTCGGCAACGTCATCTACGAAGAATCGATCGGCGAGATGAAGCACGCCGACATGCTGATCAAACGCATCCTCTTCCTGGACGGCCTGCCCAACCTGCAGGACCTTCACAAGCTGAAGGTCGGCGAAGATCCGATCGAGTGCCTGGGCGCCGACCTGCAACTGGAGATCGACAGCCGCGCGACGACGCGCGACGCCGTCACCCAGTGCGAGCAAGCCCGCGACTACGTCAGCCGCGACCTGCTGATGAAGATCCTGGCCGACACCGAAGAGCACGTGGACTTCCTGGAGAACCAGCACAGCCTGATCCAGCTGATGGGCGCGCAGAACTATCTGCAGTCCGCCATGAAGGAAATCGTCACCGACGGCGCCGCCACCGGCAACTGATCCAAGGGCCGGGCGCGGCGTCAGAGAGCGGGAACGTCCGCCGCGCCCGGTTGTTTTGGCTGCATGACCAGCATGGATGACGCCCTCGACGCCGCCCGCGATCACGCAGCGGATTTCCTCAATGCTGAAGGCCGCGACTGGCGGCACGTCGCCCTGGGGGCGGCGGTGACCGTCGGTTTCGCCCTGGCGGCTACCGTGGTCGCCACCCGCGCCGTTCCCCCGCAAGCCCGCAGCCTGACCGGCGCCCGAAGGCGCGAAGGCCCGATCACCGAGCGCCCGCGCGGGCCGTTCAGCCTGATCCTGCCCGCCGTCTTTTCGGCCACGACCCTGTCGGCTCTGCGCGTGTGGAACGCGCCGGCCCGGCCCGGCCGCAACGCCGCCATGGGCCTGTGGGCCGTCGCCCAGGCGGTCAACGCCGTCTGGCTGGCCGCCCGCCCGACTGGGCGCTGGACCCAAATTCTGGCCGCCATGTCCTCAGCCGGCCTAGCCGCCGCCTTCGCCCATGAAGCGCGCAAGCTCGACCCCGGCGCAGCCAAGCTGGCGGCGCCTACCGGCATCGGCGTGCGTCTGGCCAATCGGGCTGAGCGCAGCCTGGACGGCCCGGCCTGAAACAACGCGCGGCGGCGCCCGCGCCATTGCCCTTTTTCGCCTTATCCTCTAGGGCTCGCGGCGATTTGGCGCGCCACGCTCTGGCGGTCGGCGCCAGCCGCCCCCCAGCAACGAGCCCTACGGTTCTCATGAAAATCAACGCCAACACCATCAAGCCCGGCATGGTCCTGCAACACAACGGCGGCCTGTGGGTCGTCACCAAGGCCAGCCACGTCAAGCCCGGCAAGGGCGGCGCCTTCGCCAACGTCGAGGCCAAGAACCTCGAGACCGGCAACAAGCTGAACGAACGCTTCCGCTCGGAAGACAAGGTCGAGCGCGTCACGCTGGAACAGCGCGACTACTCCTACCTGTTCGACAACGGCGAAACGCTCGTCTTCATGGACGACGAATCCTACGAGCAGATCGAACTCCAAAAGGGTTGGGTCGGCGAAGACCGCATCCCCTACCTGCAGGAAGGCATGAAGGTCGTCATCGAGTCGCACGAAGAGCGTCCGATCGGTCTGGAACTGCCGGAACAGGTCGTTCTGGAAGTCGTCGAGACCGAGCCCACCGTGAAGGGCCAGACCGCCTCGTCGTCCTATAAGCCCGCCAAGGCTTCGAACGGCATCCGCGTCATGATCCCGCCCTTCATGTCGACCGGCGAGAAGATCGTCGTCGACACCTCGACCGGCGAATACGTCCGCCGCGCGGACTAAAAAACACCGCCTTTCCCGGCCAAGGTCGGGCAAGTTAAGACTACAGGGGCGCGGATGGTCCGCGCCCCTTTTGCTTCTCCGTCCATCCGGGCCACCGGCCTTTTGAGGATCGACGGATCAGGAGAACTGCCTATGGCCCTCGCTTCCGCCCTGCTCCAGGTCATGATGGACGCCGTCCGCAAGACCGCCCGCCCGATGCTTCGGGATTTCGGCGAGGTGTCCCAGCTGCAGGTGTCCCGCAAGGGCCCCGGCGACTTCGTCACCGCCGCCGACATCAAGGCGGAACAGACCCTGTTCGAACTGCTGCTGAAGGCCCGCCCGGGCTACGGCTTCCTGGGCGAAGAGCGCGGCATGATCGAGGGAACCGACAAGACCCACACCTGGATCGTCGACCCGATCGACGGGACCACCAACTTCATGCACGCCATGCCCCACTTCGCCATCACGGTGGGCCTGGAGCGCAAGCACCCCGACGGCACGGCCGAGATCGTCGCCTGCGTCACCTACAACCCGGTCATGAACGAAATGTTCTGGGCCGAAAAGGGCAAGGGCTGCTACCTGAACGACACGCGCATCCGCACCGCCGGGCGCGCCGACATGGCCGAGTGCCTGATCGCCACCGGCCTGCCCTTCATCGGCAAGACTGGCCACGGCCAGGCCATCAAGGACATCCACGCCGTGGGCCAGCGCGTCGCGGGCATCCGCCGTCTGGGCGCCGCATCGCTGGACTTCGCCTGGGTCGCTGCGGGCCGCTACGACGCCTATTTCGAGCGCAACCTGCAGCCGTGGGACGTGGCGGCGGGCATCCTGCTGGTCACAGAGGCCGGCGGCGTCGTCACCACCATCGACCAGGACGGCGATCCGATGAAGGGCAAGCAGATCGTCGCCGGCAACCCCGACATCCAGGCCAAGCTGCGCAAGATCCTGCGCGAGGCGTAAGGCAAAATTCTCCCTCCCCTTCATGGGGAGGGTGGCTGAGCCCGAAGGGCGAGGCCGGGTGGGGGCGGCGCCGCTAACGTGGCGCCGCCTTCGTCATGCCTGGCTCCGCCCTCCCCACCCGCTCGTCGCTCCGCGACGACCACCCTCCCCATGAAGGGGAGGGAGAGATCACGCGCCTGTCACGTGCTGCCCCTACCCTTCGCGCATGATCGCCGCCATCCTGACCGCCGTCCTCCTGTCGTCGAGCCAACCGGCCATGTCCGCTCCCTCCGCCAAGCCTACCGTCATCGCCCACCGCGGCGCCTCGGGCGAACGGCCGGAGCACACCCGCGCCGCCTATGAGTTGGCGATCGAACAGGGCGCGGACTTCATCGAGCCGGACCTGGTCATGACCCGCGACGGCCACCTGGTCGTCCGCCACGAGAACGAGATCGGCGAAACCACCAACGTCGCCGATCACGAGGAATTCGCCGCGCGCCGCACGACCCGCGACATCGACGGCCGCCCCGTGACCGGCTGGTTCACCGAAGGCTTCACCCTGGCCGAGTTGAAGACCCTGCGCGCGCGCGAGCGTCTGCCCGCCCTGCGCCCCGCCTCGGCCGCCTTCGACGGCCAGGAGCCGATCCTGACCTTCGAGGAAGTGGTCGCCATCGCCCGCGACGCCAGCGTCCGCACCGGCCGCGTCATCGGCGTCGCGCCGGAGCTGAAGCACCCCAGCCATTTCGCCGCCCTGAACCTGCCGATGGAGGACGCCTTCGTCGCGACGCTGGAGCGCCACGGTCTGACCGGCGCGGACGCCCCTATCCTGATCCAGTGCTTTGAGGTCGGCACGCTGGAGCGGCTGGCGGCGCGCATCGACGCGCCGCTGCTGCAATTGATGCAATCGAGCGGCGGCCCCGCCGACCGGCCCGGCGCGACCTACACTGAGATGGCGACGCCGCAGGGGCTGGCCGAGATCGCCCGCTACGCTGACGCCATCGGGGTGCAGGATCTGATGGTCGTGCCGCGCGATGACGCGGGTCGCGCGCTACGGGCTTCGTCGCTGACGAAGGACGCCCATGCGGCGGGCTTGAAGGTCGTGGTCTGGACCTTCCGAACCGAGAATCTGTTCCTGCCCGCGCAGTATCGCAGGGGCGCAGCGCCCGCCGACCACGGCGACCTGACGGGCTGGCTGAAGGCGATCTACGCGCTGGGCGTTGACGCTGTATTCAGCGATTTCCCTGCGATTGCCATAAACGCGCGCTGACGCCTTTCCTCCCCATGAAATGGGGAGGGGGACCGCGAAGCGGTGGAGGGGCCGGGACCGCGGGACCAAGCGGCCCCTCCGTCACGTCGCCTCCGGCTCCGCGCCACCTCCCCATTGCATGGGGAGGAGAAGGTTTACGTCCCCTGGAACTGCAGCTTGGCCAGCCGCGCATAGAGGCCGCCCTTGGCCGTCAGTTCGGCGTGCGTGCCTTGCTCGACCACCTGGCCGCCGTCCATCACCACGATGCGGTCAGCCCGCAGCACGGTCGCCAGGCGGTGGGCGATGACCAGGGTGGTGCGCTCGGACATGGCCTGATCCAGCGCGGCCTGCACCAGACGTTCGTTTTCGGCGTCGAGCGCGCTGGTCGCCTCGTCCAGCAGCAGGATCGGCGCCTCGCGCACCAAGGCCCGCGCGATCGCCAGACGCTGACGCTGGCCGCCCGACAGGCTCTTGCCGCGCTCGCCCAGCGGGGTGTCGAAGCCTTCCGGCAGGGCGTCGATGAAGCCGAGCGCTTGGGCCTCGGCGGCGACGGCGCGGGCCTCCTCCAGCGTAGCGGCCTCGCGGCCGAAGCGAATGTTCTCCAAGGCCGAGCCCGAGAACAGCGGCGCCTCCTGCGACACCCAGGCGAAGCGGTCGCGCACCGCGACCGGATCGGCCGCGCGCACGTCCACCCCGTCGACCGACACGAGACCGGACTGCGGGTCATAGAAGCGCAGCAGCAGACGGAAGACCGTGGACTTGCCCGCCCCCGACGGCCCGACCAGGGCCACCGTCTCGCCCGGCCGCACGGTCAGGCTGAAGCCCTTCAGCGCCGGCAGGTCGGGGCGGCCCGGATAAGCGAAGTCCACGGCTGACATCGACACCTCGCCGCGCGGCGGCTGAGGCAGGGCCACAGGGCTGGCGGGCGGTGCAATGGCGGGGGTCGCCCGCATCAACTCGTCGATCCGCTCCATGGCCCCGGCGGCCTTCTGCACGTCGCCCCAGCTCTCGCCCAAGGCGCCGACAGCGCCCGCCGCGAACACCGACAGCAGCACGAACTGCAGCAAGGCGCCCGGCGTCATGGTCCCGGCGATGACGTCCTGCGCGCCCAGCCACAGCACCAGGGTGACGCCGCCGAACATGACGACGATGATCATGGCGGTCATCACCGCCCGCGCCCGCATCCGCTTCAGGGAGACGCCGAACGCCTCCTCCACCGCTGCGCCGAAGCGGCCGATGGCGCTCTTTTCGCGGCCGAAGGCCTGCACCGTCTCGATGGCGTCGACGCTTTCCCCGGCGAAGCCCACGGCTCCGGCGAAGGTGTCCTGCGACTTCACCGTCAGCTTGCGCACGATCCGCCCGAAGACGAACAGCGGCGCGATCAGCACGGGCACGATCAACAGCACGAACGCCGTCAGTTTGGGGCTGACGAAGAACAGCAGGATCACCCCGCCGATCAGGGTCAGGAAGTTGCGCAGCGCATAGCTGATGGAGGTGGTCAGCAGGGTGTCGACCAGCTGGATGTCCGTGGTCAGGCGCGACAGCACCTCGCCTGTGCGCATATGGGCGAAGAAGACCGGGTCCAGCGTCAGGATGCGCTGGAACAACGCCGTGCGCAGATCGGCGATGATCCGCTCGCCGGTCTTGGTCACGTAGAAGTAGCGCAGCGCCGTCGCCAGCCCCAGGATCACGGCGTTAAGGCCCAGGATCAGGAACCACTTGTCGATGTCGGCGCCGCCGTTTTCAAACCCCTGATCGATGGCCCCGCGCGCCGTCGCCGTCAGGGCCAGGGAGGCGATGGTCGAGCCGATCAGCCAGAGCGCGGAAATGCCCGCATCCAGCTTGTGCCGTCCCAGAAAAGGCAGCAGTCGTCCCAGCGGACGGATATTGCGGCTCTTGGCGCGCTTGCCCCCCGCCTCGTCCATCTGTTCGGCCAGGACGGCCCCGGCGCCGGGACGGCCTGTCGGTTGGGCGTGACGTTGCGGTTCAGCGTGGGTCATGGCAGCGCTCTTGCCCCGGATCGCCCCCCGGTGTAAACGCCGCCCCTCGCTCCCGTCGCGCTCCGTGGCGGGATTCTCTAATTACGCGCAGTGACGGTCGGCATCGTCGTCGCGCAGAGACGGACAAGATCGATGAAAGCGGACACGCACCCCGACTACCACTTCATCACTGTTGTGATGACCGACGGCACCTCCTACCAGACCCGTTCGACCTACGGGAAAGAAGGCGCCACGCTGAACCTGGACATCGACCCGACGTCTCACCCGGCCTGGACCGGCGGCAACCAGCACCTGATGGACCGCGGCGGCCGCGTCTCGCGCTTCAACAACAAGTTCGGCGGCTTCATCAAGAAGTAAGCCACGCTTGCTGCGACAAGTTCGCCACAAAAGCGTCGGTCCTCGGGCCGGCGCTTTTTTGTTGCCTGGAACGCCGTTAACATGGGCGCGTTCGATCCCTCGGGGCGTGGGCGTTGGGTCCGGGCCGATATCGGACCACAAGAGTTGCAGACGATGAATCGACGGGAACTGGGCCTTGGCGTCGCTACGACAAGCCTGACGCTGGCGGCCGCAAGCGGCGCGCTGGCCCAGACGCGCACGACCGACCCGCAGGTTTTCATCGCCGGTTTCGACGCCCAGGCCGGGCGCCTGCCCGCCGCCCAGCAGGCCGACGTCCGCGCTGTCTACGAGCTGACCCAGGGCAAGCCGATCTGGACCGCCGACCGCCTGCGCGTGCTGCAGGAAGTCGCCGCCGGGGCCGAGCGCCACGGCCTGCCGGCCGGCGACTTCTTCGACTTTGTCGGCCTGGCCGCCGACCGCGAGACCGCCGAAATCCGCACCACCGCCGCCGCCCTGGCCTACGCCCGCGTCCTGGCCGAGGGTCGGGTCCGCCCCGAGACGGTCGAAGAGCTGTGGGAGATGCAGAAGAACAGCGTCGACCTGCCGCGCGGCCTGGTCGACGCCGTCGCCGCCAACAAGCTGAGCCAGTGGTTCGACGCCCTGCCGCCGACGGATCTGGGCTACACCAATCTGTCGGCCGGCTACGCCCGCTATCGCCGCATCGCCCGCCAGGGCGGCTGGCCCGCCTTCCGTATGGGCGGCACGATCGAGCCGGGGACCAGCGACCCGCGCATCCCCGCCCTGGTCGCCCGACTGGCGGCTGAGGGCGACCTGAGCGCCGCCAACGCCGAACGCCTGAAAGGCAATCTGGCCTACGGCCCTGAGTTGCAACAGGCGGTGCGCAGTTTCCAGACCCGCCACGGTCTGGGCGCCGACGGCCGCATCGGCGGCGCCACCCAACGCTCGCTGACCGCGACGGCCGAGGATCGCGCCCGCCAGATCGCCCTGAACCTGGAACGCCGCCGCTGGCTGAAGCGCGACCTGAATCCCGAGCGGATCGAGGTCAACACCGCCGCCGCCATCATGGTCTACTGGAAGGACGGCAAGCCCGTTCACTCCAACCGCGTCGTCGTCGGCACGGCGGCCAATCAGACCCCCAGCCTTGAAAAGCCCTTCGCCTCGGTCGTGGCCAACCCGCCGTGGACGGTGCCGATGGGCATCGCGCGCCGCGAAATCCTGCCCAAGGGCCCAGGCTACCTGGCCGCCAACGACATGTACGTGAACGCCGACGGCTGGGTGGTGCAGCGCGCCGGTCCGAAGTCGTCGCTGGGCAATGTGAAGTTCGAGCTGCAGGACAGCTACGCCATCTTCCTGCATGACACCCCCGCGCGGGGGGCGTTCAACCTGTCGGTGCGCCAGCGCAGCCACGGTTGCGTGCGGGTGCAGGACGCCATCGGCTTCGCACGCCTGTTGCTGTCGCCCGATCCCGAACGCCTGGCCCTGTTCGACGCCGCTCAGGCCAGCGGCGAGACCAAACGGGTGACCACCGGCCGCAACATCGGCGTGCGCCTGCTCTACTGGACCGCCTTCGTCGACGGCCAGGGCCGCGTCGCCTTCCGCGAGGATGTCTACAAGCGCGACGCCAAGCTGGCCGACGCCCTGGGCATCTCTGTGAACCTGCCGCAGGTGGTGGCCGACGCTCCGATCGACCCGGACGAAGTGACGCCGTAAGGCGCCGCCTTACCCGAAGGCGGCGCGCAGCATATCCATCTGGCTCTGCACCGGATTGGCGGAGGTCGTCGCGGGCTCGACATACATCTGTCGATCCAGGTGCAGCACGCGGTCATAGAGCTTCTCGGCCCGCACGGCGTATTCGATCAGGGCGATCGGCAGGTCGCCGCGGCGCGGTTCCGTCTCGATGCGGCGATCCGCCAGGCGATAGCGGGGATCGCCGGCCGCCTCGGCGCTCATATCCTGTTCGCGCACGGCGCGCTGGACCAGCAGCCACGAGGCGATCTGCATCAGCCGCGTGGTCAGCTTCATGCTCTCGCCCGCATAGGACAGAGCCGCCGCGCGCGACAGCAGGCGCGAATCCTGACGCCCGTCGCCGTCCAGATAGGCGGCGGTCTCCTCGACCAGTTCCATGCCTTCGCGGAAGGTGCGCTCAAACAGCTCGGAGCGCGCGAAATCCAGCACCTCGGCGCCCGACAGGCCTGCCCGGCTCAGA
Source organism: Brevundimonas naejangsanensis (assembly GCF_000635915.2). Classification (NCBI taxonomy): domain Bacteria; kingdom Pseudomonadati; phylum Pseudomonadota; class Alphaproteobacteria; order Caulobacterales; family Caulobacteraceae; genus Brevundimonas; species Brevundimonas naejangsanensis. The sequence goes on from NZ_CP015614.1 coordinate 1,773,098, forward strand.
TTGGCTTCAATGGCGGTCACAGGCGTCCATCCAAGAATTTCATCCATCCGCTGGCTGCAATCGTCATGCCACGGAAGTCGCCTCTTCGGGAGAGCGCCGTCGAAACCATCCCCAACCGCTGTCGCTCAGCGGAAGTTGAACAGCGCATCGGCGGCGCTGCGTTGCGACGACTTGCCGTCGATGGCGGCCCTGGAGCGCGCGATCTCGGCCTCAAGGGCGGCGATCCGCTCCTGCAGTTCGTCCACGGCGTAGAGGTCCAGGTCTTCGCGGGCCAGGGCGGCGATAGCCTCGCCGCGCTGTCGGCGGGGCTCCAGATCTTCGAAACTCAACCTCGCCTCCTTGGCCATTGCGGGCGCGAACCCCTATGTGAACGCCGCATTGAACAGGAATGCAAGCAAGGGAGCCTCCGCCATGCAGGCCATAGAGATCGAGAACGGACGCGGCCCGGCCGACGCCCTGCGCCTGACGACGCGCCCCCTGCCCGTTCCGGCCCCCGGCGAGATCCTCATCCGTGTGCGGGCGGCGGGGGTCAACCGCCCGGACATCGTCCAGCGAGAGGGCCGCTATCCGCCTCCGCCGGGCGCTTCGGACATTCTGGGGCTAGAGGTTGCGGGCGAGGTCGAGGCCGTCGGCGAAGGCGTGACCCGCTGGGCGATCGGCGACCGGGTCTGCGCCCTGCTGGGCGGCGGCGGATATGCGCAATACGCCGTGGTCGACGCCCGCCACGCCCTTCCGATTCCCGACGGCCTCGACTTCGTGCAGGCCGCCGCCCTGCCCGAGACCGCCTTCACCGTCTTCGCCAACATCTTCGAGGGCGGCGGGCTGGAGGCGGGCGAGACCCTGCTGCTCCACGGCGCGACCAGCGGCATCGGCGTCATGGCCATCCAGATGGCCAAGGCGGCCGGCGGCCGCGTCATCGCCACCTCGCGGGGCGCGGCCAAGGCCGAGGCCGCCCGCGCCCTGGGCGCCGACGTCAGTCTGGACGCGACGGCGCAGGATCTGGCGGCCGCCATTCAGGACGCGGGCGGCGCTGACGTGGTGCTGGACATGGTCGGGGCCGCCTATGCCGAGCTGAACCTGAACGCCCTGAAGCCCGGCGGGCGCTGGGTGGTGATCGCCGCCCTCACCGGCGCCAAGGCCGAGGTCGATCTGATGCGGATCATGCTGAAGCGGATCGTACTGACCGGCTCGACCCTGCGCAGCCGCCCCGCCGATGAAAAGGCCCGACTGGCCGCCGCCGTCGAGGCGACTGTCTGGCCGTGGGTCGCATCCGGCGCCGTCAAGGCGCAGGTCGAGGCGACCTTCCCCCTGGCCGAGGCCGCCGCCGCCCACGCTCACCTGGAAGCGGGCGCCCACGTCGGCAAGGTCGTGCTGCTGCCCTGATCAACGAAAAGGGCGGGAAGCCGAAGCCTCCCGCCCTAATCGTCAAACCGTCGCCACGGCTTACCAGCGGCCGCCGCTGCGGGCCGGACGCAGGGACGAGATCTTGTCGTTCAGGCCCGTATTGCGCAGGTCGCGGAGATCGCCGCGCACGACCTCGCAGCGCCCGCGATAATTGGCGTCTTCACAGACTTCCCAGCTTCCACGCGACAGGCGGATCGAGCTGATCGCGTCGTTCATGCCCAGGTTGCGCAGGTTCGGAACTTCGTCGCGGAAGCTCATCGACTGGCCGCGATAATTGGCGTCGCGATAGACGGTGATCGAGGATTGGTTCCAGCCGCCGCCCTGACCGGGGCGATTGTCATCCCAGCCGCCGCCGGGACGGTTCGGCCGATTGGGACGGCCGGGGCGGTTGTCTTCATAGTCGCCGCGATGGTTGTAGCAAACCAGCAGGCCGTTATCGTTGCCGATGTCGCTGCTGGAGCACCGCGCCAACTCGATCGAGGTCTCGCGCACATTGCCGTTGCGGTCGCGACAGTCCGCGTACAGCCGGCCCTGATTCACATAGGAGCCGGTGCAGCTCTGCGCATAGGAGCCGCGCGGCGCGCCACGGGCCTGAACCTGCGCTTCAGCCGTCCCGACGTTGACGACGGAGAAGCCGCCCGCCGCCATGACTAAACCTGCCGCTGCAACCACGAACTTCTTCATGACACGGTCTCCTTAGAGGTTCTCTTCCGGCGCATAACGCGCCCTGGGTCCGAATGTTCATCATCACAGATGAACCTTTGCTGTATGGCGACGACAGACGACGTTTTCATTTGCCGCGAAATCCCCTATATGTGGGCTATCGCGCCCGGCCGAAAAGGTCGGGCGCCGTCGATTCAAACGCCCGTTTTTCGGGCCGCAACCGCCGGGATCCATGCCCATGACCGACATCCTGATGCCTAAGGCCACCGCGGTCTGGCTGGTGGACAACACCTCGCTCTCGTTCGAGCAGATCGCCGACTTCTGCGGCCTGCACCCGCTTGAGGTGCGCGGCATCGCCGACGGCGACGTGGCGCGCGACATTCGCGGCGCCGATCCCATCGTCAACGGCCAGCTGACCCGCGAAGAGCTGGACAAGGCTCAGAACGACGAAAACTACCGCATGAAGGCCGTGGTCAGCCGCCACGCCGAACTGCTGAAGCCGGCCAAGTCGGGGCCGAAGTATACGCCGGTCTCGCGTCGTCAGGATCGCCCGGACGCCATCATGTGGTTCGTCCGCAACCACCCCGAAGTGACCGACGCCCAGATCGCCAAGCTGCTGGGCACGACCAAGGCCACGATCGAGAGCGTGCGCAACCGCACCCACTGGAACTCGGCCAACATCAAGCCGGTCGATCCGGTGACCCTGGGCCTGACCGGCCAGCTGCAACTGGACGAAGTGGTCCGCAAGGCCGCCGACAAGAAGGCCAAGGACGACGCCAAGAACGGCGTCCTGCAACCCATCGAGGCCGAGCCCGAACCGGAAGCCGCCGTCGAAGACGCCGAAGAAGAATACGGCATGGGCGCCGAGCCCACCGCCGAATCGGTGTTCGGCTCGCGCGACTGATCCCTTCGATCCGCCGAACGATACAAAACGGCCCCGGAAGAGCGATCTTCCGGGGCCGTCGTCATTTTCAGATGGGAAGCGGCGTCAGCAGGCGCGGGCTTCCAGGCTGTTGATCTCTTCCTTAAGTCGCAACTTTCGCTGCTTCATCTCCCTGAGGTGTATCGGGTCCGCGGAGGGGCGGCGCATCTCCTGCTGGATGGTCTCATCCAGCGACCGATGCCGATTACCCAGTTCGCGAATACGAGCCTCGATGGTCATGGCTTGCGCCTCCATGTGTAAGGGACCACTACACTGAGCGCCCGGTTTGGCGGGGTGTGGAATCACATTGCGGTGACCCTCGCCGCTCCGGACACGGACAGGTTGGAGGCGAATTTGGCCGATGTTGTGAACTCGGCCGTTGGGGCGGCGGCGCCCTCTCGGCTAGTCGTTGGAATCTCTGGCGCTTCCGGCGTCGTCTATGGCGCGCGCGTGCTGGACGCCCTGCGCGAACTGGGCGTCGAGAGCCATCTGGTCGTCACCCGCGCCGCCCTGCTCACTTTGTCGCAGGAGACCGATCTCACTCCAGACGAGCTGACCGGCAAGGCCGATGTGGTCCATCGGCTGAACGACGTGGGCGCGACCATCTCCTCCGGGTCCTTCCGAACCCTGGGCATGATCGTCGCGCCCTGCTCGGTGCGGACGATGAGCGAGATCGCCACGGGCGTGACCTCCACCCTTTTAACCCGCGCCGCCGATGTCGTGCTGAAAGAGCGCCGCCCTCTGGTGCTGATGGTGCGCGAGACGCCGCTGCACCTGGGCCACCTGCGCACCATGACGGCGCTGGCCGAGATGGGCGCCGTCATCGCCCCGCCCCTGCCCGCCTTCTACGCCCGGCCCGAAAGCCTGGAGCAGATGGTCGACCAGTCGGTCGGCCGGGCGCTGGACGTCTTCGGCCTGGACTGGGCGCCGGTGCGGCGCTGGGAAGGGCTGAAGGGCGGGGCCGGGGCATGAGCGACGACCTGTGGACCTGGGCCTGCGCCGCCTATGCCGCGCCGGGCGTGAGCGAGGCTTGCCTGTCGCTGCAGGACTATCACGAGCAGAACGTGCCCCTGCTGCTGTGGGCGGCGTGGACGGCCGTCACCGGCCGTCGCCCTGACGAGGAGACGATCGAGGCCGGCTGTGACACGGCGCGCGCCTGGCACACCACGACCATAGCGCCGCTGCGCGCGGTGCGTCGCACCTTGAAAGGGCCGGTGCCGGACCTTGAAACCGACGCTCGTCTGGCGGTGCGCGCACAGGTTAAGGCCGCCGAACTGGCCGCCGAGCGCCATCTGCTGGAAGGCCTGCAGAGCCTGTCCCCCGCCCCTTCCGGCCCTGCGCGCCCTGCCGTGGACGCCATGGCTGATGCGGCGCGCCTGTGGGACCGCGTGGTGCCGCGACCAGGGTTGAGAACCCTGGCCGACCTGCTTCCGAGCTGACCCCGGCTCAGCTATAACCACCTAGTCCGGGGCCCGATGATGAACGACGACGAACCTTACCTGTCCGAAGAAGACGAGGCGCTGCGCGCCGAGCTGGCCCGCCTGCTGCAGGAGCACGCCGACCTGGACGCTTCTATCGAGGCGCTGGGCCATATGCCTGCGCCCGATCAGCTGATGATCGCCCGGCTCAAGCGCAAGAAGCTGGCCCTGCGCGACGATATCGTGAAGCTGCAGGATCAGATCCTGCCCGACATCATCGCCTAGAGCGGCAGGACCGAAGTGTCCTTGACCTCTTCCATGACGGCGTAGGTCCGCGTTTCGCGCACGCCTGGCATGGTGATCAGGGTGTCGGCCAGGAAGACGCGATAGGCCGCCATGTCCTTCATCCGCACCTTGACCAGATAGTCGAAGCCGCCGGCGACCATGTGGCACTCCAGCACCTCGGGCGAGCGCCGGATGCGGTCTGCGAACTGATCGAAAATGTCCGAGGTCGTGCGGTCCAGCAGCACCTCGATGAAGATCAGCAGTTCCCGCTCGGCGAACTTCGGATCGATCAGCGCCGTATAGCCGACGATCACGCCCCGCTCTCGCAGGCGGCGAACCCGTTCAAAGCACGACGACGCCGACATGTTGCAGGCGGACGCCAGGTCCTGGTTGGTGATGCGGCCATCCTGCTGCAACACCCTCAGGATTCGGCGATCCGCGTCATCCAACTTGTAATCCGCTGTGTTCATGCGCGGCTCCCCCTTACGCATCTACCCTACTCCGACTTTGTCAAACCGCCTGCTGATCCGCAATGGATCAGCAGGCGGTGGAGACCAACGACCTGGGAGAAAATCGTCGGCCAGAACGATCGCCCGTCAGAAAAACGGCCGTCTACTCGGCGCGGCGAGCCCCGGCCGCCTGTTTGCTCTGGGCGATGAATGCCTCCATCTCGGCGGTCATGGCCGGAATGGTGGCGACGCCCAGCGCCAGCAGGTGATCGTGGAACGCCTTGATATCGAAGTTCGCGCCCAACTCGGCCTCGGCATGACGGCGCAGGCGCACGATTTCAATCTCGCCCAGCTTGTAGGCCAGGGCCTGCCCGGGCCAGGTGATGTAACGGTCGATCTCGGTGCCGACCTCATGGTCCGAAAGGGCCGTGTTGCCGCTCAGGAAGGTGATGGCCTGGTCGCGGGTCCAGCCCTTGGAATGCAGGCCGGTATCGATCACCAGGCGCGCCGCGCGCCACATCTCGTAGTTCAGGCGTCCGAAATCCTCATAGGCGTCTTCATAGATGCCCATCTCGACGGCCAGTTTTTCCGTGTAGAGCGCCCAGCCCTCCCCGAAGGCGGAGATCCCCGCCTGCGAACGCCATTCCGGCAGTTCGGCGTGCTCGCGACGCAGGACGCCGTGCCAGGCGTGGCCAGGGTTGCACTCGTGCACCGTCAGGGCCGGGATATTGTAGCGCGGCCGCGAGGGCAGGTCATAGGTGTTCAGCAAGCACGCGCCATTGCCGCCGCGGCCCGCCGTATAGAAGGGCGCGATGGCCGGCGGGACCGGGATCAGGCTGAAGGTGTCGCGCGGCTTCAGGTTGAAATACTGCCCCATCTTGCCGTCGACCTTCTTGATCACCCAGGCGCCGTGCCACAGCAGATGCTCGGGCTTGTCGTACTGGAACTGGCGATCGGTCTTCAGGAAGGTGAGGAACTCGGCGAAGCTGCCGGTCCAGCCGGTGCTGCGCATCACCGCTTCCATCTCGGCGCGGATTCGGGCGACCTCGGCGCGGCCGATCTGATGGATCTGGTCCGGCGTCAGGTTGACGCTGGTGTATTGGCGAATCTGCGTCTGATAGAAGTCGTCGCCGTTCGGCAGACGGTTAGCGCCCAGGGTGTCGCGCGCGCCCGGCACATATTCGTCACGGATAAAGCTGAGCAGGGTGCGGTGCGCGGGCACGACCTGCTGCTGGATCACCTGGACAGCCTCGGCGCGCAGGCGCTGCCTGTCTGCCTCCGAAATCGTCGACGGCATGTCGATGAAGGGCTTGTAGATCGGGTTGGCTTGCGGATCCGTCGGCTCTGTCACGGCCAGGATGGAGACGTCCCGTCCGACCAGCGAAGCCTTGGGCTGGGTGAAGCCGCGCGCCAGTCCGGCGCGCATATTGGCGATCTGCTGGTCGAAATAGCGCGGCGTGTCGCGCAGCTGGGACAGGTAGCGGTCATAGTCCTCCACCGAAGTGAAGGTCTGGTTCGCCATGCCCGAGATCGAGGACCAGAACGAGCTGTCCGAGTTGAAGGGCATCTCGTACAGGCGATGGCGGCCGTCATCGACGAAGTTGTCGATCTGATGCTTGTAGACGGCGTAGTTGGTGCGCTCGGACGGCGACAGCTGATCCGGCGAAATGGCGTTCAAGCGACGCTGGATTTCGGTCCAATAGGCCAGGCGGCGCTGCTGGGTGGCGGCGCTGACGTCCGGCAGATTGGTCGGTTTGGCAGCGCGAGACGGAATCTCATTCCGGCGCCAGGCGTATTCCTCGTCGGCGATGGCGCGGAATTGGGCGTCAAGGGCGCTGGCGGTCGTCGCCGTGGCCGTGGCGGGCGCCGAGGCCGATGCCGCCGACGCCGTCGTCGGCAGGGCGGCGAGCGCCAGAACGCCCGCCGCGGCGGCGATGGCGCTATATGCGGTCAGGGTCTTCATCAGTTTCTCCCCTTTGTCGTGGGGACGCCCCCTCGAGGCCCCCAGCGTGAAAAGCCGCCCGTCGCCGGGCGGCTTTCCCTAGTTGCGGATCAGAAGCGTGCGTTGACGCCGATGTAGGCGTAACGGCCCAGGTTGTTGTAGATGCTGGCGTTGAAACCGGTGTTCAGCGACGTGCCGGTCCAGGTGAACGGCGTCTGCGGCGGCTCCTCATTGGTGAAGTTGTTCACCCCTGCGAAGACCGAGAACTTGTCGAAGCGGTATTCCGCCCGCAGGTCGTGGGTCAGCCAGGACGGCGCCTTGTAAGGCTCATAGGCCCCTGCCGGATCCTGATTGCTGCGCACCATGCTGCTCAGATACTGGTTGGCGTAGGACAGCGAGACCCGGTCGTAATCCCAGGTGACGCGGAAGTTCATCCGGCGCTTGGGATTGGGCAGTTCGCCCGCCTGCTCGTCGCGCACGCTGGGGTCGCCCGGGACCGGATCATAGGTCAGGTCTTCCAGGAAGCCCGCCGCAGCACTGAAGGACAGCGAGCCGTAGTCCGGCAGTCCCAGCTTGGCCAGGTCCGTGCGGTAGGAGGCCGTCACGTCCCAGCCCGAGTTGGTGTACTCGGCCACGTTCAGCACCTGGTTCAGCACGCGGGTGATGTTGCCGTCCGCGCCGCGCGCCACGCTGGCGCAGAACGGGTTGTTCAGGTCCGGACTGTCGACGCAGTTGTTGATGATGTTGCGGAAGCCCAGCGAGGCGATCACGTCGCTGATCTTGATGTCGTAGTGGTCGATCGTCAGGGCGAAGCCCGGCAGGATCGACGGCGTCAGCACCACGCCCAGGGTCAGGGTCTCGCCCTCTTCAGGGTTCAGGGCGGAATTGCCCTGGCTGACCACCGGCCGCGTCGCGGTTGACTGCACGAAGTTCGGGCTCAGGCCCAGGGCCGCGCAGTTCGCCTTGCGGTTGGCCGGGGCGTTGCCCAGGTTCAGGCGGGTCGCGTCGCAGGGATCGTCGATCAGGCTGTAGCCTTCGCTGCCGCCGCCGAACAGTTCGTTGATGTTCGGCGAGCGCACTGCCTTGGCGTAGTTGCCGCGGAAGCGGATGTCGCGGTTGACCGTCCACTCCAGGCCCAGGCCGTAGCTGCTGTCGCCGCCCGTGGTGGTGTAGTCCTGGTAGCGATAGGCCGCCGTCAGATCCAGGTATTGGACGAAGGGGACATCCGCCAGCAGCGGCAGGTTGATCTCGCCGAAGACTTCCTTGGACTCATAGCGTCCCTCGGTGATCTGCTGGGCGTTCTGGAAGATCAGGCCCTTTTGCGAGGTGATGTCCGGCACCGAGCGCGCATATTCCTTGCGCCACTCCACGCCCGCCGCGAAGGCGACCGGCAGGCTCGTTCCGCTGAACAGCGAGGGGTAGGAGAACAGCTCCCCGTTGACGCTGGCCACCGCGTTCCACTGGCGGGTCAGGTCGTTCCGAACGGTGTAGATGTAGGAGTAGTCGATCGCTTCCTGCGAAGCGACGCCGGCGCCGAACAGGTTCAGCGGCTGACAGCCGCGGGCGCGGGCGTCAGCGCTGCGGCAGACGATCTGGCCATTCAGATTGATGGCGTCGATCGACTCGTAGAACTCCTTCTGCAGCCGGTCGAAGTTGGTGAACTCCGACTTGGTCTGGCCGTAGTTGGCGTAAACTTCGAACCGCCAGCCATTGCTGAAGGCGCCGTCGAACCCGGTCACGAAGCGGGTGGTGTCGTACACGCTCTCATAGGTGCGGATGCCGAAGTCGCGGTCGTTGCGGGTGATGTCGAAGCGCGCCACCCCGGCGGCGGCCAGCATGGCCTTCAGGTCAGCGGGCAGGAAGGCGTTGTCGGCCTGGATGCGGTAGGCGTTGCCCGTCGCCGTGCCGGGCACGTCGCCGGCGAAGGTGCCGTTCTCGCGCTGGCTGGTCGCTTCGGTGTGGAAATACTTGCCCTCGGCGAACAGGTTCAGTTCGGTGATGTAGTCGTTCGACGGCTGGAACTGGTGACGCAGCTGCAATTCGCCGCCGTAACGCTCGACCGGGGTGCGCAGGGCGTCTTCGCGGAACTTGAAGCCGTCGCCGCCGATCGAGACCTTCTGCGGACGCCCGGCGCCGTCGACCACGATCTGTCCGCGGTCGAAGGGAACCAGCTTGCCGTCCGGCGTGAAGGTCAGGCTGTAGGCCGCATTGCCGCCGATGGGCGTGACGATCACCGGGGTGAAGCTGTCGTTGGTGATGTTCGTATAGACGTCCCGCGCCATGATGAAGGACGGCAGGCCGTCGTTCGGGCTCTTCTTGTTCGGGTTCGGGATGTAGGCCAGGCCGCTCATCGCGTAGTCGCGCTCGTGCCGGTACAGGCCCTCGGTCTTGTCATAGGTGCCGGCGGCCATGATGTTGGTGCGGCCGTCGTTGAAGTTCCGACCGACGGCGACCGAGCCGTAGTAGGTGTTCGGACCTTCAGCCGAACCGTACTGGGCCTGGGCGGCGACGCCGTCGAAGTCCTGCTTGGTGATGAAGTTGACCACGCCGGCCACGGCGTCCGCGCCGTACACCGCCGAAGACCCGCCCGTCACCGTGTCGACACGGGCGATGGTGGTCTTGGAGATGGTGTTGACGTCCACGGCGCTGGTGCCGCTGGACCCCGCCACATGGCGGCGACCGTTGACCAGGACCAGGGTCCGGCTGGCTCCGAGGTTGCGCAGGTTCAGCGTCGCCAGGCCCTGGCCGGCCACCGTATTGGTGGTGCTGGACGCCGAACTGCCCAGGCCGACCTGCGGCTGGCGCGCCATGGCGTCGATCAGGTTGGTGACGCCGATGTTCTCGATTTCCTGTGCGTCGACCACGTTGACCGGGGTCGAGGCTTCGACGTTCGGGCGGCGGATACGCGAGCCGGTCACCACGATGTCGGCGACGGCGCTGGCTTCCGGGTCGCTCGCCGGAGTTTCAGATTGCGCCCAAGCGGGCTGGGCGGCGGCGGCCGTGACGGCCAGACCGGCGATCATGGTGCCGGTCTTCAGGTACGCAGACAGTCTCATTGAATCACCCCTCGTTTTTTTGATGTGAAGCACGGGCGCGCCCTCCCCATTAGGCAGCGCCCGGCTCGTCCGTTGTTGGTTCAGCGCCCTCCTTGCGCCTCGCCTCGTTCGGCTTTTTGCCGCTCGACCATGGCCCGCACGTCGGCCAGCAGGGCCGGCGCGTCGTAGGCGACGCCGCGCGCCACCGTCCAACGCACCCCGCCGACCGTCTCGATGCGGTTCTCAGGGCTCAGGCGCTCATGCCCGGTGCCGTAAAGCGTCTTGAAGTTGGCCAGCGGGTTCTCGGTCGTGATGACCAGATCCGCGCTCATGCCCGGCCGCACGATGCCGAAGGTCGGCGCCTTGCCGGTCGGCTCGGCCAGGGTCATGGCGCCGTCCATCGTCGCGGCGCGCACGATCTCCAGCGGATGGAAGCCCGCCTCCTGAAGCAGCTCCAGTTCTTCGACGTAGCCAAAGCCGTACAGCTTCCAGATGAAGCCCGAGTCCGACCCGACCGTCACCCGGCCGCCGACCTTCTTGTAGTCGTTCAGCAGCCGCATGAACCGCTCATAGAAGCGGCGCCACGCCACCTCGTTCGAGGTCGTCCAGTCGAAGAAGTAGCTGCCGTGGTTGTCGCGCGTCGACTGGAAGTAGTCGGCCAGCGTCGGCAGGGTGTAGGTCTGGTGCCACGGCGCATTGCGGGCCTTCATCAGGTCGCGCGACGCCGCATAGATGGTCATCGTCGGATCGAAGACGACGCCCGCCTCCTTCTGGGCCTCCAGATAGGCGTACCACTGCGGCGAGCCGGGCTCGACCTCGTCCCAGATCTCGGCCGCCTCGCCGAACCGCTTCTGCTCGTCGTAGAAATTATAGTCGGTCGGATAATTCTGGATCGTCCGTCCGCCCAGCAGGGATTCGAAGTGGCCGTAGAAGTGGGTGATGGTCCCCAGGCCCGCCGCCGCCAGCTGTTCGGCGTTCAGCTGCGCCACGCCCGGCTGGGCGATGTGGGCCACGGTGCCCATGCCGACCTTCTTGGCCTCGTCGAGCGCGGCCAGGACCACCTCGGGCGTCTCGTCGCCGCGCAGGAAGAACTTGATCCCGTCCACGCCGTTGGCCGCGCCCCAACGCACCCATTCACGCGCCATCTCCGGATTGCGGATGCGGCCGCGCGACCAGCCCGAGCCGATGGTCTGATAGTTGTAGATGCGCGGTGCGACGATCTCGCCCCGGGCCGAGCGGGCCTTTTCCGACACGGCGATGTCATGCGGCGCCAGGCTGACGCCGCGCACCGTCGTCACGCCGTGGGCCAGCCACAGCTTGTAGACATACTCCAGGTCCGGCGCCTTCTGAGGGCTGCCGCCGTGGGCGTGGGCGTCGACGAAGCCCGGCATGACATACATGCCGCGCGCGTCGATCTCGTGCGCGGCGTTCAGCGGCGGACGGCCCTCGCGTTCCGGCAGGCCCGGCCAGCCGGCCTGAATGATGTCGGTGATCTTGTCGTTCTCGATGACGATGTCGACCGGCCCCATCGGCGGCGCGCCCGTGCCGTCGATCAGCATGGCGCCGCGGACCACCATCAGCGGATAAGGGCCGTATCCCTCGCCCGCCCGGCGCGCCGGCGCCGGGTTCAGGCTGGCGCGCGCCGGAGCCGCCTGGGTTTGAGCCTGAGCTTGGGCCGAAGCCACGCTCGGCGCCGTCGCCAGCATCAGGGCGGCCGCACAGGCCGCGCCGGCGCCGCTGAAGATAGACCTAGTCTCTAAACGAGTCCGCAAGCTCCAATCCCTCCCAAGATCGACGGTCTTTCAGACCCGTGCCAGCGCAAGTCGGGCCCCTCAGCCCGACGCCAATTCGCTACCACCCCAAAGCAGACAAGAGTTTCGGATATTCTCCACCCTGCGGAATAAAATTCACGAAGAAGCGGCCAGACGTATACGTTCTTCGAAACCCAATATTTCTGACCTATAAAGCGAAAGAGGCGTTGTTTATCCGGCAATTCTGATTTTATGATCCCCTGAAGGCGATAAAACGCGGCAGATTGGGGTCGTTTTTTTTAGCCACGTTCGGCCGACGATCGCGCTGCGCGCCAAGAATGCTGCGCCACATCGACGGTATCCCGAATATTTTCTGTTCTACCGAATAACATTCGCAACGTCTGGGGAAGACGCATGAGTTTCTTGACACGTCGCAAGGCCCTGCCTGCGCTGGGGGGCGCAGCACGCAAGGTCGATGGGCTGAAGCCCACTCTGTCCTGGCCGCACCTGGTCGCCCTGGGCGTCGGCGCCATTGTCGGCACCGGTATCTACACTCTCATCGGCGTGGGAGCGGAACGGGCAGGTCCGGCGGTCATGCTCGCCTTCGTCATCGCAGGGATCGTCTGCGTCTGCGCCGCCCTGGCCTATGCCGAACTGGCGACGATGATCCCCGAGTCGGGCTCAGCCTACACCTATTCCTACACCACGCTGGGCGAGGGCGCGGCCTGGATGGTCGGTTGGAGCCTGATCCTGGAATACACCGTGGTCTGTTCGGCGGTGGCCGTCGGCTGGGCGGGGTATTTTTCGGGGATGATGGAGGGCATCGGCATGGGCCTGCCCGCCGTGCTGACCTCGGCGCCGTCGCAGGGCGGCATCGTCAACCTGCCGGCCGTCGTCATCGTCGCCGCCGTGGCGGGTCTGCTGGTCGCCGGCACCAAGGAAAGCGCCTCGATCAACGCCGCCCTGGTGGTGGTCAAGATCGCCGCCCTGATCGCCTTCGTGGCCATCGCCCTGCCCCACTTCAACGCCGACAACCTCAAACCCTTCATGCCGTACGGCTTCTCGCACGGGGTCGGGGCTCAGACCGGCGTGATGGCGGCGGCGGCCATCATCTTCTTCGCCTTCTACGGCTTCGACGCCGTAGCCACGGCGGCCGAGGAAACCCGCAACCCCGCCCGCGACCTGACCATCGGCATCATCGGTTCGATGGTGGCCTGCGTCGCCATCTATATGGCCGTGGCCATCGCCGCCCTGGGCGCCATGCCCTTCACCGAGTTCATGAAGTCGCCCGAGCCGCTGTCGCACATCATCCGCACCGTCGGCTCGGACCTGTGGGCCACCCTGATCGCGGGCGCGGCGGTCGTCGCCCTGCCGACCGTCATCCTGGCCTTCATGTTCGGCCAGAGCCGCATCTTCTTCGTCATGGCGCGCGACGGCCTGCTGCCGCGCAGCCTGGCCCATGTGTCCAAGCGGTCCGGCGGCCCGGTCCGTGTGACGGCGGGAACGGCCGTCCTGATGGCGATCATCGCGGGCTTCATCCCCCTGGGCGACCTGGCCGCCCTGGCCAACGCCGGGACGCTGGCGGCTTTCGCCTCGGTCGGCCTGTGCCTGATCGTGCTGCGTCGCCGCGAGCCGAGCCGCCCGCGCGTCTTCCGCGCCCCGGTCTGGTGGCTGGTGGGGCCGATCGCCATCGCCGGCTGCATCTATCTGTTCTTCAGCCTGCCGGCCTCGACCCAGATCAACTTCGTCATCTGGAATGTGATCGGGGTGGCGGTCTATCTGCTCTACAGTCGGCGCAACAGCCTGCTGAACGGCTAAGAAACAAGGGCGCCGAGGCAGACCTCGGCGCCCTTTTCAATTCGTCAGCGCGTCGCTTCCGGCCGTGTTTTCTTGCGCAGCCACATGGCCGCGTCCGCCTCGGCCAGCCAGATGTCGGCATCCGCCTGTCCGGCGAATGCGCGCACGCCGAAGGAGCCGCCCAGGGGCAGACGCTCGCCTTGCCAGACGAAGCCTTCGCTGTTCAGCGCCTCGCTCAGCCGCCGCGCCTTCTCGCGCCCTTCCTCGGCGCCTGCGTTCATCAGCACCACGGTGAACTCATCCCCGCCCATGCGGCCCACGGCGTCGGACTCGCGGACATTCGCCATCAGCAGCTCGGCCACAGCGATCAGGGCCGCGTCGCCCGCAGCATGGCCCAGGCGGTCGTTGATTCCCTTGAACCCGTCCAGATCGAGATACAGCAGCGCCGCCTCGACCCCGTGGCGGCGGCAATAGGCCAGATTGCGCGCCAGCACCGTCATGAAGCCGCGCCGGTTCAGCGCCGGCGTCAGCACGTCGTGATCGGCCAAGGCCTCGGCCCGTTCAGCCCGCTCGGTCAGGGCCGCTATCTCGGCGTGCAGACGCGTGATCTCGGCCTGCAAGTCCGCCTTCGCGTCCGCAGCGGTCGTCTGTTCGGCCAGGTGGTTCAAGGCAGGCTCCGACGCCGCATTTCCGGCCGACTCACGGCCCCACGACGCAGCTGAGTCTAGCGTCCTCGGTTGCGGGCGCAACGCGGGTGCTGTAACGGGCCGCTTTCCGCATGGGGAGCCTTTGCGCATGACCGCCTCCACGCCGCCGGCCACGACGCCTCCTGTCGCCATCATCATGGGCAGCCGCTCCGACTGGCCCACGATGAAGCTGGCCGCCGACCGCCTGGACCAGTTGGGCGTCGCCTGGGAGGCCAAGGTCGTCAGCGCCCACCGCACGCCCCAGCGCCTCTATGACTTCGCCACCACGGCCAAGGACAAGGGCTTCAAGGTCGTGATCGCGGGCGCTGGGGGCGCGGCCCACCTGCCGGGCATGGCCGCCTCGATGACCGACCTGCCGGTGCTGGGCGTGCCGGTCCAGTCCAAGGCGCTGAAGGGCCTCGATTCCCTGCTCGCCATTGTCCAGATGCCCGGCGGCGTGCCCGTCGCGACCCTGGCTATCGGCGAGGCGGGCGCCGCCAACGCCGGCATTCTGGCGGCGCAGATCCTGGCCCTGTCCGATTCCGCTATCGCCGAGCGTCTATCCGCCTTCCGCGCCGCCCAGACCGAATCCGTCGCCGAAAGCGTCGAAGACTGATGCCCGATCTTCCCCTGCCTCCCGGTTCGACCCTCGGCATTCTCGGCGGGGGTCAGTTGGGCCGGATGTTGGCGCAGGCCGCCGAACGTCTGGGCTTCGACGTGGTGATCCTCGATCCCCAGCCGGACTGCCCGGCCGCCCGCGTCTCGCGCGCCCAGATCACCGCCCCCTATGACGACCCCGACGCCCTGCAGGCCCTGGGCCGTCTGTGCGACGTCGTCACCTTCGAGTTCGAGAACGTCCCCGCCGCCTCGGTCGAGACCCTGGCCGAGGCCGGCGCCCTGGTCGCGCCGGGACCGACGGCTCTGGCTGTGGCTCAGGACCGGGTGGATGAGAAGACCTATCTGAATGCCGTCGGCGCCCCGACCGTTGATTTCGCCGCCGTGACGACGCTGGACGACCTGACCGCCGCCATCGACCGCCTAGGCCTGCCCGCCCTGCTGAAAACCCGCCGCGAAGGTTATGACGGCAAGGGCCAGGTCTGGATCCGCGACGCCTCCGACGCCCAGGCCGCCTTCGACGCCATCGGCCGCCGCCCCGCCGTGCTGGAGGCCGCCGCCGTCTTTAATCGCGAGCTGTCTGTGATCGCCGCGCGCGGCCGCGACGGCGCCGTCGCCGTCTATCCCTTGGGCGAGAACGTCCACCAGAACGGGGTGCTGAAGACCACCACCGCCCCCGCCGCCGTCGATCCGGCCACGCAAGGACGCGCCGAAGCCATCGCCGCTGCGGTGCTGGACGGCCTGGACTATATCGGCGTCATGGGCATCGAACTGTTCGACATGGGCAGCGGAGAGTTGCTGGTGAACGAGGTCGCCCCGCGCGTTCACAACACCGGCCACTGGACCCAGGACGGCTGCGTCTGCGACCAGTTCGAGCAGCACGTCCGCGCCGTCGTCGGCTGGCCGCTGGGCCCGAGCAACGCCCATGCCCGCATCGAGATGACCAACCTGCTGGGCGACGAGGTCGATCAATGGCGCACGCTGGCCGCCGAGCCGAACGCCCGGCTGCACCTCTACGGCAAGCACGACGCCCGGCCGGGACGGAAGATGGCGCACGTCAACCGCATCCTCTGAACCCTTCCACAGCCTTCCCTCTCCCGATGGGAGAGGGTGTTACGCCTTGGCGCCGTAGCGCAGCCGCCCCAGCGCCTCGGTGATCGAGCGCACGGGCGCGTCGAAATCCTTGCCCGCCTTCCACTTCTCGAAGGCCATGACGTTTTCGATGCGGCGAGCGACAAAGGCTTCCGCCGCCTCGCGCCCGTCGAACCAGCGCATGGTCAGGGCGGGAATCAGGATTCCGCCCAGAATCGCCCGCTTGGAGTAGTGATTCTGGTCCGTCGCCGTGTCCCCGGCCCAACGCCAGAGATGATCCGCCGTCCCCCACGCCAGCTTGAAGCCCAGATCCACATTGGTCGGCAGGCTGAGGAAGCCCGCGCAACGCTTGGCCGCTTCGATGTCCTGCGCCCCCGCCTCCATCCGCGCCGAGACGGCGGCGGCGATTCGTTCGCGAATCTTCATCGTCGATGCGGGCGTGGCTTCCAGCGCCTTCAAGGCGCGCGCGTCGTGGCGGCGCGACAACAGGACCGCCAGATCGCGCGCCCCGTTAGGCAGCAGCAGCTCCTGGTCGCCTAGCGACAGGCCGCACGCCTCGCACGCGGCGCGCGTCAGGCGCGCGTTCCAGCCCAGCGCGGGCGCGCGTTCTATGGCCGCGTCCAGAACGGCCTGTTCGGTGCGGTCGGCCCAATCGCCTTTCGGTGCGGTCTCGGCTGTCTCGGTCATGGGCGGCACGATACGCCCATACGGCGGGCGTTTCGACCCATCACGATTAGGCGCGACGATCTGGACACGCCCCCCCCGATCATGTATCAGCGCGCCTTCACTCGAGAGGGCTTCCTCTTGAGCGTGGTTTTGTTTTGTCTGCCCGTCTCCCTTGGAAAGGACGCGGCGGGCGGCCAAAGGAGAGAGACCCCTGGTTCAGATTTTTGTCCGCGACAACAATGTCGATCAGGCGCTGAAAGCCCTGAAGAAGAAGATGCAGCGCGAAGGCAGCTTCCGTGAAATGAAGCGTCACGTGCACTTCGAAAAGCCGTCGGAAAAGCGCGCTCGCCAAAAGGCCGAAGCCGTCCGTCGCGCCCGCAAGCTGGCTCGCAAGCGCGCCCAGCGCGAAGGCCTGCTGCCGGCCCCGAAGGGTCGCGGTCGCTAAGGCCGACTGACGCCTGAAAGATCAAAGGCCGCCCCGGTTCGCCGGGGCGGCCTTTTTCTTTGTCTGGGTCCAGGCCGCCCCCAGCGCTCTCTCCCCTCTCCCCTCTCCGTCATCTTCGGACTTGATCCGAGGATTCAGTTATCCGTTGCCTCGCTCTTTCCGATTCAGCGCCGCGTTCGGGGCCTCGCCCGATCCTCGGATCAAGTCCGAGGATGACAGAGCTAAGGGGCGACGACACAGGCAAAGAAAAAGCGGGAAGACGCCGCCGCCTTCCCGCTTCCAATCAGGGCGCCCCCTGCCCTTCCCCCATCAAGGGGGGAAGGGAGAGGCATTGCCTCGCCTCACCGCCCCGTCACGGCGCCCATGAAGCTCTTCCAACTCAGCTTCACGTCGGACAAGGCGCCGGCGCGGAAGGCGCGGCCCGCCGCCCAGACCATCAAGGCGGCGAATAGGAACATGCCGACCAGGCCGCCGATCATTTCGATCAGAGGCGGCCCGCTGGGCGCGCGGGCGGCCATGACGAAGGGGGTGAAGGGCGGGATCAGGCTGATCACCTTCACCACCATGGCGTCCGGCGTGCGGATGGCCATTTGCATGACTAGGATCGGCACGATCAGCACCATCATGATCGGCCCCATCAGGGTCTGGGCGTCGCGCGGCGTGTCACAGAAGGCGCCGATGGCGGCGAACAGCACCGCATACATCAGATAGCCCCCGACCAGCAGCAGCAGGAACCAGACGAACAGGCCGTCGGTCAGCAGCACCGAGCCGATGTCGCGCGCCACGTCAGGCATGCTCGCCATCAGGCCGATGGCGCCGATGCCGCCCCAGGCGCCCAGCACGGCCAGGGTCAGCAGGGCCACGCCCAGCACCTTGCCCGTCAGGATCTCGGTCGCCGAGGCCGAGGACAGCAGGACCTCCAGGATCTTGTTCGACTTCTCCTCCATCACGCTGTTCAGCAGGATCGAGGCGCCGGTCATGACGAGAGACCACAGGATGAAGCCCACCGCCAGGCCGACGAGGACCGGCAGCTTGTCGCGGAACGACACCTCTCCGCCCGACGCGGCGCGCGGCGAGAAGACAGACACTTCAGGCCGGAATCGCTCGGTCTGCGCCACCACCGAGGGATCGATGCCGCTGGACACGAAGACGCGGCTGCGGTTGGCGGACTTCAGGGCGTCGCGCACGGCGTCTTCCACAACATCGTCGGTGGCGCGGCCGGTCCAGACGCGCGCGCCGGGTTGGCCGTCCTTTTCGGTCAGGAAGACGACGGCGTTCAAACGCTCGCCCTCAGGCGCGTCCTTATCGACATAGCGGCGGGCCAGGGCGTCGCGCGCCTCGCCGGGCGCAGCGGCCAGCAGGTCAGCCGGCGCCTCGACCAGCTCAAACGAACGCTTTGGCGTCTTGAAGCCAGCGGCGGCGCGCGGCGCCTCCTTCTTCAACGCCTCCAGCCCGGCGTCGAAGCCGCCCTTCTCAGCGGCCTCGCGCACGCGGTCCCCGCCCGCCGTTCCCGCCTCGGGCACGGCCGCAAGGCGCAGGGCGGCGATATCGGCGCGCCCGCGTTCCGTCTCCAGGGCCTGGCGCACGGCGGCGGCCAGACCCGACCCGGCCGGGGTTTCGTCTATGATGACGGCTTCGCGCTGAGGCTCTGCATGTTTCATCAACACCGGAATGGCGCCGCCCAGCACGGCGAACAGCGGAAAGGCCAGCAGGGACAGCCAGAAGCCGACCGTCTTGGCGTAGGCCAGAAACTCGCGGCGCGCGATCAGAAGAATGCGGCTCATCGCGCGGCCTCCATCTTGTCGGTCTTGGCGACGGACTGATCCTCGTCCGGGTGGTCGCCGGTCAGGGCGATGAAGGCGTCGTGCAGGGTCGGCTCCTTCATCTGGAAGCGCCGCACGTCCAGCCCGCCCAGGAAGGCGGCGCGCAGGGCGGATTGCGCCTCCGCCCCCGGCGCCAGGCCGACGCGCAGGGTGCTGACGGCGCCCTCCTCCGCCAGGATCTCGATGCCGCTGACGCCCGGCAGGGCGGCGACCGCGTTGCGGTCCAGCGCCCCTTCCAGCTCCAGAAAGCGCGGCGATGTTGCGCGCGCCTGATCCACCGTGCCCTCGAAGGCCTTACGCCCCCGGGCCAGCAGCACGACCTTGTCGCACAGGCGCTCGGCGTGCTGCATCACGTGGGTCGAGAACAGCACCGTCGCCCCATCGGCGGCCAAGGCGCGGATCATGGCTTCCAGCCCCTGCTGGTTCATCGGGTCCAGCCCGGAGAACGGTTCGTCCAGGATCACGAACTCGGGCTGATGCACCACCGATGCGATCAACTGGACCTTCTGGGCCATCCCCTTGGACAGCTCCTTCATCTTCTTCTTGCTGGCCTCGCCCAGGCCCATCTGCTCCAGCATCTCGCGGCCGCGACGGCGCCCCTCGGGCAGGGGCAGGCCCTTCAGGCCGCCGAAGAAGGCGATGGCGTCCACCGGCGTCATCTTCTTATAGAGGCCGCGCTCCTCGGGCAGGAAGCCGATCCGGTGGCGCACCTTGCGGCCGTCGTCGGCGCCCAGAATGTCGATGCGTCCGCTGGTGGCCGGCTGCAGTCCCAGGATCATCCGCAGGGTCGAGGTCTTGCCCGCCCCGTTGGGCCCCAGGAAGCCGCAGATCGAGCCTTTCTCGACCTGGAAGCTCAGGTCGGAGACCGCCTGGAAGCCTCCGTATCTCTTGCTGATTCCGTCCAGCGTCAGCGCCGCGACCATTCGGTTCCCCTGCGATAATTCAAGGGTCGAAGGTAAGGGCGCGAGCCGCTTCGAGTAAAGCAACTTTTACATTACGGTTTAGTCATGATGCCGCGCCGCCTGATGCGGTCAGACCGGCGCCTTCACCCGGATATCGAAGCTCTGTCCGACGATCTTGGCGGGGTCGACCTGACCGCCGTTGCGGCGGACCTCGAAATGCAGGTGCGGGCCGGTCGAATAGCCAGTCGAACCGACCAGGCCGATGCGCTCGCCCGCCTCCACCGTCTTGCCCGAATGGACGTCGATGCGGCTGAGGTGGCCGTACAGGCTGGTCATGCCGTTGGGATGCTGCACCTCGATGAAGTTGCCGTAGCCGCCCGCCTGATAGCCGGCGCGCAGCACCTTGCCTTCGGTCGTGGCGAAGACTCCTGTGCCGGTCGGGGCGGCGATGTCCACGCCCTTGTGCGCCCGGGCCTTGGCTTCGATCGCCAGCTTGCGCAGGCCGAACGACGAGTTGATGCGATATCCCTTCACCGGGGCTTCGAAGACGATCTTGCGCGTCACCGGACCGGCGGGCTCCGCCACCGCCTTTACGGGCGGGGCGATGGGGGCCGACACTTCGACGACCTTCTCAGGCGCGGCGGCGATCATGCCGACGGGCGCAGCGGCCATCGCCAGGACCGACAGGGCGACCAGGGCGCCGGTTTGACCAAAACGGATGACATGCGGCCGAACGGCCGGGGGGACTAGACGCATACTCAAACGACTCATTCTGAGCGCTTCGTCAGCGCGGGGGAGCCGTCAGGAAGGCGCGAACACGCACGCAAAGCGAACAACCAAGGCTCGCCGACGGCCGGATTTGACCGCCTTTTGCAATTTCACCGGGACATGAATGGGGCGCCCCGAGGGCGACACGGCGTCGCACCTCGGGAACCTTCGTTTTGCAACTCTACAGCGGCAGGCTGAACTTCACCGCCGCCATATGGCTGTCGGCATGGTCGCCGAAACGGCCCTTGTAGCCGATCGAGACCTTCAGTCGCTCCATGACCGTGCCCTCGATCCCGGCGGCGGCCAACACCTGCCCGCCGAACGGCAGGTCCACGTCGCGGGCCAACACCTTGGCCGGATTGCCGAGGATGCCGGTGCGCACCGCGTCGCTGTCGTCGCTGAGGCTGTCGCGATAGCCGCCCTCGGCGTAGAAGCGGACGCGCTCGGTCCCGCCCTCGGCGCGCAGGGCGATCTCGGCCGTCGTCGCCTGCACCGAACGGTCGGCATAGGCGTATTGCGCCGCCGGTCCCTGCTCGCTGAAGCCGTCCACATCGGCGTTGATCCAGGCCACCGCCGCGCGCGGCGACAGGGCGAACCCGCCCATGTCGAACCACATCCCGCCCTGCAGCCGCGCCCCGGTCGAGACGCCGCGCGTCGAGCCGCTGTGGACGATCGGCGCCAGGCTGGTCAGCCGGTTGATGTCGTTGAAGTCGTCCTGGGCCACGCCCGCCGCGGCGTTGACGAACAGGTCGCCCGCGCGCCAGCCGCCGTAGACGTCCAGTCCGAAGCTGTCGATGTCCGCGCGCAGGGCGCCCGCGTCGACATCGGCGTTGCGATAGGAACCGGACAGGCCGAAACGCCATGTCTCGCTGCCCGACTCCAGGGCGATGCGCACGCCGTAGCCGTCGGACGTCGCCTTGCCGATGGCGCCGCGCGCGTCCGTCTCGGTCTTGTCGGCAAGGGCGCCGACCGAGATCGAGGTCCCGCCCATCCACGCCTCGCGCCCCGACAGAGCCGCCGTCGAACCGTCCAGCGCGTCCTCTCGGTGACGCCACGCCGTCTCGCCCAGCACGGCCGTCTGGCTGCCCAAGTCGCCGTAGTAGAGGTAGTCGTTCGCCAGCCGCGCGATCAGCTCATGCCCCTTGGCCGTCGGATGCACTCCGTCGAAATAGAAGTAGGAGTCAGGGTTAGAGCACACGGTCACGCCGTTGAAGCAGGCCTGCGTCACGTTCGACACGCCAAAGGCGCTGGGGTTGCCGGAAATCACATCGCCGACCTTGAACAGGTCCATCAGGATGATGTTGGTCCCCGGCCTCGCCGCCGCCGTTGCGTTCAGCCCGGTCAGCAGGGCGCCGTTGAAGGTCGTGACGGCGAAATCCGCCAGCGGCGCGGCCGGCGTGGCCCGGAACTGCGGCGTCAGACTGAGCTTGGGCAGGTTGGTGACCAGCACCGTCCCCGCTCCCGCCTGGGCGATGCTATTGACGATGAAGTTCATGTCTGACGCAGCGCCTAGGGCCACGGGCGTAATGGCGCCGGTCGGATTGGTCGAGGCCCCGGCCGCGGGCAGCCCCTGGAAGATGTTGTTCGCCCCGCCCAGGACGCTGACCAGATCATTCGCGCCGAACGTCCCGCCGCGCTGCAGATACTGGGCCAGTTGCAGCCGCATCCCCAGGGGTTGAGCCTGGCTGTCCGTGCGCGCGCCGCCGAAGGCGTAGTTGATGCTGCCCGTCACAGGGCCCATGAAGTTGGCGGCGTTGAAGCCCAGCCGTTCGGTAAAGACCGGACCGTTGGAGAATCGCCCCGCGCCATAGGGCGGCGAGGCCGGCGTCGATCCGCCGGTCGCCAGATAGAGGTTGCCGTTGTCCGAAAGGCTGTCGCCGAACACCACCAGACGGCTGTAGCTCTGGGCCGAGGCGGCCCCGGCGACAGACACGGCGGCCAGGCTCAGGGCGGCCAGCGCCGCTCCGCGAAGAAGACGAGTCATCGCAATCCCTCCCATCGACCGTCAGTATGCGGCCGTTAAACCGCACTCTGCGCCGCTTTTCTCAGGACGCAAGATGCCCCTGGGGAAGGTGATCGATGATCAGTGCAATCGGCGGAAGCGGATCGTGCCCGGAAGCTGCTTCAGCGCCGTCAACGCCTCGCGGTCATAGTCGCGGTCCACGTCGGTGATGACATAGCCGGTGCGCTCGTCCGTCTTCAGGTGCTGGCCCAGAATGTTCAGGCCCGCATCCGACAGCGCGCGGTTCAGTTCGGCCAGCACGCCCGGCTGGTTCCTGTGGATGTGGAGCAGACGGTGCGCGCGGCTCACCTCGGCCAGTTGCACGTTCGGCAGGTTGACGCAGAAGGTCGTGTCGCCCCGGTTCAGATAGCCCAGCAGACGCTCTGCCGCGAACTCGGCGATGGCTTCCTGCGCCTCTTCGGTCGAGCCGCCGATGTGCGGAGTCAGGATGGTCTTGTCCAGACCGATCAGCGGGCTGTCGAACGGGTCGGCGTTGGTGCGCGGCTCCTCGGGGAAGACGTCGACCGCCGCTCCGCCCAGACGGCCGGACTTCAGCGCCGCCGCCATAGCGTCGACATCTACCACATGGCCGCGCGACAGGTTCAGGAACAGGGCGCCCGGCTTCATCCTGGCGAACTGATCGGCCCCGATGATGGCGGTGTTTTCCTTGCGGCCGTCGACGTGCAGCGTCACCACGTCCGCCTCGGCCAGCAAAGCGTCCAGCGAGCGCATCCGACGGGCGTTGCCCAGCGCCAGCCGCTCGGACAGGTCGTAGAACAGCACTCGCATGCCCAGGTTCTCGGCCAGCACCGACAACTGGCTGCCGATGGCGCCGTAGCCGACGATGCCCAGCGTCTTGCCGCGCACTTCGCGCGAACCGGTCGCGGACTTGTTCCACTTGCCCTTGTGCATCTCGCGCGACTTGTCCGTCACGTCGCGCATCAGGACGATCATCATGCCGATGGCCAGTTCGACCACCGAGCGGGTGTTGGAATAGGGCGCGTTGAACACCGCCACGCCCTTGTCCGCCGCTGCGTCCAGGTCGACCTGGTTAGTGCCGATGCAGAATGCCGCCACGGCCATCAGGCGGTCCGCCGCGTCCAGCACCTTGCGGCTGACGTTGGTCTTGGACCGGATGCCCAGGACGTGCACGCCCTTGATCGCCTCGATCAGGTCGTCCTCGTCCAGCGCGCCCTTCACCGTCTCGACGGTATAGCCCGCCTCCTCCAGCCGCTCGACGGCGGCGGGGTGGACGTTCTCCAGCAGCAACATGCGGATGCGGTTGCGCGGGTAAGACCAGCGCCCGGCCACGCCCTCGGCGTAGAGCACCTCGTCCAGCGAGGAGGCGACGGCGTCGGCGGCCTCGACCACCTTGGCGCGGCTGACGATCTCGGTGAAGGCGTAGAAGCGGTCGGCCGCGCCCTGAATCTTGACCTCGGCGTCGGTCCAGCCGTCGCCGACCATGACAACCGGACCTTCCAGCTGGAGCGCGCGGATGACCTCGGGCTTGCCGTTCTCGCGCGACAGGGGGTTGGCCGTATCCACGCCCGTCACCCGGTCTTCGTCGTCATAGATCAGGTCGTTGGCCAGCACATGGTCGGCGGCCACGCCCAGCCGCTCGGCCAGGGGCGCGATCACCTCGCGGAAACCGCCGGACAGGATGTAGATGCGCTCGGCGTTGCGCTGGAAGAAGTCGACGTTACGGCGGATGGAGACCGTCGCCTCGTCCAGAATCCGATCGGTCAGGGCCTCGACGTGTTCACGACGCAGAGCCAGCAGATCCAGTCGCTGCTTCAGCGCCTCGCCAAAGCCGATGCGGCCGTTCATGGCGTCGTCGGTCAAGGCGGCGATCCGGGCCTTGCGCTCGGCGGCGTCCGGGGCGTCCTTGAGCGCCAGGTCGGCCAGAGCCTCCAGCGTCTCGATGCGAACCAGGGTGGAATCGAAGTCGAAGATGAAGACAGGCGAGATCATGCGCGGGCTCTAGCCCCTCTTCGCATCCGCAGCAATAAAAAGGGGCACCGCAGCGCCCCTTTCCGCATGATTTTTCCACCTAACGGTGAAAGCCGGCTTAGCCGCTCTCGCGTCACCCCTTGCGACGGCTTTCCAGCGCGGCCGCGCCGATCACGGCGGCGATAGTGGCGACGGCCAGAAGGGCGCCGCCCTCCTTGGCGTAGTCGCGGGCGAAGTCGCCGGCGTCTTCGGCGTAGCGGCGCGCCTGCTTGGTGTAGCGGCGCATCGGGCGGCGCGACTTCTTCTTGGCCAGGCGATACCATTGGTCGGCCCGTTCGCGAGCCTCAGCGCCAAAGCGGCCGGCCCGTTCATGGGCGTGGCCGCCCATGTCGGCGGCGCGATGGTTCAAATCATCAGCCCCGTGGCGCACGCCGCGCGCGATGTCGTCGAAGCGATGACGCAGGGCCTCGGCGTCGAACCAGCCGCGCGGGTCGATGCGGGTCTTGATCCGCTCATAGCGCGTCGGGCCGTTGCGCTGATTCAGCAAGATCGTCGCCAGACCCACGCCCGCCAGCACAGCCACTACGCCCGCCACGATCCCAGGGTGTTTGCGGACCTCGTCCACGACGTTGAACTCATGATCCATCATGTCAGACCTCATGTAGGCGGATGGGAAGGGAAGGGCTTTTTCAGCTAAGGGAGCGAGCTTCAGCACAAAGAGTTCCATGGTCCCGGTCAAGCCTGACGAACCGCGCCGGCGCGTGGCGTGAGCGACACGCCCTCCCCTTACCAAGCGGCCTTGGCCTCCCTATGTTGCGCCGCTTCCGACAGTTTGCAGGATTTTCGCCGTGACCGATCACGCGCCCGACGCCCCCATCGCCGCCCCCACGGACGACTTCGCCGCCGCCTTCCAGATCGAAGGCTGGCCGGTGCGCGGCCGCCTGGTCCGCCTGGGCGAGGCGATCGACAAGGTGCTGTCGGCCCACGCCTATCCGGAACCGGTCGCCGCCCTGCTGGGCGAGGCCTGCGTGCTGGCGGCCATCGTCGGCTCGGCGCTGAAGTTCGACGGCCGCCTGATCGTTCAGGCCCAGGGCGACGGCCCGGTGCGCTATGTCGTGGCCGACTACGGCACCGACGGGCATCTGCGCGGCTTCTGCCGCTTCGATCCTGAAGAAGTGGCCAAGGCCGCCGAAGGCTTCGCACGTCCGGGCGCCAAGACCCTGTTGGGCGGCGGCGTCTTCATCATGACGGTGGATCGCGGCGCCGACTTTGAACGCACCCAAGGCGTAACCCCCATCGAGGGCGAAAGCCTGTCGCTGTGCGCCGAACACTATTTCTCCCAGTCCGAGCAGGTGCCGACCAAGGTGCGCCTGGCCGTCGGCGAGGTCGAGACGGACCAGGGCCGATCCTGGCGCGCCGGCGGGGCGATGATCCAGGTCATCGCCGGCGACGAGTCGCGCGGCTCGACCGAGGAGGTGTGGGAGCGCACCCGCGCCCTGTTCGCCACCCTGGGCGACGACGAGCTGATCGACCCGACCATCAGCGCCGAGACCCTGCTGTATCGCTTGTTCCACGAGGACGGCGTGCGGCTGGAAGGCGCCAAGGCGCTGGCCGCGGTCTGCCGCTGCTCGAAGGACCGTATCGCCACCGTGCTGCAATCCTTCCCGACGGAAGAACGCGCCGAGATGGTCGAGGACGACGGCAAGATCCGCGTGACGTGCGAATATTGCTCGGCCGTTTATGACATCGACCCGGAAGAGATCACCGGCTGACGGAAGCGCCACGCCTCTCCCTCTCCGTCCCGGGGAGGAAGAGGGCTCGGGTCAGTTATTCAGATCCAGCGAATAGCCCGCCGAGCGTACGGTGCGGATCGGGTTGACCGTGCCTTCGACGTTCAGCGCCTTGCGCAGGCGGCCGACGTGGACGTCCACCGTGCGGGCCTCGACATAGACGTCCGAGCCCCAGACCGCATCCAGAAGCTGCTCACGGCTGAACACCCGGCCCGGATGTTTCAGGAAGTGATCCAAAAGGCGGAACTCCGTCGGCCCCAGGTGCACCTCGCGACCCGCACGGCTGACGCGGTGGGCGACGCGGTCCATGATGATGTCGGCGTGGTTAACCCGGTCGTCGGCCAGGCCCGGGCGGATGCGACGCAGCACGGCGCGGATGCGCGCGGTCAGCTCCGTCATCGAGAAGGGCTTGGTCATATAGTCGTCGGCGCCGGTGTCCAGGCCGCGCACGCGGTCCGTCTCCTCGCCGCGCGCGGTCAGCATGATGATCGGCAGGTTGCGCGTCTCGGCCCGGCCGCGGATGCGGCGGCAGACCTCGATGCCCGACAGCTTGGGCAGCATCCAATCCAGCAGGATCAGGTCGGGGGTGCGCTCCTCGACCTGCAGCATCCCCTCCTCGCCGTCCGAGGCGACGGCCACGTCATAGCCTTCCTTCTCCAGATTATACTGAAGCAGGGTGGCCAGGGCGTCCTCGTCTTCCATCACCAGGATATAGGGTTGCACGTCAGCCTCTCCGGTTCGTCGAAGTCGTCAGCGATGTAGGGGGATCAGTCGTCCGCCGCGTCGGGAGACGCAGACAGATGCGGGGTCGGCGTCGGTTCTTCGCCGGGGCCGGGCACGGCCTTGGGCCGTTCGCCCAGCATTTCCTCGCCGGTGATCTCATAGTGGACCGTCTCGGCGATATTGGTCGCGTGGTCGCCGATCCGCTCCAGGTTCTTGGCCATGAACAGCAGGTGGGTGCAGGCCGTGATCGTGCGCGGGTCGCCCATCATGTAGGTGAGCAGTTCGCGGAACAGGGCGTTGTAGTGCTCGTCCACCTCGTCGTCGGTCTGCCAGACCGACAGGGCGCGCTCGATCTCCGAGGCCGTATAGGCGTCCAGCACGTCGCGCAGGCGGTTCGACACCAGCCGCCCCATCCGCTCGATGGAGCGGGTCAGCGGCTGCATCGGCTCGGCCTCGGCCAGGATCAGCGCCCGCTTGGCGATGTTCTTGGCCAGATCGCCGGTCCGCTCCAGGTCCGAGGCCAGCTTCATCGCCCCCAGCGTGCGGCGCAGGTCGCTGGCGACCGGCTGACGCAGGGCGATCAGGCGGATCGCCTTCTTCTCGATGTCGCGATGCAGGGCGTCCAGGCGGCTGTCGCGCTCGACCACCGCCCTGGCCAACGCCACGTCGCGGCGGGCGACGGATTCGATGGCGTCCGCCACCTGGGCCTCGGCCAGGCCGCCCATGCGGACCACCTCGGCCGTTAGCTGGTTCAGTTCGTCGCCGTAAGCCTTGACCGTATGCTGGTTCATCGTGGCGTCCTCAGCCGAAGCGGC
The DNA here is from genome assembly GCF_000635915.2 of Brevundimonas naejangsanensis. NCBI lineage: Bacteria > Pseudomonadati > Pseudomonadota > Alphaproteobacteria > Caulobacterales > Caulobacteraceae > Brevundimonas > Brevundimonas naejangsanensis. Next base: position 1,801,041 of record NZ_CP015614.1, read on the forward strand.
CGGTGATGTAGTCGAGCGTGCGCCGCTCGCGCGGGTTGGTGAAGATCTCTTCGGTGTCGCCGGTCTCGACCAGCTTGCCCATGTGGAAGAAGGCCGTGCGCTGCGACACGCGGGCCGCCTGGGCCATGGAGTGGGTGACGATGACGATGCAGTAGCGTTCGCGCAGTTCGTCGATCAGTTCCTCGATCTTGGCCGTGGCGATCGGGTCCAGCGCCGAGCAGGGCTCGTCCATCAGGATGACTTCGGGCTCGACCGCGATGGCGCGGGCGATGACCAGGCGCTGCTGCTGACCGCCCGACAGGCCGGTGCCCGGCGAGTGCAGGCGGTCGGCGACCTCGTCCCACAGGCCCGCGCGCTTCAGCGCCTTCTGCACGATCTCGTCCATCTCGGCCTTGGACGAGGCCAGACCATGAATCTTGGGCCCGTAGGCGACGTTTTCATAGATGGTCTTGGGGAAGGGGTTCGGCTTCTGGAACACCATGCCGACCTGGGCGCGCAGCAGCACCGGATCGATCTTGCGGTCATTGATATCGCCGCCGTCCATCTCGATGCGGCCGGTCACGCGGGCGCCAGGGATGGTGTCGTTCATGCGGTTCATCGTCCGCAGGAAGGTCGACTTGCCGCAACCCGACGGCCCGATAAGCGCCGTCACCGTCTTGTCCGGGATGTCCAGCGAGACGTCGAACAGAGCCTGCTTGTCGCCGTAGAAGACGCTGACGTCGCGCGCGGCGATCTTGATGGGCCCCAGCGGCGCCGAGGCGTGGGCGCCGACCGTCGGCGCGGTCGTCAGGGTGGCGGGCTCGGAGGCGCCGCCGTTCGAGGCGCCTTCGGGAGCGCGGAGGATGGGGGACTTCATAGGATTTACCACCGGCGTTCGAAGCGACGGCGCAGCAGGACTGCGGCGGCGTTCATGACGATCATGAAGGCGAGAAGGACAAGGATGGCGGCCGCCGTCCGTTCATGGAAGGCGCGCTCGGAGGCGTTCTCCCAGATGTAGATCAGCGACGGCAGGGCGCCGACGGGCTCGTCGATGGCGTGCGGCACGCCCGGCACGAAACTGATCATGCCGATCAGCAGCAGGGGCGCCGTCTCGCCCAGGGCGTGGGCCATGGAGATGATCGCGCCGGTCATCACGCCGGGCATGGCTAGCGGCAGGACGTGGCCGAACACCGTCTGGGTGCGGCTGGCGCCCATGGCCAGGGCCGCTTCGCGGATCGACGGCGGCACCGCCTTCAGCGACGAACGGGTGGCGATGATGATGGTCGGCAGAGCCATCAGCGCCAGCACCAGACCCCCGACCAGCGGACTGGCCCTGGGCAGGTGCAGGAAGTTGATGAACAGCGCCAGACCCAGCAGGCCGTAGACGATGGACGGCACGGCGGCCAGATTGTTGATGTTGACCTCGATGATCGCCGTGATGCGGTTGCGCGGCGAATATTCCTCCAGCCAGACGGCGGCGCCGACGCCGACCGGAATGGCGATCAGGGCCGTCACCATCAGCATCAGGGCCGAACCGACCACGGCGCCCAGCAGGCCCGCCAGTTCCGGCTGGGTCGAGTCGCCCTTGGTGAACAGGGCGGAGTTGAAGTGGGCGCGGATGGCGCCCGAGGCCTTCATCTTGTCCAGCCAGTCCATCTGCGCATCGGAGACGCGGCGCTGGTCCTCGGGCTGATCGCGGGTGATCTTGCCCTTCAGATACATCTCGGCGTCGTCAGACAGCGGGGCGGCGACGGGCACGGTCTGGCCCAGCAGGCTGGGCTGGCGCGCGATCATCTTGGCGGCCTGGAACTTCAGTTCCGAAGACAGCAGGGCCTTCATAGCCGAGGCTCTGGTCCCCTGATCGTCGTCCTGAACGCCCAGGCGGCGGATCTGCTGCTCGGCGACGATCTGCTCGAAATTGGCGCCCTGCGGATAGGAACGGTCGATCCGCGCCGGATCCATATAGACCGGCAGGGTCACGGTGTGGGCGTAGAAGGCGGTGTAGCCCTGGGTGACGATGCTGCCGAGCAGGATCACCAGGAAGGCAAGCGCCACGCCGATGGCCGCACGGCCGTACCAGCGGAAGCGCGTCTCGCGCGCATAGCGGGCGCGCAGCCGGGCCTTCAGGCGCTGGGTGCGCGGGCTGACGCCGGTCATGGGGGAAGCCGCGTCAGTCATACTGTTCCCGGTAGGCTTGCACGATACGCATGGCGACGATGTTCAGCAGCAGGGTGACGACGAACAGCGTCAGGCCCAGGCCGAAGGCGGCCAGCGTCTTGGGACTGTTGAACTCCTGGTCGCCGGTCAGCAGGGTGACGATCTGGACGGTGACCGTGGTGACCGTCTCCAGCGGGTTCAGGGTCAGATTGGCGGCCAGGCCCGCCGCCATGGTCACGATCATGGTCTCGCCGATGGCGCGCGACACGGCCAGCAGCAGGGCGCCGGCGATGCCCGGCAGGGCGGCGGGCAGAAGCACCTTCTTGACCGTCTCGGACTTGGTGGCGCCCATGGCGTAGGACCCGTCGCGCAGGGACTGCGGCACGGCGTTCAGGATGTCGTCGGACAGGGAGCTGACGAAGGGGATCAGCATGATCCCCATGACCGCCCCCGCCACCAGAGCCATCTGGTTCTGCACCAGCGACAGGTAGACGCCGAGGCCGTTCAACGGCCCGCCGATCAGCAGGTCGCCAATGCCGTTGAAGAAAACGCGCAGAGCCGGTCCCACGGTCAGGGCGGCGAAGAAGCCGTAGACCACGGTCGGCACGCCCGCGAGAACCTCAAGCGCAGGCTTGACCAGGGCGCGGGTCTTACGCCCCGAATACTCCGACAGGTAGACGGCCGAGAACAGGCCGATCGGCGCCGCCACCGCCATCGCGATCAGCATGATCAGGAAGGTGCCTGCGAACAGGGGCACGGCCCCGAAGGCGCCCGACGATCCGACCTGATCGGCGCGAATGGCGATCTGCGGGCTCCACTTGGTCCCGAACAGGAACTCGGTGATCGGCACCATGCTGAAGAAACGCAGCGAATCGATCACCAGCGAGAAGATGATGCCCAGCGTCGTCAGCACCGCCACCGCCGAACAGGCGAACAGGACGCCGGTGATCCAGCCCTCGACCTTGTTGCGCGCGCGCAGGTCCGGGCGGATGCGGGTGAAGACGAACAGGCCGCCCAGCACCGCGGCGATCAGGGCGGCGACGCCCCCGCCCCAGCTCAGGGTCGCGGCGATGCGGTGGGCGCGACGGCCCTCGGCCGGCAGCTCCTCGGCGTAGGGCGCGGGCCAGATCTGGCGCGCCTCCTGCCCCGCCCCGACCAGGCGGGCGTCGGCGAAGAAGGCCTCGCGGCGGAAGGGCTCAAGCTGAGCGACGCTGTCCGGCGCGCCCGCCCGCATCATCTGCTGCTCGATCGAGGTCGAGAAGACCGAGGCGGCGATCAGCATGGCCAGCGCCGGCGCCCCGACCCAGATCAGGGCGTAAAGCCCATGTTGGCCAGGCCGCGAATGCGACTTCGCGCCTCGGCTCCGACGCACGGCCAGCGCCCGCCCGGCCACATAGGCCATGACGACGAAGGCGATCAGCAGCAGCAGGAAAATCCAGATCATCCGGTCCGATCAGCGCAGGAATCGACAAACGCGCCGGGCGCGGTGCGTTTCGGCCGGGAAACTGCCTGCGATACGTCAGCGGATTAAGACGGCTGGATGACAGTTATGTTACGGCGCAGGTCCGTCATGTCGCAGTCCTGTGACGGTGAATCCGCAAACGCCCGGATTTCCTTCGCTTCCGTCAGCTTTCAGAGGTCGGAGCCAGCGGGAAACAGGCCGCAAAGATAGCCCCCTGTCCCGGCGCGCTGTCCACAGACAGGCCGCCTCGGTGGCGAATGATGATGTGCCGGACAATGGCCAGGCCCAGGCCCGTGCCCTGACGATCGCCGCTTTTCTGTCCCTCGACACGATAGAAGCGCTCGGTCAGGCGCGGCAGATGCTCGCGCGCCATCCCTGGCCCGTGATCGCGTACGGTGACCACGGCGTAGCGCTGCCCGGCCTCGCGGTCCGGCGTGGCCAGCGACAGGCGGTTGCCCTCGGCCATCCGGCTCGACATGGCCTCGTCCAGCGTGCGGTCGATCTCGATGCCGACCTCTATGGTTCCGCCCGCGCTGGAGTACTTAAGGGCGTTGTCGATCAGGTTCTGCACCACCTGGGCGATCTCGTCCCGGTCGCCGGTCACGGCGGAGCCGCCGTGCGGCAGTTCCGCCTTGATCGTCACTTGGCGCTCGCGCGAGATGACGCTGACCGCATCGACCACGTCAGCCGTCGCCCGCGCCAGATTGACCCGGCCCAGCGGCGCGATGTGTTCGTTCAGTTCGATCCGGCTCAGCGACAGCAGGTCGGCCACCAGACGCCGCATCCGGTCGGCCTGCACCGCCATGATGTCGAGGAATTTGTCGCGCGCCTTGGGGTCGTCCTTGGCGTGGCCCTTCAGCGTCTCGATGAAGCCTGACAGCGAGGCCAGAGGGGTCCGCAATTCGTGGCTGGCGTTGGCCAGGAAGTCTACGCGCATCTTCTCCATGCGCCGCACGTCGGTCTCGTCGCGCAGGGCCAGCAGGGCCAGGGCGCCGCCGCCCCAGTCGTTCGCCTCGCGCGCGGGAAGCGGCCGGATCAGGGCGCGCCAGTGCCGTTCCTGAGCGCCGCCGCCGACATATTCCACCGCCCCCGCCACACCCTCGAACAGGGCGTCATCCACCGCTTCCAGAACGCGCGGCTCGCGGATCACCGAGACCAGCAGCCCCGCGCCGGTCCCGCCCAGCCGAAACAGTTCGCGCGCCGCAGCATTGGCCAGGGCGATGCGGCGCCCGGCGATATCGTCCGCCTCGCCGCCGCTGATGATGAACAGAGGATCGTCCAGCGCTTCGAACACATCGCCCAGCAAAGCCGCGTCCGGCCCCAGGTCCACGGCGCCGCCGTCCAGCTCGGAAATATCCACCGGCGCCGGGGGCGTCCGGTTGACCAGCCAGGTCGCCAGAATCACCGCCGCCGCGCCCGCCGCCAGCCAACCGGCCAATTCCGGCTTCATCACCGCCAGCACCGCCATGACCAGGACCGCCACGCCGCCGCTGGCGCCCGCCGTCCAGAGCCGGGACGTCGCCGTAGGGGCTACGGGTGATAGCGGATGCTCATAAGGCATGGTGATCGACGTTATCTCATTCTTCAGCAGACCGACGTTAGGATGCTGGACTTGGGGGCGCCGAGTCGCACGACGTCAAACGACACTAACGGCGTTTCTTCACGGATTTACGGCGGATTTTTCAACAGTTTTCGGAGCAAGCGGAACACAGGCCATGAGGACCGTCATCAGTTGCCTCGTCAATGATCACGACTGGCGCCTGCTCCCGGTCGCCATACTGGTCTGCCTGTTCAGTCTGGCGACCGCCTTCGTGCTGGCCGACCGGGCGCGTCGCGTGGCGCGGCGCTCGCGCCTGCCCTACATGGCGGCGGCGGCGCTGGTGGGCGGCCTGGGAGTGTGGAGCACCCATTTCATCGCCATGCAGGCTTATGACGCCGGCGTGCCGGTGCGCTACGACCCGGCCGAAACGCTGTTGTCGCTGGCCGTCATCATCCTGGCTCTGGGCGCCAGCATCAGCCTGGGTTTCGCAGCCCTGGGTTCGCGCCACCGTTCAATCTTCACCTTGGGACGCCGCGCGCCGGGCGGCCTCCTTCCAGCGGTGACCGCAGGTTTCGGCGTCGCCGCCATGCATTTCGTGGGCATGGACGCCGTGCGCCTGTCCGGCGCCGTCATTGTCTGGAACCTGCCTCTGGCGATAGCGGCCGTCGCCGGCGGGGTCGCCATTTTCGCCTCCATCGCCTTCCTGCCCTCATGGCGCGACTGGCGGGCGCTGGCGGGCGGAACCGGCATTGCGGCGCTGGGCGTCTGCTGGCTGCATTTCGTCGGCATGAGCGCAGCCGCCGTCACCCCGGCGCCCGGCGTGCTGCTGCCCGAAGCCGCCGCCTCGGCCCGGCTCATCGGCCTGTGGACGATGATCGGCGTCGGCCTGACGGTGCTGATCGCCGCCTTCCTGACCGGCATGATGTGGTGGTCGCGCCGCAGCGTGCTGGGGCAGGTGCTGGAGGCGATTCACGCCATGCCCGACGGTCTGGGCGTCTATGACGCCGACGACCGGCTGCAAATCTGGAACCAGCGGTATCTGGATATCAGCCCGCATCTAACCAGCGCGTTGAAAGTCGGCGTCTCGTTTGAAGAACTTCTCGACATCGGCCTGAAGGCGGGCGTCTATCCCGAGGCTGTCGGCCGCGAACGCGCCTGGGCCGCCGAACGACTGGCCCAACGCCGCAATCCACAGGGCCCGCGCGAGCTTCAGGTCGGCGATCGATGGCTGCGCGTCCAGGACCGTCGCACCACCGGCGGCGGCCTGGTCACCGTCTGTTCGGACATCACCGACATGATCCGCAGCGCCGAAGCCCTGGCGGAGGCGCGCGACGCCGCCGAAACCGCCAACCGCGCCAAGAGCCGCTTCCTGGCCAATATGAGCCACGAGATCCGCACGCCCCTTAACGGCGTCATCGGCGTGGCCCAGGCGCTGGCGCGAACGGAACTGAGCGCCGCCCAGCATGAGATGCTGGACCTGGTCCAGTCGTCCAGCCGCACCCTGCAGACCCTGCTCAGCGACATTCTGGACCTGGCCCGGATCGAGTCCGGACGGCTGGACCTGAAGGAGGAAGCCTTTGATCTGGCCCGCGTCGTCGAAGAAGCCGCCCTGCTCTACGCCGCCGCCGCGCGCGACAAGGGCCTGCAGTTCATCGTCGAGGTGGCGCCCGAAGCCCGCGCCTGGGTCATGGGAGACCCCGTTCGACTGAAACAGGTGCTGACCAATCTGGTCTCCAATGCGGTCAAATTCACAACCTCCGGCTTCGTCAGCCTGACCGTCGACGCCGCCCCGGCGCAGGGGCCTCAGACCCTGCGCTTCGTCGTGCAGGACACCGGCATCGGCTTTGACGCTCCAACTCGCGATCGCCTGTTCAACCGCTTTGAACAGGCCGACGGGGACATCACCCGCCATTATGGCGGGTCCGGCCTGGGGCTGGCGATTTCCCGCGATCTGGCGGCCATGATGGGCGGCGACCTGGACTGCGAGAGCGAACCGGGCGCGGGCGCCGCCTTCATCCTGACCCTGCCGTGGCGCGAGGTCGCCGCGCCCGATACCGCCGCGCCCGCCTCCCTGCCGCAGGCCTGCGAGCCGCAGGCTTGCGACCCGGCCCCGCGCCGCCTGCGCATCCTCGCCGCCGATGATCACCCCACAAACCGCAGGGTGGTCGAACTGATCCTCGACCCGTCCCTCGTCGACCTGGTCTCCGTCGAGAACGGCGCCGAAGCGGTCGAGACCTATAGGGCCCAGACCTTCGATCTGGTGCTGATGGACATGCAGATGCCCGTCATGGACGGCGTGACCGCCGTGCGTGAAATCCGCCTGCATGAGGCGGTCCTTGGCCTTACGCCCACGCCCATCGTCATGCTGACGGCCAACGCCTTGCCGGAACATCTGGAGCAGGCTCTGGTCGCCGGCGCCGACCGGCATATGGCCAAGCCGTTCAGCGTCGAGACGCTGCTTTCCACTGTCGCCGAGCTGACCGCGCAAACGCCTCAGGCCGCGGAAGCCGCGGCCTGAGATCGCCTACAGTCAATGGCGACAGCCCCTATTCGTAGCCGTGCGCCGCTTCATTGATGACCTGGCTGGGCATAGACGAGAAATCCACGCTCAGCGGCCGGGCGGCCTTGGACTGGAACGTCCTGATGACGTGCTCCAGACGGCGGCGCGCCTCTCGCTCGCCCTCGCCTGATCCGTCGAGCCCCAGCGGGGCCAGACAGAAGTCGATGATGGCCTGTGGTCTGGTCAACGGTTCCATAGGGTTTCCTTTCCTGTGAAGTCTGGAACTCAGGCGGCGTGAAACTGGGCGGTTTCGGTGGAGTCCTTCAGGGCCGTGGTCGAGGACTGGCCGGAAGAGATGACCGTGGCGACGTCGTCGAAATAGCCGGTGCCGACCTCGCGCTGGTGGCGCGTGGCGGTGTAGCCGGTCGCCTCATTGGCGAACTCGCGCTGTTGCAGCTCCGAATAGGCCGCCATGCCGCGATCGCGATAGCCGCTGGCCAGCTCGAACATCCCGTTGTTCAGGCTGTGGAAGCCCGCCAGGGTGACGAACTGGAACTTGTATCCCATGGCCCCCAGTTCGCGCTGGAACTTGGCGATGGTGTCCTTGTCCAGCTTGGCTTCCCAATTAAACGAGGGCGAGCAGTTGTAGGCCATCAGCTTGCCCGGATGCTCCTTCTGGATCGCCTCGGCGAACGTCTTGGCGTCGTCCAGATCGGGGTGCGAAGTCTCCCACCACAGCAGGTCGGCGTATTTGGCGTAGGACAGGCCGCGCGCGATGCAGTGGTCCAGACCCGTGCCTGGCTTCAGGCGATAGAAGCCCTCGGGCGTGCGGTTCTCGCGGTCGATGAAGGGATGGTCCCGCTCGTCGATGTCCGACGTGATCAGTTGGGCCGACTCGGCGTCGGTGCGAGCCACCGTCAGGGTCGGCGTGCCGCAGACGTCGGCCGCCAGACGCGCCGCGATCAGGTTGCGCTCGTGCGCCTGGGTCGGGATCAGCACCTTGCCGCCCAGGTGACCGCACTTCTTCTCGCTGGCCAGTTGGTCCTCGAAATGGACGCCCGCGGCGCCCGCCTCGATGAAGGCCTTCATGATCTCAAAGCTGTTCAGCGGCCCGCCGAAACCGGCCTCGGCGTCGGCGACGATGGGGGCGAACCATTCACGCCTGGCGCCGCCCTCAGCGTGCTCGATCTGGTCGGCGCGCTGCAGGGTGCGGTTGATGCGGCGGCACAGTTCCGGCGCGGCGTTGGCCGGATACAGCGACTGGTCCGGGTACATGGCCCCGGCCGTATTGGCGTCGGCCGCGACCTGCCAGCCCGACAGATAGATGGCCTTCAGGCCCGCGCGGACCATCTGCATCGCCTGGTTGCCGGTCACAGCGCCCAGGGCGTTGATGTAGGGCTCGCTGTGCAGCAGCTCCCACAAACGGTTGGCGCCGCGTTCGGCCAGCGTATGGGTGACCGGCACCGAGCCGCGCAGACGCAGAACGTCCTCCGGCGAGTAAGGGCGCTCAATGCCGTCGAAACGGCCCGCGGGCGAAGGAACCAGATCGGCGAAGGTCGTCATGTTCGTCTCGGTCTCGATAAGGCGCGGCCGCAGCCGCTGTCTCAAAGAGCTAAACACGCCGTCGTCACGAATGACACACCACCAGTCGCGAGATTCAAGTCAACCAGTCACATCATGACCCTTGCAACGAAGTCATGATGTGACATGATCGCGCCATGAGCGCCGCCGCTGATCGCAAGCTGTTCCTGGGCGGCCGCCTCAAGCGGCTGCGGCGCGACCTTGGCCTGTCGCAGACAGCGATGGCGGCGGACCTGGGCGTCTCGCCCTCCTATCTGAACCATATCGAGCGCAACCAGCGCCCCGTCTCGGCCCAGTTGCTGCTGCGTCTGGCCGAAACCTACGACGTCGACCTGCGCAACCTCGGCCAGTCCGGCGGCCCGGCGTCGGAGGCGGAACTGTCCGAAGTCTTCGCCGATCCCCTGTTTCAGGGGCTAGCCGTGCCGCGTCACGAGATCATGCAACTGGCCGAGGATCAGCCCGCCGCCGCCGACGCCATCCTGCGCCTCTATCGCGCCTTCTCCGACCGCCGCGTGCGCGACCGGGCCGAGACCGAGGCCGGCGGCGGCGCGGCTCCGACCGACAGCCCGTCCGAATGGGTGCGCGAATACGTCCAGGCCCGCCACAACCACTTTCCCGAGCTCGACGCCCTGGGCGAGGCCCTGCACGAGGCCCTGCGCGCCGAGGCCCCCGGCCCCGACGAAGGCTTTGAAGGTCTGGCCCGCGCGCGCCTGTTCGCGCGCCACGGCCTGACGGTCCGCACCCTGCCCGCCGAGGTCATGGTCGAGTGGACCCGCCGCTTCGACCCGCACCGGGGGCGGCTGCTGCTGTCCGACGCGCTGGGCCCGTCGTCGCGCGCCTTCGCCGTCGCCAATCAACTGGCCTTGATGGAGCACGGCGCCGAACTTCAGGCCCTGACCGAGGCGGCGAACGCTCCCGACGCCCCGACGCGCAACCTGCTCAAGGCCTCGCTGACCAACACCCTGGCCGCCGCCGTGCTGATGCCCTACGGCGCCTTCCAGCGCGCGGCCGAGGAAACCGGCTATGACCTGTCCCGGCTGCAGGCCCGCTTCGGCGTCGGTTTCGAGCAGGCGGCGCACCGGCTGACCACCCTGTCGCGGCCGACGGCGCGCGGCGTGCCCTTCTTCCTGATGCGGGTGGATCAGGCGGGGAACGTGTCCAAGCGATACGCCTCGGGCGCCTTTCCCTTCTCGCGCTTCGGCGGCGCCTGCCCGCGCTGGCGGCTGCACTCGGCCTTCCGAACGCCGGGCCGCATCGTCACCCAGATCATCGAGACGCCGGACGGCGGTCGCTGGTTCACCCTGGCCCGCACCGTGGATCGTCAGGGCCAGGACGCCTTCACCGAGGGCCACGACCTGGCCATCGGCCTGGGCTGCGAACTGAAACACGCCCACCGCCTGATCTATGCGCGCGGTCTGGACCTTCAGAAGCCGGAGGTCACGCCCATCGGACCGGCCTGCCGCCTGTGCGAACGCCACCCCTGCGCCGAACGCGCCGCGCCGCCGGTGGGGCGGGCGCTGACGGTCGACGACTGGTCGAAGTCGGTGAGCCCGTATCCGTTCGCATAATTTTCCTTCTCCCCTTGTGGGAGAAGGTGGTCCGCGAGGACCGGATGAGGGGTGTCGATGGGGCGGCTGGCCGTTTCTACGAGACGAGCATCAACGGCCGATGCAGGCGCAAACACCCCTCATCCGTCGGCCTGCGGCCGCCACCTTCTCCCACAAGGGGAGAAGGATTAGTGCGCCAGCATCAACGCCACGGGCGCTTCGGTCAGCAGGGTCTGCGTCACCCCGCCGAAGATCCATTGCCGCATCCGCGCATGGCCCCAGGCCCCGGCCACGATCAGCCCGGCGCCCATTTCCTCGGCGCAGTCGATCAGGCGTCGTCCGCCCGAGCGGTCGTCGTGGGCGCGGGCGTCGGGCTCGGCGGCGACGCCATGTCCCGCCAGCCACCGGACGACGTCCTGCGTCCTGATCCGCGCGCCGTCGATATCCTCAGGGTCGCACAGTTCGACCACCCGCACGCTGTCGGCGCGCTTCAGCAGCGGCAGGGCCGCCTGCGCCGCCAGTCGGCTCTCGCGCGTGTCGGTCCAGGCCAGCAGCGCCGGAGCATCCACTATCGATCGGATCGGACTGGGCGGCAGCACCACGACCGGCCGGCCGGCTCGCATGGCCAGATCCGCCGGATGCGGCGCACGCCACGCGCTGACCCCGCCCGCATCGCGCCCGACCAGGGCCGCATCCGCCGCCCGCAGGTGGCGCAGCATCAGACCCGTGGGATCGCCCACATCGCCCCGCCATTCGCCTTCGATCCCCGCCGCCTCGACGGCGGCGCGGAAACGCTGCTCGGCCGATTTCAGCGTGGTTTCGTTGCGCGCCTGCTGGGCCGCCATCACCTCGCCCAGCAGTATGCCCGCGCCATAGGCGTCCGCCACGGGCGTCTCCGGTGCGCAAGCGGACACCCCGATCAGTCGGGCCCCGTGCGCGCCGGCGAGGGCGCAGGCCTCGATCAGGCGAGCGGGGTTGTCGGCTTCGTCATCGACGTACACGATCAGACTGGTCCAGGGCATGGCGGCCTCCTGTTTCAGGACACGCCCCATCAACGCACAAACCGCCGTTCCGCGCCTTGAGCCTGATCAATTCGTCCCCTCAGGTCGTCAGAACGATCCGCCCGCCTTCAACCCGATGCGGCACGCCCGCGCGGCCGAACAGATCGGCGATCTCGGCTGCGGGATCGGCCGCCCCCTGATCCAGCATCCGCCCGATGTCGGCCGCCAGCGTCGGATCGCCCGACACCCGCGTCAGGGCGTTCAGCCATTCGGCGCGGGACAACACGCCATCCCCGCGGTTGGCGTCCAGCAGGGGCCGCAGGAAGCCGAACCAGTCGCCGCCGTCGCGCCGCTTCTGCGCCCCCTCGGCCATCATGGCGAAGACGGCGCCGCAGGCGTAATAGGCGCGGTGCTCGCCCCGCTCCGCCGCTCCGGCCACGCCGCGCCCTTGGCTCAGGGTCACGCAGTCGTCGACCTCTTCCTGCAACGCCTTGCGGTCGTCATAGGCCGGGTCCAGCGCCTTCAGCGCCCGCACCGCCATCAGGTCGGCCCCGCCCTCAGTGATCCACGCGTCGCGGGCGAATTCATAGCGCACCGCCTGCCCCAGCCAGAAGTGGGCGCTCTCATGGGCGATGAACCAACGGGACACCGTCTCCATCTCCGCCGTCGGACGGGTCACGCCCGTCCCCTCGAACGACATGACGATCAGGCCGGGCAGGACGCTGCCGCCCATGCTGGTCATCCGCTCGGTCGGGCCGTTCCACGACACCATGACGACCGGCTTGTCGCCGCCCGCGCCCGGGCGCCCCAGCCGCTGCATGTAGAACTGGCCCACGCGCGGGGCGAAGTCGCGGATCTTCTCGCCGATCCACGGCGGCAGGTTCGGGTCCATGACCGTGGTCAGCCCTTCGCCCGGGGTCACCCGCGCCTGACCCAGCAGAACATAGGACCGCTCGCCCGTCGTCGTCAGTTCGGCGTGACGCTCGCCGTTGAACAGCACCGGCCCGTCCAGGTCGCGCCAGGTCACGCGCGAGGGTCCGCCATCCAGATTGACCCCGTTCAGATCGGCCGGAACCGCCGCCGCCGCCTCGGGCGAGCCCAGGGCGAAGACGTCCATCTGCCGTGTCGGCAAGGCCACCGCCCCGTCCGAAAAGACGAGAGTCTTGTACTCCGCCTCCAGCTCGACCGCCTGAGGCGTGACGCTGAAACGGACATGGCGCGGCACGGGGCCGCCGTTTGCGCTGCGGATGATGTCGTAGTGGCCGCGCCGCTCCATCACCACGCCGGGCGTCTCGACCGTCCACTGGCGCGGCCGCCACGGCTCGCGAACCTCGTCGATCAGGGCCGAGTCCATGAAGGCCCAGACCACGGCGTCGCGGTTGAAGTGGTAGTCGACCGTCAGCCGCCCGTCGGCCCGCGTCACCGTCACCTGCGGCGCCGCCTCGACGTTCCATGGGCCGGGCGCGGGCGCGGCGGCGCAGGCGGTCAGCAGGAGGGCGGCTGCGACAGCCCCCGTGGCCAGGATTTTCAGACGCACGCACGGCTCCCGTTCTGCATGTTCACTCTCCCGACCCTCTCGCCATCACTCTTCGTCATCCTCGGCTTGACCCGAGGGTGACGGGTGAAAGCTAGAGGCCAAGCCTTACGCCCGTCACCTTACGCTTTGCTCAGCTTTACGCCCGTTCGAGGGCGCGGCCCGCCGCCGCCAGCGCTTCGCCCATCACCGCCTTCAGCCGATCCGGCCCCACGATCGTCGCCTGCTCGCCCCAGGTGAACAGGTGCCAGGCCAGTTCGCGCATCCCCGAGGCGCGGAACCGCACCACGACCGATCCGTCGGCCTGATCCTCGATCGTCTGGGTCGGGTGCCAGCGCCAGCCGCGCGCCTCGGCGGCGCCCTCGGGCGAGATGCGCAGGGCCACCTCTTCGATCTCGTCCTGATAGATGCCGAAGGACTGGCTGGCGAAGGCGCCCAGGTCGAAGTCCGCGGGCGGCCGCGCCGTGCCCTCGCCCGCCTCGACCGCGCTCATTCGGTCCAGGCGGAAGGTCTGGATGCGCCCGCTTTCGCGATCCGCCGCCACCAGATAGTTGGCGCGCCCGAACATCAGGCCGCAGGGCGTCATGGTGCGGGTGCGCGCCTCAGCGCCGGGCCGGGCGTAGATGAAGTTCAGCGGCCGCTCGGCCAGCACCGCGCCGCGAATCTCGGCCAGCACCGTCTCGTCGGCGCTGGGGCGCGGCCCGGCCTGGACGGCGATGGTCTCGGCCCGGACCAGAGCCTCCAGATCCGGCGCCATGCGGTTCAATGTGGTCGAGCGCATCGCCGCCTTCACCTTGCGCTCCAAGCTTTCCAGCGCCGCCGCCCGCGCGGGTTCGCCCGCGGCGCGCAGGGCGGCCGCCGCCTTGGTCAGCTCCAGCATCTCGGTCGCCGTCGGCGCCTGTTCAAAAGCCGAAAGCCCGCCGCGGATGCGCCAGCGCTTGGTCGGCGGGTCGGACACCTCCTCGACTTGGGGGAACAGCATCAGCACGGCGTCGCGCATCCGCTCGGCCGTGCGGCGCCCGACGTTCAGCTGGGCCGCCATTTCATTCAGCGTCAGCCCCTCCGCGCTGGCCGCCATGCCCCGCGCCAGGTCGATGACCATCGCCGCCTTGTCGTGCCGCAAGAAACTTCTCCACAGCGATACGTCCGAAACTGGCGCAATGCTGTCGCATCCTCTCATCATCAGCAAGAGGCATTCGCTTCAGGAGATCACGACATGGCCTTCGCCCGCACCCCGACCGTTCAAAAGCCCGCCAAGAAGACCTTCGCCGACCGCTACATGATCGTGCCGTGCGAAACGGAGAGCGACCTGGCCGTCATCTGGGACCGTCAGGAGGAACAGGTCGTCGACGTGATCAGCGCCTCGACCAGCCGCTACACCAACGAAGACGCCTTGTGGGACGAGTTCCACACTCCGCCCTTCAACGCCCGCTCAGACTGGCGCATGGCGGCCTGAGCGCCAGCTCCGATCAGGACGCCGGCGATGGCGTGAAGCTGGCGTTGCGCGCCGCGACCCGAGCGCGGATTTCGGCCCGCATCCGCTCCAGTTCGGCCGCATCGATCAGGCGGCCGCGCAGCACCACGGCCTCGGCGCCCCGGGTGGCGCTGACGTCCTTCAGGGGATCGGCGTCCAGCACCAGCAGGTCGGCCGACTTGCCCGCCGCCACCGCGCCGTAGCGCTCGCCCTGGTTCAGGAAGCGCGGCCCGTCCACGACCGAGCCCATCAAGGCCTCGCGCGGCGTCAGGCCCAGCTTGACGTACAGCTCCAGCTCGTCGTGCAGCGAGAAGCCCGGATAGTTGAACGAGTTGAGGAAGCCCGCGTCCGTTCCGGTCAGGATGGTCACGCCCGCGTCGCGCAGCATGGGCAGGGTGCGCGCGGTCACGTCCTTGACGAAGTGGCGATCCTCGACCTGCTGCGGCGTGGCCTGGGCGGCGCGCTGGATGCGCCAGTCATAGGTCGCCCGGATGCCCGGCCCGACATAGGCCAGACCCTCGTCTTGCGAGTGGTCGTCCAGATCCAGATTGGCCAGGGTGGTCGAGCCGTAGAGGGTCGGCGACACCGCCGTGCCCAGCTCCCTCAGCCGCGCATAGACGCGCCGCGCCGTCTCCACGTCGAAGGTGTCGGCGTAGCGCCGCATGGTCTGGGCGTAGGTGTATTTGCCCGCCAGATAGTCGGCCGCGATGGCCGCCTCATCGCACGAGCCCGCCTTCATGGCGTAGTCGAGATGCTCGATCGACGACAGGCCCGCCTCGGCGGCCTCCAGCACGGTGATGCTGGCGGGAATGTGGGCCGAGGTCTTCATGCCCCGCTTCTTCGCCTCGCGCACGGCGTAGAGGAAAAGCTCGGGCGTCAGGGTGTTGTCGGTGATCTTGACGAAGTCGACGCGCAGGGCCTGGAGCCGGTCGAGCGCCGCGTCCACATCCGCCTCGCTGCCCGTCTCGATCACGCCCTTCCAGACGGGGGCGACGCCCTCGATCTTGGGCCCAGAAGTGAAGATCCGCGGGGCGTCGGCCGTCGGCGGCGCGTCGCGCCAGTCCAGCACCTGCTGCGCCAGATCGCCCGCCGCGTCGCGCACCGCCACCACGCCGTTGATGACGAACAGCGGCATCAGTTCGGCGTTCTCTTCGATCAGAGGCTCGCCGCCGCCGAAGTGGACGTGCATGTCCCACAGGCCCGGCATGACGTAGCGGTCGCCCAGATCCAGCGTCCGCACGGCCTGATAACGGCCCGCCTCGCCCTCAGGGCCCACAGCCACGATATCGCCGCCGCGCACGGCCACCAGCTGATCCGGCGTCGTCGTCCCCTTCTCGACGTCAACCACCGTGGCCGAAGTCAGCAGCAGGTCGACCGGCTGTACCGGCGTTTGGGCGGCGGCCAGCGGCGCCAGGGCGCAGGCGGACAGCAGGGCGGAGGCGGCGATCAGAAAGGTGCGCATGAATCCGCTATAGGCCCTTCGCTCGCTCGGGCAAGCCAATCAGGGATAGCGGCGTTTCATCTCTTCGAAAGACCATTCGCACAGCGCCCGCAGCGCCTCCATGTCCACCTGATCCAGCCGCTTGATATACAGGCAAGAGACGCTGGTCGTGTGCGGCCCCAGCCGGTCCAGAAGCGCCGCCTGCGTCTGAAATCCCGGCATGATGTAGAGTGTCAGCGCCGCCTTGCGCGGAGAAAAGCCGATGCGCGGCCAATCCGCCGGCTTGTTCGTGCCGTTGACGTAGGTGTAGCGGCCGAAACCGACGATGGACGGCCCCCACATCACCGGCGCATCCCCGGTGACCGCCTGCATCAGGGCGCAGACCGTGCGGGCCTCCTCGCGTCGCCGCGCGGGCTCGACCGACGCCAGGAAATCCTCGACCGAGGCGTCGGTGGGCTTGGTCTTAGGTTCGCTCATTCCTGCCTCCGCTTCAGGACAGGCCGACACCCTGCACCGGTCCGATCCGCCCCGCCAGACACCATCCGCCGATCGCCCGCGTCCGAATCCAACCGCCTTCAGGAACCGTGAGCCAGCGGCCCGATCCGGCCGTCAGAGTTTCCAACCGCACGCCCGCCTCCGTCGCCAGCTCGACCTCCAGGGCCGCCCCCATATAGACGGTCCAAAGCTCCTCGGCTTCCACCGCGCGCCAGTCGTGCGAAGCCTCGGGCGTCAGCAGGCGATAGGCGCTGACCACGCCGCAAGGCTCCGCGCCGCCCGCAGCCGCCATCGCACGCTCCCAGACGCCGTCGTCCAAGGCTTGCAGGCCCAGATTGCCGATGACTTCCTCGACCGTGAAATCCACGCCTCTTCGCCCGCCCCCAATGTTCGCCAGCAGCGCTAGATGGCGCCGTTCGACCCCCTGGCCAATGCCTGTGCGCGCCAGACACATTTCGGCCGCAGAACGTCGTTTTCATGATCCACCACTCGGGGGAATTTGAAATGTTGACGGCTCTGATGTCCCTGGCGATCGCCCAGGCCGATCCCGGCGCAGCTGCTGACACATGCGTCCATGACCGCGCCGCGCTTCTGGCGCTGTCGCCTGCGGACTTTGATCAGGATCTGGACGGCGGCTGGCGCCCTCTTGGCGAAAAGCCGGAGTGCGCCGAAATCGCCGCCGACCTGCTGGCCGATTATCGGAAGACGCGCTGGGGCGAACTGACCCCAGGCGAACTCCACACCAACTATTGGCACGAGGGACAGCTGCGCGCGGGGCTGGGCCAGACGCAGGCGGCGACACGGCTGATGATGGCCGGGGTGAACCCGGACATGGCCCGCAGCGGCTTTGCCGACTATGCGCTGGGGACCATCGCCTTCCTGCATCAGGACCGCGCCGGCCTGCTCGCCGCCAGAGAGCGGCTGGCCGCCCTGCCCAAACCGCCCGATTTTGACGACGCCGCCCGGCGCTTCAAAGCCCAGTACGGGTTGGAGTTGAAGTGGCCTGCCAATCTCGGGGTGCTGGACGGCTTCATCGCCTGTTTTGGCCGCCCCTATAATGAGGCCTATGGCGCCTGCCCCGCCGACGACGACCCGCCGCCTGCATCATCGTCTGAACAGCCGCGATAGGCGGAGCAGGCGGCGCCGATCGCGATGATGCGGACGCGAGCTCAGAGCGCCTTGACGATCCCCTCGACCATCTTCTTGGCGTCGGCGAACAGCATCATGGTGTTGTCGCGGAAGAAGAGCTCGTTCTCCACGCCTGCATAGCCGCTGCCCATCGAGCGCTTGATGAACAGGACCGTGCCCGCCTTCTCCACGTCCAGAACCGGCATGCCGTAGATGGGCGACTGGGGGTCGGTCTTGGCCGCCGGATTGGTCACGTCGTTGGCGCCGATGACGAAGGCGACGTCGGCAGAGGCGAATTCGCTGTTGATGTCCTCCAGCTCGAACACCTCGTCATAGGGGACGTTGGCCTCGGCCAGCAGGACGTTCATATGTCCCGGCATCCGGCCCGCGACGGGATGGATGGCGTATTTCACCTCGACGCCTTCTTCCTTCAGGGTGTCGGCCATCTCGCGAAGGGCGTGCTGGGCCTGGGCCACCGCCATGCCGTAGCCGGGCACGATGATGACCTTGGAGGCGTTCTTCAGGATGAAGGCGGCGTCCTCGGCCGAGCCCTGCTTGACCGGCCGCGTCTCGACCGCCCCGCCGCCCGCCGCCGCGCCCGCCTCGGCGCCGAAGCCGCCCAGGATGACGCTGATGAAGCTGCGGTTCATGCCCTTGCACATGATGTAGCTGAGGATCGCGCCCGACGACCCGACCAGGGCGCCGGTGATGATCAGGGCGATGTTCTCCAGCGTGAAGCCCAGGGCGGCCGCCGCCCAGCCGGAGTAGGAGTTCAGCATGGACACCACCACCGGCATGTCGGCCCCGCCGATGGGGATGATCAGGGTCGCGCCCAGGATCAGGGCGATGGCGAACACGCCCCAGAAGGCCCAGACCGCCGTGCCGCCCGTCCCGATCAGAATGCCGATCAGGAAGACCAGGGCCAGAGCCAGGGCGATATTGATCAGGTGCCGCGCGGGCAGAAGGATCGGCGCCCCGCTCATCCGCCCATCCAGCTTGGCGAAGGCGATGACCGAGCCGGTGAAGGTGACGGCCCCGATGGCCACGCCCAGGCTCAGCTCGACGATCGACAGAGTCTTGATCCCGCCGCTGGCGGTGACGATGCCGAAGGCGTCGGGCGCATAAACGGCACCGACCGCCACCAGACAGGCCGCCAGGCCGACGAGGGAGTGGAAGGCGGCGACCAGCTGCGGCATGGCCGTCATCGGCACGCGGTTGGCGATCACCGCCCCCGCCCCGCCGCCGACCACGACCCCGCCCGCGATCAGGGCCAAGGTGAGCGGGTCCAGCGCGCCCGATGTCCCCAGCGTCAGCAGGGTGACGCCGACGGCCAGGGCCATGCCGACCATGCCCAGCGTATTGCCCCGTCGGCTGGTCTCGGGGCTGGATAGACCCCTGAGAGAGAGGATGAACAGAACCCCCGCCGCCAGATAGGCCAGCGCCGCGATGGATGCGTTCATCCCCCTCCCCCTCTTTCAATCCTGAATCAGAAAACGTTGACGATGGCGGGCGCGCCGCCG
Organism: Brevundimonas naejangsanensis; assembly: GCF_000635915.2. Classification (NCBI taxonomy): domain Bacteria; kingdom Pseudomonadati; phylum Pseudomonadota; class Alphaproteobacteria; order Caulobacterales; family Caulobacteraceae; genus Brevundimonas; species Brevundimonas naejangsanensis. Next base: position 1,820,400 of record NZ_CP015614.1, read on the forward strand.
TTTGTGCCCGCAGCCTTGGCTTCGCCGTCCTTGACCACCGCCAGGCCGACGGGGCCTTCGCCGCCGGTCTTGGTCACCTTGCAGCGACCGTTGTCGCCGGGCAGGCGACCGGCCATCCGGCCCGAGCCGGTGTGATTGATGCGGTTCATGTGAATCCCCCGGATCGTGACCGGGGTGAAGCCGCACTCCAGCGCCCAGCTGGCGCGCTGAGGCGCGACGACCGACCAGTGCAGGCCCGCATAGGGGTTCTTGCCCACTTCGCGGTCCGACTGAGCCGAGGCGGCGCCGGCGGCGGCGACAGCGGCGGACAGGACCAAGGCGGAAATCAGGGAAGCTTTCATCACGCGATACTCTTCGTTGGGTTAGCGTTTGACGGATTGAGTGCGCGACAGACGCCACAGCGCCGCCGCGATGAAAAGAGGGCCCAGCAGCATCATCGCCCAGTCGAAGACCGTCATCTCGCGATCCTGAATGATGATGCGCGTCAGCACGGCGGCGAACACCATGACCACGCCGCAGTCCTGGAACCGCAGCCGCCCGATGGGATCCTTGATCCGCACCCAGCTCACGATCCACAGCGCCACGCCCAGACCCGTGACGGCCCAAGAGGCGTAGAAGGCCAACAGATAGGGGGACAAACTCACGAGGCGGCCTCAGTATTATCCGGCCGCTTCAGTCGTGCACGGACAATGCGCACGCCGTTCCAGACGACCAATCCCGCAAAAATGAGCGAGCCGACCACCACCGCCCAATCATCCTGCGTGGCGGCCCGCCAGAGAAACAGGCTGGCGACGCCGGGATAGAAGGTCAGCGCCAAGGCCAGTTCGATCCGGCGACGCGCATCGACCGACAACCTGCCCCCAAACATGGCTGCGCCCAGAATGAGCAACACGCCCCCGGCGAGGAGCAGGGTCAGCATGCCGGCGCTCAGGCTCGTCATCAGCGACGTTCCTTCTTCTTGTACATGGCCAGCATCCGGCGCGTGACCATGAAGCCGCCGAAGATGTTGACGCTGGCCAGCGTCACGGCGGCCACGCCCGCGCCCTTGGCGATCCAGGCGTTCGGCCCGCCCGCCTGGGCGCTCATCGCCGCCGCTGCGATCAGGCCGCCGACGATGATGACGCTGGAAATGGCGTTGGTGACGGCCATCAGGGGCGTATGCAAGGCCGGCGTCACGCTCCAGACGACGTAGTAGCCGACGAAGATCGACAGGACGAAGATCGCCAGGCGAAAGACGGTGGGATCGACGTGTTCCATAGCTAGACACTCTGCTCCATGCGCGCGTCGATGCTGATGAGAACCCTCAACAATCCGCCGCCCAACACGCTTCCGAAGAAGATGGACGCCAAGCTGGCAATCGCTCTGCCCAGCGCCTGAGGCCCGTCAACTTCCGGGAGCCCAATCACGCCGGCGGCAATACAAAAAAGAGGGCCGCCGAAAATCACAATCACGGAGAGCACTGAGAGCACGCTTCGTAGGCGAGCAGAAATCATCCCCTCACTCCTTCATGCACCACGGCGCCGCCGTGGGTGACGACGGCGGCCTTAAGGATTTCCTCCTCCAGATCGACCGTCAGGGCGCCGTCCTTGATCATCAACCCCAGGAAGGCCACCAGGTTGCGGGCGTAAAGGGCGCTGGCGTCCGCCGCGATGCGGCCGGGCAGATTGGTCCAGCCCACGATCTTCACGCCGTTGGCCGTAGTAACCACCTCGTTCGGCCTGGAGCCCTCGACGTTACCGCCCGCCTCGACCGCCAGGTCGATGATGACCGAGCCCGGCTTCATCGACGCGACGTGCGCCGCCGTCACCAGCTTGGGCGCCGGGCGGCCGGGGATCAGGGCCGTGGTGATCACCACGTCCTGCTTGACGATATGGGCGGCGGTCAGATCGGCCTGCTTGGCCTGATATTCGGCGGACATGGCCTTGGCGTAGCCGCCCACCGTCTCGGCCGCCTTGAACTCTTCATCCTCCACGGCGACGAATTTGGCGCCCAGGCTCTCGACCTGCTCCTTGGCGGCGGGGCGCACGTCGGTGGCCGTGACGACCGCGCCCAGACGCCGCGCGGTGGCGATGGCCTGAAGTCCCGCGACCCCCGCCCCCATGACGAAGGTCTTGGCGGCGGCCACCGTCCCGGCGGCCGTCATCATCATGGGGAAGCCCTTGCCATAGGCGTAGGCCGCCTCGATCACCGCCCGGTATCCAGCCAGGTTGGCTTGGGACGACAGCACGTCCATGACCTGGGCGCGGGTGATGCGAGGCACGAACTCCATCGCGAAGGCGGTGGCCTGAGCGCCCCTCAACGCCTCAACCGTCGCCTTGTCGCGCCAGGCGTCCAGCAGGCTGATGACCACCGCGCCGGGTTTCAGGGCGCTGATCTCGGACGCGGTGGGCCCGCGCACCTTCAGCAGCACGTCAGCCCCGGCCAATACCGCCGACAGGTCGGGCTTCACGCTGGCGCCCGCGTCGGCGTAATCGGTGTCGGGAATGGAGGAGCCCAAGCCCGTCCCGGCCTCCACGCTGACTGCGGCCCCCAGGGCGATAAGCTTCTTCACCGTCTCCGGCGTTGCAGCGCAGCGCGTTTCGCCTTCACGGCGTTCGCGGGTGACGGCGATGGCGACGGCCAAGCGAATCCCTCCCACTCCCCAGGGTCGAACCGACGTTAGGCCGAAGCCGAAGCGGGCGTCAAAGGCGCGTCTGCGAGGGAGAGCGATTTTCTTGCCGCCTAGGCCACCCGTTCGGCCCACGTCGGAAGTTTCGACCACCCAAGCCGCCTAGCACGCAAGCAAAAAGCCCGCCGGACGCGCCGACGGGCCTTTCAATCACTTCCGTCCGGGAAACCGGGCTTAGTGGGTCTTCTTGCTCTTCAGCATGAAGAAGCCGACGACCGACACCACCACCGAGACGATAAAGGCCGGGAAGAAGCCAGCGCCCACGCCGAACCACACCGTCAGGAACAGGATCACCACCGCCGTGGCCAGCGAGACCCACTTGGTCAGGCCCAGGAACAGAGCCCAGGTCCAGGCCTGTTCCGAGATGTTCATTTCCCCGTGGACGTGGGGGGCGGTCGCTTCAGCGTGCTGGTCGGCCATGGGGTCTTCCAAAAAAGAGTCGGGATTTCGACGGCTCTTATAGCGAGGCCTGCGCGCGGCTCAAGTCCGTGGGGCCTCAAGCGCTTCAGTCGAGGCTTTCCAGCACCGCACTTGTAAAGGCGGCCACGTCGAACGGCTTGCCCGCCGGGTCTTCGCCGCGCCGCACGATGACCACCTGACGGCTGGGCACGATCACCACATACTGACCCCGGTTGCCGAAGGCGGCGAAGGCGTCGGCGGGCACGCCCTCGGAGCGGTTCATCAGCCAGAAGGTCGCGCCATAGCCGAAGTCGCCCGTCGGCGGCTGCGGGCCGGTCGGAGCGGTCACATAGTCACGCCAGCCCTCGGGCAGGGTGCGCTCGCCCTCCCACACGCCGTCCTGCAGATACAGTTGACCGAAACGCGCCAGATCGCGCGCCGTGGTCCAGACCTGGCTCGACAGGATGTAGTTGCCGCGCCAGTCGGTCTCGGCCCAGGTGTGGGTCATGCCCAGCGCGTCGAACAGTTCGGCCGGCGGATGGGCGGCGAAGCTGGGAGCCGCCGCCATGGTCGCCAGAAGCGTGTCGTTGTTGGCGTAGCGATAAACCGTCCCCACCGGCGCCAGCAGCGGCCAGCCGGGCGCCTGCTCATCGACCGCCACGCCCCCGAAATAGAGGCCGTCAGTGCGGTTTCCCGCCGTGTCGCTGGTCAGGCCCGACGACATCCGCATCAGGGCGTCGACGGTGATGGCCGCGCGCGGGTCGCCCGGCGTGCGCCAGTTGGCGATGGCGGCAGGCGCCTTCACATCCAGATCGCCGCGCTGCACCGCCGCGCCGATCACGGTCCCGGCCAGGCTCTTGGCCACCGACCAGGTGCGCTGCGGCGTGTTCGGGCCGAAGTCAGTCGCATAGCGTTCCGCCACCCGTTTGCCGCCCTGCATCACCACCACGCCGGTGGTGTTGGTCCCCTCGCCGAATCCCTGATCAAAGGCGCGGCCGACGGCGGCCTCCAGCGCGCGGGCGTTCCCCTTGGGCCGGGCGGTCGGCAGGTCCGGGGGCGAGGCCCGGCGCGCCAGCGGGGCGCGTTCAGGCGCGCTGCCCTGCGCATAACCCATCGGCTCGATGACGCAGCCGCGCCCCTCGGTCCAGGTCGCGACGCGCGCCGGAGCGGCCTGATCCCATGCGACCGAGACGGCGTTCCCGGCCATCTCGACCTTCATGGCGCCCACCAGAGGCTGGAGCTCAGGATAGATGCCGACCAGTTCGTTCGCCTCGACGCTCGCGACCGTCCGCTCGGCGCCCGCCGCGCGGGCCGAGTGAACAGCACTGCACACCGTCAGCGCCTTGTATCCCGCCGCCAAGGCGCGGTGATTGGCCGAAGCCTCAGTCTGGGCGAGAACCGTCGTCGGCAAGGCGAGAACGGCGGCGAGAACAAGCACACGGGACGCGATTTTCATGCGGCCACGCTTCAACGCCGGGCCCCGGCTGTCAACGCTTCTTCCTTCTCCTGCGACGCGAGAAGAAGACGCGGGCTTCCCACGCCCGCCTTCGCGCGCCACCTTGCCGGCTAAGCTCAGGAAAGACCTGTCATGACCTACGCCGCCACCGACCCCACCGGACGCGCCTCGCTGGATGGCGCGCGCGGGCTCGCCGCCCTTCGGATCGGCATCGGCCTGATGCAGGGGCTGATCCTCTATCTGCTCTACCGCTCGGCGTCGGACAGTGAAGCCCTGGCCTGGCCTGCGACCCAGCCGTCGCTGTTCGCCGCCCTGGTGCTGGCGACCCTGTTCGCGCCGGTGATGCTGCTGGCGGGCGTCGGGCGGATGGGATGGAAGGCGCTGGCGCTGTGGGGCGTCGTCGCGGCGGCGGTTCTGGCGCTGATGGGCTGGCATGACGCGGCCCAACGGGCGAGCGACTATTTCCACCCGCCCTATCTGCGCTTTCCGGTCGTCGCCTTCGCGGCGGCGGCCCTGTTCATCGCCCACCATCTGATCGTGCCGGCCGTCGCCGCCAGACGCTGGATCGCTGATTTCGACGACTATTTCGACACGGCCTGGAAGGCCGGCGTGCAACTGGTGCTGTCCCTGGGCTTCACCGGCGCCTTCTGGCTGCTGCTGTTCCTGGGAGCGGCACTGTTCCGCGTCATCGGCCTCAGCTTCCTGAGTGACCTGCTGGGCAAGGAGTGGTTCTCCATCCCCGTCACCTGCCTGGTCTTCGCCGTGGCGGTGCAGCTGACCGACGTGCGCGGCGGGCTGATCCGGGGCGTGCGGACGGTGGCGTTGATGCTGTTATCCTGGCTGCTGCTGGTCATCACCGTCCTGGTGGCGGGTTTTCTGGCCGCCCTGCCCTTCACCGGCCTGGACGGGCTGTGGAAGACGGGCAGCGCCACGGCCCTGGTGCTGTCGGCGGCCGCCGCCCTGATCGTGCTGATCAACACCGCCTATCAGGACGGACGCGAGGATAATCTGCCGCCCGCCGCCCTGCGCCTGGGCGCGCGCGTCGCCTCGGTGCTGCTGACGCCGCTGATCCTGATCGCGATCTGGGGTCTGAGCCTTCGCATCGGTCAGCATGGCCTGACGCCGGACCGCATCATCGCCTCGGCCTGCGCCCTCGTGGGCGTCATCTATGCCGCCGGATACGGGTGGGCCGCCCTGTCGCCGCTGTGGCGAAAGACCGCGTGGATGAAGCCGCTGGAGCGCACCAATGTCCTGGCCGCCGTCCTGACGGTGCTGGTCATCCTGGCCCTGTTCAGCCCCCTGGCCGACCCGGCGCGCCTGTCGGTCAACGATCAGATGGCGCGGCTGAAGCGCGGCGCCGTCAGCGCAGCCCAGTTCGACTACGCCTTCCTGCGCTATGATGCGGGCAAGGCTGGGCGCGCCGCCCTGGCCGAGCTGGCGAAATCACCCGACGCGGAAGTCGCCCGTCACGCCAAGGCCGCTCAAGCCTCGACCTCGCGCTATGAGCTGACGGACGCGACCACGCCCCCGCGCGCGCCCAACATCGCCCCCTGGCCAGCGGACAAGCCCCTGCCCGCCGCCTTCCTGGCCCCGACGGCGCCCCCGGATCCGCGCTACGCCTGCAACAGCGACGACAACTGCCTTGCCGCTCAGCGCGACCTGAACGGCGACGGCCGCGATGAAATCCTGCTGGCGACGACCTACAGGATCGCCCTGTTCGCTCAGGACGCCGACGGCCGCTGGGTTCATCAGGGCGACTATCAGGTTCCGCATTGCCCCGGCCCCGGCGCCGGCGGCCGCGACCTGCGCGAGGCGCTCAAAGATCCCGATCTGAAGACCGCCGCCCCGCCCTGGCCCGATCTGAAAATGGGCGACGTAACCGGTCGACTTCAGCCGGAAACCGTCTGCCCGAAACCCGCTGTCGTTAACCCCTGACTCAGGTCTCCGAAACCCGATCTTCATTCCCTCCGTTCTAGGATTGTGTCGAAACGAGCCAGTCCCGAGCCAATGAGGACGGCCGTTCGATGGTGATGTTGAAGGGTGTGCTCCAATGGCCAAGACCATTCTGGTCGTCGACGATGATCCTACCCAGCGCCGCCTGCTGCAGGCGGTGCTGGAGCGTGAATCCTATGCCGTCGTCCATGCCGAATCCGGCGGCGAGGCCATTGATCGGCTGACCAAGGGCGGCGGCGCCGATGTCGTGCTGCTGGATCTGGTGATGCCGGGCCTGTCGGGTCTGGAAGCCCTGGCCGAGCTGCGCACGGCAGGCGTGACCACGCCGGTCATCGTGCTGACGGCCAACGGGGGCATCGAGACGGTGGTCAAGGCGATGCAGGCCGGGGCCCAGGACTTCTTCGTCAAGCCGGTCGGGCCGGAACGCCTGCTGGTCGGCGTGCGCAACGCCCTGCAGATGACCCAGCTGACGGCCGAGATCGGCCGTCTGAGGAAGCGCGCCGCCGGCCGGACCTCCTTCGACGACATGGTCGGCGACAGCGCGCCCATGCGCATGGTCAAGGCGCTGGGCCAACGCGCGGCCAAGTCCTCCATCCCGGTGCTGATCACCGGCGAGAGCGGCGTCGGCAAGGAAGTCATCGCCCGCGCCCTGCACGGCGCCTCGGACCGGGCAGGCAAGCCCTTCATCGCCGTCAACTGCGGCGCCCTGCCCGCCAATCTGGTCGAATCCATCCTGTTCGGCCACGAGAAGGGCGCCTTCACCGGCGCTCATGAGAAACACGCTGGCAAGTTCGTCGAGGCGAACGGCGGCACCCTGTTCCTGGACGAGATCGGCGAACTGCCGCTCGACATGCAGGTCAAGCTGCTGCGCGCGCTGCAAGAAGGCGAGGTCGATCCCGTCGGCGGCAAGCGTCCGGTCAAGGTCGATGTCCGCATCGTCTCGGCCACCAACCGCGACCCGGCCCAGCAGGTGAAGGAGGGCGCCTTCCGCGAAGACCTCTTCTATCGCCTGAACGTCTTCCCGATCGAGGCGCCGGCCCTGCGCGAACGGCGCGAGGACATCCCCGCCCTGGTCGACCACTTCATCGCCCGCTTCAACGTCGAGGAAGGCAAGCGCGTCACCGGCTGCTCGGCCGAGACCCTGGCGCTGCTGCAGGCCCACGACTGGCCCGGCAATGTCCGCCAGCTGGAGAACGCCGTCTATCGCGCCCTGGTGCTGGCCGATTCGCCCCTGCTCCAGCCGCACGATTTTCCGGCCATTTCCGGCGTCGCCGTGCCGCTGGGGTCGATCACAGCCGCCCCAGCCGGAGCGACAGCGTCCGACCCGACGACAGCCGCCTCGCCGGCCGACGGCGACGACGGCCAGCACGACAGCCCGGTCCGCATCACCGATGAACGCGGCCATGTCCGCACCCTCGAAGAAATCGAACGCGACCTGATCCAGCACGCCATCGAGGTCTATTCCGGCCACATGTCGGAGATCGCCCGTCGTCTGGGCATCGGCCGCTCCACCCTCTACCGCAAGGTCCGCGAACAGGGGCTGGAGGAGCAGGTTCGAGAAGCGGGCTGAAGGCCCCGCCATCGTCAGGCGTCGTCGACGACCGGTCATAGGCATGCGGCGCCTGGATGTTGCGAATTTCCGACAATGGAACCTAGCGTGGCCGATCCACGCTTGCTGGTGAAGGCAACGGACAGCAACAGGCGGCGCAGACGATGGACGCACATTTCCGACTGGATGGGCACGTCGCCCTGGTGACGGGGGCTGGCGCTGGAATCGGCCGCGCCATCGCTGAGACCTTCGCTGCGGCGGGCGCCGCGGTGGCCGTCACCGATCTGGACGCGGCCAAGGCCCTGGCTGTGGCGGACGGGGTTACGCAGGCGGGCGGACGCGCCGTCGGCCTGGCCTGCGACGTCACCGATGAAGACCAGCGCATCGCCGCCGTTCAGGCCGTCGTGGCGGCCTTTGGCAAGCTGACCCTGCTGGTGAACAATGCGGGCGGCGGCGGACCCAAGCCGTTCGACATGCCGATGAGCGATTTCGAGCGCGCCTATCAGCTCAACGTCTTCGCCCCCTTCCGTTTCATGCAGCTGACGGCGCCGCATATGCAGGCCGCAGGCGGCGGGGCGGTGCTGAACATCACCTCGATGGCGGGCGACAACAAGAACGCCCGCATGGCGTCCTACGGCTCGTCCAAGGCGGCGGTCAGCCACCTGACCCGCAACGTCGCCTTCGATCTCGGCCCCGCCGGAATCCGCGTCAACGCCATCGCGCCGGGCGCCATCAAGACCGACGCCCTGGCCAGCGTCCTGACGCCGCAGATCGAAGAGGCCATGCTGAAGCACACCCCGCTGGGGCGGCTCGGAACGGCCGACGACATCGCCCGGGCGGCGCTGTTCCTGTGTTCGCCCGCCGCGTCCTGGATCAGCGGCCAGATTCTGACGGTCTCCGGCGGCGGCGTTCAGGAGCTGGACTGACGCCCTTCGGGGTTCCATCGGCGGGTTTTACAGGCCAAACCTCTTCCCTCCTGTTCACGGAGGGGAGCCTTCCACCTTGCTACGTCCCGTTGTTATCGCCCTGAGTCTGGCGTCCGTCTCCGCTCTGACCGCCGCCTGCTCCAACGCCGAGGCGCCGGCCAAGGCTGAGGCCGCCGCTTCCGCCGCGAGCAAGATCGCCCTGCCGCCCGAGTGCCAGAACCACCCCCTTCTGGCCGCCATGCCGACGGCCCAGACCATCGCCGGCAAGCCGCTGACCGAGGTCGAGTGTCAGGCCTTCTCCGTCGCGATGACCTATGGCGAGCCGGGAGCCAGCGCCAAGATCACCCTGATCGACGCCCAGGCGCCGATTCCCGAGGACGCGGGCGCCCTGGCGGGTCTGCTCTCCAAGGCCCAGCAGACCGCCTATGAGAGCGTCTCTCGCGGCGTCATCATGGTCAAAGGCGTGCGCGAGGCCGCCCTCACCTCCCCGACCGCCGTCGCTTCCGTCGGCGGCGAAAACTATCTGTCCGTCGTGATGGACGGCCCCACGGGCGAGCCCGCCGTCATCAGCGTCGAGCCCAAGGACGCCGACGGCCGCGTCGGCGCGCTGATGAGCGTGCTCAAGGGCCGCTACGCCCTGAGCATCGGCATCGAACAGGACGACCTGTCCGGCGCAGACGCGGCGCGCGCAGCCTACCAGCCCTACTTCAGCGCCATGCGCCTGAACGCCTTGCCCTGAAGCAACAGCAGGGCGGCGGAGTTTGTCTCCGCCGCCCCCTTTCGGGTTTTCCCGGATCAGTTGCGGCTGATCGTCAGGCTGTAGCTTCCTTCCGATCCCCGACGCGCCATGGCCCGAGGCTGATAGGGCGTGATGACGTAGGTCGTGTCCTTGGACGCTTTCAGCTCAGTCGTTTCGCCGTCGACCTCGCCTCGAAATACGGCCGCGCCGCTCTGATCGGCCGCATCGCTGATGTTGACATACAGATTAGCGTTCGACGGCTTGAAGGCGACCTTCAGGGTCTGCCCTGACGCCACGGGCACGGCATAGACCGGCGCCGCATACCCCTTCACCGTCCCTTCTTTCGTCACCGAACCGATCCGCTCGAAGGACAGCGCCTCCAGCGTGGAGCCTGCGTCCCTGACAAAGGCGCGCGCGGCCGCTTCATCGACCGCAGGCAGGGGCGAGACCGCGTCCGGCGCCGCGGTTACCGCCTGGGGCGCGGCCGCAGGACCGCCACTGAGATCCGTCGTCGCCGCTGTAGCGGCCTCGGGCGCGGCGCCTGGACGATCCCCGCACGCAGCCAGGGCCAGGCTGAGGCTCAGAAGACCGCCGGTCAGGGCGGCGGGGCCGAAGCGTGTCATCAGTCTTCTCTCTCGGGAAATACGGAAAATCAGCAGGCGCAACGCACAGCCAAGCTGGGCGGTTGCCTTCAGTCTTCTGTCTTGGGCGGCGCAGGTCGGCCCCAGCCCCGCGCAGATCGGCGCGGTTCGCCCTTGGCCTTGGCGGTGATCTCTTTCAACTTGCGGCCCTGCATGGCCGACAGCGGTTGACCCGGCGCGCCCTTTTCCGGATCGGCGAAGGCGCGGCCGTGTTCACGAATCCGCTCCCCGACCGAATCGAGAAACTCGCCCTCCCATTCGGACAGGGAAACGCCCGCCTTCTCGGCCGAGCGGCGGGCGCGTTTCAGGGCGTTTAGCGCGGACCGCTTGGCCGCCTCCTTCTGCTGCTCCCAGGGGCTCAGCGAAGGCTTGGTTTTAAGGGCGCTATCGCCCTTCGGGCTGCTTGAGCGCAGTTTAGAAGCGCTATCGCCCTTCGGGCTGCTTGAGCGCGAAAGGCCGCTGGAACGCAGCTTCGCGTCGCCGTCCTTCAGGCTGCTGGAGCGTGAAGGGCCGTGGGAGGGCTTGAAGGGCGTACGCTTCAGGCCCGCCTCCCTTAGATCTCGCCGAGCGCCGACAGATAGAGGTCCAGAATCGCTTCTTCTTCCTGACGCTTGGCCTTGTCCTGCTTGCGCAGGCGCAGAACCTTGCGCAGCACCTTGACGTCATAGCCTTCGCCCTTGGCCTCGGCGAAGACCTCCTTCATGTCGCCCATGACGGCCTGCTTGTCCTCTTCGAGGCGCTCCAGGCGCTCGATGATGGAGCGCAGACGGCCCTGGGCCGTGGCGGTCAGGACGTCGGGGCTGGCGTCGAAGGAAGCGTCGTCCATGACTGAACTCCAGAACTCATAAACAGGCTGCGCCCTCAAACAGGCCAAGGGCCGTTAGGGCAAGAAATAAAGCTCTCAAACAGGCCGAAGGCCGTTAGGGCGACTAAGCACGCCCTCAAGCAGGCCAAGGGCCGTTAGGGCCGCTTGAGAAAGAATCACTAATCACGCGCAAGGGCCAGGCTCAACGCCGGACGCGAAAAAGCCGCGGACAACGCCCGCGGCCCTGTGGATAGTCATCCCATCCACCGACGATCGGCGCGCGCCTCGCCTTCAGCAGGCGGGGCGCGCCGGATCGCGCCTGATCAGCCTTGTTTGGCTTTGAAGCGCGGGTCGGTCTTGTTGATGACGTACAGAACGCCCTTGCGGCGAACGATCTTGCAGTCGCGGTGGCGACCCTTCAGCGATTTCAGCGAGCTACGGACCTTCATGGTCGGACGTCCCGGATTTGGAGGCCCGTGAGGGCGGGTAAAACAAAAGAGCCGCGGGCGAACCTGCGGCGGAGGCGGTCGTATAGAGAGGCCTTGGCCTTTCGTCAACATTCCGCGCGGGGAATCCGCTGGAGGCCTGGCCTCCGAGTCGAACGGAGGATCTCCGGACATGCACGTCCGACGCGTCGCCCCTCCGCCACCAGGCCGTGCTCAGGGAACGGCACAATGTAAATTCCCGCCCCTTAACCGCCTGCTGTCGAAAAGGGTTAACGGCGCTTTCACCCTTATCACGGAAACTGATCCTGCCTTCGCGCGCTTGTGATTGGTCGTGGAATTCGGGGGCGTTAGCCTGTGCTCATGCGTATCGCTTATCGCCTTGTTTTGTTGGGTTCGGTCGCCGCGTGCGCCCCTATGGTCCCCATGCCGCCGCAGCCTCAGCCGGCGCCGCCGCCCGTGGTCGAGCCTGCGCCTGCTACGCCTGCGCCCACGCCGCCTCCGGCCCAGACCGATCTGAGCGAGGCCTATGACCACGCCAGCTTCGACGCCTGGAAACAGAGTTTCCTTGAGCGCCACGGCGGCGCGCATAAATGGGAATACGCCCGCGAACTGGAAGGCGTGACGCCTAACCCCAGCGTCGTGCGCCTGGACCGCAACCAGCCTGAGTTTTCACGCCCCGCCGGGGTCTACATCCAGAACGCCACCACCCCGGCGCGAATCGCCATGGCCCGCCAGCGCGTCGACCGCGTGCCCTGGGAGGTGACCCAGAAATACGGCGTGCCGACCGAGATTCTCTTGGGCATCTGGGCGCAGGAGAGCGCCTTCGGCCAGGTCCAGGGCGACTTTGACGTCATCCGCTCCTTGGCGACCCTGGCCTATGACGGCCGCCGCCGCGACTGGGCCGAGGAACAGCTGAAGCACGCCTTGGACATCGTCGTGTCGGGCAAGCGCGACCGCGCAGGGCTGAAGGGCAGCTGGGCCGGGGCGATGGGCCAGACCCAGTTCATGCCGGACAACTATCTGAAGCTGGGCGTCGACCAGAACGGCGACGGCAAGGTCGACATCTGGGGCTCGGACGCCGACGCCCTGGCCTCGGCGGCGAACCTGCTGGCCCAGGCGGGCTGGAAGCGCGGCCAGGGCTGGGCCTATGAAGTGACCCTGCCCTCCAACTTCGACTACAGCCAGGCTGAGGGGCCGAAACACCCGTGGTCCTATTGGGTCGCGCGCGGGGTGCGCCTGGCCGACGGCGCCTCGCCCAACAGCGCCGAGGCGGCCGAGGGCGCGGCCATCCTGCTGCCGCAGGGCGCCAAGGGGCCGACCTTCCTGGCCCTGCCCAACCACTATGTGATTCGCCGCTACAACAACTCGGTCAGCTATGCGCTGGCCATCGGCATGATCGCCGACGGGGTGGCGGGCAAGCCGCCCCTCAAGGCCTCCTGGCCCAACGACGGCCCCCTGACGCGGGACCAGAGAATCGGCGCTCAACAGGCCCTGACCCGCATGGGCTTCGACACCCAGGGCGTGGACGGCGTCATCGGCTCCAACACCCGCGCCGCCCTGCGCCGCTGGCAACAGGCGAACGGGCGCACAGCGGACGGATACCTGACCGACGTCTTGGCGGACGAGTTGATCAGAAAAGCGCGGTAAGCCTCTCCCTCTCCTGTTGGGAGAGGGCTTGAGCCTCCAAGAGCCGAAGGCGATTGGAACAGGCGAAAGGGTGAGGGTTCGCGGGTGAAGTCGGCCGCAGGCCGCAGCGAGACGGCTGACGCCGACTGACAGGACAAGCCCCGCACCCTTTCGCGCAAGAACGATCGCTAACGCTCTCGTGCGCTCAAGCCCTCTCCCGCAGGGAGAGGGTTTCCTAGCCCTTCATCCGCCAGGTCGCGCCTTGCGGGCCGTCCATGACCACCACGTTCAGTTCGTTCAGGCGGTCGCGGATACGGTCGGCTTCGGCCCAGTTCTTGGCCGTGCGGGCAGCGGCGCGTTGCTCCAGCAGGCCTTCGACCTCGGCCTTCAGCCCTTCGTCGACGCCCGAGAACCATTCCGCCGGATCGGCCTGAAGCACGCCCAGGATCGAAGCCGCCGCGATCAGCTGGCCCTTGGCCGTCGCCACCGCCCCCTCGTCGCCCGCCGTCATGCCGCGCTCGATCTCGCTGGACAGGGCGAACAGGGTCGCCATGGCCCCCGGCGTGTTTAGGTCGTCCTCGATGAACTTCAGGAACTCCACCGGCGGCTCGACCGAGGCCGCCTCGACCGAGGCCGCGCGGTGCAGGGCGCCGTAGAGGCGGTCGAGGTTCTTGCGGCTCTGCTCCAGCAGGGTCTGGTTCCAGTCCAGCGGCTGACGATAATGCGCGCTCAGCAGGGCCCAGCGCACCACCTCGCCCGGCATGGCCTGCACCAGGTCGTGCAGCAGCAGGACGTTGCCGATCGACTTGGACATCTTCTCGGCGTCCACGGTCAGGAAGCCGTTGTGCATCCAGTAGCGGGCGTATTCGTCATGCGCGTCGTCGCCATGGGCGTGGCCGTGGGCGCAGACGCCCTGGGCGATCTCGTTCTCATGGTGCGGGAAGACCAGGTCGATGCCGCCGCCGTGGATGTCGATGGGCAGGCCCAGCGTCTGTTCGATCATGGCCGAGCATTCGATGTGCCAGCCGGGACGGCCTTCGCCCCACGGCGACGCCCAGGACGGCTCGTCCGCCTTGGACGGCTTCCACAGCACGAAGTCGTGCGGGTTCTTCTTGTACGGCGCGACCTCGACGCGGGCGCCGGCGATCATGTCGTCCAGATTGCGCCCCGACAGCGCGCCGTAGGACGGATAGGACGACACATCGAACAGCACATGGCCCTCAGCCGCATAGGCGCAGCCGGCGTCGATGATGGCCTGGATCTGCTTGGTGATCGCCTCGATGTAGTCGGTGACGTGCGGGGCGATGTCGGGCGGGCTGACGTTCAACAGGCCCATGTCGGCCAGATAGGCGGCCTCATAGCGGGCCGTGATCTCGCCGATGGCGACGCCTTCCTTGGCGGCCTTGGCGTTGATCTTGTCGTCCACGTCGGTGACGTTGCGGGCGTAGATCACCTTGTCGGCGCCGTAGGTGCGGCGCAGCAACCGCACCAGGACATCGAACACCACCGGCGGGCGCGCATTGCCGATATGGGCGTAGTCATAGACCGTCGGGCCGCACACATAGAGGCTCACCCGGTTCGGATCACGCGGCGTGAAAAGGCGCTTTTCACGGCGCAGGGTGTCGTGGATGTGCAGGGCCATGGGTCAGGTCTTTTGCGAGTTTTCTTGCGGGACGGACGGGGTGTCCCATATAGCGGCCTGATAGACACTCAGGGCCGCGCGCCCAAGTCCATATATAATAGTATTCTGAACAGGCGCTCTCGCCGCCGCCGGATCGTTTCATGAGCAGCACCCCCGCCAAGCCCGTCCTTGTCGCCAATGAGGCGCCCCAGCGTCCCAGCCGCGAACAGGCTCTGGAAGCCGTGCGCACCCTAATCGCCTGGGCCGGCGACAACCCCGACCGCCCCGGCCTGCTGGACACGCCCAAGCGGGTGGTCGACGCCTATGGCGAGTGGTTCGACGGGTATGACGCCGATGCGGGCAAGGAGCTGTCGCGCACCTTCGAGGACGTGACCGGCTATGACGACATGGTCATCCTGCGCGACATCGAGGTCGAGAGCCACTGCGAGCACCACCTGGCCCCCTTCCTGGGCAAGGCCTACGTCGCCTATCTGCCGGGCGAGAAGGTGGTGGGCATCTCCAAGCTGGCGCGCGTGGTCGAGATCTTCGCCCGCCGTCTCCAGAACCAGGAGACCCTGACCAACGACATCATCGACGCCATCGAATCGCACCTGCAGCCGCGCGGCGTGGCCGTCATGGTCGATGCGGCGCACCAGTGCATGACGACGCGCGGCGTGCACCACCGCCACGTCTCGACCATCACCACCCGCTTCACCGGCGCCTTCAAGGCCGACCCGGCCCTGGCCGAGCGATTCCTCAAACTTGCCCGGGGCTGAGCCGCAAAGGGCTGTGATACGGGGCTGAATTGATCGCGGCCAAGGCGGGCTTACGCCGAATTCGCAATCTTATTCCCCCAGCGGCGTCATTTCCTCGCATTCAACGGCTTTACAAGCTCGCTTGAGGACGCCAAGAGACGAGCGAGACTTTCAGTTTGGCCCGCCGGAGGGTGCGGGTCTTGATAGAGACGAGGGCGTAATGGGCGCGAGACTTTCTTCGGGCGGCGGCGGCGGCAGCGGCAAGCTGGCGGCACAGAACGCGGACATCAACGTCACGCCGTTCGTGGACATCATGCTGGTGCTGCTGATCATCTTCATGGTCGCGGCCCCGATGGCCACCGTGTCGATCCGTCTGGACCTGCCGCCGGCGACGCCGCCGGCCGACAACGCCGAGCCCAAGGAACCGGTGTACATCACCATCCAGGAATCCGGCTCGCTGTTCATCGCTGAACAGGAAACCACGCTGGCCAAGCTGGCCGGCGACGTCTGCGCCGCCCAAGGCGCCGTGGCCGACTGCCGTGAGGAGCGCGTCTTCGTCCGCGCCCAGCCGGAAGTGAAGTACAATCAGTTCATGGAAGTCATGAACACCCTGCAGGAAAACGGCTACTTCAAGGTCGGTCTGCTGAACGAAGACATCACCTGATCGGGTCTTCCAGTTGAACATCGAAAGGGTCGCCTTCGGGCGGCCCTTTTTCTTTGCGGCAAGCCTATCTGCGGCTTGCGCCCTGCCCCTGTTCCGGCCTCAATGCGCGCGTCGAACGAGGGGGAGTACAACATCATGCGTCGCCGCACTTTTCTGTCGGCCCTGCCGGCCGGAGCCCTGATGGCGGGCGCCGCCCGCGCCCAGCAGGCGCCCGCCGCTGCGCCGGTCGCCAATCCGGCTTCGGTCCAGCCCGCGCCGACGCCCGACCCTTACGCCGGCGTCGGCATCGGCGACCGCATCACCGGGCCGCGTTTCGTCGGCCGTTCGACCGTCTGGGGCGCCAACGGCGCCGCCGCCACGGCCCATCCGGCCGCGACGATGATCGGCCTGGACACCCTGCGGCGAGGCGGCTCGGCCATCGACGCGGCCATCGCCATCAACGCCGCCCTGGGCTTTCTGGAGCCGACCGCCAATGGCATCGGCGGCGACGCCTTCTGCCTGATGTGGGACCCGGCCCAGAAGAAGGTCGTCGGCTTCAACGGTTCAGGCGCCAGCCCGCGCGGCCTGTCGCTGGAGACCGCGCGATCCAAGGCCGGGCCGGACGGCTACCTGCCGCGCTACGGCGCCGTGACGGTCAATGTTCCCGGCACGGTCGACGCCTGGTGGAGCGCGCACCAGCGCTACGGCAAGCTGCCGTGGAAGGACGTCCTGCTGCCCGTCGCCGAACTGTGCGAGCAGGGCGTGCCCGTGCCGCAGGTCGTGGCCTACTACCTCGAACGCAACATGGCCGGCTTCGACCGCAGCGCCGCGACGATCGAGGAAAACGACAACCGCAAGAAGGTCTGGCTGACCGGCGGCCGCACGCCCAAGACCGGCGAGATCTTCGCCAATCCGGACCTCGGACGCACCTACCGCCTGATCGCCGAGGGCGGGCGCGACGCCTTCTATGACGGGGTGATCGCCGACCACATCGAGCGCTATTTCAACCGTATCGGCGGCTGGATGACCCGCGCCGACCTGGCCGCCCACCGCACCGAATGGGTCGAGCCGCTGATGACCACCTATCGCGGGGTCGAGGTCTATTCGCTGGGCCCCAACACCCAGGGGCTGTCGACCAATCAGATCCTGAACATCTGCGAACAGTTCGACCTGAAGGCCATGGGCTTCCAGTCCGCCGCCTCGATCCACATCCAGGCCGAGGCCAAGCGCCTGGCGTTCGAGGACCGCGCCCGCTACTTCGCCGATGAGCGCTTCGCCAAGGCCCCGACCACCTGGCTGAACTCCAAGGCCTACGCCGCCGAGCGGGCCAAGCTGATCAACCCGAACCGCGTGATGGACCGCGTCTTCCCCGGCGACGCCCCGACCCAGGGCGACACCACCTACTTCAGCGTGGCCGATAAGGACGGGATGATGGTCAGCTGGATCCAGTCCAACTATCGCGGCATGGGCGGCGGCCTGGTCGCCGACGGGCCTGACGGCCGCACCCTGGGCTTCATGTTCCAGAACCGCGGCGAGTTGTTCGCCCTGAGCGACGGCCACCCGAACGTCTATGCGCCGGGCAAGCGCCCCTTCCACACCATCATCCCCGGCTTCGCCTGCAAGGACGGAGAGCCGTGGATGGCCTATGGCGTCATGGGCGGCGGGATGCAGCCGCAAGGCCAGGCCCAGATCATCATCAACATGGTCGACTACGGCCTCGACCCCCAGGAAGCCGGCGACAGCCCGCGCTGGCAGCACTACGGCTCGTCCGAGCCGACAGGCCAGCCCGCCGAGGGCGTCGGCAAGCTGCATCTGGAATCCGGCGTGCCGGAGGCCACCAAGCGGCAGCTGACCGCCATGGGCTGGGATCTCGGCCCGCCCGACGGCGGCTTCGGCGGCTATCAGAACGTGATGAAGCAGATCAACGAACAGGGCCGCTGGACCTACGGCGCCGCCACCGAGATGCGCAAGGACGGCAACGCCCTGGCCTATTGATCAGCGCCCACATGAGGAAGACGCCATGATCGCGACTTTGCTAGCCGCCGCCGCCCTTGCTGCGCCTTCCGCCTGTGCGCCCATTCCCGGCGTCGAGGCCCTGTGGAAGGACGAGATCCGTTACGTCGTCGTCGGCGAGATGCACGGCACGACCGAGACCCCCGCCGCCTTCGCCGATCTGGTCTGCGCGGCGCGGGACAAGGGGCCGGTGACGGTCGCGCTCGAATTCTCAGAAGGCATGCAGCCGATGCTGGACGCCTTCATGGCGGCCGAAACCGAGCAAGCCGCACGCGCGATCCTGGCCGCCTATCCGCATGGTCCCTTCGTCCACCACGACGGGCGCGGCAGCGTCGCCATGCTGGACCTGCTGCTGCGCCTGCGGGCGATGAAACGTGAGACGCCCAGCCTCAAGGTCGTCGCCTTTGCGCCCGACAGCCCGCGCGTTCAGGGCTTCAGCCAGTCCTATTACGACCTGGACATGGCCCACCGACTGGCGACCGCCGCCCGCAAGGCGCCCGATAGCCGGATGCTGGTTCTGGTCGGCAACATCCACGCGCAACGGAAAACGATCGAGCGCATGAACCTGATTCCGGCCGTCGTGCACCTGCCGCCTGCCGAGGTCCTGAGCCTCTACGTCGTTCAGCAGGGCGGAACATCCTGGAACTGCCGCCGC
The DNA here is from genome assembly GCF_000635915.2 of Brevundimonas naejangsanensis. Taxonomy (NCBI): domain Bacteria; kingdom Pseudomonadati; phylum Pseudomonadota; class Alphaproteobacteria; order Caulobacterales; family Caulobacteraceae; genus Brevundimonas; species Brevundimonas naejangsanensis. The sequence continues at coordinate 1,839,295 of NZ_CP015614.1, forward strand.
GACGGCTGCGGCCCGGCCCCCTTGCCTATGTCTTACGACGCGGCTGTACGGGGTGTGATCGTCCAGCCGTACGAGAACGGCGCCTTCGACGGCGTCCTTGCTCTGGGCCCAACCACCGCCGCCGAACCCGCCAAGCCTTGATCTGACGCGGCGTCCATCGCCTAGACGGTTAGCCCGCCCTGATCAGCGTCCACGCCCCCAGCGACTTCGGCGCGCGTCGCATCGGTCACGAGGGAGCCTTCCGCGAGGGGATGGAGCCGCTGAAGGACCGGATTTTCCACTGGCTGGACAATGGCGACGCCCGAGCGGGCGCCTATATCGAAGGCTCCTGAATCTCGCGGAGCCTCCCATGCCCTATTCCAACCAGCCGACCGTCACCGCCTCGGGCGTGGAGATTCCGCTGCTGGGCTTCGGCACCTGGCAACTGGAGCCCGACGACGCCCGCCGCATGGTGCGCGAGGCCCTGCGCATCGGCTATCGCCACATCGACACCGCCTGGATCTACAAGAACGAGAAGACGGTCGGCGACGGCATCGCCGACGCCGTGGCCGAAGGGATCGTCACGCGCGACGACATCTTCGTCACCACCAAGATCTGGGTCGAGCATTTCCATCGCGACGCCCTGCTGCGTCAGGCCGAGGAATCGGCGCTCAGCCTGGGCCTGACGCCCGACCTTCTGCTGCTGCACTGGCCCAAGCCGACGCCCGCTCTGGATGAGACCATCGGCGCCCTGAACGAGGCGCAGGAGAAGGGGTTCACCCGCCACATCGGCTTGTCCAACTTCCCTTCAGCCCTATTCCGCCAAGCGGCCGCCCTGTCGACGGCGCCGCTGATCACCAACCAGGTCGAGTATCACCCCTATCTGTCGCAGAAGACGCTGATCGAGACGGCGCGCGAGCTCGGCTCTTCCATCACCGCCTGGTCGCCGCTGGCTCAGGGCCAGATCGCCGACGACGCCGTGATCGGCGACATCGCCAAGGCGCACGGCAAGACCCATGGCCAGGTGACGCTGCGCTGGATCATCCAGCAGGGCGTGATCGCCATTCCGCGCACCGCCAAGGAAACCCGCGCCGCCGAGAATTTCGACATCTTCGACTTCGAGCTGTCGGCGGAGGAGATGGCGCGCATCCACGCCCTGGCCCGTCCCGACGGGCGCCTGGGCGACTGGCTGGACGCCGCCTTCCAATGGGATAAGGATGCCGTCTGACAGCGCCATCTGATCAGGGCGTCGGGAGGCGAAGGATGGGTTCGGTTCTGGGGTTCCCTAACATTGACCCGGTCGACGCCGTCATCGGCGCCCGTATTCGGCGCTGGCGAGATCAGCGGGGCGTCGCTTCGTCCGATCTCGCCGCCGCCCTGAACCTGACGCCCGAGGCCCTGCGACGGGTCGAGGCGGGCCGCCAGCATCTGGATTCCGCCGGCATCGAAGCCGCCACTCGCGCCCTTCGCCTGCCGGTGTGGGCGCTGGTGTCCGACGTCCCGGTCTATTGACGCGCGCATGGCGTGACAGACGGGCGATTGCCGCCTAAGCGTCAGCGCATGGCCTACAAGTCCCTGCGCGATTTTCTTGCGACCCTCGAAGCCGACGGCGAACTGGTCCGCGTGTCGGAGCCCGTCTCCACCACCCTGGAGATGACCGAGATCCAGACCCGCCTTCTTCGGAATGGCGGCCCGGCGGTGCTGTTCGAGAAGCCGGTCATGCCCGACGGCTCGATCAGCCCCATCCCCTGCCTGGCCAACCTGTTCGGCACGGTGAAGCGGGTCGCCATGGGCGTGACGCTGGAGGGCAAGCAACGCACCACGGCGGGCGAGCTGCGCGAAGTCGGCGAACTGCTGGCCTTCCTGCGCAACCCGACGCCGCCGCGCGGATTCTCCGACGCGATGGAGATGCTGCCCCTGGCCCAGACCGTCATGTCCATGCGGCCCAAGACGGTGAAGAAGGCTCCGGTGCAGGAGGTGGTGCTGAAAGGCGATCAGATCGACCTGACCGCCCTGCCCATTCAGGGCTGCTGGCCCGGCGAGCCCGCGCCGCTGATCACCTGGGGTCTGGTCGTCACCAAGGGGCCGTCGGACGACCGCGAGGACGACTTCAACCTGGGCATCTATCGGATGCAGGTGCTGGGCAAGGACAAGGCGATCATGCGCTGGCTGGCCCATCGCGGCGGGGCCCAGCACTACGCCCGGCACAAGAAGGCGGGCAAGCGCGAGCCCCTGCCCTGCGCCGTCGTTCTGGGCGCCGATCCGGGGACCATCCTGGCCGCCGTGACCCCGGTGCCGGAGACCCTGTCGGAGTATCAGTTCGCCGGCCTGATGCGCGGCTCCAAGGCCGAGCTGGTTCCGTGCAAGACCGTACCGTTGATGGTCCCGGCCAACGCCGAGATCGTGCTGGAGGGCCACGTCCTGCTGGACGAGTTCGAGGACGAGGGCCCCTACGGCGACCACACCGGCTACTACAATTCGGTCGAGAAGTTCCCGGTCTTCCAGGTGACGGCTATCACCATGCGGAAAGACCCCATCTATCTGACCACCTTCACCGGCCGTCCGCCGGATGAGCCGAGCGTACTGGGCGAGGCGCTGAACGAGGTCTTCATTCCCCTGATCCGGCAGCAGTTCCCCGAGATCACCGACTTCTGGCTGCCGCCCGAGGGATGCAGCTATCGCATCGCCGTGGTGTCGATGAAGAAGGCCTATCCGGGCCACGCCAAGCGGGTGATGATGGGCTGCTGGAGCTATCTGCGCCAGTTCATGTACACCAAGTGGATCATCGTCGTGGACGACGACATCAACGCTCGCGACTGGAAAGACGTCATGTGGGCCGTCTCGACCAAGATGGACCCGGCGCGCGACATCACCGTCATCGAGAACACCCCCATCGACTACCTGGACTTCGCCAGCCCCGAGAGCGGCCTGGGCTCCAAGATCGGTCTGGACGCCACCGACAAGTGGGAGCCCGAGACCAAGCGCGAATGGGGCGAGGAAATCCGCATGGACGAGGATGTGATCGAACGGGTCAACGACATCTGGGATCGCCTGGGCCTGCCGGGCGACAAGACTCCGATCTGGAAATAGCTGACTTCTCCCGGTGGGAGAGGGCTGAAAGCTTGCCTCATCGGACCATTCGGCCCACCAAAGCGCATGCGCTCCTGTCTGCTGTTCGCCGCCGCCCTTCTGCTTGCGAGTCCCGCCATGTCCCAGACGCCCCCATCGGCCCTGCCCAATGTCGCGCCGTGGGATCAGGCCTTCCTTCCGCCTGCGCCTGCCTGGAACGGCCCTAGCCGCGCCCTGTTGCGCGACGCCGCCGACCCCTGGGTCACGGGCTTCGAGGCCGATGCGGCGCATGACTTCTCGCCGACCTACGCCGACACCCGCGCTTGGTTCGACAAGCTGGACGCCGCCAGCGACCTGATCCGCATCGAACAGTTCGGAACCTCGCCGGAGGGGCGCCCGATCTACGCCGTGATCGCCTCCAAGGACGGCGCGACCTTCGATCCGAACAAGCCCGTCCTACTGGCCCAGGCCGGGATCCATCCCGGCGAGATCGACGGCAAGGACGCGGGCATGATGCTGCTGCGCGACATCGCCTTTTACGGCAAGGACGGCCTGCTGGACCAGGCCAACCTGATCCTGATCCCGATCCTGAGCGTCGACGGCCATGAGCGCACCGGCCCGTATTCCCGCCCCAACCAGCGCGGGCCGCGCAATCAGGGCTGGCGCCACACGGCGACGAACCAGAACCTGAACCGCGACTTCATGAAGCTGGATCAGGCCGAGATGCAGGCCGTCATGGGCCTGATTCACAAGTATCAGCCGGACCTCTACGTCGACATCCACGTCACCGACGGCATCGATTATCAATACGACGTCACCTTCGGCTACAACGGCGAGGACGGCGTCTGGAGCCGCAGCCCGGCCATCGCCAAATGGCTGGACGCCGCCTTCAAGCCCGTCATGTACGAGGCGCTGGAGGCTCAAGGGCACATCCCCGGCGAACTGATCTTCGCCATCGACGACCGCGATCCCAAGAAGGGCCTGAACGACGGCGGTCTGGGCGAGCGCTTCTCCAACGGCTGGGGCTCGGCGGCCCACATCCCGACCATATTGATCGAGAACCACAGCCTGAAGCCGCACGAACAGCGGGTGCTGGGAACCTACGTCTTCCTCGAACAGGCGCTGAAGCTGCTCGCTGAAAAGTCCGGCGACCTGCGCGCCGCCATCGCCGCCGACCGCGCCCTGCGCCCCGCCGAACTGCCCGCCAATTTCGCCAGCGACGAGACGCCCACGCGCACCCGCCCCTTCAAGGGCATCCGCTATGAGACGTTCGACAGCGTGGCCTCGGGCCGCCCCGAGATCCGCTGGCTGGGCCAGCCGGACGCCGAACTTTGGCAGATGCCCTTCTACGGTTCGCACCCCACGCTGACGCTGAAGCGGCCGAGCGCCTATTGGGTGCCGTCCTATCGTCAGGACGTGATCGAGCGCCTGCGCACCCACGGCGTGCAGATGGAGACGCTGGACGCCCCGCGCACCGTCGCCGTCGAAATGCTGCGCCTGGTCGATCCCAAGGTGTCGGGCCGCACCAACGAAGGCCATGTGCCGATCTCGGTCAGCGACGTCCGGCCCGAGGCCCACGACTGGACCTTCCCTGTCGGCTCCGTGCGCGTGCCGACCGATCAGCCGATGGGCGACGTCGCCATCCTGCTGCTGGAGCCGCAGTCGAACGAGAGCTTCTTCGCCTGGGGCATGTTCCCCGAGGTGCTGAACCGCGTCGAATACATCGAGGCCTACGCCATCGCCCCGCTGGCCGAAAAGATGCTGGCCGCCGATCCGGCGCTGAAGGCCGCGTTCGAGGCGAAACTAGCGGCCGACCCCGCCTTCGCCGCCGACGGCGATGCGCGCCTGGCCTGGTTCTATGAGCGCACGCCCTTCTACGACCAGCGCTATCGCCTCTATCCGGTGGGGCGTGAGAAGTGAGCCTGATCCCGACCATTCAAGCGGCCGCCCTGTGGGGCGGACTGCTGATCCTCCTGCTGCTGGTCCTGTCGGGCGTGGTGGTGAACCGGCGGCGCAAACATCTGGTCGAGTTCGGCGACGGCGGCGTGCGCGAACTGGTCTGCGCCACCCGCGCCTTTTCCAATGCGGCCGAATACATCCCCGCCGGCATGTGCGGCCTGATCCTGCTGGCCTTCCTCGGCGCCCCGGCCCTGTTGATCCATGCGGTCGGCGGGATGCTGTTCGCCGGGCGGGTGATTCATGCGCTGGGCCTGCTGTTCCAGGAAGGGCCGTCGCTGGGCCGTTCGGTCGGCATGATCCTGACCTGGCTGGCCCTGCTGGTGGCCGCGGTCAGCCTGATCGCCTGGTCCATTCTCTAGTCTGGCTGTTGCGGGCGCGGGTTCCGTCCGCCATATCGGGGCATGTCCGATAAGACGCCCTCCCCCGACATCCTGAACGATCTGATCTCCGCCGCGCTGAAGGCCGGCGCCGATGCGGCCGAGGCCGTGTCCGCCCATCGCGCTTCCCTGTCCGTCGGCGTGCGCAACGGCGCGCTGGAAGACGTGGAGCGTGAAGAAGCCCGCGACCTGGGCCTGCGCGTCTTCATCGGGCGGCGTCAGGCGACGGTGTCCGCCTCTGACCTGTCCGACGCCACCCGCGCCCGTCTGGTGGAGCGCGCCGTGGCCATGGCGAAGCTGGCGCCGGAAGATCCCTACGCCTCGCTCGCGCCGCAGGACCGGCTGGCCGCCGCGCCCCATGCCGATCTCGACCTCTATGATCCCGCCGAACGCTCGGCCGAAGCGCTCGAAGCGGCCGCCGCCGAAGCTGAGGCCGCGGCTCTGGCCGTATCCGGCGTGTCCAAGTCGGAAGGCGGCCACGCCTCATGGTCCGCCAGCGAGTGGCGCCTCGTCACCTCGCACGGCTTCGACGGCCGCCATCGCGGCAGCGCCTTCTCTCTGGGCGTCGGCGTCATCGCCGAGAAGGACGGCGCCATGGAGCGCGGCGGCGAAAGCCGCACCGTCCGCCACCTGTCCGACCTGCCGGACGCCGCCTCCATCGGCCTGAAGGCGGGCGAGCGCGCGGTCGCCCGCGTCGGCCCGCGCAAGATCGCCTCGACCACCGCCCCCGTCATCTTCGAGAACCGCGTCGCCACCCAGGTGCTGTCGCCGCTGCTGGGCGCCATCTCCGGCCCGTCGATCGCGCGCGGCAGCTCCTTCCTGAAGGACAAGCTGAACCAGAGCGTCCTGCCGACCGGCGTCGATCTGGTCGACGACCCGTTCCGCCCGCGCGGCCTCGGCTCCACCCCCTTCGACGACGAGGGCGTGGCCGTCGAACGGCGCGAGATCGTCAGGGACGGCGTGCTGACCACCTGGCTGCTGAACACGGCCTCAGCGGCGCAGTTGGGCCTTCAGACCACCGGCCACGCCTCGCGCGGGCTGGCGGGGCCGTCGGGCGTCTCGACCCACAACCTGCATCTGACGCCGGGCGAAGGCGATCTGGACGCCCTGATGGCCCAGGCCGGGACCGGCCTGCTGATCACCTCCATGTTCGGCCCCTCGCTGAACGGCAACACCGGCGACTGGTCGGCGGGCGTGTCCGGCTTCTGGTTCGAAAACGGTCAGCGCGCCTATCCGGTCAGCGAAGTCACCGTGGCGGGCAATCTGATCGACCTCTACGCCCGGCTGCAGCGCGCGGGAGACCTGGAGTTCCGCAGCGCGTTCAACAGCCCCTCCCTGCTGTTCGACAAGGTGGCGATCGCAGGCAAATGAGCGACGCTTCTTCAGCGCTTTGGGCCGCCGACCTCGCCCTGATCCGCGACGCGGCGCTGGCCGCAGGCCGGCTGGCGCTCGAACACCGCGAGGCCGGGCTGAAGGTCTGGTCCAAGGACGGCGGCTCGCCCGTCACCAGCGCCGATCTGGCGGTGGATCAGCTGCTGCGCGACACGCTCCTGACCGCCCGCCCCGACTACGGCTGGCTGTCCGAAGAGACGGCCGACAGCACGGAACGCCTGTCGAAGAAGCGCATCTTCGTGGTCGACCCGATCGACGGCACGGTCGCCTTCATGAAGAACAAGCCGTGGTGGTGCGTGCCCATCGCCGTGGTCGAGGACGGCCGCCCGGTCGCCGCCGTCATCCACGCCCCGATGATGGACGAGCTGTTCGAGGCGACGCTGGGCGGCGGCGCGCGCCTGAAGGGACGGCCGATCAGCGCGTCCGACACCGACGACCTGGAGGACGCCGAGCTTCTGGCCGACGCCCGGCTGATGGAGGCGCGCGAATGGGACGAGCCGTGGCCGCCGATGCGCTTTTCCAAACGCAACGCCCTGGCCTATCGCATGGCCCTGGTGGCGGCCGGGGCCTTTGATGCGGCCATCGCCATCAGCCCCAAATGGGACTGGGACGTCTGCGCCGGCGCCCTGATCGCCGAAGAGGCCGGGGCGAAGGTCAGCGACCACATGGGCCGTCCCTGGCGCTTTAATCGCCCCGATCCGCGTCAAACCAGCCTGATATGCGCAGCACCGGCCCTTCACCCGTTGATCGTAAGGCGCACAGCGCCTATCCCGCTGGCCATCTGACATTCCTCCCGCAATGGACCCCCTCTCCATGGCCGACTCTCACGATCCCCAACTGCTTCACCTCGTCATCGGCGGCGAGATGCGCCACCCGGCCGAGCCGGTCTTCCGCGATCTGTCCCAGGTCGAGTTCGTCGGCGCCTTCGGCAACTATGAAGAAGCCAAGAAGGCGTGGAAGGCCCGCGCCCAGGCGACCGTCGACAACGCCCACATGCGCTATTTCATCCTCCACGCGCACAAGCTGATCGACCCGCGCAGCGACGTCTGATCCAGCGCTCAGGGCGTCATCACGCCGCTGTTCCGGAACCGTCGAGGCGGCTGATGCGCTTTCGTGTCAGTCGCCTTTGTTCTTGAACAGGATTTCACATGCTGCCGACGATCATTGTGCTGCTGCTGGTCGTGGTCGCTGTCGCGGCGATCGTCTGGGTCGTGCGTAGGGGCCCCAAGCACGTCCCCCGTCCCGGCGAGGATCAGGACACCGCCTGGAACGACCCCATCACCCCGGCTGATCGAGACCCTCGACCTTGACCTTTTTCGGCCAGTCGCTGGACGGCCAGCAGATTTTCAGCCTGGTCTCCATGCTCGCCGTGTTGGCGCTTTGCATGGTCACCTTGCGGCGCCGCATCGAACACGACCGTCAAATGAAACGGTGGAAAAAAGAGCAGTCCGTGCGTCAGGCTCCGTCTCGCGGCCCCGAGCCCGGCGGCCCGTGGGGCTGAGCTATTCCCGTCTCAGCAGGCGATCCACCACCAGCTTGCCCCACCAGCCGGCCTTGAACTCGGCCCGAATGGCCTTGGGATCATAGGCGTCGCTTTCGACCCAGTCCTCGAAGCTGACGCCCGTGGGTTCGACCTCGGCGACATATTTCTCGAGCGTATAGTCCAGCACGCCGGTCAGCCCCTCGCGGCTGTGCAGGGTGCGCTTGCCCAGCTCCTTCATCGCCGCCGAGATCGGCTCGCCCAGGTGGAAGTGGCGATAGAAGACCGCCATCATCCCCGCCCGGTCCGCGCCCGACTTGCAGTGGATCAGGGCCGGATACTCCATCGTCTGGAACAGGGCCTTGGCCCGGCGCACCCGGTCCTTGCCCGGCGGATCGCGCGAATCCAGCGGCGCGTCGATCAGGGTCAGGCCCAGCCGTTCGCAGGCGTCCTTCTCCAGCCAGTAATAGGCCTCGTCCCTCTGGCCGCGCAGATTGACGACGGTGCGGACGCCCTGCCGCTTCCACCAGGCCAGCTGGCGCGGCGACGGCTGATTGGTCCGCACCAGGTCCGGTCCTAGCCAGTGGGCGTTGGTGAACGCCGTGCGCAGAAAGGCGTGATCCTTCCAGAAATAGGACCAGCGCGCCTTGAAACGGCCGAACGGCGTAGTCAGATCGTAGCGCCCCATGACGGCGAGATAGCGCCGTTTGCACCCGGCGTCACCCGTCCCAAGGCCGTCTCTCTCGCGCGCGGCCGCTTGACTTGACGCCTCAGCCGTTCGACCGAAGGCCGATGACCGTTCCCGCCCCTCATGACGACGCCCGCGAGCCGCTGCGGCCCCTGCTCGCCCGCATCTGGCGCGAGTATCTGTCGCGGCACAAGCCGGCCTTCTTCGCCTCCATGCTGCTGGCCGGCGTGTCAGGCGGCCTGACGGCCCTGCTGCTGAAGTTCCTGGAACCGGCCATCGACCTGCTGTTCGGCCAGCATCAGGGGCCCGTGACCATCTGGAAGACCGTCACCATCCCGGCGGACAAGGTGCTGATCGCCATTCCCCTGTTCATCATCGTCGTGGCGGTGATCCGTTCGCTGAGCATGGCGGGCCAGGCGGCGCTGGTGAACCGGCTGGGCCACGGCATCGTCGGCGACATCCAGAAGCAGCTGTTCTCAGGCATGATCCGGGCCGACCTGTCGCGCCTGCGCAGCCAGCATTCGGGAACGTTCGTCTCCTCCGTCCTGTTCGACGCCAACCTGGTGCGCGAGGCCTTCACCTCGGGCGTGGTCAACTACACCCAGAACGCCCTGATGCTGCTGGGCGTCATCGTCGCCATGGGCTTCATCGACCTGCCGCTGACGCTGATCGTCCTGCTGGGCGTGCCGGTCGTCAGCTGGATCATCCGCCGCTTCGGCAAGAAGTCGCGCAAAGCCGCGCGCGGGGCCATGGTCGAGACCGAGGCCCTGTCCAGCGCCCTGATGGAGAATCTGGACGGCGTCCGCGTCATCAAGATCGAGAATCGTGAGGCGGCCGAGGAAGCCCGCGTCTCCACCGTCATCGACCGCCGCCAGCGCCATGTCATCAAGGGCGCCGACAGCCGCGCCTTCTCCGGCCCGGCCAGCGACATCGTCGCCTACGGCGTCGTCGCCGCCGTCATGGCCTATGCCGGATGGAGCGCCAGCCAGGGCGAGATGACGGTCGGCGCCTTCGCCTCTTTCATCGGCATGTTGCTGCTGGCCGGTCAGGCCCTGCGCCAGGTGACGAACCTGACGACGGTGCTGAGCGAGGGCTTCACCGCCGCCCGCCGCCTGTTCGCCGCCCTGGACATCGAACCCGAGATCCGCGAGGCCAGCAACGCCGCCCAGGTCGCGCCCGGCCCCGTCACCGTCGCCCTCGAGCAGGTCTCCTTCGCCTATCGCGCTGACGAGGACGGCTCCGCCCCGACCCTGTCGGACGTCAGCCTGCACGTCGCGCCGGGCGAGACCATCGCCCTGGTCGGCCCCTCGGGCGGCGGCAAGTCGACCATCCTCAGCCTGTTGCCGCGCTTCTACGACGTGACGGCGGGCCAGGTGACGCTGAACGGCCGCGACATCCGCGAGCTGAGCCTGTCGTCCTTGCGCGACCACATCGCCCTGGTGACGCAGGAGCCCTTCCTGTTCGACGACACCATCGCCGGCAACATCGCCTATGGCCGCCCCGGCGCGACCGCCAAGGACATTGTCGAGGCCGCCCGCGCCGCCGCCGCCCACGATTTCGTCGCCGCCCTGCCCGACGGCTACGCCACCCGCGTGGGCGAGGCCGGCGCCCGCCTGTCTGGCGGCCAGCGCCAGCGCATCGCCATCGCCCGCGCCTTCCTGAAGGACGCGCCCATCCTGCTGCTGGACGAAGCGACCAGCGCGCTGGACACCGAGAGCGAGGCCCTGGTTCAGGCCGCGCTGGAGCGGCTGATGGACGGCCGCGCCACCCTGATGATCGCCCACCGCCTGTCGACGGTGAAGAACGCCGACCGCATCTACGTCGTCGACGGCGGTCGCGTGGTCGAGGAAGGAACCCACGACGCCCTGGTGGCGCGCGGCGGCCTCTATGCCCGGCTGGCGCGGCAGCAGTCGCTGGACAGCGACCCGGAGGCCTTGCCCGGGTTCGACACCCTGCCGCCTCTGGCCGAACTGCCTGACGAGACGGGCGCATGAGGCCGCTGCGCAACCCGGTCATCCAGGACGCCGCAGCCTGGCTTTTGTCCGAGTGGATGCGGTTCTGCTACGCCACCACACGCTGGACGCATGAGAACGAACATCTCGCCGAAGAGGTGTGGGCCGACGGCGGCGGCGTGCTGTGCGCCTTCTGGCATTCGCGCCTCGCCCTGGCTCCGGTCTGCTGGCCCATGAAGCGGGCGCAGCAGGTCAAGGGGCTGGTTTCGCTGAGCGCCGATGGCGAGTTCTTCACCAAGGCCGTGGGCCGCCTGGGCATTCCCGCCGTGCGCGGCTCTTCCTCCAACAAGGACAAGGCCAAACAGTCCAAGGGGGGCGCTCAGGCCCTGCGCGACGGCCTCAAACAGCTGAAAATCGGCGGCCTGGCCATTACGCCGGACGGCCCGCGCGGCCCGGCGCGCCAGATGGCCGAAGGCCTGCCGCTGATGGCCAAGATGTCCGGCGCCCCGGTCCTGTTCATCGGCCTGTCGTGCAAGCCGGCGATGCGACTGAACAGCTGGGACAAGGCGGTCCTGCCCCTGCCGTTCGGACGGGGCGCCATTGTCTGGGACAAGGCCTGGTATCCCCAAGGCGCCGATCTGGCCGAGGTCGCCGCCGACTGGACCGCGCGCATGAACGCCGTCGAGGCGCGCGCCGACGCTATCACCGGTCTGGAGCGCGTCTGAGCGTGGCCTTCAGCCCTGCCCTGATCGTCTATCAGCTGCTGACCCGCCTTCTGGAGCCGCTGGCCCCGCGCCTGCTGGACGCCCGGGTCCGCAAGGGCAAGGAAGACCCCGCCCGCGTCGATGAACGGCTGGGCCAGCCCGGCATGGCGCGCCCCGACGGGCCTCTGGTCTGGATCCACGGCGTCAGCGTCGGCGAGGCCCTGTCCATCCTTCCGCTGGCCGAGCGAATCCGCAAGGATCGGCCCGATGTGACCGTGCTGGTCACCACCGGCACCCTGACCTCGGCCCAGGTGCTGGCGAGCCGCCTGCCGCGCGGCGTCATTCACCAGTTCGCCCCGGTCGACGGGCCCTCGGCGGTCGCCGCCTTCCTCGACCACTGGCGGCCCAATGTCGGCGTCTTCGTCGAGAGCGAACTGTGGCCCAATCTGCTGACCACGGCGCAAAAACGCGGCGTGCCGCTGGCCCTCGTCAGCGCCCGCATCACCGACAAGACGGCGCAAGGGTGGAGGAAGGCCCCCGGGATGGCGCGCGCCCTGATGAACGGCTTTTCGCACGTCTGGCCCCAGGATCAGGACAGCGCCGACCGGCTGACGGCGCTGGGCGCCCGCGTCGACGGCCAGGTGAACCTGAAGCTGTCCGGCGAGCCCCTGCCCTATGACAGGGGCGAGTTCGCCCGCCTGTCGGCCTTGATCGACGACCGCCCCGTCGTCGTCGCCGCCAGCACCCACGAGCATGAGGAAATGGCCATCGTCGGCGCGCTGGATCATCTGGCCGACCGCCTGTTTCTGATCGTCGTGCCGCGCCACCCCGAACGCGCCAACGCCATCGCCGAGGCTCTGAGCCACGACGGCTACGGCTTTGCGCGGCGCAGTCAGGGCCAGCCGATCTGCGACCAGACCGACATCTATCTGGCCGACACCCTGGGCGAACTCGGCCTGTTCCTGCGGCTGGCCGATGTGGTGGTCATGGGCGGCTCCTTCGCCCCGGCGCTGGGCGGCGGCGCGGTCGGCGGCCACAACCCGCTGGAGCCCGCCCGGCTGGCCAAGCCCATCGTCACCGGGCCGGACGCCAGCAACTGGCAGGCCGTGACCCGAATGCTGAAACAGGCGGGCGGCCTCGTCTCCGTCCTGTCGCCCGCCGAACTGCCCTCGGTCGTCGGCCCCATGCTGGCCGACCCGGACGCCGCCCGCGACATGGGCGAACGCGCCCGCCGCTCCGCAGAGGCCGCCGCCGCCGGGCTGGACCGTCTGTGGCTGGCGCTTCAGACCCACCTGCCCGCCGCCCCGTCGCGGAGGCGCCCGTGAAACTGAACACCCCCCGCTGGTGGTACAGCCGCGAGCGTCGCCACGCCCCGGTGACGCGGATGCTGCTGAAGCCCGCCTCATGGCTGTGGGCGGGCGTGACGGCGCGCAGGATCGCCCGCGCCACGCCCGTCGATCCGGGCGCGGCGGTCGTCTCCATCGGCAATCTGACGGTCGGCGGCTCGGGCAAGACGCCGGTCGCGCGTGAGACGCTGCGCCTGCTGCGAGATCGGGGGATCGAGGCCGCCGCCCTGTCGCGCGGCTATGGCGGCAAGCTCGAAGGCCCGGTCCGCGTCGATCCGGCCGTCCACACCGCCGCCGACGTCGGCGACGAGCCGCTGATGCTGGCGCAGGGCTCGCCCGCCTGGATCGCCCGCGACCGGGTTGCAGGCGCCCGGGCCGCTGCAGCCGACGGCGCCGCCGTCCTGGTGCTGGACGACGCCCATCAGAATCCCGCTCTGAAGAAGGCGATCAGCCTGATCGTGGTCGACGGCGAGACGCGCGGCGACGAATGGCCGTTCGGCGACGGCTCGGTCTTTCCGTCCGGCCCGATGCGCGAGCCCCTGAAGGCGGGTCTGGCGCGCGCTGACGCCGTGGTGGTGCTGCTGCCCACCGACCTGGCCGAGGTCGATCCGGAACTGATCGACGTGTTCGGCGGCCTGCCCGTCTTCATCGCCCGACTGGCGCCCGAAGGCCCGCCGCCGCCGGGGCCGCAGGTCGGCTTCGCGGGCATCGCCAAGCCGTGGAAGGTGGAGCGGTCGCTGATCGCCGCCGGGTGCGATCTGAAGGACTTTGTCCCCTTCCCCGACCACGCCGAACTGTCGGATCGCGACTTCGCCTTCCTGAATGATCGCGCGTCGGTCTACGGCGCCGGTCTGGTGACGACGGAAAAGGACTGGGTCCGGCTCAGCCCAGAAAGAAGGGCCAGGGTTTCGCCCTGGCCCGTCGTCGCTCGTTTCGAGGATGAGGCGGCTTTCGCCGCCTTCCTGCTGGATCGGCTGAAACCTCAGTCCTGACGGAAGACCTGGCCGCCCTTCATGACGAAGCGGACGCGCTCAAGCTCGGTCACGTCGGTCAGCGGGTCGCCGGCGACGGCGATCAGGTCGGCCGGCATGCCCGGCGCGATACGGCCCGCTTCGGCCGAGATCTTCAGGTGCTCGGCGGCGCCGATCGTGGCCGACTGGATGGCCTGAAGCGGCGTCAGACCGGCGCGGACCAGCAGGGCGAACTCCTGGGCGTTGTCGCCGTGGGCCGAGACGCCCGAGTCGGTGCCGAAGGCGATCTTGACCCCGCCGCGATGGGCGCGGGCGGCCATATCCAGCATCTTGGGACCGGCTTCCAGGGCCTTGGCGCTCTGCGCCGGGGTGAAGAAGTTATCGGGCCCCGAGGCCACGCGCGCGACGAAGTCGCCCGCCAGCAGGGTCGGCACCAGCCAGGCGCCGTTGGCCTTGAACAGGCGCATGGATTCGTCGTCCAGATAGGTGCCGTGCTCGATGGAATCGCCGCCGGCCTTCAGGAAGGCGTTGATGCCGTCGGCGCCGTGGGCGTGGGCAGTCACCTGACGACCCATCCGGTGCGCGACCTCGACGATGGAGGCCAGCTCGTCCTGGGTGAACTGCTGGTTCAGGCCAGCGGCGGTGTTCGACAGCACCCCGCCCGTGGCTGTGATCTTGATGATGTCGGCGCCCGCGCGCACCTGGGTCCGCACGGCGCGGCGGCAGTCCTCGGCGCCCGAACACACGCTCTCGTTCGACAGGACGTGCAGGATGTCTTCACGATAGCCGTTGGCGTCGCCATGGCCGCCGTGGACCGAGACGGACGAACCCGCGGCGATGATGCGCGGTCCGACCACGTCGCCGCGCCGCACCGCGTCACGCAGGGCGAAGATCGACTCATTGGCTCCGCCCAGGTCCGCCACCGTGGTGAAGCCCGCATTCAGCGTGCGACGGGCGTGGCGCGCGCCGACCATGGCCTGATCGGCGTTCGACATGGTCAGGCGGTCCAGCCGGCTGGTCGGGCTCTGCTCGCTGCCCAGGTGGACGTGGCTGTCGATCAGGCCGGGCAGCACGAAGGCCGAGCGCAGATCGACGACGTTCCCCTCGCCGACGAAGCCGTCGCGGATTTCGACGACCTGGTTCCCTCTGATCACGAGAGTTTTATCGCGCAGCACGCGGCCGCTGGCCGGGTCGGCCAAAAGCCGCCCCACTTGGACGAACTTCGTCGCCTGTTCAGCCGAAACCGGCGCAGCCGCCGGGGCTTGGCGCGCCTCGGCGCCGGTGGCAGCCAAAACAGCTGCGGTCACAATCAGGGCAAGCTTTTTCATGTATCCCTCCCGTTACTGAAGCGTGCAACATAACCATTCCAATCTTCACGCCAAGGCCAAGGTTGCGTTCCAACGACGCTTCATGAAACAAGCCGATACAGTTGTTTAACCGTGCGGGGGGCGTCGCATGCGGCTTTCCAGACGTGGCTTGATTTTGGGCGGTTCGGCCCTGTTGGCGGGGTGCTCCTCCGCCGCTTCCACCTCTCAACTTCACCTCGCCGGAGCCGTCGCTCCAGCCCTGCCGATCGTGCCTGAGCGCGCGCGCTCGGCTCACGTGCAGATGGCCAACGCCGGGACGACGATCGATCCCCACGGCGTCGTGCGCCCCGACCTGATCGAGCGCGCCCGCGCCGCGATGGACGTGCACGGTCATAAGATCTCGAAGCGCGACCGGATGTATCTGGTCGATTTCCAGAAATTCTCGGGCGAGGACCGCCTGTATGAAGTCGATCTGGAAGGCGGCTGGGTCACGGCCTATCGCACCAGCCACGGGCGCGGCTCGGACCCGGCGCATTCAGGCTTCGCGCAGCAGTTCTCGAACCGTCCGGACAGCCATATGTCCTCGATCGGCGCCTACGCCACGGCGGGCGCAAGCTGGGGCAGCCAGCAGGGGCCAAACGTCCTGCTGGACGGGCTGGAGTATTCCAACAATCTGGCGCGCGAACGGGCCATCATCATCCACGGCGCCGATTACGCCGACCCGGCCTTCCTGGCGCGCCAGGGCAAGCTGGGCCGTTCCTACGGCTGCTTCTCGGTGTCCCACGCCGACCTGGTTCCCTTGCGCGAACGCATGGGCGAGGGTCGGCTGTTGTTCGCCATGACCTAAAGCACGGCGGAGCCGCTTAGCGCGGCTCCAGCGCCCGCCAGCCGATGTCGGTGCGATGGAAACCGCCCGGCCAGTCGATCTTGGCGATGGCCTCATAGGCGCGCTCGCGCGCCTGGGCCACGTCGTCGCCATAGGCGCAGACGTTCAGCACCCGGCCGCCCGCCGCCGCCAAGGCGCCGTCGTCGCGCAGCTTGGTCCCGGCGTGGAAGACCTGGACGTGCGGCCCGAAGTCCTGATCCGCGCCGCGAATGACCGAGCCTTCCAGCGGGCTGTCGGGATAGCCCTTGGCCGCTAGCACCACGCAGATCACCACGCCCGGCTTGAAGGCGGGCGCCGACGCCTGGGTCAGGTCGCCGCGCGCGCAGGCCAGCAGCAGCGGCACGACATCGCCGTCCAGCCGCATCATCAGCACCTGGCACTCCGGGTCGCCGAAGCGGGCGTTGAACTCGACCACCTTGGGGCCTTCAGCCGTCGCCATCAGGCCGACATAGAGGACGCCGCGATAGGGAACGCCTTCCTCGGCCATCTTCTGGATAGTCGGAACAACCACGCGTTCGTTCGCCGCCTCGGTGAAGGCCGCCGTGAAGACGGGCGCGGGCGAATAGGCGCCCATGCCGCCGGTGTTCGGCCCCAGGTCGCCGTCGAAGGCGCGCTTGTGGTCTTGCGCCCCGCCGAACAACACCGACCGCGTCCCGTCCGACAGGACGAACAGGGAGCCCTCCTCCCCGTCCATGAATTCCTCGATCACCACGCGCGACCCGGCCGAGCCGAACCGACCCCCCAGCATCCGCTCGATCTCGGCCTCGGCGTCGGCGCGATCGGGGCTGATGGCCACGCCCTTGCCCGCCGCCAGACCGTCGGCCTTGATGACATAGGGGGCCGAATACCGATCCAGCGCCGCCTTGGCCGAGGCGACGTCCTCATAGACGCCATAGCCTGCCGTCGGGATGCCGTGACGTTGCAGGAAGGCCTTGGAGAAGGCCTTGGAGGTCTCCAACTGCGCCGCCGCCTGGGTCGGGCCGAAGCAGGGGATGCCCGCCGCCTCCAGCCGGTCGGCCAACCCTTCGGCCAGCGCCGATTCGGGGCCGACGACGACCAGGTCCGCCTTCATCTCGCGCGCCAGGGCCGCCAGGCCTTCAGCGTCCGTCGCCTTCAAGTCGGGCCGCATCTCGCCGAGCGAGGCCATGCCGGGATTGCCGGGCGCGACGACAAGCCGCGTGACCAGCGGCGACTGGGCGATCTTCCAGGCCAGGGCGTGTTCGCGCCCTCCCGATCCGACGAGCAGAATGTTCATCCGGGCGGAATGGCCGCGCGCGTCGTCCCGGTCAAGCGCCCGAAAGGGTTAGCGGACATGGGATCAAGCCAATCAGGGCGTCCAGGCGGGCATGGCCTTCAGCTGCTCAAGCGTCATATCGGCCACCAGATCATAGTCGTCGCCTTCCTTTCGGGGCGTCAAACCATCCAGCGAAATGCGCACCCAGCGCGGTCCGCCCTGCCCGGCCGGCTCGATGATCAAGCCCGTAACCGCGCCCGAGGCGTCCACATCGACCCGCTGGACGTCGCCCAGATCAACGCCCGCCGGGGTGATCAGATCGGCGTCCTCCAGTTGCTTGACGGTCAGGCCCAGCGCTGTGGCGCTTGCCGCCGGAGCGGGCGTAGGCGTCATCGTCGGCGCCGAGGCCGCATCGGGCGAAGCTTCCGGCGTCTTTGTCGGCTTGGAGGGCGCCTCTGAGCAGGCCGCCATCAGGGCCAAGGCCGAGGCCGCGGCGAGCCATATCCTCGTCATCACATCCTCCTGTCCTAGATCAGGGCCGAGACCACATAGACGACGGCGCCGGCCAAAAGAATCACGCCCAGTATCAGCCAGGGACTGAGCGCCGGGTTATGACTGCGGCGGGCCAGATCGCGCTCGCGCGCCTGATCAGCCGGCAGGTCATTGTCCGTTGCGTCGTCCGGAGTCGGGTCTGGGGACTGCACCATGATGCGCGAACGCGCGCGGAGAGGCGCCCGTTCCGCCACGCTTGTCGCCCATGTCTTTGCGACGGCGACCGCGCCGGTTAGGGTGGCGTCATGACCTCCGACGACGACTACGCCTTCGAGGGCGCGGCCCTGCAGCCCGCCCGCGACAACAATCCGCCGCTGTCGATCTCGGAGCTGAGCTTCGCCCTGAAACGCACGCTGGAGGAACGCTTCGGCCATGTGCGGCTGCGCGGCGAGATCTCCAAGGTGAACCGCCACGCCTCGGGCCACGTCTATCTGACGCTGAAGGACGACAAGTCGGCCATCGACGGCGTGATCTGGAAGGGCGTGGTGCGCGGATTAAGCGTCCAGCCCGAGACGGGGCTGGAGGTCATCGTCACCGGCAAGATCACCTCCTATCCGGCGCGCTCTTCCTATCAGATCGTGATCGAGAGCATGGAGGCGGCGGGCGCGGGCGCCCTGCTGGCCCAGCTGGAGCGGCTGAAGGTCCGCTTGCGCGACGAAGGCCTGTTCGATCCGGCGAAGAAGAAACCGCTGCCGACCTTCCCGGCCACCATCGGCGTCATCACCAGCCCGACCGGCGCCGTCATCCGCGACATCCTGCACCGCATCGCCGAGCGCTGGCCCTGCCGCGTCATCGTCTGGCCCGTGGTGGTTCAGGGCGACGCCGCCTGCGGCCAGGTGTCCAACGCCATCCGCGGCTTCGACCAGATGACGACGGACGGGCCGATCCCCCGCCCCGACCTGCTGATCGTGGCGCGCGGCGGCGGTTCGGTCGAGGACCTGTGGTGCTTCAACGACGAAGGTCTGGCGCGCACGGTCGCGGCCGCCCGCATCCCCATCATCTCGGCCGTGGGGCACGAGACGGACACCACATTGATCGACTTCGTGTCGGACCGCCGAGCGCCGACGCCGACCGGCGCGGCCGAGATCGCCACGCCGGTGCTGGCCGACCTGCGCTGGGCCCTCAGCGATCTGGAGGGCCGCCTCTCGCGCGCCGGGGCGCGGATGTTGGAGGACCGCCGCACCCGCCTGCGCGCCGCCGCGCGCGGCCTGCCCGCCCGGCCCGAAGACCTGCTGGCCCTGCCGCAGCAACGGCTGGACCACGCCGCCAGCCGCCTCGGCTCGGGCCTGCATCGCAACGTCGCCGTGCATGAGCGACAGCTGGCGGTCGCCGCCGGTCGTCTGACGCCCGGCCTGCTGCGCGCCCGCGTCGAGCGCGGTCAGGACCGCCTGCGCGGCGCCGCCGACCGTCTGACTTCCGCGCTTCAGGCCGGCGTCGCCCGCAACGAGCGCCGCCTGCTGCAGACGGCCGGCCGCCTGAGCCCAGCGCCCCTGCATCGCCGCCTCGACCAGCGGCAGGCGCGGCTGCAGGCGCTCAGCCTGCGTCT
Source organism: Brevundimonas naejangsanensis (assembly GCF_000635915.2). NCBI lineage: Bacteria > Pseudomonadati > Pseudomonadota > Alphaproteobacteria > Caulobacterales > Caulobacteraceae > Brevundimonas > Brevundimonas naejangsanensis. Next base: position 1,858,737 of record NZ_CP015614.1, read on the forward strand.
GGACGGCGTCATGCCGCGTCGGCTGGAGCGGGCGGAGGACCGCCTGGCCGCCCTGTCCCGCGCCCTGACGACGCTGAACCCCAAGACGCCCAAGCCCGGCTTCGCCCGCATCGAGGACGCCGACGGCGCCATGATCGCCTCGGCCGCCGCCCTGTCGCCGGGCCAGACGGTGCAGATCGTCTTCGGCGACGGCGCCAGGGGCGCGACCATCGACGGCGAGGGCGCGCCACCGCGTCCGACGCCTGCGCCCAAGCCCGCCCCGCGCCCGAAGGCGCCGCCTGCAGGCCAAGGCGACCTGTTCTGACCTTTCCTCCCCATCGCTGCGCGACACGGAGGAGAAATCAGCGCCCCGTGCCGAGCGCCGACGACAGGGACACGCGGCCGGATGACCGCGATTCGGCTCTCGTCCTGCACCCGGTCCGCGCTATGATGGCGTCATGAGCACGCAGATTTCTCAAGACTCGGGCCAGACGGCCAGCCTCCACTATGGCGACGGCGAGTTCGCTGTTCTGTCCGCCGGCGCCTTTGTGCGCTGCGCCGTCAGCGGCGTCGCCATTCCTCTGACGGCCCTGCGGTACTGGTCGGTAGAGCGCCAGGAGGCCTATGCCGGGCCGCGCGAATATCTGGCGGCCGCCTCCTCCCCCAACTGAGCCGCGTCCGTCTTGCGCCACTGTGTCCGCCGGATGCCCCGGCTTCTCCGTTCGCCGGTGTTCCGATGTCCGCCCTGAGTTCGATCCACGTCCTGCTGGTGGACGACAATCCCAATATGCGCGCCATCATCGCCGCCATGCTGAAGTCGGTGGGGGTCGGTCGCTTGACCGAGGCGGAAGACGGGGCGGCGGCGCTTGAACTACTGGGCCAGAAAGCCATCGACATCGCCATCGTCGACTTCCGCATGAAGCCGATGGACGGGGTGGCCTTCACCCGCGCCGTCCGCAACGAGGGCGACAGCGCCAACCCCTATCTGCCGGTGATCATGATGACCGGCCATTCCGAGAAAAGCCGCGTGACCGAGGCGCGCGACGCGGGCGTCACCGAATTCGTCTCTAAGCCGGTCAAGGCGCAGACCCTGCTGACGCGGATCGAGGCGGTGATCCTGCGTCCGCGGCCCTTTGTGCGTTCGGCCAACTATTTCGGGCCGGACCGTCGCCGCACACGAACTGAGAGCTACGCCGGTCCGTTCCGTCGCGCCGACGACACAGGGACCTAAGCCTCAGCCTCTCTCAGCGCCTCATAGACCTGAGACGGCCAGCGCTTATGCACCCAGAACCAGTCGACCGGATGCTCGCGCACCCGGTCTTCGACGAACCGGTTGGCCGCCTGGACGCCCGCCAGGACATCAGCCGCCTTATCGCCCGTGTCGGGCACGGCGATCGGTTCATGCGCCGTGACGCGGAAGCGCACGCCGGGCAGACGCACCACCGACAGGGGTTGCATCACCGTGCCGAACTTCAGCGCCATGCGCGCCGCCCCGGGCGAGGCGTTGACCGGCTGGCCGAAGAATTCGACCTCCGGCCCCTGATTGTATTTCTGGTCGACCAGAAGGGCGATGGATTCGCCGCGCTTCATCCCCGCCATCAGTTCGCGCGTGCCGTCGCCCTTGGGCGCGAACAGCTTGATGCCGTAACGCTCGCGGCTCTGGCGGATCAGGGCGTCGACGTAAGGGTTGTTGGCCGCGCGATAGGTCACCTGGCACGGCACCCCCGCCGCCATGATGACCGCCGCCATGACCTCGAAATTGGCCAGATGGCCCGAGATCAGCACGACCGGGCGGCCAGAGTCGCGCACGGCGTGCAGCCGCTCCAGCCCGACGATGTCGATGCGTCCGCTTTCCGGCGTCAGCCGGTCCATGACGGCCAGTTCTGCGAAGGTGCGACCCGTCTGCTCCCACTGATCCACGGCCAGGCGGTCGCGCTCGGCGGCGCCCATGTCGGGGAAGGCGATGCGCAGGTTGCGCGTCACCGTCTTGTGCGTGCCGGTCAAAGGCCCCAGCGTCCGCAGCAGCTTCCCGCCGAAGCCCGAGGCGCGCTCGACGCCCATCAGGCGCAGAAGGCCAAACAGCCCCTGGAACGCCGCCGCTTCCAGCCGCCAGTTCAGGTCCTGAAGGAACCCAGGCCTTTTCTCTTTCTCACCAGGCAATCGTCAGTCCGCCGTCCACCACCAGGGTCTGGCCGGTCACATAGGCCGACGCAGGACTGCACAGATAGACCGCCGTGCCCGCGATTTCATCCGGCTGGCCGATCCTTTTCAGCGGCGCGGGGTCGGTGACGGTTTTCAGCAACTCCGGATTCTCCCACAGGTAGCGGGCGAAATCGGTCTGGACCAGGCCCGGCGCGATGCAGTTCACCCGCACGTTCGACGGCCCGTACTCCACCGCCAGGTTGCGCGCCAACTGCATGTCCGCGGCCTTGGAGATGTTGTAGGCGCCGATCAGGCCGTTGCCGCGCAGGCCGCCGATCGAGGAGATGATCAGGATCGCCCCGTCCTTTCGCTCCAGCATCTCCGGCGCGACCATCTGGATCAGCCAGTGGTTGGAGATGACGTTGTTCTGAAGGATCTTTTCGAACTGCTCGTCGGCGATGCCGGCCATCGGCCCGGCGTAGGGATTGGTCGCGGCGTTGCAGACCAGGATGTCGATCCGACCGAAGGCGGCGCGCGTGTCATACACCAGCCTTTGCAGATCGTCCTTGGAGGCGATGTTGGCGGGAATGGCGATGGCGCGGCTCTCGCCATGCTTCTCATTGATGGCGACGGCGACCTCTTCGCACGGCCCGGCCTTGCGCGAGGAGATGACGACGCGCGCGCCGTGTTCGGCCAGACGCTCGGCGATAGCCTTGCCAATGCCCTTGGAAGAGCCGGTGATGATGGCGACCTTGCCGCTCAGATCGAACAATTCCATGCGTTAACCTCCTTTTACCGCCCGTTTATCCGCGCGGACCCTAGCCGTTAGGCTTCGTTAACGTGATACTTGATCGATTCTATATGGAAAGGCGGTTCTGACCGGCCCCATGCGAAAGATCACCGGCGGCTTCCTGTTCTTCGGCTACCTGTTCCTCGCCCTGACCATCGGGGCGATGATCTGGCGCGCCGGTCTGGGAGCGGGCGCCGGCGCGGCCGGGGTGCTGGGCGCGCTGGGGATACTGGCCGGCGCCCACGCCATCGTCACCGGCATCGCCGACCGCCGCGCCCTGCGCCTGGAGATCGGCAAGGTGCGCGAGGCCCACCGCCTGCTGGCCGATGCGATGGAGTCGACCCAGGGCGCCCTGACCGAACTGGCCCAGGCCATCGAGACCGGCGCCCTGTCGCGCACCGACGCCCTGACCGGCGAGGTGCGGATGCTGGAAGGCCTGGTCCAGCAGATGAGCGAATCCATCGAGGAGCGGCTGGCAGCCTCCTCCCTGACCGCCGACACCTTCGAGGGCCGTCGTCAGGTCCAGTCGAACACCCTGCTGAAGACCGTCCACGACGCCCTCAGCGAGAACCGCGTCGACCTGTACTTGCAGCCCGTCGTGACCCTGCCCCAGCGGCGGACGGTCTTCTACGAAAGCTTCACCCGCCTGCGCGACCCGTCGAACCGGGTGATGATGCCGGCCGAATACCTGTCGGTGGCCGAGGGCGAAGGCCTGCTGCCGGCCATCGACAACCTGCTGCTGTTCCGCTGCGCCCAGATCGTGCGCCGCCTGGCCGCCCAGGACCGCAAGGTCGGCGTCTTCTGCAACATCTCGCTCGCCTCCCTGGGCGACGAGACGTTCTTCCCGCAGTTCCTCGACTTCCTAAACCAGAACCGCGACCTGAAGGACGCCCTGATCTTCGAACTGGGTCAGGCCACCTTCGACGCGCGCGGCGCCATCGAGGCCCGCAACATGGCCAAGCTGGCCGACCTGGGCTTCCGCTTCTCCATCGACAAGGTGCAGACGCTGGACCTGGACTTCGCCGACCTGCAACGCTCGGACGTGCGCTTCATCAAGGTGGCGGCCGACCTGTTGATCGAACAGCTGCTGGATCTGGACGGCGCCGCCCCCCTGCCCAGCCAGCCGGACATCCGCGCCGCGGACTTCGCCCCTTTGACGCGCCGCCATGGGCTCGAACTGATCGCCGAAAAGGTCGAGAGCGAGAAACAGGTCGTCGACATCCTCGAACTGGACGTCGCCATGGGCCAGGGCCACCTGTTCGGCGAGCCGCGCGCCATCAAGGAAGCCGTCCTGGCTGAAACCGACCCGCCCGCCGACTTCGTCCTCTCGACGCTGAAATCGGCCGAGCAGAGGGTGCGATTGTAAGCTGCTCCCTTCTCCCCCTGTGGGAGAAGGTGGGCGCCGGAGGCGCTCGGATGAGGGGTGTCGGCGGGCCTCCTGACTTTTTGAAATCCAACGCCGCAACAGCCCGTCAGACCGAACCGCTCACACCCCTCATCCGTCAGGCTCCGCCTGCCACCTTCTCCCACAAGGGGAGAAGGAAGAAAAAGGCCCCTCCGTCGAAACGAAGGGGCCTGTCCTTTAAGCCTTCTGCGCGTCCAGCCAGCGCACCGCGTCGGCGTCGCGGGCCGACAGGTCGGGGTAGTCCGGGTCCGAGCCGACGTCCGGCGCCCGGCGCCAGGAGCGAGCGCACTTGGGATAGTCCGCCGTCTTAACCTCGACGGCGACGGCGTCGCCGCCGACCACCAGTTCAGCGCCCGAGGTGCGGAACACCTCGGCGGCGTCCAGCCCTTCGAACGGGGCCAGCAGTTCGGCCGGAGCCGTGACCACCGGCCAGGCGTCCAAGGCACCGCCGATGACCTTGTCGCGGCGCGCGGCTTCCAGGGCTTCGTTGACGACCTCCAGCACCGTCTCGACCTTGGCCCAGCGCTCGGCCTCGGCCGCGTTGCGCCACTGGCCTGGCGTCTCAGGGATCACCCGGGCGCAGTTGGTGCCGGCCTCCGGGAAGCGCGTCATCCACGCCTCGTCCATGGTGAAGGGCGTCAGCGGCGCCAGCCAGGCGGTCAGACGGCTGAACACCTCGTCCATCACCGTGCGGACCGCGCGGCGCTTGATGCTGTCAGGACGGTCGCAATAGAGGCTGTCCTTACGCACGTCGAAATACAGCGCCGACAGGTCGCCCGAGCAGAACTCCAGCACCGGCCGCACTACGTCCTGGAAACGGTATTCCTCGTAGGCCTGGCGCACCTGGCCATCCAGCTCCCACAGGCGATGCAGGATGAACTTCTCCAGCGGCGGGAACTGGTCGTAGTCGGTCAGGCGCTCGGCCTCGTCGAAGCCGTTCAGCGCGCCCAGCAGATAGCGGACGGTGTTGCGCAGCTTGCGATAGGCGTCGACCGTCGTCTGCAGGATCTGCTTGCCGATGCGCTGGTCGTCCGAATAGTCGACCAGGGCGACCCACAGGCGCAGGATGTCGGCGCCCGACTCCTTGATGATGGTCAGGGGGTCCGTCGTATTGCCCCGCGACTTCGACATCTTCTCCCCGTTCTCGTCCAGGGTGAAGCCGTGGGTCAGGACCGCCTTGAACGGCGCCCGGCCGCGCGTGCCGCAGCCCTCCAGCAGCGACGACTGGAACCAGCCGCGGTGCTGGTCCGAGCCTTCCAGATAGAGGTCGGCGGGCCAGTGCGACGGGCGGTCGCCCGTATAGCCGCTGTCGGCCGTGCGCGGGTCCAGCGTAAAGGCGTGGGTCGAGCCGCTGTCGAACCAGACGTCGAGGATGTCCGTGACCTTCTCGAACCGCTCGGGGTCGTGCGCGCCCAGGAAGTCGGCGTCAGGCGCCGAGAACCAGACGTCGGCGCCGCCCTCGGCCACGGCCTTGACGATGCGGGCGTCGACCTCGGGATCGTGCAGGGGCTGACCCGTCTGCTTGTCCACGAACATGGCCAGCGGCGTGCCCCAGGCGCGCTGGCGGCTGATCAGCCAGTCAGGACGACCCTCGACCATGGAGCGGATGCGGTTCTTGCCCGCCGCCGGGTGGAAGGCGGTGGCGTCGATGGCGTTCAGGGCGCGGTCGCGCAGGGTCGCGCCGTCTTCCAGCTCTTCATCCATGCGGATGAACCACTGCGGCGTGTTGCGGAAGATGATCGGCGCCTTGGAGCGCCAGGAGTGCGGATAGGAGTGCTCCATCCGGCCGCGCGCCAGCAGGTTTCCGGCCTCGATCAGCTTCTCCATCACCGCGCCGTTCGCGGGGCCGAACTTGCCGGTCTTCTTGCCCTCGGTCTCCAGCACCTTCAGGCCTGCGAACAGCGGCACGTGCTCATAATAGGCGCCGTCGGGATCGACCGTGTCCGGCACCTCGCGATGGCCGTGGGCCAGCCAGACGGCGAAGTCGTCCGCGCCGTGGCCCGGCGCCGTGTGGACGAAGCCGGTTCCTGCGTCGTCGGTGACGTGGTCGCCCGCCAGCAGCGGCACGGAGAAGCCGTAGCCGCTGTCCAGCGCGGCCAGCGGGTGGGCGCATTCCAGACCCGACGGGTCGATGTCGTAGACGCGCGTCCAGGCGGCGATCTTGGCGGCCTTGAACACCTCTTCGGCCAGTTTGTCGGCGAGGATGAAGCGGTCGCCCGGCTTGGCCCAGGGCTCATAGTCCAGCCCTTCCTCAAGGGCCGTGACCTCATACAGGCCGTAGTTGATGTCCGGTCCGTAAGAGATCGCCCGGTTGGCGGGGATGGTCCACGGCGTGGTGGTCCAGATCACCACGGACGGAGTCTGGTTGCGGAAGGCCAGCAGGTCGTCCGGGTGGCTGTCGGTCGCGCCGACCACCGGGAACTTGACCCAGATCGTGGGCGAGACGTGGTCGTGGTACTCGACCTCGGCGTCCGCCAGGGCCGTGCGCTCGACCGGCGACCACATCACCGGCTTGGAGCCGCGATACAGCTGGCCCGAGTTCTTGAACTTGTGGAACTCGGCGACGATGGCCGCCTCGGACGTGAAGTCCATGGTGGCGTAGCGGTTGGCGAAATCGCCGGTGATGCCCAGACGCAGGAACTGGTCGCGCTGAAGGTCGATGTATTTGCCGGCGTATTCGCGGCAGGCGGTGCGGAACTCTTCCTTGGACACCTCATCCTTGCGGCGGCCCTTGGCGCGGAACTGCTCCTCGATCTTCCACTCGATCGGCAGGCCGTGGCAGTCCCAGCCGGGGACGTAGTCGACATCATAGCCCAGCAGGAAGCGCGAGCGGACCACGAAGTCCTTCAGCGTCTTGTTCAGGGCGTGGCCGATGTGGATGTCGCCGTTGGCGTAAGGCGGGCCGTCGTGCAGCACATAAAGCGGCGCCTTCTGCGACTGACGCAGGGCGCGCAAGGTTCCGTACAGGTCGCCCCACTGGGCCAGGATTTCCGGCTCCTTCTTGGGCAGGCCGCCGCGCATCGGGAAGGGCGTCTCGGGCAGGAAGACGGTGTCGCGATAGTCGCGGCCGGAAGGGGTCTGGGTGTCGGCGTCGGCCATGAGATGTCTTTTCGTCTTTGCGCGCGCGGCCGCTCGAAAAGCGGCGTCAGGCGTCAGTCTAGCGTGAAGGCGCCGGACGGCCCATGCCCTGATGCTTCAAGGCGGCGTCGTCTCGGCGAAATGTTTCGAGAAAATCCCGACGTGCGCGGGGCTGTCAGCCCTGCAGCGCTACGCCGGGCGGCTAATCGAAATCGGACGGATCACGCGAACGGTCATGATGGGAAAGCTCTAGCAGACCCCGCGCCCCCTGCGCCATAGTCCAGAAGAACAGACGGGAGAGGGATCGGATGCGTATTCAAGCCTTGGCGACGGCGGCGGTGCTGGCCCTGACGGCGGCCGCCTGTTCGGAACAGAAGAGCGCCCCTGCGGCTGCGGAGACGCCCGCGCCCGTCCTGACCGGCCGCGCCGCCGTCTATGCGGCGGGCGAAAAGGACGCCGATGCTTTCGTGCGCGCCCTCTACGCCCGCGTCAGCGAGCCGAAGGACACGCCCGACCCGGCCGAGGCGACCATCACCCCCGGGCGCGATCCGCTCTATTCTCGCACCATGAACGCCCTGATCGGCGTCGACGACCGCGAAGCCAAACGCAAGAAGACCGCGCCTCGCCTCGACTACGACCCCATCTGCGCCTGCCAGGACGCCGAGGCCTTCGCCCTGAAGTCCGTGACGCTGACGCCCGAAAGCCCTCAGGCCGCGACCGCCGAAGTCGTCTTCGCCAACGCCGGCCAGGACCATCGCCAGACGCTCAAACTACTGAAGGAAGGCCCGATGTGGCGCATCGCCGACGTCATCGACGACAAGGGCAAGTCGCTGCACGACGACCTGATGGCCATCGCCGAAAAAGCGCCCGGTTAAGGCGTCAGGCGAAGGCCCAGACGCCCGCCGGTCCGTCGGCGTCGTTGGAGGGAGGCGGCGTACTCGGTCGGATGCGGCGCATCCGGATTCTGGGTTTCAATCGGCGCAGGGGCTGAAGGACCGCCGCAAGACGCCGCGCCATCACCGCCTTGATCGGCGCCAGTCGCGTCTGGGCGCCCATCAGACTGACGGCCGTCAGGACTTCAAGATAGGCCAGCACATCACCGGCGGCGAAAAGGGCCAATTCCAGGCCGACCGTCTGCCACAGCATCATCACGCCGATCATCACCAGAACCAATCGCAGCGAGGAGCCCGAAAAAGCCCACGACAGCTTGTCCCTCACCCAGCGTCGAACGCCTTGGCTGATGTTGCAGAGCAAGGCTCCGGCTCCGATCAAGGCGGGCATGGCGACGCCGGCGCCGCTGAAGACGGCCCAGATCGTCCAAATCACGCAAAAACAGGCGACAGCCAGCCAAGCCTGCGAGTTATCGTCCTTCATCCACCCCTCCCGCTCACATCATTCCATTAGCTGGGAACCGGGGGATGCGCGCGCAACCCGCGCAGACGGTGCGCTCAGCCCAGTACGGCCCTCGCGGCGGCGGCGTCGGCGTCGATCTGGACCTTGAGGGCTTCGAGGCCCTCGAACTTCATCTCGCCGCGCAGGAAGGCGACCAGCTCGGTCTCCAGCACCTGGCCGTAGAGGCTCTCATTGAAGTCCAACAGCCAGACTTCCAGCAGAGGCTGTTCGATTTCGAACATCGGACGGACGCCCAGATTGGCGACGCCGTTGATGATCCTGCCGTCCGGCAGGCGGGTGCGGGTCGCATAGACCCCATAGGCCGGACGCATATAGTCGCCCATGGCCATGTTGGCGGTTGGCACGCCGATGGTGCGCCCGCGCTTGTCGCCGTGGATCACCTCGCCCTGAATGGCGAAGGGGCGGCCCAGAATGGCGGCGGCGCGGTCCATGTCGCCGGCCTTCAGCGCCTCGCGCACGGCGCTGGACGACAGCTTGAGCCCGGAGGCGTCGTCGATGCGGTCGGTGACGGAGACGGTGAAGCCCAGCGTCTCGCCATAGGTTCGCAGCAAGGCGGGCGAGCCGGAGCGGCCCTTGCCGAAGGTGAAGTCGAAGCCGATGGCGGCGTGGACGATCCCGAGGCCTTCGGACAGGACGCGGCGGGCGAATTCCTCGTCCGACATGCCCGCCATTTCAGCATCGAACGGCAGCAGATACAGGCGGTCGACGCCCAGCGGCGCCAGGGCGCGCGCCATCTGGTCCGGCGTCATCAGGCGAAAGGGCGCGGCCTCGGGCTGGAACAAGCGGCGCGGATGGGGATCGAAGCTGACCACGGCCCGGGGAACGCCCAGCCGGTCCGCCGCCTCGCGCGCCGAGGCGATGACCGCCTGATGGCCGCGATGCACGCCGTCGAAGGCGCCGACGGCGACGGCCGCCCCCTTCTGCGCTGCGGTCAGACCGCGCCAGTCGCGAATGACTTCGACCACTTCAGGCGGCCTTCAGCGCGCCGACAGCTTGCGGCGACGCGGCACGCGCACGACGGCGACACCGTCCATGATCAGCTTGTCTTCGACAAAGCCTTCGCACTTCAGCTGGGCGCGGGCGCCCTCATGGTCCAGTTCGATGACGGTGATCTGAATGCGCACATCGTCGCCGATCCGCACCGGAAAATGGAACGAAAGCGTCTGAGAAATGTAGATCGAGCCCGCGCCCGGCAGGATGGTGCCCACCACCGCAGAGCCGAAGGCCGCCGACAGCAGGCCGTGGGCGATACGGCCGCGATAGGCCGTCTTGGCGGCGAAGGCCTCATCCAGATGCACCGGATTGAAGTCGTCGGACGCCTCGGCGAACAGACGGATCCGCTCTTCAGTGACGTGAACCGTCTTCTCGGCGGCCATGCCGACATGAAGTTCGTCGAGGATGTAGCCGCCCGACGGGTGCGCTTGGACCAGATCAACCATGTGCGGCCTTTAAGGCAGGTGCGACGAAATGGCGAGACTTACCAGGTCAGTTCCAGCGCAGCGTAGCGGGCGAAGGTCGTCTCGGCCCGGAGCAATTCCGCCGCGCGGGCCGGATCCAGGGTCCCGTCAGCCGCCTTGGCCGCGTCGCCGTGGATGCCCTGGGCGATGAACAGGCAGTCCAGCGCCTGCTCGGCGGCGCCGAGCACATCGGTCACCACCCCGTCGCCGATGCACAGCACGCGCGAGCGGTCCGCCGGGCCGCCCAGCAGCTTCTCGGCTTCCTTCAGCGCCAGGGCGTAGATGGGGGCGAACGGCTTGCCCGCCATGATCACGCGCCCGCCCATGGACTCATACAGATCAGCGATGGCGCCGCCGCAATAGATGATCGCATCCCCGCGCTGCACCACGCGATCGGGGTTGGCGCAGATCAGCTCCAGTCCGCGCTCGGCCGCCGGCGCCAGACGTTCGCGATAGTCCTCGGGCGTCTCGGTGGTGTCGTCATAAGGACCGGTGACGGAAATGAAGGCGGCGTCTTCGGCGCCGTGGGCGCTGGTCAGGTCCAGGCCTTCATACAGGGCGAAGTCCCGTTCCGGGCCGATGATCCACGCAGGGCCGGGCGCGCGGCGCGCCAGCTCCATCCGGGTGGCGTCGCCCGAGGTGACAAAGGCTTTCCAGGCGCTGCGCGGCACTCCCAGGCCGTCCAGCTGCGCCACCACGTCCGAAGACGGGCGCGGCGAGTTGGAGATCAGCACGACATGGCCGCCCTTCTCGTTGAACTTGGTCAGGGCGCCGCAGGCGGCGGCCCAGCTCTCGCGCCCGTTGTGGATCACGCCCCAGACGTCGCAGAGCAGGATATCGTAGTCATCGGCGACGGCGGACAGGCGGGGCAACGGATGAGGCTGGGTCATGCCCCGCTTATAGCGAGTGAAAGCGGGGGGGAAAGGCCAGGGCTGACGATCGATCCGTCTGCGCTTTCCCTCTTCGCCGCTGCACGTCTTCCTGCTAACCGGCTGGACATGAAGATTTCCCGTCTCGCGATTTCCCGTCTCGCGCTGGGCGCCTACGGCATCGCCCTGGCCGTCATCATCCTGGACCAGTTGACCAAGGCCTGGGTGCTGGGGGCCATCGACGCCGCCCATATCTCCCACATTCCCGACGGCTACCGGATCGCCGAGGTCGCGCCGCCGGTCTTCAACCTGACCTATGTGCTGAACACCGGCGTCAGCTTCGGCCTGTTCGGCGGCGGCGCCGGGCGCTGGATCCTGAGCATCTTCTCGGTCGTGGTGGCGGGCCTGCTGGCCTGGTGGGCGACGCGGGCGAATCGCCGCCTGCTGGTCGCGGCCATCGGCCTGGTCATGGGCGGCGCCGTCGGCAACGTGATCGACCGCATCCGCTTCGGCGGCGTGGTGGACTTCCTCGATTTTTCGGGCACCGGCCTGTTCCCGTGGATCTTCAACGTGGCCGACAGCGGCATCACCGTCGGGGTCGTGCTGCTGATCCTGGACAGCTTCCTGTCCGAGCGTCGCACGACTGTTGGCGCGGCCCACGAAAAGTCGTAATCACACCCTCTTAACTTATCGACCCGAGCCAGCGCCCCGACGGGCGCGCCTCCCGGAGCCGAACGACCCATGCGTATCCGTCCCGTCCTGATCGCGACCCTGGCCGCCGGCGCGGCCCTCAGCCTGAGCGCCTGCGGATCGATGAAGCAGAGCATCGGCCTGTCCAAGGTCGTGCCGGACGAATTCGTCACCGTGGCCAGCGCCCCGCTGGTGGTGCCGCCCGAATACGGCCTGACCCCGCCGACGCCGGGCGCCCCGCGTCCGCAGGAACTGGCCCCTGAAAGCGCCGCGCGTCAGATCCTGCTGGGTCAGCGCCAGGCCGTGACCCGCACCCCGGGCGAACAGGTCCTGGCCGCCGAGGCCGGCGCCGATCGCGCCGACCCGCTGGCTCGCTATGTCGTCGATGACGAGTTCGGCAACCTGGCGCACAAGGAAGAAAGCTGGGCCAATCGCCTGATGTTCTGGCGCAAGAACGATCCCGCCAGCCAGGCGGCGACCGTGACCCAGACGCCGGAGGGCGCCAAGACCATCGACGCCTCCAGCGAACACGCCCGTCTGGAAGCCCTGACCGGCGGCCGCGAGGGCATCACCATCGCACCGCGTCGCGACACTCGCTTCAAGCTGCCGGGCCTGTAATCGACCCCAGCCGTGCGGAAGTTTAGAGGCGCGTTCGTTTCGACGGACGCGCCTTTTTGCTGTTCCGATCAGGTCGTCAGGGCGCGCGGCAGTTTGAAGGTCACGGTCTCGCGGGCGCCGTCATCCTCCGTCACGGTCACGTCGAAGCGGGTCCGCAGGGCGTCGATCACCCCCTGCACCAGTGGCTCGGGCGCCGAGGCCCCGGCGGTCAGGCCCACCGTCTCGACCCCGTCGAACCAGCTCCAGTCCAGATCGCCCGCATCATCGACCAGGCGCGCGTCCCCGGCCCCCGCCTTCAGCGCCACATCCACCAGCCGCGCCGAGTTGGAGGAGTTCTTGGAGCCCACCACCAGCACCAGGCCGCAGCCGTCGCCCAGACGTTTGACCGCCTCCTGACGGTTGGTGGTGGCGTAGCAGATGTCTTCCTTGTGCGGGTCGGGCAGTTCGGGGAAGCGCCGCTTCAGCGCCGCCAGAATTTCGGCCGTATCGTCCACCGACAGCGTCGTCTGGGTGGCGTAGGCCAGCGGCTGGTCGCCGGGCCGCTGAAAGCCCTCCGCATCCTCAACCGTCTCGACCAGGCTGATGGCCCCGGCGGGCAGTTGGCCCATGGTGCCGACCACCTCGGGGTGGCCCGCGTGGCCGATCAGGATGACGTGGCGGCCCGCCGCAAAATTGCGCTCGGCCTCGACGTGGACCTTGGACACCAGCGGGCAGGTGGCGTCCAGAAACAGCATCTCGCGCGAACGGGCGGTGGCCGGCACCGACTTGGGCACGCCATGAGCCGAGAAGACCACCGGCCGGTCGTCCGGACACTCGTCCAGTTCCTTGACGAAGACGGCGCCCAGCCCTTTCAGCCGGTCGACGACGTGACGGTTGTGGACGATCTCGTGGCGCACATAGACAGGCGCGCCGTATTTCTCGATGGCGCGCTCGACGATCTGGATGGCCCGGTCCACCCCGGCGCAGAAGCCGCGCGGCGTCGCCATGCGGACGGACAGGGGGCGGCGTTGAAACTGCGAAGGGGGGACAGGCGCGTTCATGGGCGCGAACTTAGGACTTTGCGCGCCGGATCGCCACCGGAAGTCCGCGCGCCGTTTGCCGCGCCTCGCTTTAGCCGCTATCACCACCCAGCGTGGCCCGTTCGGGCGTCTGATCGGCCCGCCTTCATTCGACTGCCGGAAAGCTCCTGATGCGTCGCGTCCTGACCGCCCTCGCCGCCCTTTCTCTTACGGCCGCGCTGATCCCCCACGCCGCCGAGGCCCAGAGCGGGCGCCCACAAGGCGGCCAACAGGGCGGACAGAAGGCTGAAAAGGCGCCGTCGCGCCCGATGCGTTTCGCTCCGCTCAGCCGCCGCGCCAACGCCGGCCCCTGCCCGTATGTGAAGATTCTCTACGACGCGGCCCGCTACGTCGAGCTGGCGGACTATGAGCGCCCGTCGGCGAGCGGCGTCGGCTTCACCGGCGAGATCGAAGGCGTGACCTCGGACTGCGCCTATCGCGAAGACGATCCGATCCGCCTGGACATGAACCTGCTGTTCAGCCTGGGCAAGGGTCCGCAGGCGCAGGGCGACGCCCACACCTATCGCTACTGGATCGCCGTGACCGAGCGGAACTCCGCCGTCCTGGCCAAGGAATATTTCGACCTGCCCGTCACCTTCGGCGGCGCCGACCGCACCCAGGCCGAAGCCAGCCAGACCATCGTCATCCCGCGCGCCGAGGCCACCACCAGCGGCGGCCATTTCGAGGTCCTGATCGGCTTTGAGATCACGCCCGAAAACGCCGAGTTCAACCGATCCGGCAGCCGGTTCCGTCCGACTGCGGGCCAACAGAACGACTAAGACATGACCGACCTCAAGACCTCCCTCAGCGAAGCGGTCGGGGCCGCCTTCGCCGCCGAAGGCGTGGACAAGGCCCTGGCCCGCGTCACCGCCTCCGACCGTCCCGACCTGGCCGACTTCCAGTCGAACGGGGCCCTGGCCGCCGCCAAGGCGCTGAAGGCCAATCCGCGCGAACTGGCCGCCAAGGTGGCCGAACGCCTGAGCAACGATCCGCGCCTGTCGTCGGTCGAGGTGGCCGGTCCCGGCTTCATCAACATGAAGCTGTCGAACGCGGCCCTGGCCCAGCGCGCGGCCGAGGTCGCGGCGGACGTTGAACTGGCCGGCGCCTCGCGCGTCGAGCCGCGCAAGGTGGTCATCGACTACGGCGGCCCGAACGTGGCCAAGCCCATGCACGTCGGCCACCTGCGCAGCGCCATCATCGGCGAGAGCCTGAAGCGGCTGTTCCGCCTGCGCGGCGACGACGTGGTCGGCGACGCCCACTTCGGCGACTGGGGTTTCCAGATGGGCCTGCTGATCACCGCCTGCGGCGACGAGGGTCTGGCCGACGCCTTCATGGCCGAGGGCGACGGCCCCTTCCCGGCCGAAACCCCGGTCACCCTGGCCGACCTGGACCGCCTCTATCCGCTGGCGGCGGGCAAGGCCAAGGAAGACCCCGCCTTCCGCGACCGCGCCCGCAAGGCGACCGCCGAACTGCAGGGCGGCCGCCCCGGCTATCGCGCCCTGTGGCGCCACTTCGTCGCCGTCAGCCGCGAGGCGCTGAAGCGCGAGTATGACGACCTGTCGGTCGACTTCGACCTGTGGAACGGCGAGAGCGACGCTGATCCCCTGATGGACGAGATGATCGCCGACCTGAAGACCAAGGGTCTGTTGGTCGAGGACGACGGCGCCCAGGTGGTCCACGTCGCCCGCGATGGCGAGACGCGCAAGAAGAAGCTGGCCGACGGCTCGGTGATCGAGGCCCCGTCGCCCCCGCCCCTGCTGGTCATCAGTTCGGAAGGCTCGGCCATGTACGGCACGACCGACCTGGCCACCATTCTAGACCGCAAGAAGTCGATCGGCCCGGACCTGATCCTCTACGTCGTGGACGAGCGTCAGGCCGAGCATTTCGAACAGGTCTTCCGCGCCGCCTACCTGGCCGGATACGCGCCTGAGAAGTCGCTGGAACACCTCGGCTTCGGCACCATGAACGGCGCCGACGGCAAGCCGTTCAAGACCCGCGCCGGCGGCGTGCTGAAGCTGCGCGACCTGATCGATCAGGCGACGGAAAAGGCGCGCGAGCGTCTGCACGAGGCCAAGCTGGGCGACGACCTGCCCGCCGAGGAGTTCGAGGACATCGCCCATAAGGTGGCGATCGCCGCGCTGAAATTCTCGGACCTGTCGAACAACCGCACCACCAGCTACGTCTTCGACCTCGATCGCTTCATGAGCTTCGAGGGCAAGACCGGCCCCTATCTGCTGTATCAGGCCGTGCGGGTGAAATCCCTGCTGCGCAAGGCGGCGGAACAGGGCGTGGCCCTGGCCCCCATCGTCATCGAGGAAGCCGCCGAGCGCGACCTGGCCCTGACGCTGGACGCCTTCGACGCGGCCACGGCGGACGCCTATGACAAGCGTTCGCCCAACCTGATCGCCGAACACGCCTATCGGCTGGCGCAGAGCTTCTCGAAATTCTACGCCGCCTGCCCGATCCTGGTTGCGCCCGACGCCGCGACCAAGGGCTCGCGCCTGGCCCTGGCCGCCGCGACCCTGCACCAGCTGGAGACGGCCCTGCGCCTGCTGGGCATCGAGACGCCCGAGCGGATGTAGCATCGACTTTCTCCTCCCTATCGCAGAGCGATGGGGAGGTGGATCGACGGCGAAGCCGACGAGACGGAGGGGCCGCTTTGTTCCGCCCGGCTCCGCCCCTCCACCGCTTCGCGGTCCCCCTCCCCATTGCATGGGGAGGAAAAGTGTTAGGCTGTTTCCAAGCTACGGAGCCTCCCTCATGTCCCTCGACGCCTTCATCGCCGGCCTGCCCAAGGCCGAACTGCACCTGCACATCGAAGGCTCGCTTGAGCCCGAACTGATGTTCGAACTGGCGCAGCGCAACGGCGTCGCCATCCCCTACGACAGCGTCGAGGCCGTGCGCGCGGCCTATGACTTCTCGAACCTGCAGGACTTCCTCGACATCTATTACGCGGGCGCCGCCGTGCTGCTGACGCGTCAAGATTTCGAGGATCTGGCCTTCGCCTATTTCCAGCGCGCCGCCGCCGACAACGTCCGCCACGCCGAGATCTTCTTCGACCCCCAGACCCACACCGACCGGGGCGTCCCCTTCCCCGTCGTGGTCGAGGGCCTGATCGCGGGCATGGACCGGGCCAAGGCCGAGCTGGGCGTGACGTCGGGCCTGATCCTCAGCTTCCTGCGCCACCTCAGCGAGGACGAGGCCTTCGCCACACTGGAGGCCGCCAAGCCCTACCTGCACCACTTCATCGGCGTCGGACTGGATTCCTCCGAGGTCGGCCACCCGCCGTCCAAGTTCCAGCGCGTCTTCGCCGCCGCCCGCGAACTGGGCCTGAAACTGTGCGCCCATGCCGGTGAGGAAGGCCCGCCGGAATACGTGCGCGAGGCGCTGGACCTGCTGCACATCGACCGCATGGACCACGGCAACCGCTCGATGGAGGACGAGGCCCTGATCGCCCGTCTGGCCGCCGAGCAGATGACGCTGACGGTCTGCCCCCTGTCGAACCTGAAGCTGTGCGTGGTCAAGGACCTGAAGGACCACCCCGTTCCCGAGATGTTGCGCCGCGGCCTGCACGTCACCCTGAACTCAGACGACCCCTCCTATTTCGGCGGCTATGTGAACGCGAACTATATCCAGTTGGCTGAGGCGGTCGGCCTGACGCGGGAGCAGGTGACGCAACTGGCCAAGAACAGCTTCGAGGGCAGCTTCCTCAGCGACGCCGACAAGGCTGCGAGGATCGCCGAGGTGGAGGCCTACGCGGCGGCGAACTGAGGCGCCCTCCCCCTCTCCGCCGTCATCCTCGGGCTTGACTCGAGGATCCAGCCAGGCCGACAGCCACGGCATGAAACACCGGCGCCTGCACGCATCCGGCCGGAGCGGTTCTGGATCCTCGGGTCAAGCCCGAGGATGACGGCAGTGGGGAGCAGGCCGGTCATCCGACATCCGACTCCCCCGCACCTAATGTTCCTGATATGTTCACAACATGGAGCACCCCGGCCGACAGCCCGATGAAGACGCCGCCGGCCTGCGCTGGCTTTTCGTCGACCTGAACGCCTTCTTCGCCAGCGTCGAACAGCAGCAGAACCCCGACTGGCGCGGCAGGCCCGTCATCGTCCGCCCTGTCGAGAGCGAATATTCCGGCGCCATCGCCGCCAGCTATGAGAGCAAGGCCTTCGGCGTCCGCACCGGGATGCAGGTGGCCGAGGCGCGCCGCCTGTGCCCCGGCCTGATCGTCGCCGAAGCGCGGCCCGACCTCTATGTCCAGATCCACAAGCAGATCATGGCCGAGATCGACCGCCATGTGCCGGTGTGGAAGGTCGGCTCCATCGACGAATGCTCGTGCCAGCTGATCGGGCCTGAGCGGCGCGAGGCGAACGCCGTCGCCCTAGCCCGGCGCATTCAGGCGGGCATCCTTGAGAACGTCGGAGAATGTCTGCGGTCGTCCATTGGACTGGCGCCCTCGCGGTTTCTGGCCAAGACGGCCTGCGGCATGAAGAAGCCCGCCGGGCTGACCATATTGCGCGCCCATGAACTGCCCGGCGCCATCCTGCACCTTCCGCTGTCGCAGTATCCGGGCGTCGGCTCGCGGATGCGCGAGCGGCTGGCGGCGGCGGGCGTCACGGACACGGCAGGCCTGTGGAACATGACGGCCAAGGAGGCGCGGGCGGTCTGGAACAGCATTGAGGGCGAGCGCATCTGGCGCGGCCTGCACGGCTTCGACAGCGAGCCGACGCCGGAAAAGCCGCCCGCCTCCATCAGCCACAGCCATGTGCTGGCGCAGGCCATGCGCAACCCGGACAAGGCGCGGGCGGTGGCGCGAAGGCTGATGGTCAAATGCGGGGCGCGGCTGCGGCGGATGGGGCTGACGGGCGCAGGCATCAGCCTGCATCTCGACATGGGGCCGAAGGGGACCAAGCGCGGCTGGGACACGACCGGTCTGA
Source organism: Brevundimonas naejangsanensis (assembly GCF_000635915.2). Taxonomy (NCBI): domain Bacteria; kingdom Pseudomonadati; phylum Pseudomonadota; class Alphaproteobacteria; order Caulobacterales; family Caulobacteraceae; genus Brevundimonas; species Brevundimonas naejangsanensis. Next base: position 1,877,176 of record NZ_CP015614.1, read on the forward strand.
CCCGCGCCGTCGCCCCGACGCAGGACACCTTCGCCCTGCTGGCCGCGCTGGACGACCTGTGGCGCCGGGTCGAGCCGGAACTGGAGGCCGGGCGGTTGAGCTATGTCGGGGTCGGCGTCCACGGCCTGAAGGCGCGCGACGCCTTTGAGGCCGACCTGTTCGACATCGGCCCGGATCAGGGCGGCGATGCGCCGTCCTTACGCCTTTCGCAGGCGCTGGATGCGCTGAACAAACGCTATGGCAAGGACACGGTCAGCATCGGCCCCAAGGCGGGCTTGCCCGACTACATCGGCGCCAAGATCGCCTTCACCCGCATCCCCGACGAGGCGGACTTCTATGAGTGAGAGATCAGGTCTGCGGCCGCGATCTCGGCGATCTTCAGCAAGCTGAAGCTGGCCTTGGCGGCGGCCGCCGTGTCCGGGGCGATGGCGCGGCAGGCGTCTTCGATGACCACGGCTTCAAAGCCTTCGCGCACCGCATCCTCGGCGGTGAAGCGGACGCAGTAGTCATAGGCCAGGCCGCACAGGAAGACGCGCTTCACGCCCAGATCGCGCAGCAGGCCCGCCAGACCCGTCGCCGTCCTGTGGTCGTTCTCATAGAAGCCGGAATAAGAATCGACCGACGGGTTGTAGCCCTTGCGGACCACGGCCAGCGCCTTGGTCACGGCAGGCGCGGCGTCGGGGTGAAAGTCCGCGCCCGGCGTCCCCTGCACGCAGTGATCCGGCCACAGCATCTGCGGGCCGTAAGCGACCTCGATCTGCGTGAAGGGGGCGACGCCCGCGTGGTTGGAGGCGAAGCTGATCTGGTCCGGCGTGTGCCAGTCCTGAGTGGCTATGACGGTGGCGAATCGCTCGGACAGCCGGTTGATCAGGGGCATGATCGCCGCCCCGCCCTGCACCGCCAGGGCGCCGCCCTCGCAGAAGTCGTTCTGGGCGTCGATGACCAGGAGCGCATCAGTAGCGGCGATCTGCATGGCGTCAGGCCGCCGCGATCTGATCGACTTCGTTGGCCGAGCCGAGGACGACCGGCACCCGCTGGTGCAGTTCGGTGGGGGTCACGTCCATGATGGCCTGCTTGCCGTCGGTGGTGGACTTGCCGCCCGCCTGTTCGACCAGGAAGGACATGGGGTTGCCTTCGTACATGAGCCTGAGTTTGCCCGGCTTGTTCGGCTCTCGCTTGTCCCACGGATAGAGGAAGACGCCGCCGCGCATCAGGATGCGGTGCACGTCGGCCACCATGGCGGCGACCCAGCGCATGTTGAAGTTCTTGCCGCGCGGGCCGTCGGCGCCCTGCAGGCAGCCGTCGACGTAGCGCTGGACGCTCTCGGCCCAGTGGCGCTGGTTCGACATGTTGATGGCGAACTCTTTCGTATCGGCCGGGATGCGCACGTCCTCATGCGTCATCAGCCAGCGGCCGTCGGGCGCCAGGGTGAAGCCCGCCACCCCCTTGCCCGTCGTCAGCACCAGCATGGCCTGACCGGCATAGACGGCGTAGAGCGCCGCGACCTGATGGCGGCCGGATTGCAGGAAGTCGGCCTCGCTCGGCTGGGGCGAGGGCGCCTTCAGCACCGAGACGATGGTGCCGACCGGCGCATTGATGTCGATGTTGGACGAGCCGTCCAGCGGGTCGAACAGCACCAGATACTCGCCCGCCGCATTGGCCGAGGGCTGCACCGTGTCTTTTTCCTCGGACGCCACGCCGGCCACGGCGGGGCAGGCCAGCAGGGCCTCGGTCAGCAGATCGTCGGCGATGACGTCCAGCTTCTTCTGCTCTTCGTCCTGCACATTCACGGCGCCCGACGCTCCCAGCGCCCCGACCAGGGCGCCGCCCGCCACCACCTGACGGATCTGGACGCAGGCGGCGGCCGCCGTCGTCAGCGTCTCGACCAGTCCCTGAGGCAGGTCGAGGGAGGCGAGGTGGGCGGCGAGATCGGTGCGGGCGGTCATGACGTCCTTCAAATCCTGTGGGCGAAGCGCGGTTCCGCCCCTCATGGCCCCTAGGATCGATGGCGGCAAGTCCGGCGCCGCTTGACTCGGCGCTGGATTCGCGGCCTTAGGTCGAACGCTCTCGCGGGAGAGACCGGGGCCGTTCGCGGCGCCCGGAGCCGAAGGCGCAACCGCCCCGGAAACGCTCAGGCAAAAGGACCGCGAAAGCGCACGGACGCTGGAAAGTCGCCGAAGGACGGAGGGTCCCGACGCGCGCCGACGGAGCAAGGCCGAACCTTTTCGGGAACGGTCGGAATCTCTCAGGCTTCAGGACAGCGGGGGCGCAACGACGGCGAAGCTATCGCCGCAACCTGCGACCCGGAGGCGACGCCATGAGCGATCAGGCCCTTAAGACTACCCCCCTCAACGCCGCGCATCGGCGCTTAAGCGCCCGCATGGTCGGCTTCGGCGGCTATGACATGCCGGTCCAGTATGAAGGGGTGCTGGCCGAGCACCGCTGGACCCGCGAGCACGCCGGCCTGTTCGACGTCTCCCACATGGGCCAGGCCAAGATCACCGGCGCCGACGCGATTGCGCAGTTCGAACGCTTCGTGCCCGGCGACTATGCGATCGTGAAGCCCGGCAAGCAAAAATACACCCTGTTGCTGAACGAGCGGGGCGGCGTGATGGACGACCTGATGGCGGGCAAGCCGTTCGAGGACGGCCTCTACATCGTCGTCAACGCCGGCAACAAGGACGCCGACTTCGCCTTCCTGAACGCCGAGCTGTCGGCAGACGCCAAGCTGGAGGTCCTGGACCGCGCCCTGCTGGCCATCCAGGGCCCGGAGGCGGCCGAGGTCATGGCCGCCCATTCGGCGGAGCTGGCGGACATGGGCTTCATGGATTGCCGCGCCATCCGCCTGTTTGACGAAGACTGCATCGTCTCGCGCTCGGGCTACACGGGCGAAGACGGCTATGAGATTTCCCTGCCCAGCGCCGCCGCCGAGCGCGTCTGGAACCTGCTGCTGTCGGACGCGCGGGTGAAGCCGGTCGGTCTGGGCGCGCGCGACTCTTTGCGTCTGGAAGCCGGTCTGCCGCTGCACGGCCACGACGTCGACGCCGAGACCACCCCGGTCGAGGCCGGCCTGACCTTCGCCCTGTCCAAGTCGCGCAAGGAGCGCGCCGACTTCGCCGGGGCCGACGTCATCCTGAAGCAACTGGCCGACGGCCCGGCGCGCGTCCGCATCGGCCTGCACGTCAAGGAAGGCGCCCCGGCCCGCGAAGGCGCCGAGATCGCCGACATGGACGGAAACCTGATCGGCAAGATCACCTCGGGCGGCCCCTCGCCGTCGCAGGGGCGCAACATCGCCATGGGCTATGTGCCGCCCGCCTTCGCTGAAGTCGGCACGGAACTGAAGGTTCTGGTGCGCGGCCGTCCCGCCGCCGCCGAAGTCGTCGCCACCCCCTTCGTGCCGACCCGCTACTATCGGAAGCCGAAATAAGATCGTCGCCCTCGGGCTTGACCCGAGGGCCGGGCGGTCCGCCGCTCGACGCTGGAAGTTTTAGCCCAATCGCCCGCTCCAGGGCTCGATCCTCGGGTCCAGCCCGAGGATGACGAGACAAAAAAAGGAAGACCAGAATGAAGTTCACCAAGGATCACGAGTGGGTTCGCCTGGACGGCGACGTCGCCACGGTCGGCATCTCCAAGCACGCCGCTGACGCCCTGGGCGACGTGGTGTTCGTCGAGACGCCGGAAGCCGGCAAGACCGTCTCGGTCGGCGACAGCTTCGCCGTCGTGGAATCGGTCAAGGCCGCCTCGGACGTCTACGCGCCGATCGCCGGCGAAGTGATCGAAGGCAACGCCGTGCTGGCGACCGCCCCGGAAACCGTCAACGCCGACGCCGAGGGCGAAGGCTGGTTCGCCAAGATCAAGGTGTCCGACGCCTCGGTGCTGGACGGCCTGATGGACCGCGCCGCCTACGACGCCTATCTGACCACCCTCTAAGGTCTCCCCTCTCCGCTCATCCCCGCGGAAGCGGGGACCCAGTTCTTTGGGATCAAGCAGCGGTTGTTTGAAGCTTAAACCTGGGTCCCCGCTTCCGCGGGGATGAGCGGAATAAAGTAATGCGCTACCTCCCCCTGACGCCCGACGATCGCGAGGCCATGCTGGCCGCCATCGGCGCCAAATCCATCGACGACCTGTTCATCGACGTGCCGCAGGCCGCGCGCCGCGACGGCTTCGTCGACCTGCCCCGCGTGGCGGGCGAGCTGGAGGTCGAACGCGCCCTCTCGGCCATGGCGGGCAAGAACGCCACGGCCTCGACCGTGCCCTTCTTCTGCGGCGCCGGCGCCTACAAGCACCATATCCCGGCCACGGTCGATCACGTGATCCAGCGGTCGGAGTTCCTGACCAGCTACACCCCCTATCAGCCGGAAATCGCTCAGGGCACGCTGCAGTACCTGTACGAGTTCCAGACCCAGGTCGCGAACCTGACCGGCATGGAAGTCGCCAACGCCTCGCTCTATGACGGCTCGACCGCCATGGCCGAAGGCGTGCTGATGGCCACCCGCGTGACCCGCCGCAACAAGGCCGTCATCTCGGGCGGCGTGCATCCCCACTACGTCAAGGCGACCGAGACCGTGGTCCACGCCGTCGGCGTCGAGACCCAGGCGCTAAAGCCCGCGGTCGACGCCGAAGACGCCGTCATCGCCGCCATCGACAAGGACACGGCCTGCGTCGTCGTCCAGACCCCGAACGTCTTCGGCACCGCCACCGACGTCACCAAGATCGCCGAGGCCGCCCAGGCTGCAGGCGCCCTGCTGATCGTCGTCGTCACCGAAGCCGTGTCGATGGGCCTGCTGAAGTCGCCCGGCGAAATGGGCGCCGACATCGTCGCCGCCGAAGGCCAGTCGATCGGCAACGCCTTGAACTTCGGCGGCCCCTACATCGGCCTGTTCGCCACCCGCGAGAAGCTGCTGCGCCAGACGCCCGGCCGCTATTGCGGCGAGACCGTGGACGCGGAAGGGCGGCGCGGCTTCGTCCTGACCCTGTCGACGCGCGAGCAGCACATCCGCCGCGACAAGGCCACGTCGAACATCTGCACCAACTCAGGGCTCTGCTGCCTGGCGTTCAGCATCCATATGAGCCTGCTGGGCGAGACGGGCCTGCGCCAGCTGGCCCTGCTGAACCACGAGAAGGCGCTCGCCACCCGCGACGCCCTGGCCGCCATTCCGGGCGTCGAAATCCTGACCCCGCGCTTCTTCAACGAGTTCGCGGTCAAACTGCCGAAAAACGCCGCTGACGTGGTGCAGACCATGGCCGACAATGGCGTCCTGTGCGGCGTGCCCTACAGCCGCCTGAACCCGGATGCGGGCCTCGACGACGTGCTGCTGGTCGCCGCCACCGAGACGACGCTGGACGCCGACATCAAGATCCTGGCGGGTGCGCTCGCCAAGGTTCTGGCCGCCTAAGGGGAGATTGGAATCATGAGCACGATGAACACTGTCGGCCGTCCGACCGCCCCGAACGAAGGCCTGGACGCCAACTACACACCCGCCACCCTGACCGGCGGGCGCGGCCTGCTGCAGGATGAGCCGCTGATCTTTGAAGGCGAAGGCTGGGGCAAGACCGGCGTTGACCTGCCTAAGCCCGCCACCGACGGCTCGGACCTGGGCGACCTAGTCCGCAAGGATCCGATCGGCCTGCCCGGCCTGTCCGAGCCCGAGGCCATGCGCCACTATGTGCGCCTGAGCCAGAAGAACCACGCCATCGACCTGGCCATCTATCCGCTGGGGTCGTGCACGATGAAGCACAACCCGCGCCTGAACGAGAAGATGGCGCGCCTGCCGGGCTTCTCGGACATCCACCCGCTGCAGCCGCAATCGACGGTGCAGGGCGCGCTGGAGCTGATGGACCAGTTGGCCCACTGGCTGACGACGCTGACGGGGATGCCCGCGGTGGCTCTGTCGCCCAAGGCCGGGGCCCACGGCGAGCTGTGCGGCCTGATGGCCATCCGCGCCGCCCATGAAGCCAAGGGCGAGCATGAGCAGCGCCGCAAGGTGCTGGTCCCGACCTCGGCCCACGGCACCAACCCGGCCACCGCCGCCTTCGTCGGCTATTCGGTGGTCGAGGTCGCCCAGACCGACGACGGCCGCGTCGACGTGGCCGATCTGGCGTCCAAGCTGGGTCCGGACGTGGCGGCCATCATGGTCACCAACCCGAACACCTGCGGCCTGTTCGAGCGCGACATCCTGGAGATCAGCCGCCTGACCCACGAGGCGGGCGCCTACTTCTACTGCGACGGCGCCAACTTCAACGCCATCGTCGGCCGGGTGCGCCCCGGCGACCTGGGCGTCGACGCCATGCACATCAACCTGCACAAGACCTTCTCGACGCCGCACGGCGGCGGCGGGCCCGGCGCCGGTCCGGTGGTGCTGTCGGAAGCCCTGGCCCCGTTCGCGCCGGCCCCGTGGGTCGTGAACACCGGCGACGGCTACAAGTTGGTCGAGCGCGAGGAAGACGAGGCCGAACAGGCCTTCGGCCGTCTGTGCGCCTTCCAGGGACAGATGGGCATGTATGTGCGCGCCCTCAGCTACATGATGAGCCACGGCTCGGACGGCCTGCGTCAGGTCGCCGAGGACGCGGTGCTGAACGCCAACTACATCAAGGCCCGCCTCGAGGACCTGATGAGCCCGGCCTTCCCCGAAGGCCCTTGCATGCACGAGGCCCTGTTCGACGACGAATGGCTGAAGGGCACGGACATCACCACGCTCGACTTCGCCAAGGCGATGATCGACGAAGGCTTCCACCCGATGACCATGTACTTCCCGCTGGTCGTCCACGGCGCCATGCTGATCGAGCCGACCGAGACGGAGTCCAAGGCCGAACTGGATCGCTTCATCGAGGCCATGCGTCTGCTGGCAGGCGCCGCCAAGGCTGGCGACGTCGAACGCTTCAAGGGCGCGCCCTTCCATGCGCCCCTGCGGCGTCTGGACGAGACCCGCGCCGCGCGCTCGCCGCGTCTGCGCTGGGCCGCCCCGGAAGGCTCGAACCGCGCGGGCTGATCGCTCCCGCAAGCTGGGGTTCACGGAACGCCGTGTCTTTCAGGACACGGCGTTCTGCATTTCTGAGCCGACTTACGAAAGCGTCATGGCGACGCCGCCTTTCGGCCTTGTCTCGTGCGTTTACTGATTGTCGGCCCTCCCTGGCCGCAATCTTGATTGAGCCGCCGCCCTGTGACCCTGGTCCTGCCCTCTCTGAACCCGCCGCCGCCCCGTCTGGGGCTGGCGCGGCGCGTGCGCCGTCTGGCGCTGATGGGCGTGGGCTTCATCGTCATCCTGCTGGGCATATTGATCGCGCCCCTGCCCGGCCCCGGCGGCGTGCCCGTCATAGCCCTGGGTCTGGTGATCGTGCTGCGCAACTCCTGGTGGGCCAAGCGACAGTTCATCCGCGCCCAGCGCGCCCGGCCCAAATGGGTGTACCCCTTCCGCCGCCTGATGCGGAAAAAGCCCGAGATCGCCCCCGTCTTCTGGCAGCAGACCCTGCGCGCCGAAAAGATGGTGCTGCGCCGCCGTCGCCGCCCGCTGGCGCGCTTTCGTCGCCGCCTGCGCCGGGGCTGGCGCGCCTTCCGGCAATAAAGGCCAAGCTAAGGCGAACACAGGAATGTGAACCGGGTTCACCCCCGAGCGTCCGTGAACGGCGTATGCTCCCCCTTGCGTAGTCACGAGGTTGATAGGCGTTGGGAGGCGCTGTTCACATGATGTCACGCGTAAAAAAGGGAATTATCGCCGGTTTCATCGCTACCGTCGTGGTTTCCGTGCTTGAGCTCGCCAATCTGTTCCTCAACCACCTGTTCGATCCCTTCCCTGGGGTCGTAGCCCGCATGTTCGGCATGCCGGGCAATATGGCGGCGGGATGGGCCATCCACCTGGTCATGGGCACCTTTGTGCTGGGGTCGCTGTTCGGCGTCCTCTATCCGCGACTACCGACGGCCACGCCCATCACCAAGGGCATCGTCTTCGCCGTCGCCGCCTGGGTGGCGATGATGCTGGTCATCACTATGAGCGGCGATAACCGGACCTTCACCGGCTCGTCCGGCTTCGGCACAATCGGCTGGATGCTGGCGCTGCACATGGTCTTCGGCGGCGTCCTGGGCAATGCCTACGCCCGGCTGGTCGAACGTGAGAAGCGCGGCGCCGCGCCGATCGGAGCCGCTCCGGCCCATTAACCGACAGTCTGAACCGTCCTGGATCCCGACAACCGGATCTTGAACAGCAAAAGGCCCCGCCGTCGCCGGCGGGGCCTGATGTTTTTTCGGGTCTGACTAAAACGCGCTCGGCGATCAGTTCAGCTTGCCGCCGATCTGGCCGATGGCCTGGTCGAGCAGCGGGTCCGACTTGGCGTCGGCGATGCGGGCGGCCAGGATCTGTTGAGCGGCCTTGGCGGCCAGGTCTGCGGCGGCGGCCTTGACCTCTTGCGTGGCCTCGGCCTCGGCCTGGGCGATCCGGCGCTCGGCCAGAGCCTGACGGCGAGCGGTCGATTCCTCGATACGGGCCTTGGCTTCGGCTTCCAGACGCTTGGCGTCGGCTTCAGCCGTGGCCAGCAGGTCGGCGGCCTGAGCTTCAGCCTCGGCCTTCTCCTGACGGATCTGGGCCAGCATGGCTTCGGCTTCGGCGCGCAGGCGGGCGGCCTCGTCCAGGTCGCCCTGGATCTTGGCGGCCTTGGCGTCCAGGCTGGTCGCGACCAGCTTGGGCACGCCCGCCATCACCACGATGGCGATGAAGATCAGCAGGCCGACGGCGACCCACAGTTCAGGGTTGGCGACATCATAGAAATGGCCGGTCAGGAAGGCGGGCATATCAGGCGGCTCCCTTGATGGCGGCGGCCAGTTCAGCGTCGGTCGCGGCCTTGCCGGTCAGACGCTCGAGCATGGCGCCCGCCGCGTCCGAGGCGATGGTCGAGACGTTAGCCATGGCGGCGTCGCGGGTCTTGGCGATGGCGCCTTCGGCTTCGGCGATGCGCGCGTTGACCACGGCTTCATCGGCGGCCAGGCGTGCATTGAATTCTTCGGTGACGCGCTGCTTGGCGGCGACAGCGGTCGCGCGGGCGTCGGCGCGGGCCTTGTCCACCTCGGCGCGGGCGGCCTCGGCTTGAGCGGCCGCTTCGGTCTGGACCGAGCGGGCGGCGGCGATCGCGGTGTCGATCGTGTCGGCGCGTTCGTCCATCACCTTGCGCAGGCGCGGGGCGAAGACCTTGGCGACCAGGACGTACAGAAGGACGAACAGGATCAGCAGATAGCCGATCTGGCCCGCCCAGTGCTGGAATTCGAACTGGGGCAGACCGCCCGAGGCATGCTCGGCCGTCGCCTGCGTCTCCGCATGGAGGTCGCCCGGCGCCGGGGTCTGAACGTCAAGTGTGGGTGTGCTGGCCATGAACCGTCTTCGCTAGATCAGGACAGCGGCGCGCAGGTCAGGCCCGCGCGCCGCCGATTCTGAGAGATCGTGGGCTGGGATCAGCCGAAGATCATCAGGACGCCCAGCACGAAGGCTAGGATGCCCAGGGCTTCGGCCAGAGCCGCGCCGACGAACAGGTTGCCGACTTGCGAGGCGGCAGCAGCCGGGTTGCGCAGAGCGCCGGCCAGGAAGTTGCCGAAGATGTTGCCGACGGCCAGGGCCGAGCCGATCATGCCGAGGGTGGCCAGACCAGCGCCGATGTACTTAGCGGCTTCAGCGTCCATGATGATTTCCTAATTTCTTGGAGCGTTGGAGGGTAGGGTTACGAACTGAACTCAAGCCTTAGTGGCCATCGCCCAGGTTGACCACATCATTGAGGTAGATGCAGGTCAGAACGGTGAAAACGAAGGCCTGAAGGAAGGCCACCAGGAACTCGAGCGCCGTCATCGCCACGACCATGCCCAGCGACAGGGCCGCCACCGGGATGAAGGCGTAGGCCAGGCCGCCGGTGACGATGGCCACCGCGCCCAGTTGAACGACGAACTGGGCGAAGATCTTCAGCGCCACGTGACCGCCCAGCATGTTGCCGAACAGACGAAGAGCCAGGGTGGCCGGGCGCAGCAGGAAGGAGACGAACTCGATCAGGCCGACGACGGGGCGCAGCAGCAGCGGCGCGCCTGCGGGCCAGAACAGCTTCAGGAAGCCGACGCCGTTCTTGACCAGACCGACCACGACAACCGTCAGGAAGGAGATCAGGCCCAGGGTGACGGTCACGGCCAGTTGCGAGGTGGCGGTGAAGGTCAGGAACATGCCCAGCAGGTTCATCGACAGCACCATCAGGAACATGGTGAAGGCGAAGGGGAAGTACTTGCGGCCTTCGTGCCCGATGATGGAGTTGGCCAGGTTGTCGACCATGCCGAACAGGCTCTCGCCCGCCGCTTGCATCCGGCCCGGCACCACCTTGGCGCCCGAGGTCGCCAGGGCCAGGAAGCCCACCACGCCGGCGAAGGCGATGGTCATGGCCACGTGCGAATTGGTGATCGCGATCACCTGCTCGCCCAGGACGGGAACATTGACCGTGCCGAACTCTACGAGCGGCTTGACCTCAAATTGTTCAATCGGACCGGCCATTAAGCCTATCGTTCCCTGTTTTCTTCGTCAGCCTCGACGATAGGTTCGCCCTGTTGGGGCAAACCCGCCGCCTTGGCCTGCGCCATCAGCCGGTTGGCTGTGCGGCGCGCCATATAAACCGATAAGGCGAAGCCCAGAAGGACCCCGCCCACAACGCCTATCGGCGTCGTCCCGAACAGCCGGTCGACGCCAAAACCAAGTGCAAGACCGATCAGCACCCCGCCCAGCAGCTCGGCGATGATGCGATAGGCCTGGCCGACCACCTTCTGCGCAGCGACCTCGACGGACTTGTCCGCCTGAACCTTCGCCTCCAGCGCGGATGCGCTTTGGTGGAGGCGTTTGATCGCCTCTTCGCGCGATTCCTTCGTCGGGGACATGGGCCTGTTTGGTCAGCGCCCGGCCGGGGCCGGATCGGGTCTGAATTTCGGCGCGGAACCTATAGGCGGGAGGCCTTCAGGTCAAGGCGGCCTCCTTGGGACTTAAGTCCATGAGTTTTCGCGGTTTCTTGCGGGCGCGACGATCCGTCCCGGCTAAGGTTGCGACTCTTCGTCCTCGCTGATGAAATCCTGGGCGAATTCGGGGGTCTCGCCGTCCAGTCCCGTCAGCAGATCCTCGCCCTCGTCGTCGCCGGCGCGCGAGGGGTCCGGCACCTCGAAACCGACCGGCATGGACAGGTCCAGCAGGCCCGCCGCCTTCATCTCCTGCACGCCCGGCAGGTCATAGAGGCTCGCCAGGCTGAAATGCTCCAGGAAGCGGTCGGTCGTGGCGTAGGTCACCGGCCGTCCGGGCGTACGGCGCCGCCCGCGCAGGCGCACGAAGTCCATCTCCAGCAGCAGGTCCAGCGTGCCCTTCGACAGAGAGACGCCGCGCACGCTCTCGATCTCGGCGCGCGTGCAGGGCTGGTGATAGGCGATGATGGCCAGGGTCTCGAGCGCGGCCTTGGACAGGCGACGCGGCTCCTCGCGCTCCTCGGTCATCAGGAAGCCGAGATCAGGGGCTGTGCGGAACCGCCAGCGCTCGGCCACGCAGTCCAGCTCGACGCCCCGGCCCTGATAGCGTTCCTGAAGGGCGGTCAGCGCCCCGCCGACGTCGGCGCCTTGCGGCAGGCGCCGCGCGATCTCGGCCAGCGACAAGGGGGCGGCGGCCGCGAACAGCAGGGCCTCGACGCGGCGCTCGATCTCCAAATGGTCGGGGGTGAAGTCGAGGGTCACGGCGTCAACTCCAGGGGCTGGCCCAGCCCTCTGCGCTTCAGCCACACCGCGTCGAATGGCCGCTCCTGGCGGATGTCCATGCCGCCCTCCTTCACCAGCTCAAGGCTGGCCGACAGGGTGGAGGCGGTATAGCTGGCCTGGCTCGGCCCCTCCTGCCCGTCCGGCTTCTGCGGCGCGACGCGCTCCAGCGGCGTCCATTCGGCCAGGCGCGGCATGATCTCGCGCAGCCAGTCGCGCGCGGCCTCCAGCTGGAAGGCCTCGACCCGCTGGCCGGGAGCGTATTTGCGGCGCTCCTCGCGGCGGCGTTGGGCGACATAGGCGCTCATCAGTTCATAGAGGCTGGCGTCCACCCGGTCTGACGGGATGATGACCGTCGCCTGAGGGTCGCCGCGCGTGAAAACGTCGCGCTTCAACTGCGGGCGGCCGGTGATGGCCTCGACCGCTGTGCGCATGGCCTCCAGCTTCTGCAGACGGAAGGCCAGGGCGGCGGCGATCTCTTCGGCGGGCGGCTCCTCCGGCTTGTCCTTCTCGTTTCGCGGGATCAGCAGGCGCGACTTCAAATAGGCCAGCCACGACGCCATCACGAGGTAGTCGGCCGCCAGCGCGAAATTCCTCCGCCGCGCCTCATGCACGAAGGCTAGATACTGTTCCGCCAGACGGGTGATGGACAGCTTCAGCAGGTCCACCTTCTGCGTCCGCGCCAGGGCCAGAAGGACGTGCAGCGGGCCTTCATAACCCTCCAGATCGACGACGAAGGCCTCCTGCGCCTCGACCTGTTCGACAGCGGTGAAGTCGAGATTCGGCTGGAAGGCCTCGCTCATGCGCCCTCCCCGGCGATCACCCTTGCGCCTCGCCCACGTCCGGCCCCTTGGCGGCGTCGAAGCGGCCGCTCAGGGCCGCCTCCAGCCGGGCGCGGCCCTCGGCGACATCCAGCGGCTCGGGCGCGCGGACTATGCGGTTCAGCGCGGCCTCGGCGCGGCGCCTGGCCTCGCCTTTCAGCTTCTTCGTCCCCTCGGCGACGGCCGCCATCTCCGCCAGGTCGCCGTTGCAGTGGAGCACCACGTCGCAGCCCGCCTTCAGCGACTGTTCGGCGCGCTCGGTCAGGCTGCCCGACAGGGCCTGCATCGACAGGTCATCGGACATGATGAGCCCCGAGAAGCCCAGCCGCTCGCGCATCAGGCGGATCGCCTTCTTGGAGGTGGTGGCCGGGCGCTTGGCGTCGACGGCGGTGAAGACTACGTGCGCCGTCATCGCCATCGGCATGTCCGACAGAGCCTTGAACGGGGCGAAGTCCCAGGCGTCCAGGTCCTCGATCGCCGTCTCGACCACCGGCAGGTCGTGGTGGCTGTCCGAGAAGGCGCGGCCGTGGCCGGGAATATGCTTGATGATCGGCAGGACGCCGCCCGCCAGCAGCCCTTCCGCCGCCGCGCGGCCCAGTTGGGTCACGGTCGCCGGATCCTGAGCGTAGGCGCGGTCGCCGATGATGTCGTGGGCGCCCGGCACCGGCACGTCCAGCACCGGGACGCAGTCGACCGTTATGCCCAGTTCGCGCAGGTCATGGGCGATCAGCCGCGCGCCCAGCCGCACCAGTTCGCGCGCCGCCGCCGGATCGTTGGTCGCCTTCAGATAGGCGGCGCCCGGCGGATATTTGGGCCAGTGCGGCGGGCCGAGGCGCTGGACCCGGCCGCCCTCCTGATCGATCAGCACCGGGGCGTCGTCGCGCCCCACGCTGTCGCGCAGCTCGGAAACCAGCGCCTTGACCTGTTCGGGGCTGTCCACATTGCGGCGGAACAGGATGAAGCCCCACGGCTTGGCCTCGGCGTAGAAGGCGCGCTCCTCCGCCGTCAGCCGGTGGCCGGAACAGCCGTAGATGGCGGCGGAGGTCATGTTGCGCTCGCCCCTTAGCGGACGATGCAGTCGCGGCCCGCAGCCTTCAGCGCATTGCAGAAGGCGACGGCGCGTTCACGGCTCATGCCGGTGAAGGTGGTGCGGTAGACGGTCGAACCGTTGGAGGCGGTGACTTCCTGAACGCGCTTCTCGGCGCCCGAGGCGTACTGGCCGAAGCGGGCGGCGACGGCGGCGTATTCGCGGTCGGCGATGGCGGTCGAGGAGAAGGCGCCGATCTGCACGCCGGACGATCCGCCCGTCGCAGCCGGAGCGGGTGCGGGCGCCGGAGCCTTCGTCGCCGGAGCAGGCGTTACGGGCGCAGGCGCGGCCGGGGCCTTGGCCGCCGGTGCGGGCGCGGCGGGCGGCGGGGTCGAGGACTCGACCGGCGCGGCCGGGGTCGTCGGCGCGGGGCGCGGCAGCACCTCTTCCGGACCGGGGGTGAAGGTCGGCGCGGCGTCGCTCGGCTCGCCGCCGTCGCGATAGACGCGGATGTCGGCCTCCGGGTCGATCGGCTGCGCGTCCAGCGGCGCCTCGACCTTCATGCTTTCGACCGGGGTTCCAACGGCTGGCGGCGCGTCCGTCGAGGAACGCACGCCCGAGCGGTAGAAGACCACCACGGCCACGATCAGCAGAAGCAGGACGATGGCGCTGATGATCAGGGTGATCGGCGGCGACTTGGCGGCCGGCGCCCGACGCGGGTCATAGCCGCCGCGCGTGAAGGGCAGGTCGTCGTCGGTCGGCGGCGTGTAAGCGCCTCGGTCCCGGCCCCCATTCGGCCCAGCGTTGGGGTTGCCTCGGTGATCGTCGTCGTAGGACATGGGTCGCGCCTTGGTGGTCGTGGGACACGCGCGCGAATCGGCGCGCGTCGGCGCTCAGTCTAACGCGCCGTGAAGCCCTTCTCGAATCACAGATCGAGGGCGAGGTCGAGGCTGAACAGCTTCCTGTGGACCTCGATGGCGTAACGATCCGTCATCCCGGCGATGTAGTCGCACACGGCCCGCGCCCGCGCGTTCTTGTCGTCGGTCAGGGCCGAGGCCTGCCATTCAGGCGGCATCACCTCCGGCTCGGCCATGAACAGCTGGAACAGCTGGGCCAGCACCCGGCGCGCCTGACTGCGGGTGCGGTTGACGCGGTAATGGCGATACATCCGCTCGAACAGGAAGCGGCGCAGGACGGCCAGCTCCGCCATCATGTCGGCCGAGAACTGCACCAGGGTCTCGGGCGCGTTGCGGACATCCTCCACCGTCTCGATGCGGTGCTTGGCCAGACGGGCTTCGGTCTCTGCCAGAACGTCGTCGACCATGACGCCGATCATCCGGCGCACGGCTTCCAGCCGCAGCATCCGCTCGTCGATGTCGGGCCAGTCGGCGCGCGCGCTGGCGATGCAGCGCCCGATCAGCGGCACGTCGGCCAGGTCGGCCAGGCTGAACAGCCCCGCCTGCACCCCGTCGTCCACGTCGTGGTTGTTGTAGGCTATGTCGTCGGCGATGGCCGCGCACTGGGCCTCCAGCGAGGCGAAGGTGCCCAGCCGCAAATCCCACTCGGCCGATCCGCCCGGCGCATAGGCGGCGACCGCCTTCCAGGCCGGGTCGGACAGCAGATGCGCCACCGGGCCGTTGTGCTTGACCACGCCCTCGACCGTCTCCCAGCTCAGGTTCAGGCCCGGGAAGCCGGGATAGCGCGTCTCTAGTTCCGTCACGACGCGGAAGCTCTGGACGTTGTGGTCGAAGCCGCCGAAGGCCTTCATCTGCTCGTGCAGTTCGTCCTCGCCCGCGTGGCTGAACGGCGGGTGGCCCAGGTCGTGGGCCAGGGCCACCGTCTCGGCCAGGTCGTCGTCCAGCCGCAGGGCGTGGGCCAGAGACCGGGCGATCTGCGCCACCTCCAGGCTATGCGTCAGCCGCGTGCGGTAGTGGTCGCCCTCGTGCGCCACGAAGACCTGCGTCTTCTCCTTCAGGCGGCGAAAGGCGGTGGCGTGGATGATGCGGTCCCGGTCGCGGGCGAAGGCGGTGCGGGTGCGGCTGGCGGGCTCGAAAACATGGCGGCCGCGGCTCGCGGCGGGGTTTTCGGCGTAGGAAACGCGGGGCAGGCTCAAGGCGGCGGCACTTCGTGATGGCGACAGGCCTTTGCGAACGCCTGTCAGACCCTCATATAGAGGGCTGTGAGCACCGTCCAATCTACAGAATCAGCCCGCGACCTGTCGCTGTCGATCGCGACCCGGTCGCCCGAAGGCATCACGCTGGCCGAAAGCGGAGCGCGCCGCCTGTCCAAACTGTCCGAAGCCGAGGGCAAGCCGGTGCTGCTGCGCGTCGCCGTCGACGGCGGCGGCTGCTCAGGCTTCCAGTACCGCTTCGAGCTGGTCGACGGTCCGCAGGCCGATGATCTGGTGGTGCGCCGCGACGGCCAGGCCGTCGTGATCGACCCGGTGTCCGTGCCCTTCCTGAAGGATTCCGAGATCGCCTTCGTCGACGAACTGGCGGGGGCGCAGTTCGTGATCCGCAATCCCAACGCCGCCTCCAGCTGCGGCTGCGGCGTCAGCTTCTCGATCTGACGGCCTAGTGGGCTGACGGCCGCGCTTCTTCCGACTTCGCCTCGCGTCGACCTGAGCGAGGCGCCTCGGCGAAGGCCTGGATCATGGCCGCGTTGAAGGCGGGCAGATCGTCGGGGCAGCGGCTGGTGACCAAGCCGCCATCGACCACCACCTCCTTGTCCACCACCTCGGCGCCGGCGTTGCGCAGATCGGTGCGGATGGACTTGTAGGCCGTCAGGGTGCGCCCCTCGGCCACGCCCGCCTCAATCAGAATCCATGGTGCGTGACAGATGGCGGCCACCGGCTTGCCCGCGTCGAAGAAGGCGCGGACGAACTTAAGCGCCGCCTGCTCCGTCCGGAGCTGATCCGGATTTGCGACTCCGCCCGGCAGAACCAGGCCGTCGTAGCGAGAGGCGTCCGTCGTCTTCAGCGTCTTGTCGACTGCGATCCTCTCGTCGGGCGTCAGGTGATCGAAGCCCTGAATCCAGCCGGGCTCCAGAGAGATCACCTCGACCGTCGCGCCCTCTGCGCGCAGCGCCTTCACCGGCTCCTGAAGCTCGATCTGCTCGACCCCGTCGGTCGCCAGGACAGCAATGGTTTTTCCAGCCAGGGTCTTCTTGGAAGTTTCGGCCATGTGAGAGGCTCCTTGGGTTGCGAGGATAAGGATCGGGGGTCCGCTTAGAACCGCTCTTCCGGCCAGAGGTTGCGGCCCCGCTTGGCGCGAAGTGACGCGATGCCCATCTTCTTTCCATGCGCCCCCTTCCGGTTATCCTGTCGCTGTTCGTCGCCCATCTGGGCCTAGCGGGTTCGGCCCAGGCGCAAACCTGGCCTGGATGGCCCGGCCCGCCGCCTGCTGGCTACAGCCCTCAGACGGCGGCCGCTGAACAGCACCGCCAAGCGATCGAGCAACTGCGCCTGCAAGCGGACCAGCGCGAGGCCGACGCCGCCCGGCTGCGGTTTCAGACAGAGCTCGCCCTACGTCAGTTGGAGGCGGCGCGGATCCCTGTCCCCGTTGCTCCGCCTCTGACGGCGTATGAGCCCTATTCAGCCCCCCTGCCCCCGCCACAGCGTCTATCGCCGCCCGTGGATCAAGACGCGGCGGGCGTCCCCGAGATCGACGCCTGGCTGAACCGACCCCCGCACTGATTTCTTAGGATCGGAGAGGTTGCCTTTGCATCTCTTCACCTGCGCCTGCGTTTCAGCCTAGCTTCAGAACAGACGACACAGCGGAGAGCGATAGATGCGTTGGCAGGGCGGACGGCGCGGCGGGGGGATCGAGGATCGGCGCGGCATGGGCGGCGGCGCGGTCGCGGGCGGCGGCATCGGCGTGCTGGTGCTGGCGGCCATCGGCTATTTCGTCTTCGGCATCGACCCCAACACCACCCAGCAGGTCGCCAGCCAGTTCGGCGGCGTGGGTCAGGCCGAGCAGCAGGGCCAGATCGGCACGCCCGAGGACCAGGCCGGTCAGTTCGTCGACGTGGTCGGCACCAACATCAACGACGTATGGACGGCCAAGCTAAACGGCTACACAGCCCCGACCACGGTCCTTTACGAACAGGGCACGTCGACGGGCTGCGGCTATGGCCAGTCGGCGATGGGGCCTTTCTATTGCCCGACCGATCACAAGGTCTATCTGGACCTGAGCTTTTGGCGCGAGATGGAGAAGCTGGGCGGGTCCAGCGCCGATTTCGCCAAGGCCTATGTCCTGGCTCATGAGTACGGCCATCACGTCCAGACCCTGACCGGCGCCAGCCAGCAGGTGCAGCGCGCCCAGCAGCAGGCGGGCAGCAAGGCCGAGGGCAATCGCTATTCCGTGGCCCTGGAGCTGCAGGCCGACTGCTACGCCGGGGTCTGGGCGCGCAACGCTCCGGCAGCCTCGGGCGGCCAGGTGGCGCTGGAGCCGGGCGACCTGGAGGCGGGCATGAAGACAGCTCAGGCGATCGGCGACGACGCCCTGCAACGGCGCGGCGGCGGGCGCGTCTCGCCCGAGAGCTTCACCCACGGCTCCTCGGCCCAGCGGGTCGAGTGGCTGCAACGCGGCTATCAGACCGGCGATCCGGCCGCTTGCGATACCTTCTCCCAGCTTTGAACTGAGCGGATCAGGCGGCCTTCGCGCGTTTCAGCGGCGAGGGCCGCCCATAGGCGAACCAGCGCAGCGCCCATTCCAGCGGTCCCATGCTGAACGCGCGCAGCCACAGGGCGCTGAACGTCATCTGAACCACCCAAATGCACGCCGCGACGCCCCACAGGCCCCACCAGTCCAGCTTGCCCCACAGGTTCAGCCCATAGAACAACAGGGCCCCGATCGCCGACTGTCCCAGATAGTTGGTCAGGGCCATCCGTCCCAGGTTGCGCAACGCCCGTCCGACGAACCCCAGGGCGTTCATCTTCCATAGAGAGAGCAACAGGCCGACGTGTCCCAGGGTCATGGCGCAGCGGCCCAGTTCATAGCTGCTCTGCGTCGCCCAGGCCTGGGACGAGAACTGGCTCAGCCACAGCACCACCGCCTGGCCGCCGTTGACCGCCAGCCCCACGCCATAACCACAGGCCGTCAGAACCAGATAAAACCCCAGCGACCGGGCGCCGCCCAGCACGCCCAGCTTGAACAGCGCCATGCCCAACAGCATGAAGGCGACCGTTTCAATGACCAGGGTGATGGTGTAGCTGGACGCCGCATAGTCCAGCCAGGTCCGCACGCTCCACTTCAGCAGGCCAGCGACGCCGCCGGTGCGCACGGCGACCTCTTCAGCGACAGCCTCCGGCGACAGGCTCTGCGCCTGCTGGGCGCGGCTGTGCGCCTGCAGGGCCTCGGCGTCTTCGGCCGACAGTGACGCGCCCGCCTCGACCTGCAACGCCAGTTCAGACCCGCGACGCGCCTCAATCGTCTGATAGGCGCCCACCACGGCCGACTCGGCCGTCAACAGCAGCAGAAAGGCGGCCGACAGGGCGATCAGGGTACGCGGCCGCGCCATGCGGAAAACAAACAGCAGAAAGCCTGACAGTCCGTAGACGTAGAGAATATCGCCCGGAAACAGCAGGGCCGTGGCGTTGAACACGCCCAGCGCCAGTAGCGCGATGCAACGTCGAAAGTACACGTCCGCCGCCTGGATCGTCCCGCGTCCGTCTTCGCCGCGCAGGGTGATCAGCAGCATGCCGGCGCCGAACAGCAGGGTGAACAACCCCCGCATCGACCCCTGCACGAACAGATGCTGGATAATCCACGCCGACCAGTCCGGGTTGGCCAGCGTCGGCGGCAGGTCCGGATGATACTGGTCCCAGGCGCCGCCCATCATCATGATGTTGACCAGCAGAATGCCGCACAGGGCGAAGCCGCGCAGCAGGTCCAGGCTCTCCAGCCTTTGACCCGGCGATACGGACATCATGGACGGCGAGGCGCTCATGCGGGCCGCTTATCCCCCTTCAGGCCGCGGATGAAACGGATTCTCCGCACTGACAGTCTGCAAAGCTAAACAATCGTCACATCCATCAACGGCGCCACGTGCAACTCTCCGTCGCCAAGGTTGAGAATAATATCGCGCCCTGCGAACGCCTCCATGCCCAGCAGGGCGTCGGGGTAGTTGGGCAGCGCCCGGTCGGCGTAGACGGCGATCGTCGCATCGCGCCAGATTTCCGGCCCTAGAGCCACGCTCTTGGCCTTAATCAGACGCGCCCTGGCCACCCCGCCCAAGACGATGCTTGACCCTTCTCGTTCGGGGCGGCCGTCCAGCAGGCCCGCCAACTGCGCGACGCCTTCGCTCAGGGCCAGAAGGGCGGAAGAGCCAGTGTCGAGCACGGCCTCAACCCTGACGCCCTCCACCACCGTATCGGCGATCAGGGACGTGCCGGCCCGCCGCACGGGCATGGCGCGATAGGCCGGCGACAGCTCCGTCTGCGCCTTGCGGAACAGCCGCAACCGCCGTCGCCGCAGGTCCATTTCCAGCCCCGCCTGCATCAGCAGATCCTGCCCCAGGATCAGCGGCGCCCCCAGCCCCTCTTCTTCCGACAGAGGCCCAAGGTCGAGAATTCCGGCGCGCAGGCGCTCGATGCGCGCCTCGCCAAACGTCAGGTCCAGCGTCACGCCTCGTCCCATCTGGGCGCGCCCGTCCACGCCATAGGCGATCAGCGGCATGTCGAAGAAACGATCCAGCCCCAGCTCGCCCACCAGTCGCCGGTCGATCACCGAATATTGGGCGCCGCTGTCGACCAGCGCCGTCAGCTCGCGCCCCGCCAACCGCACCGGCACGGTCGGCAACAGGGTCCGGGGCGCGACGAACTCCAGCCAGCCGCTGCCCCCGTCTGCGCCGAAGGTCACGCCAGGACGTCGCCACAGCACATGATCCTTGAGCCACAATCCGCCGCCGACGGCGGCGGCGGCGGCTCCGGCGCGAATGAAAAGAGAGCGGCGGTTCATCGGCCTGACATGAACCGGCCACGGCTCCGACGCCAGCCCTTTTCCCTCGAGACAGCGGTCGCGACGGGGCAAGCCGCGCCGATCGCCCAGTCGCAACCAGGTTGTTGCGTCATCTGGCGAAATTTCCCTTCGCACACGCAAAATAATCATGACGAAGCGGCCAACGACGGCTAGAAACAACCTCGATATGACGAATTCAGCTGACCGCTACCTCTCGACGCGCGGCGACGCCGCTCCGACCCGTTTCTCGGACGCCCTGCTGCGCGGAATCGCGCCGGACGGCGGCCTCTACATGCCCCAGGCCTGGCCCGCACTGCCGGTCGACGCCACCCGGCCGGGACGCAGCTACGCCGAGATCGCCAAGGCGGCGATGGCGCCCTTTATCGGCGACGCCCTGCCTGCGGGCGCGCTGGATCGTGCGTTGGACCGTCTGACCAAGGGCTTCGACCATCCGCTGGTGACGCCGCTGGTCGAGCTGGAGCCGGGCCTGTTCGTACTTGAGCTGTTCCACGGCCCGACGGCGGCGTTCAAAGATCTGGCCATGCAGCTGGTCGCCGCCCTGTCGGACGAGGCCCTGGCCGCGACGGGCGAGACTCTGACCCTGCTGACCGCCACCAGCGGAGATACCGGCGCCGCCGCCGTGCGCGCCTTCGCGCGCGCCGAACGCATCAAGCTGATCGTCCTGCACCCGCTGGACCGCGTCTCGCCGGTGCAGCGCAGGCAGATGACGACGGTCGAGGCCGACAACGTCCTGAACTTGGCCGTGCGCGGCGACTTCGACGACTGCCAGCGTCTGGTGAAGGGGCTGCTGGCCGAGGAATCCCTGCGTGAACAGGGCCGTCTGTCCTCGGTCAACTCGATCAACTGGGGCCGACTGGCGGGCCAGATTCCCTATTACGTCTCGGCCACGGCCCAGCTGGGCCAGGCGGCGACCTTCGTGGTGCCGACCGGCAATTTCGGCGACGCCTTCGCCGGGATCGCCGCCAAGAAGATGGGCCTGCCCGCCGCCGGTTTCGTCGCCGCCGTCAATCAGAACGACGCCCTGGCCCGCGCCATCAACGACGGCGTCTATGCTCGCCACCCGGCGGTCGAGAGCGGCAGCGTCTCCATGGACGTGCAGGCCCCGTCGAACTTCGAACGGCTGGTCTATGAAGCCTCCGGCCGCGACGCCGACGCGACCCGCGCCGTCTTCGAGACCTTTGCGCGCGAAGGCTCCGTCACCCTGTCGCCCGACCTGCTGGCCGCCTTGCGCGCCGAAGTCTCCGCCGTCTCGGTCGACGAGGCGACGACCAAGGCAGAGATCGCCCACGCCCACGCCGCCTGGGGCCGCATCGTCTGCCCGCATACGGCTGTCGCCCTGGCCGCCGCGCGCCGCCTGGACCGCAACGGCGCGCCGATCGTCGCCCTGTCCACCGCCCACCCGTCCAAGTTCGGCGCCTTCGTCTCAGACGTGCTCGGGTTCGAGCCCGATCCGGCCCCCGTCATCGGAGCCCTGGGCGACCGCCCCGAACGCCTGACGGTGATCGAGAACACGCCCGAGGCCGCCCTGGCGGCGGTGAAGGGGTTCGCGAAGGCGGGCTGACGCTCACCCTCTAGCGACTCTGGCTCAACGGTCGCCGGTCGAGCGGCTGATGGCGGCCCTCATCCCTTCGGCGTGAAGAGCGCCGGACGGAGCGATCTTGTCGTTCGGGGTGTCGGCGGGGTCGGTATGGGCCGTGCGGTTGTCCGGGATGCCGTCATGCGTCTGTTCGGCCTTGCGTTCCACAGCGGCTTTCAGATTGCGCGTCGCTGAGGTCGATGAGCGACGGCGCTTCTGTTCGTCAGCCGCGCGCTGGATCGCGTCAGCCAGCTGCGCCTTCTTTTCACGCGCGCCCGCATCGATATTGGCCTGCCCCTCGCGGCTGGCCTGACGGGTGCGGGTGCGGATCAGCCGCTGGGCGCGGTCGCGCCGCTCGCGCAGTCGTCGCAGAAGATCGCTCAGTTGGGCGTCAGTCAGGCGCGCGGCCGCACGGCTCATCTCGACCCACTCCGCTTCATTACGGTCCAGGGCGCGGTTCTTGTCGGCTGCGGTCATGCTGTCCTCCATTCTGAGATGTAGAGGGAGCGCATTGGCCGCCAAGCTTGTTCCCCGGTTGCGGCGCCTTGTCCTGCCGCATCAGCAGGGATGAAAAAGGCGGCCCTTTCGCATAAAGAGGCCGCCTTGATCACAGAAGGTTCACACCGCCTCCGCCGCCTTCCAGTAGTCCAGCCGCCGGAAGAAGGGCGCCGGGTCCTTGGGCGTGACCAGGTTGGCCGGGTCGTGGAACAGCCGGTCGTGCAGGCGCGTCAGGGTGAAGCGCACCGCCGCCGCCGCGCCGAGTTCCGGCAGGGCCTGACGCTCGGCGTCCGACAGAGGACGCACGGATTCATAGCCCTTCTGGAAGGCGCGCAGGGCCGACGGCATGGGTCGCCCCTCGGCGTCGAAGCCCCAGGCGCTGAGCGCGATGGCCAGGTCATAGGCCAGCACGTCGATGCAGGCGAAGTAGAAGTCGATCACCCCGCCCACGTCCGTCGCCCCATGCTCGTTCACCGCGAACAGCACGTTGTCGGGGAAGTAGTCGGCGTGGATCGGTCCGCGCGGCAAGGTCGGGTCGCTCCACGGTCGGGCCAGATCGGGCAGCAGGCGCTGCATCTGCTCCAGCATCCTGCGATCCTCGCCCGCAGCGACCGTATCGCAGCGCGCGGCCAGATCCGCCCAGGCGCGCGGCCCGACGGGGTTCTCGCGCACGCCCTCATAGTCGGACGCATCCAGATGAAGCAGGGCCAGCACTTGACCGGCGCGATACTGGTCCTTGTCCGTCGGCTGACGCTTCCAGGCGCCCGGCGTCCATTCGACGATGGCGGCGGCGCGATTGTTCAGGCGGCCGATCACCTGGCCCTCGCGGTCGGCGACGGGCGCGGGCGTGGGGAACCCTTGCGCCGCCAAACGTCCGGTCAACCCCAGGCAGAACGGCAGGGCCGAGGCGTCGGTCCGGCCCTCGAACAGGGTCAGGACGTAGGCCCCCTGTTCCGTCACCAGGCGATAGTTGGTGTTCTCGACCCCCTCGGCGATGGGGGTCAGTTCGACCAGCCCGCCGAGAGGGTAGCGCATGAGATAGTCGTCGGCCTGTTGCGGCGTGACGGGCGTGAAGACGGCCATGACTAGACAAGCTCCGCAGCGGCGCGCCGGGCGCGCATGACGTCGGCGACATCGGCCAGAACGCTCTCGGTGGTGGCCCAGCGCCCTGCGCCGCGCCCCTTGCACGTCCACACCCGTCCGTCCTTTCCATAGACCTTCAAGGCGTTGCGCTCTCCGTTCAGCGACAGGAAGAGCGCGTCCTCAAGCGCGCCGTCAAGACGGACATAGGCGTCCAGTTCGCCGTCGCGGTCGAAACAGGCGCCGATCTGGCGCACCGGCGCCTCGCCCAACGGGGTTTCGGCGGCCAGGACATCGCGCGGCAGGGCGTCGGGCGAGCGGCCGAAGGCCTCGAACGACAACAGTTTGACCTTGGCCTCGGCGTCGAAGCCTTCCAGGTCCGAGGACGGGTCCTCCTCGGCGAAACCCGCAGCGCGGGCGTCGGCCAGAGCGTCGGAGAAGGTCGCCCCCTCGCCCAGACGCTGCAGCATGAAGTTGACCGTGCCGTTCAGCACCGCCTCGAAACCGACCACCGGTCCGGCCGCGCGGGCGGCGCGCAGGGTCTCGATCATCGGCGAGCCGCCGCCGACCGAGGCCGACCAGGCGACGCGACAGCCGTTGGCGGCGGCCAGGGCCTGAAGTCCCTTGGGATCGCGAGCCACCGCCTGTTTGTTGGCGCTGACCACGTCGCAGCCCGCCTCCAAGGCGCGACGGATCAGGGCGTGTCCGGCCTCGCCCTCGGACAGCGCCTCCAGCAACAGGTCCGGCTTCTTGGCCAGTAGGGCGTCGACATCGTTGGTGAACAGTTCGGCGGGCGCGGCGACGTCGCGCGGCTTCTTCGGGTCGCGGACCAGGACGCCGACAACTTCGAAGCGGCTGTCGGGGAGAAGGCGGCTGAGCAGGCCGCCGCCGACGACCCCGCACCCGGCCACGGCCACCTTCAGCGGCGCCGCCGCCTGCACCGGGCCGGGAGGGGCGCCGCGATCGCCGACCACCGTGCCCTCAGCGCGGCCCAGGGCGGCCACTTCGATCTCGACCGCGCGGGCCTGCGCCAGGTCGATGGCGTCATGCTGGACCAGCGCCCCGCCCACCTGGCGCGCCGTGTCCCACGAGGCGCGGCGATAGCGCAGGGGCGTCCCGGCGCTGACAGCCGGATCGCGGTCGTAGAGGCCGTCGACATCCTTGACCAGACGCACGCGGTCCAGCCCCAGCTCAGCCGCCAGAACCACCGCCGTCAGGTCGGATCCGCCCCGGCCCAGCAGGGCGACGCGGCCGTTGGGCCGCACGGCGCCGAAGCCCGGAACGACCACCACCTCATGCGCCTCCAGAGCCCGCTGGAGCTGGTCGCCCTTCAGACAGACCGGGCGGGCGTGCTGGCTCGGCCCCTCGGCGACGATGCCCAGTTCCCGAACCGACAGGCCGATGGCGTCCAGCCCGACCCGGTCGCAGGCGACGGCGACCAGGGCGGCGGCCTTCTCTTCGCCCAGCACGACATAGGCGGGCAGCAGTTCGTTCTCGTGGTCCAGGCCCAGGCTGCGCGCCTCCGACAGCAGCTTGTCGGTCTGGCCGGCCAGGGCGGAGACGACGGCGACCACCTTACGGCCGGCGCGGACGTGGCTGTAGATTTCGCTGGCGACGGCGGGGGCCTGAGAGGCGTCTCGCAAGACGGAGGAGCCGAACTTGAGCACCACCACTTCGGCGGCGGGGACGGCGGCGGGAGCGAGCGGTTCGACCGGTTTGGGCTGATCGGCGACGAGGACGAGCGAGGCGGACATTGGGCGTTTCCTGGAGGCTGGGTCGGGGGAGGATTTCGAGAGAGCTGGGGCGGGTCCGGAGTGGATCTGAGGCAATAAAAAACCCGCCCGGGGGTCCGGGCGGGTGATCGGTTTTCTGCGTTTCTCGCCTAGACGGCGCGCATCATCCGGTCCCCGCCCGCAAGGGCATGGTGGTGGTACCGGTGGTGGTAATGGCGGACGCGAAGAGACCCGTCGCCGAGGCGGCGATCGTGGTCGTCTTCATGCTGGCGAGGCGGTAAGGCACAGGCGGCGTCCGGTTGAAAATCGTGCCTTAGGGTGAGCCAGGGCGCCGCGCCGCGTCAACCCCGCGCCGGAATAATTTTTCGCGACGAAGCCCGCGACCGCCGTTTTGACCGCCCAAGTCGAGCGCCCCTGCCAGATAGGGGTGAAATTTTTCGCTTGACCGGCGCTGTTCGCAACCGCACCGTAAGCTCACTCATCAAGACCGGCTGAGGGATTAGGCCCTTTGACGCCGGGGCAACCATCGGGTTCCGCCCGAAACGGTGCCAACTCCTGCGGGGTTCTTCGGGCTTGCCTGAATGGACCGCGAGAGATGGGTGGAGCGTCGACGAGGCGACGCGCCACAGGTCTGTCACTGCATGGGTTCCTTGGCGAGCCGTATCTGCTGAGTGACCGAGACCCATGACCCTGGCCCTGATCGACCCCGCGTCCCCCGCCGAAGAGCCCGCCTGTCGGTCGGCTTCCACACGCCGCCCGTCGAAACTGCTGCAACGCGAGGGCGCCCATGACGTCGTGGTTCCGATCCCGGACGGCTTGGAGCTGGATTTCGGCGGAACCCTGACCCAGAAGCGGGTCGTCGGGCGCCTGCACGGCAAGCCGGGCGCCCCGCTGATCGTGGTCGCGGGCGGGATTTCCGCCGACCGTTACGTCCATCGCACCGAAACGAAGGGCCTGGGCTGGTGGTCCGGCGCCGTGGGCGTGCGCGCGCCGATCGACCTGACCCGTTTCCGTGTCCTGGCCTTTGATTTCGCGCCGGAATTCGGCGAGGGCGTGACGGAGCCCAAAGCCCCCCTGACCATCACCACCCAGGATCAGGCGCGGTTGCTGGCCCACCTTCTGGACCATCTGGGGGTGGACAAGGTCGCCGCCTTCATCGGCTGTTCCTATGGCGGCATGATCGCCCTGGCCTTCGGCGAGCTCTTCCCCGACTGGGCCGAGCAGTTGGTGGTCGTGTCCGCCGCCCACCGCCCTCACCCGCTGGCCACCGCCTGGCGCGGCATTCAACGCCGCATCCTGCAACTGGGCCTTGAAACGGGTCGCATCGATCAGGCCGTGGGTCTGGCGCGCGAACTGGCCATGACCACCTATCGCACCCAGGAAGAGTTCGGCGACCGCTTCGATTCCGAGGCTCCCAGCCACGCCGGCCAGGCCTATCCGGTGTGCGACTACCTGACCTCGCGCGGCCGGGCCTATCGCGACCGCACCACCCCTTCGCGCTGGCTGACCCTTTCGGACTCCATCGACCGCCACCGCGTCGAGCCGGAGGCCATCAGCGCCCCCGTCACCCTGGTCGGCTTCACCACCGATCGCCTGTGCCCCATCGACGACATGCGAGAGCTGGCCGATCGCCTGCCCAACCTCTGGCGCTTTGAACAACACGCTTCCGTCTACGGCCACGACGCCTTCCTGAAGGAAGACAGACTGGTCGGCGACATCCTGACCTCCGTACTGAAGGATATCGACCAATGATCCGCGCCCGTCCTGCCGATCCCCGCACCATCGCCACCCGCTCGGGCGTCGATACGGACACGGCCCACGGCGCGGTCATGCCGGCCCTGTATCTGTCGTCAAACTATTCCTTCGCCGCCTTCGGCCAGCCGCGCAAATACGACTATTCGCGCTCGGGCAATCCGACCCGCGACGTGCTGGCCGAGACCCTGGCCGAGCTGGAAGGCGGCGCTGGGGCGGTCATCACCGCCACCGGCATGGCGGCGGTCGACCTGCCGCTCAGCCTGCTGGAGCCCAGCGACCTGCTGATCGCCCCGCACGACTGCTACGGCGGCACCCACCGCCTGCTGATCGCCCGCGCGAAGAAGGGGCATTTTCGCGTCGCCTTCGTCGATCAGAACGACAGCGCCGCGCTGGACGCCGCCCTGGCCGACGGCTGCAGGCTGGTGCTGATCGAGACCCCGTCCAACCCCCTGCTGCGCGTCACGGACATCGCCGAGGTCTGTCGCCGCGCCCACGCCGTGGGGGCCAAGGTGGTCGCCGACAACACCTTCCTGTCGCCGGCCCTCCAGCGGCCGTTGGAGCTGGGCGCCGACATCGTGGTCCACTCGACCACCAAATACATCAACGGCCATTCCGACGTGGTCGGCGGCGCGGTGATCGCGGCCGATCCTACCGACCATCAGCAGCTGGCCTGGTGGGCCAACTGCCTGGGCGTCACGGGCTCGCCGTTCGACGCCTATCAGACCCTGCGCGGCCTGCGGACCCTGTTCACCCGCATCGAGCGGCAGCAGGCGACGGCAGCCTTGGTCGCGGCGGCGCTGGAGCAGCATCCGGCGGTCAAGGCGGTCCACTATCCGGGGCTGACCAGCCACCCCGGCTATGCGCTGGCGGCCCGCCAGCAGTCGGGGCCGGGCGCCATGCTCAGCTTTGAGCTGACCGGCGGGACCGAGGCGGTCTGCGCGGTCATCGAGGGGCTGGAGATCTTCACTTTGGCCGAATCTCTGGGCGGCGTTGAAAGCCTGATCGCCCACCCCGCCACCATGACCCACGCCGCCATGACGCCCGAAGCCCGCGCGACGGCGGGCATCACCGACGGGCTGCTGCGCCTGTCGGTCGGACTGGAGCATCAGGACGACATCCTGGCCGACCTGACCCAGGCTCTGGATGCGGTGACGCTGAAGGCGGCGGCGTAATCCAAACACGCGCCTCTCCCTCCCCGTCCCGGGGAGGGTGGCTGAGCCTGCAAAGCGAAGCCGGGTGGGGACGGCAGGGCGATGGGTGCGCGTCTTCTATCTGGCCGTCATTCTCGGGCTTGACCCGAGAGTCCAGTAAACACGACGGCGGCCACATCAGCCCTCACGACGGTTCAGGCGTTGCGGGGCTGGATTCTCGGGTCAAGCCCGAGAATGACGGCGGGTGGGTGGTGTGGGGGGCGCTCAGGATCACCTCGCCCTCCCCACCCGGTCGCTTCGCGACCACCCTCCCCGGGACGGGGAGGGAGAGGGTCGGCGTCCTTAAGCTACGGCCCGCGCCAGGGCCTCCATCCGCCCGCGCGCGTCCAGATCGCGCGCGTCGTCCAACGCGAACTGCCCCATCATCCGATCCAGCTCGACCGCGTCCGACGCCAGAGCATGGCTGGCGGCGGTCGACTGCTCGACCATGGCCGCGTTCTGCTGCGTGACCTGATCCATCTGGGTCACGGCGATATTGACCTGCTGCAGACCGCTGGACTGCTCCTGCGAAGACGCGGCGATTTCTTCGGCGATGGTCGTCAGGCGTTCGATCTGACCGGCGATCCGCTCCAGCGCCTGGCCGGTATCGCCGACCAGGGCCACCCCCGCCCCGACCTGACGGCCGGATTCCGAAATCAGCGTCTTGATCTCCTTGGCCGCAGAGGCCGAACGCTGGGCCAGGGCCCGCACCTCGGACGCCACCACGGCGAAGCCGCGCCCGGCGTCGCCCGCCCGCGCCGCCTCTACCCCTGCATTCAGAGCCAGCAGATTGGTCTGGAAGGCGATCTCGTCGATCACGCCGATGATGGCGCCGATCTGGTTCGAGGATTGTTGGATCGCGCTCATGGCGGCGATGGCGCGGCCGACCACGGCCTGCCCCTCGACCGCTTCGGACCGGGCGCCGCGCACCACGCCGCCCGCCTCTATCGCGCCCTCGGCCGAACGGGCCACGGTGGCGGTGATCTGTTCAAGAGCGGCCGCCGTCTCTTCCAGGCTGGCGGCCTGCTGTTCGGTGCGGCGCGACAGGTCGTCGGAGGCGTGGCTGATCTCGCGGGCGCTGGCGCCGATGGCGGCGGCGCGTTCGACGATGACCCGCATCACGCCCTGCAGCCGATCCATCGCCGCGTTGAAATCGGTGCGCAGGCCTTCATATTCCGGCGCGAACGGGTCGTTCAGACGGAAGGCCAACTGGCCGCCCGACAGGCGCTCCAGCCCCCTGGCCACGCCCTGGACCACCTGGGCCTGCTGGCGGGCGGCCTCGGCGTCGCGGGCGGCCTGCGCCTGCTGTTCGGCTTCGGCGATCAGGCGCGCGGCCTCGGCCTCGGCCTCCAGACGCGCCTTCTCCTCGGCGTTCTGTTTGAAGGTCAGGACGGCGTCGGCCATGCGCCCGATCTCGTCGCGGCGGCCCATTGCCGGAATGGCCACGTTCAGATCGCCGCCGGCCAGACGGCCCATGGCGCGGGTCATGGCCTCGACCGGGCGGCTGAGGGCGCCGATCAGCCACAGGGCGGCGGCCACGGCGATGGCCAGAGCCAGCACCCCGCCGATGGCGAAGGAGACATAGGCCTGAACAAAGGCGGCGGATTTGGCCTCGGCGCGCGCCTGGGCCTGAGCCGCCTCCCTGGTCTGGATGGCGCTGACCGCCTGGCGAATGTCTGTCAGGCGGGCGCCGGCGGCCGCCTGCGACTGCGCCGCGCCATCGGCTGCGGGATCGCGGGCCAGAGCCATGATCTCTGCAGCGCTCTTCTCGAATGCGCCGGCGGCGGCGATCAGAGCCGTCTGTTCGGCGACATAGGCGCCCTCGACATCCGACGCCGCCAGGTCCGCCATGCGCGCCTTCACGTCGGCGCCGCTCGTGTCGAACACCTCGATGAAGGCCGGGTCGCGATTGGCGACATAGCCGCGCATGGCGTTCTGCTGCTCGACGGCGGCGGCCAGCAGGCGGTCGGACGCCTTCATCACCTCGCGCGACGTCAGGTCCGCCGCGTCGGCGCGCTGCAGCGAGACCACGCACCACAGGACGATCAGGGTCGCCGCCCCGCAGGCCCCGATCACCGCCATGAAGGACAGGATCAGCTTCTTGGGCACGGACAGGTTCTGCAGCATGGCTCACGGCTCAGACAGAGGGAGGTTCAGCCTCGCTCCTACCCCGCCGTTGTTCGACAAAGTGTTAGCGCCCGCCTGCGGGCATCTACTTAGTCGCGCTCACAGCGCCTTCAGCACCACCGACAGGGCCGTCAGCAACAGATAGGCCGCAAACGCCCGGCGCAGGATCTTGCGGTCCAGCCGGTGCGCCAGCCGCGCGCCATAGGGCGCCGTCAACGCCGTCAGCAGCCCCATGATCACCGCCGCCGGCACATTGACATAACCCAGCGACAGCGGCGGCCGCCCCGGCGCATCCCAGCCGAAAAAGGCGAAACCCAACGCAGCCGCCGCCCCGATCGCCAGGCCGAAGCCCGAGGCGGTGGCGACCGCCTGATGGATCGGCCGTCCGCACAGGGTCATCATCATGCCGCCGAAGCTGCCGCCCCCCACGCCCATCATGGCGGACAGCAGGCCGATGCCTGTCCCCGCCCCGCGACGGCCCCAGCCCGTCGGCAGGTCTTTTCTCAGGGTGAACCGCTCGGGCATCACCCCCATCTGCGCCGCGACCAACAGCAGACAGGCGCCATAGACGACCGCCAGACCCTCCATCGAGGTGAAGCCCGCAATCGCCGCCCCGACCAGACCGCCAAACGCCACCCACGGCGTCCAGGTCTTCAGCACCGTCTCATCCACCGCCCCATGCGCCCGGTGCGTGGCCAGCGACCTCAGCGAGGTGGCGACGATGGTCAGAAGCGAGGTGCCGATGGCGACGTGCAGATTGCTCTCGCCGCCCACGCCCAGCACCGAGAAGGCGTAGAACAGCGCCGGCACCAGCACCGTCCCGCCGCCGACGCCGAACAGGCCGCCGATCACTCCGGCGATCGCCCCGGCGCCGACAAGGGCGGCGAGCATCAGGGCGAGTTCGGATAGGGGAAGGGCGCTCATGGCCGATGGCTTAGCCGCACAGCCCGGCAGCGTCATCCCGGAAAGGGTGCAAGGCGGGTCCCTTTCGCCATCCTCCGGCGAGCATAGCAAGACCGGGGGATGACGAGAGAAATAGGTGACGCCTAAGGAATCAGGCCGCTTCTTCGCTCTCGCCCAGACGGGCCTGCCGCGCTTCGGCCTCACGCACGGCCGAGACCGCGCGATCCACCACCTCCAGCCCCGCGCCGGGCTTCACGCCCTCCACGGTCAGGATGCGACGAAAGGCCCGCGCCCCCGCCCGGCCGTGCATCAGCCCCAGCATGTGCCGAGTCATGCTCGCCAGATTGGCGCCCTCGTCCAGCCGCGCCGCCATATAGGGGCGGTAACGCTCCAGCGCCTCGAAGACGTCCACGTCTTCAACAGCCTCGCCGAAGATCCGGCGGTCCACCTGCCCCATCAGGGCCGGCTCGTGATAGGCCGCGCGCCCCAGCATGACGCCGTCCAACTGCACCCCGTCCGAGGCGTCCAGATGCGCCTCGGCCTGGTCCAGATCGCCGATGCCGCCGTTGATGCAGATGGTCAGATGCGGCCGCTCGCGCTTCAGCCGCCGCACCAGATCATAGTCCAGCGGCGGCACGTCGCGATTCTCCTTGGGCGACAGGCCCTTCAGCCAGGCCTTGCGCGCGTGGACGACGAAGTGGGTGATCCCCACCGCCGCCGAGGCGTCGACCGTGGCGAACAGGCTCTCCTGCGGGTCCTGATCATCGACGCCGATGCGGCATTTGACGGTGGCGGGCACGGCGACCGCCGCCTTGATCGCCGCCATGCAGTCGGCCACCAGCTCCGGCTCGCGCATTAGACAAGCGCCGAAACGGCCCGATTGCACGCGATCCGAAGGGCAGCCGACATTCAGGTTGATCTCGTCATAGCCATACGACTCGCCGATCTTCGCCGCCTCGGCCAGCTGGGCCGAGTCCGAACCGCCGAGTTGCAGCGCCACCGGATGCTCGACCGCGTCAAAGCCCAGCAGGCGGTCCCGATCGCCGTGAATCACCGCCGGCGCCGTCACCATCTCCGTATACAGCAGGGCGCGCGCGCTCAACGCACGATGAAACGCCCGACAGTTTCGGTCGGTCCAGTCCATCATGGGCGCTACGGACAGTCTATGAGCTTGATTTATAGACATTTTTTAGTATGATCAAAAGTTGGAAGGCGGCGTGTGCACTCGAATTTGCGACGTATTGCGACGTTTTTCCCGGGTTTTCGACACCTCAGTGCACACAGAGCGCACACGAAATGGCGACGTACTCGAAACTCCCGTCCGGAACGTGGCGGGTCCAGGTCAGACGGAAGGGTCGCTATATAAGCAAGACCTTCCTCAAACGCGATAACGCGCGCCGATGGGCCGCCGAAGCCGAGGGACGGATCGATCGTGGCGAGGTCCCTACCCCGTCGCGGTCAGCGCGGCTTCGCACGTTCGGCGAACTTATCGACCTGCACGTCGAGGACATGAAGTCCGTCGGAAAGACGCCCACGCGTTCGAAAGCGGCGATGCGGCGGCGCCTCTGGAGGCGTTTGCCCCCGACCGACTCGTCCTCTGGGGGCACAGCTTTGGCGCCTTTGCGGCCGTCGCCGCTGCGACCCAATCCGACCGCTTCTCCGCCGTCATCGCTGCGAACGGCCCCTATAATCTGCTCAGCGTCTGGGGGCAGTTTTCCCTAAAGCCATCCATTTCACCGGAGGCCCCCCTCCGCGTGAGGATGGCGCAGACATTCAACCGACGCCAACCCCCGACGCCAGACGCCCTGGCCGCTCAGGTTCCCCTTGGCCGTCCGCCTGCGGCAGGGTTTCATTGCGCCCGATCTCCCGACACTGGTCCGCAACCAGCGCATACCCCTCCCCTCGTCTTGTCTTCAGCCAACCGGCGTCAGGTTCGATCAAAGTCAGGCGCACACGAAGGCGGTGCACGCGGATGCGCCAGTCAATCCAGGCGCGGTTCCAGGGTTCAAGCCTGTGCGACAGTTCGTCGGGGCTGAAGGCCCTGCCGGGCTCGGTGAGGAGGAGCGCCAACAACCTCAGGTCATTTCGAGGCAGATACATCGTTCGGCCGCTCGGCCCCGTGAGTTCGGCGCGACCAGGAGTGAAGGTCCATCCGTCAAAGGCGTAGACCGGCCCCGAGGGGCCGGCATATTCCCGCGCTCGCTTGCGCCGGACCAGAGCCCTCATCCTGGCCACAAGTTCGTCGACCGCGAGGTCGGGCGACAAGCATTCGTCTGCACCGAGATCCAGGGCACGGACATAGTCGTTCACCTGATCAGGTTCATGGAGCAGAATCAGAAGCGATTCATCACGACCGCCCAGCCGCGAGCAGGCCCTCCAGCACGAGCGGACCATGCTCTTCGGCTTGAGCAGGACGACGTCGCGGCCCGACAGCATCGAAGCCTCGGCCGGCGTGCGCAGTTCGCCGACCTTCAGCTCAATCCCGGGCATCGCCAGCGAACGACGGGCCGCCGCAGCCCAGGTCCAGTCATCCGTGAGAAGCGCCAACTTCAACAGTTCGCTCGTCTCCTCAGGCCGGTCGGCCGCGGACGGGCGTTCCAGGGACTTCCTCACGCGCGCCCGTTTTGGCGTCTGCATGAGGCGATCTCTGGAACGCGGAAGGCGGGAGGGCGCGATGATCGGCATAGGCTTGTCCAGGCATGGAGGGGCTGACGGCGACGACGCTGACGGAGGGCTTCTCTCGTGTCGCGCAGGATCGGCCGTCGATGGTCATGATCGACCGACGCCTTCCGCCGCTCGTTGAAAGCCTGCAGGCTTAAAAACGGGGAGGCTGCACTATGAATTGCTTGTCCCTTCCCCGGCGCTCACGCCTCACGGCACGGCTTGTCCAGGTGTCAGCCGGCGACCATTCCCTGTCTCCCGCCCTGGATCATCGACTGCTTGTCCATCAGGGACCGCCCGTCTTTGCGATGAGCGCGTCGGACGGAATACGCAAGGCACGCCGGCTCCAGAGTGACGGCGATGTCGACTTCATCCCGGCCGGCTGTTGGGGATGGTGGCGGGATGAGGGCCCCAGCAGCCTGATCGCCCTCACCCTGTGTCCGAGCGTGATATCCAGCGCCGCTTCGACGATGGCCCGCCCCATCCGATCAGTCCGCCTGTCTCCTCGCCTGGGTTTCCGCGACGACAGGCTTGCAGCCCTGGCCCGCCTGACGCCGAAAGATGACGATCCGGCCTCCTGGCCCTTCGTCGACGCCCTCGCCACAGCCGTCGCCATCCAACTCATCATCCATGCCGAAGCCCCGTCAGCACCTTCGACGCCGACGCGACTGAAGCCCTTGGGTCAGCGCCGGCTGAAGGCGGTGCTCGCACATATGGACGCCAGACTAGATCAACCCCTGAGCCTCGACGGGCTGGCCGAAGTGGTCGGTCTGAAGCGATCACAGTTTGCGGCCGCCTTCCGCTTGGCCACCGGCCAGTCCCCGACCCAGTATCTCATTCGCAGGCGCGTCGAGGTCGCGGCGCAACTTCTCCAGTCGGGCCCTGTCTCGATCAGCGAGGTCGCCTTCCAGACCGGGTTCGCACACCAGAGCCACCTCTCTCGCGCTATGCGTCGCCACGTGGGCCTATCCCCCGCTGCGCTGATACGAGCTTCTGACAGCGCCTCTGCAGGACGTTCGGACGAAACGATCAAGCTCGCGCTCAGGTCGGCCTGACGCACCAGGTGCGTCCTTGCAGTCGCCCATTTCGCTTAAACAAAAACCTTATCCAGCCTCGCCGAACGGTAGCGAAGCCAGGATCAGGCTCGCCTCACAGTGTGTTCACTCGGCCCGCGACACGCCCAACCGCCTCATTCCTATCCACACCGCTCCGCGGAATATCTTCGTCAGCGAAGATGAGGCTCCGGGGACACAATTGCGACCTTATCGCGAACCGCCTGTGTAGATGTCGGCGGATATGGCTTTGAGACGTCCGATCAGGCGCGACCGCCTAGATGCACGCCCCCCAGTTTGTCCAAGGCCCGCTCGGCGGTCCGGAGCCGCGCAAGCGGCCAACCTTCTGGAGGAAGTCTATGAGCCCCACCCTAAACGCGCGCCTCATGCGCTCCACCGGCCTTGGCGCCTCGCTGATGATGGCCGTTGCCGTTTCCGCGACCGCCGCCGCCGCACAGACTGAGCCACCGGCATCGCCGGAGAGCAGTACCCAGCTCGACGAGATCATCGTCACCGGATCGCGGATCGCTCGAAAGGACTATAATTCCACCAGTCCCATCGTGACCGTGGGTAAAGAAGATTTCCAAGCTACCGGTTCAGTCACCATAGACTCGCTGATCACTGACCTGCCCCAGTTCGTGCCGTCGGTGAACTCGACATCCAATAATCCGTCCAATGGCGGACAGGCCAATATCGACCTGCGCGGTTTGGGCACCCAACGCACGCTCGTATTGATGAATGGCCGCCGCGTCATTCCCTCCAATCCCAACGGCACGGTCGACATCAACATCCTGCCGACGCCGCTGATCCGATCCGTCGAAGTCATCTCGGGCGGCGCCTCGGCGACCTACGGGTCCGACGCCCTCGCGGGCGTCGCCAATTTCATTATCGATGACCGTTTTGACGGCGTTCAGATCGACGCCCAGTACGGGGTCACGGACCGCGGCGATGGCGAAACTGAGTCCTATTCCGTCACGGTCGGCGGGGACATCGATGGCGATCGCGGCAACGCCGTCCTTTCGGCTAGCCGTTCGACTCGTCAGCTTATCTACAACGCCAACCGAGACTTCTCGGCCATTTCGGGTCCCTCCGGGACATCCCCTCTCGGCAGTACCGTGTTCGACGCCAACAATCTGCCGAACCAAACCGCCATCAACACCTATTTTGGTCGAGCCGGCATCGCCGCCACGGGCGGTTTCGGTTTCAATAACGACGGCTCACTCTTCGCCTACCAGGGGACGCGGAACTACAAGAGCCCGGGCGGGATCGATTTTGACGGCTACGCCAACCCCGGCTCCGACTACGCCTACAATACAGGAGCGCTCAACTATCTTCAGCTTCCGCTGGAAAGATGGAACCTGTTTTCGGCCCTGAACTACAGGATCTCGGACGCAGTGAAGGTCTACGGCAGCCTGCTCCTTACGGACTACCAGTCCGCCAATGAATTGGCGGCCTCCCCCGCGGCATCGAGCACCGGCTTCCGCGTGCCGGTCACCAATCCCTTCATTCCCGCCGACCTAGCGGCCTTGCTCGCCACGCGCGCCAATCGGGGTGCCTCCTTCCGGCTGGACAAGCGCTTCAATGACCTAGGAGGCCGTCGCGCAGCCGAGGATTACACGGTTTACCAAGGCACCTTCGGAGTACGCGGCGACCTGGTCGGTCTGCAGGACTGGACCTATGATGTCTACGGCCAGTACGGACGCTCGGAACGGACGACGACCCAGTCGGGCAACGTCTCCCGTTCGGCCGTGCAGGCCCTGCTGGACGCAGCCGACGGCGGCGCCTCCCTGTGCACAGGCGGCTTCGATCCATTCGGCCAGTCCAACCTGTCGCCAGCCTGCATCGCCTACATCGGCCGCACCACGGTCAACAACACCGTCCAGGAACAGACTGTTCTAGAAGCCTCCCTACAGGGCGGCCTCTTCAATCTCCCCGCCGGAGAGGTCCGTTTCGCCTCCGGCCTGCAATATCGAGGCGACAACTTCGACTTCCGACCTGACGCCTCGCTCGCCCGCATCAATCCTGTGGTCACGCGTCCCGACGGCGGTACGACTGGCGGTTCCGAAATAGCCGGCTTCAACCCGCAGCAGCCCCTCACGGGGACGACCTATTCGGTCGAGGCCTTCATTGAAGCCATCGTGCCGATCCTGCGCGACCTGCCGTTCGTCAAGTCGCTCGAGTTGAACCTCGGCTACCGCTACGCGGACTATGATACAGTCGGCGGCGCGCCTTCGTACAAGGCGGAGGTGAACTGGATCGTATCTGACGCCTTGCGCCTGCGAGGCGGGATACAACACGCTGTGCGTGCGCCGTCTATCGGGGAGTTGTTCCAGCCTCTCAACACCAACTTCCCCTCCATAGGCGGCGTCAGCGCGACCGGCCTGGGCGGCGACCCCTGCGACACGCGCAGCAGCTATCGCACAGGACCCAATGCGGCCAAGGTCGCCGCGCTCTGCTCGGCTCAAGCTGCCGCGGCCGGGTCGCCCAACTTCATCTACACCAACAATCAGGTGCCAGGCTTTGCAGGGGGAAACCCAGACCTGACCGAAGAGGTCGCGGATTCATTCACGGCCGGCCTTGTGGTCACCTCCCCCTTCCGGTCGGCATGGACATCCGGGCTGTCAGCCTCGCTCGACTATTACAGCATCGAGATTGAGGACGTGATCGGGGCCGTCTCCGCCTCCGCCATGCTTCAGGGGTGTTTCAACGCCCAAGGTCAAAACCCGACCTATGATCAGAGCAACGGCTATTGCCAACTGTTCCGGCGCGACCCCCTTTCGGGAAGCGTCATCGACGCCCGAGAACTGAACGAGAACCTCGCCACCCTGAAGACCTCGGGAGTCGACGCCCAGATCGACTGGCGCATCAATCTCGCCGAGGTCGGCTTGCCAGCCTGGGGCGACCTGAACCTGAATGTCATCGTGGGCTGGTTAGGAACTCGAGAGCGCCAGGATGTTCCGGGAGGCCCTGAGGTCGACCGCGTCGGCACGGTTGATGTCGTCACCGCCGGTCAGTTCAACAGCTTCCCTGAATGGAAGAGCCTGACCTCTCTCAACTGGTCGCACGGCGACTTTGGTCTCGGCCTGCGCTGGCGCTATGTGGACGAGATGACCGCCTTCACCTCCGGCGAAGTACTGAACGGCACCCACTATTTCGACCTGAACGCCCAATGGTCGATCACGGACGCCCTGACTTTGCGAGCGACCGTCAACAATGTGGCTGATGAACAGCCCCAGACTTGGAATCCGGGCGCCCAGGCCAACACTGATCCATCAACCTATGACGTATTGGGTCGTCGCTTCTCCGTCGGTCTCTCGGCGAAATTCTGACCTCTCCAGTGAAGCCATGCGTGTGAAGGGCGGCGGACCTCGGTCCCGCCGCCCTTTCGCTACGCCATGGAGGGAGGGAGGGAGGGAGGGAGGGAGGCGGACGACGGCGGCGTGGTTTGCGCGCTGGTTCGGCCTGTTGCCGCTCCTACGGCATTCCGGGATCAGTAAATCCGGCCCCCCGCACTGGTGGCGCCTTTTAGGCTCCCGTTCGCGACCGTAGGATGACCTCGCTCAGCCGGTACATGAAAGCGCTCAGGTCTGAAGGGGCCTAGTCTTTCGGCTTTCGGGCCGACGTCGATGATCAAAGCCCCTTATCCAGAGGTTTGCATGTCACCCGACCGAACGACGCCCTATGACGCCAGCGCCGCATCAGCCGAGGACGCCGAGACGACTTCCAAATGCCGACGCAGCTTCGTCCCCGCAGGCTGGAATCCGCGGAGCCAAGGGACCCAGCGCGGCATATCCATCGGGGATCCGATCATGAAGAGGAGCATCACGCGCCGCACCCTCATGGTTCTTGCAGCCTTTTCGGCCGCCACAGCCTCCCCTCTCGCCGCACAGACGGCGGCGTCAGACGGTAGGGATACGCTCGACAAGGAAGCCTGGCTCCAGGACATCAGCCAGTTTCGCCGTGAGGTCATCGAACGAGACGCCGCCTTCTCGGAAGAGGCGCGCAGCAAAGCCCTCCGAAGACTGGACGCGCTTGAATCTCGCCTTCCCAGCCTCTCAGACGCCGAGATCGCCGCTGAAATGGCGCGGTCCGCCGCACTTGCGGAAAACGCCCATACGCGGCTGGACCCGCTTCGCAACAGGGGCGTATGGCGCCGCTACCCCATACGGCTGTGGAAGTTTTCTGATGGCTGGCGTGTGATCGCAGCGCGCCCGGATCACGCGGCGCTTCTCGGCGCAAAGGTGATAGCCGTCGGCGACGTTCCTGTGAATGAAGCTGAGGCGGCCCTAACCCCCCTGTTCGCCGGCAACAAGGGCTGGTCGGCCTATATGGCCTCCTACAGCCTCACCGCCGCAGAAGCGCTGTTCGCCACAGGGCTTGCAGGTTCCGACCGCATGGTAATCGAGGTGATCACATCGACCGGTCCGCGGACCGTATCGCTGACAGCTGAACCGTCCGAGCGCCGGGGTCGTCCCGAAGAAAACTGGTGGTACCTCGCCGCCGGTGACGCGCGCCTCTCCGGGTGGGTTCACGCCGCCCATATCGCTCCCCTGGTCTTGCAAAACCACCAGTTGGGCTATGCTCATGCCGACTGCGCCGGTTCGGTAAGCTACATCAGACTGAACCGCACCGCCGACCAGCCGGGCCGGCCATCGCTCCAAGCCTGGGGGGAGGCCCTGCTGGACCGTCTGAAACAGGCTCCCCCGGATCGACTGATCGTCGATCTCCGTTTCAATACTGGGGGAGACCTTTCGAAGGCGCTTCCCTTCATCGCCGGCCTCATCGATTCTGATCCGGGTCGGCGCGGCGCACTGACAGTGCTGATCAACGGGCAAACCTTCTCAGCTGGCATCACTCAGGCCGCCTGGCTGAGACAGTACTCTACTGCGACATTCGTCGGCGAGCCCGTTGGCGACGACATGACCTTCTGGGCGGAAGGCGACAACGTCGTGCTGGCGCGTTCGGGGCTTACGGCCCGGTATTCCACAGGCGGACATCACTATCTTGCTACGCCGCAGCCGCCGCCAAGTATGCATGAACGACTGTTCTTCACG
Organism: Brevundimonas naejangsanensis; assembly: GCF_000635915.2. Taxonomy (NCBI): domain Bacteria; kingdom Pseudomonadati; phylum Pseudomonadota; class Alphaproteobacteria; order Caulobacterales; family Caulobacteraceae; genus Brevundimonas; species Brevundimonas naejangsanensis. The sequence continues at coordinate 1,917,370 of NZ_CP015614.1, forward strand.
CTTCAGGCGCCTGACCTTGGCCCAGACAAAATCATAGCCTGGTCCTGGGATGATTTCGCCGCGGGCCGTGATGCGACGCTCGAGGCCGTCGCCCCCGGGCTAAGCTGCGGGCCGCTCGCCTAGCCCCAATTACCAAGGGTCCTCCTGATCTGGCGGGCCTGATTTACCGCCGGACACAGGAGCGCCGCTAGCCGATCGATCACATCCCCAAGGCCCGACCTCGCACATCTCGAGACGCCCCGAGCAGAAACAAATACTCCCGAAAGGCCATCGAAGCATGAAACTCTACCTGACGCCTGGTGCCTGCAGCCTCGCGGAACACATAGCCCTGACAGAGGCCGGCATCCATTTTGAGATCATCAAGGTCGATCTTCAAACGCGCCGCACGGAGCACGGCGATGATTTCACTGTCGTCAACCCAAAGGGCTACGTGCCGACGCTTATGTTCGACAACGGTGAAGTTCTGACAGAAAATGTGGCTATCCTGGACTGGATTGCCAGCGTCACCCCGCACCTTGCGCCCAAAGGCTCTATGGGAAGATCTCGCAACATTGAGCAGTTGGCCTTCCTCGCGACCGAAGTCCACCGCCCGTTCATGCGCTGGATGTTCTCGCCGGCCGATGCCGAGAAACAGGCGGCGCGAAAGGCAATTGTCGAACGGCTGGCGCTGATGGCCGAGCATTTGGACAGCGATTACCTGTTTGGCGACGCCTTCGCCACAGCAGACGCACTCCTCTACGTCATGGTGCGCTGGGCGCGCGATTCCGGTTTCGAGATTTCTGGCCGGCTGATCGCCTACGCCGAGCGCCTGGAAGCGCGCCCGTCTATCCGTGAGACGCTCCGAGCCGAGGGTCTGGCATAGCTTGCGCGTGCCTCAGCCCTTGCAGGGCCCCAGTATCAGCGGCCCCAACCTGTTCTAGACGCTCCCGCTCGCCCCGCCTCCTGATGAAAGACAGGCTCCCCCGCCCCCTCTAACCAGGAGGCAGTCTATCCGTCACACTCCTTGAGGACCATCATGAAGAAGTCGCTGGGCGCGCGCCCTCCGAACGGACTGAACCGTCGAACCGCCATTGCGGGATCTGCTGGTCTTGCCGCCCTGTCCGGCGCGTCGCTCACCTATGCGGGCCCACTGGACCCGAAGGCCGACCTTAGCTTCGTCAATCCTGCGGGCCTGCGCACACCCCGCGGCTATTCCCAAATGGCCGTCATTCGCTCAGGAAGGTTGGTGTTCTTCGCTGGCCAGACCCCCGTGGGAACCTCGGGCGAAGTGGTCGGGCCAGGTGATTTCAGAGCCCAGCTTGAACAGGTGTTTAGCAATCTGGACATCGGCATCCGCAGCGTCGGCGGAACATTCTCGAACATCATCAAGCTGAACTACTACTGCGCTGAAAGCGTGGACCCCGCGCTCCTGCGCCACGTGAACGAGGTCAGAGATCGTTTCACAAACACTACCAGTCCGCCAATCAGCACCTTCGTCTTCGTCAGTCGGCTCGCGCGCCCGGAGTGGTTGATCGAGATCGAGGCGGTCGGCGTCTTGCCAGAATGATCATCGTCCATGCAGAGCTGACCTATGCGCCGACCGACGTTCCAGAAGTCGCCCGCGCCATGCTCCACCTCGCTCATGCGACCCGGCGGGAATCCGGCTGCCTGCAATATTTCGTCGCCTACGATCTTGAGACGCCGGGATGCCTACGCCTTCAGGAGGTCTGGAGTGACGAGGAGGCTCTGGCGGCCCATTTCAAGACGCCCCATATGGCGGATTTCGTCAGGCAGACTTCGGGGCTTGTCCGACGCTCGCTTCGAGCGAAGCGCTACGTGGCCTCAAGCGCGCTTGATCTGTTTCCGTTGCGCTGAAAAAGGGCCCAGACGGCAACCGACCCCTCGAATCCGTCGCTGGATGAAAGGCTAGGGCGATCGAATGTGCATCCTGTCCCACCCCGATGAGGATAGACATGACACACACCTGCGCCACCACCCCCGCTCCGCTATTGCGTGACGACGACTCGGCCATCCCGGACAATGGTCCATCACACTTCCCTCTTGGTGACATGGTGATCACAGCTTTTTCCCAGGGGCTGGCCAATTTGTCCGGCCAACTAGACAGGGCTGACGCCTATGCCCGATGTGAAGACCGTTCTTTGCAGGAACTGCTTGATAGCCGTCTGGCGCCTGACATGGAGCCGCTGTCGAAGCAGATCGCATTGGCTTGCCATCAGGCCCAGGACTGTCTGGCGCGCATGCTCAGTGCACCGGCGCCATGCGTGCCTCTTGTCGACACCCCTGACATGGTCCGGGATGCGATTGATACCGCTCTGGCCGATCTGTGGGATTGTGATCGACGCGTCTTCGACGCCGTTTCAAGGCGGCAGTTGGAAGTCAAGTTTCCGTATGGTCCGATCATCCTCTTGACCGGGTTGCAGTATGTGCGGGACTGGGCGGTCCCCCAGTTCTACCATCATCTCGTCACAGCCTACGCCATCCTGCGCCATCAGGGCGTTCCTCTGGGCAATGCAGACCGTATCGCGCACATGAACCGCTACCGTCGCACACCTCTCTAGCCCTCGCCTCCAGAAGGACCAGGTCGGCGCCGCGTCAAGTTAGTCAGGGTCACTGCATCAGCGGACATGCGGCGTGATGTGGTCAAATCTTCGGATCCTTCAGCATCAACCAATTTTGGACGTGTTTGAACGAACCGGAAGCTGCATTGACCCCTTGCGCTTTGCGGATGGCAAACGTGGCCCGCCCACCGGCAGGCTCCACGACTCCTTGGGCGACGCCTCGCCGCGCGAACGCCTGCTCCGAACCGAAGTAGAGTGTTCTGTCGCTGGTCAGCCGGGGAAGAAGTTCAACGCAGGCCCAGTTGAACCGGCTTCTGCAGCGTGGACCAATGATGGGAGCACGGCCTGTCGTGCCTTGCGGGGCCAGCGGTGCCGCAGGAACGTCTTCTTCGCCCGCCGTAGTCAACACTTCTCCGCGCGTTGACATAGCCCCGCCTCTTGATTGTCACTCTCCGACCGACTCGACGCGGCGCCGCGAGCCGACAGCCCAGCCCGCGATCATCCAGGCCACGATGGGCCCGACGAGAAGGCTATGAACAAGGATTTCCAGACCCAGACGCCCTAGTGGAAGGGGCGGGATCGCTGGGGTTTGAGAAAGCGGGACAATGATCAGATTCATCACGATGAAGAGCGCAGTCCCGGCGCCGAACCCAAGAAGGAGCGGGTGAAGGCGGCGCAGGTCAGTTCGGCGGACAGCCAGGGCAAGGACCGCTGCAAAAATCGCCATCAGCGCATAATGGCTGGCAAGGCCGACTAAGCCGGTCAGCCCTCCGCCTTGGAAAGCGGTCGCCCCGAGCAGGCCGCTTGCGATATACTGGAGCACCCTGAGAGGCGGGACGCCGTAGGCCGCATTGACGCCCAGCGCATAGATGAGATCGAGCGTGCCCCCGATAAGGGCCGCCGCGACAACCCTGAGCGTCATTGAGTTGCACTCGTTCCTGACCATCGTCATACCCGGCTCCTTCATGATCACCTCCCATTCGGAAGCCACAAGGCTAGCGACGTGACGGAGCAGGCGATTTCATCCAGCGGCGCCAGGTTCCTTTCCGCCCCGTGATCCCGCGGCACCTAGCCAAGGCCGCCAGGCCGGCCAGCGCGCATGCCATCCGTCCTTCATTCGTCGCCAGCGCTCACAAAACACTGGCGCCCCAGCTTGATGTGCAATACACACTGTGCAACACACAGTCAGGATTTCGCCATGCTGTCTTCCTTAGCTTTCGCCCTGGTTTTCGGGACCCTGCCCGCCGACTCGACCGTATCCGCTGAAGTCTGTTCGGTTGAACGACCGGCATATGCCTCCGCGAAGGACGCCGAGCTCGCCTACCGGGACCTTGGCCCTGTCAACGGCCGGCCGGTTCTACTCATCGCTGGCACTGACCAACAGATGACGCAGTGGCCCGCTTCCTTTCTGGCGGCCATGCAGGCCCAAGGCCTTCGTCCGATCATCTATGACAGCCGTGATGTCGGCTGTTCCACCCATCACACCGCCAGAGGGCCAGTAAACTGGGGAGAGGTTTTCGCCGCGCTAGCGACCGGAAGGCCGCCGAACCTCGCCTACGATCTAGAGACCCTCGCAGCCGACCCCGTCGCCATACTCGACCAGCTGGGAATTACCAGGGCCGACCTCGTCGGGGTATCAGGCGGCGCGACCGTTGCCGGAGAACTGGCCGCCGCCCAACCGGAGCGGGTGGGACAACTGGTTCTTGTGATGGCGAACTCGGGCAATCCGGCACTCCCCATGCCCGCCGATCCCGCCCGGCTGGCGGCACTTCCCCCGCTCCCCGCCATGGACGCCCCAGTCGAAACCATCGCCGCCTATCGCGCAGCGGCGTGGCGGATTATGGACGGGCCGGATACGCTCGAGCCATCGGCGTCCTACCCTCAGATGGCGCAAGAGGCGACAGCCCGATCGTGGGACGTTGACAGCATTGGACGCGCCGGTGCCGCCTTGCTCGCGGCCGGTGATCGCCGCTCGCGCTTCGCGGTAATAAGATCGCCCGCGGTGGTCATCCACGGCGCAGCGGACCCCCTGGTTTCTCCCGCCGCTGGCCAGGAGGTCGCCACAGCCATACCCCAGGCGACCTTCGTGCTAGTGCCACGGATGGGACACAGCCTGACGCTCCCGGCGATCGAAGCCATCCTTCAAGGATTGTCGGTGACGACATCGCAAGGTCGACCGAATTGACCAGGGAACGGAACCCGCTGGATGGGCTTCGTCAGGAGTTAAGGCGGGGAACGCTCGTCCTGGCGGTTCTTTCTGCACTTCGGCACGAACGGTGCGGGGCCGACCTGATCGCGATTCTTGCTGGCGCGAACGTCCCCATCGAGCCTGGCGCGCTCTATCCCATGCTGCGACGCCTTGAAGACCAGGGACTGCTAGTAAGCGAGTGGCGAGTGGAGGACGCTCGGCGTCGGCGTTTTTATCGCGCCTCAACGGAAGGAGGAAAAACGGCGGACGAGTTGACGACGGACCTGGCCCGCCTGACCGCGGGCCTTCAATCTCTCAAGGAGGATGGAGAATGACATCGATAGACGATTACGTGCGCCGGGTTCGATTTTGGCTTCCGGGACACCGCGGCCGCATAGCAGCCGAGGATGTCAAAGCGACACTGGAAGGTCTTCTGGAAGAACGCGAACGACAACTGGGGCGCCCTCTCTACCCGACGGAAATCGCAGCGGAACTCCAGGCTTTTGGCTCGCCCGAAATCATCGCTTCTCGATATTCGTTGATGCGTCCGTTGGTAAGCGCAGGCTTGATGCCCGCCTACGTCAGGGTGCTGGGGATCGCCGTGGGGGGGGTGCTTGTGGTGCAGCTTGCGCTTGCGATAGGCATCAACTCAGGCGATGCAGGGACGATGCTTGCAACCGCCGGGGCGCGCATCATTGCCGGCCTTCTATGGAGCTTCACCTCGGTAACGCTCGTCTTCGCCGCCCTGACCCGGATCTACGTGCCCTCAGCCCATTCGGACGCGGGCATTGAATGCTGATATCCTCTGCTCCAAGGTGCCGGGGCTCACGCTTGAGTACGAGATTTCCCCGCTCGCCGTCCGCCTGGTTTTTGTCCAGATTTGCGACAGACTGAGCATCGCCCTCATTCACCAGCCAAAACCCGAATGGCGGAAAACGACCCAACATCTTTCCAGCCCACGGAGACATGACAATGATGCTTTGGAACCGATGGCGTGCACGTATCCGCCGGAAGAAAAGTAGGAGACCCGCTTGACCGCCAACATCCGGCTCATGTCATGGGGAATGCCCCTCCTCTATGTGGGACCGGCGTTTCCTCTGCCAAGCCACAGCAAGGCCGTGGGCCTGCTGTGCGTTTGCCTGGACGGACACATGGAGATTCAGACTGCCGCACGTGACAACACCCCCCGCCGACTGAGCTGCGTGTCCGCCTACATAGACCCTGGAGTTAGGCATGACATCCGCTTCCAAGCTGGAAGGATCGCCTGCCTATATACAGACGCGGCAAATGCCCACCTTGCCTCAATCGCATCAGGGATGAAGCCGTTGGACGACGGCGTGTATGTCGATCATGGTCGCCAGTCAGCCATCATTGAAGCACTCGCAGGCAAGGAACCCCTTGCTCACGGGCATCGCAAAGGAATCGCGGAAGCCTTCGGTTTTTCCGAACTGGTGACGCAGGGTTTCGATGAACGCGTAGCTGAGGTGATGGCCACGATTCTCTCCGATCCAGGTCAACCCCATCGCGCCACGACGCTGGCGCGACAGGTCGGACTATCCGAGTCGCGGCTTCGCCATGCATTCCGTCAGGCGCCCGGGATTTCGTTCAAGCGCTTTCGTCTTTGGGCTCGGATGGGTTCAGGATTGAGCTTGGTCGGGAGTGGCGCCAACCTAACAAATGCAGCGCACGAGTCAGGGTTTTCGAGCTCAGCCCATTTCAGCACAGCCTACCGCACCATGTTCGGAGTCAAACCGTCGGCGGTAGTCAGCGCCAACCCCCTTTTGAGGGGTTCGAGCAAGGCTTGCCCCCTGCCTGCATGAGACCATATCGCCGGGCCAGCCCCCTCGCCGCTCCGTAGGCGGACACCACCAAATTCGCCAAAGGGCGTGAAACGGCGATCCCTTGAGCCTGAGCCCATTGACATTTGCCTCGACGCCCAGACACTTAAGTGAATGCTACAATATCAACCTGAACCGCTCGACCTCGCCTTTCAGGCCCTCTCCGATCCTGGTCGCCGCGCCATGGTCGAGCGCCTGAGCTTGGGCCCTGCCTCGGTCAGCGAGTTGGCCAAGCCCCTGCCGATGACACTGTCGGCGGTGGTCCAGCACCTTCAGATTCTGGAGGCGGCCGGCCTGGTGAAGAGCGAGAAGGTGGGCCGTGTGCGGACCTGCGCCCTGCAGATCGAGACCATGACCCAGGTCGAGCACTGGATCGCCGAACGCAAACGCTTCTGGGAGCAGCAATACGATCAACTGGAGGCCTACCTGGCCCGGACCGCCCGTGAGGAGGCAGACCAATGACCATCACCAACGCCACATTTGTTATCGAGCGGCTTGTGAACGCCTCGCCGGCCCGGGTCTTTGCGGCCTATGCGAGCGTCGAGGCCAAGAGCGCCTGGTTCAAGACGCCGTCGGAGTGCCAGACCTTGAACCGGGACTTCGATTTCCGCGTCGGCGGCAGGGAGCGGTTCCGCGCCCTGTGGCCCAGCGGCCTGACCACCGACTTCCAGGCCACCTATCATGACATCGTCGAGGATGAACGGATCATCCTCGTCTACGACCTGCTCCACAATGGCGAGAAGCTGTCGGTGTCCTTGCAGACGCTTGAGATGAAGGCCGAGGGCGACAAGACCCGGCTGATCCATACTGAACAGGGCGCCTATTTGACCGGCGGCGCCGAGGCCGTTCAGGGCCGCGAGCATGGCACGACCTGGCAAGTGGACAACCTGGTCGCCGTGCTCGAGGGCCGTGAAGCGAGGGATCTGACATGACCGTCGAACTCTTCGCCCATCCGTTCTCGTCATACTGCCAGAAGGCGCTCATCGCCTTCTATGAGAACGACATCCCATTCACCTACCGGATGATGGAAGACCCCGGCGTCGGCGAGGCGTTCACATCCCTGTGGCCGATCAAGCGATTTCCGATCCTGCGCGACAAGGGGCACGTGGTGATGGAGGCGTCCATCCTGATCGAATACCTTCACCTCCACCATCCGGGACCTGTAAAGCTAATTCCGGAGGACCCAGATCTCGCTCTCGAAGCGCGGATGCTCGACCGCTTCTTCGACAACTATGTGATGACGCCCCAAGGTATGTTCGTGCGCAACGCCCTGCGACCGGCCGAGAGCCGCGATCCCTATGGCGTGGATGAAGCGCGCAAGATGCTGGACACCAGTTATGCATGGCTGGACCAGCACATGCAGGGTCGCACCTGGGCCGTGGGCGAAACCTTCACCCTCGCCGACTGCGCAGCCGCCCCCTCGCTATTCTACGCCGACTGGACCCATAGAATTCCTGAGCAATACGGGAACCTCGTGGCCTACCGCGCGCGACTGTTGCAGCGAGCGTCCTTCGCTCGGGCGGTAGAGGAGGCCCGGCGCTTCCGCCACTACTTCCCGTTGGGCGCCCCGGATCGAGACTAGGCTCCGGACCCATTGGCAGGATGCGCTCGACCCGTTTCAGGCTCCGCAAGGCCGAACATGCCGCACCCTGCACTGTGAAGATCGACGCGACCAAGCTGAAGACATACGGCACGGCTTAGAACTTGCGAGTAAAAAGGGCGGGCCCAAGTCCTGAATGCCTGGCCTTATTGAGATCGCCATGATCGCTAGATGAAAGTAGTCCATGCCCAGGCGCGGCAAGGTGAGAAAAAGGCTGGCCGGCAGGACGCTGGCTCAATCCTGAACGTGTCGGAACGCCCATGCGTCTGTTTATCCTGCTGTCGGCGACCGCCGCCCTCATCGTAGCCGCCTTACCAGCGCTTGCGCAGAATTGCGTAGGGCGACCGTCTGCCCAAGAAGGGCCCGCCCCCATCGTAATCGGGACCAGTTGGTCGCTGTCATCGACGGTCTTGGGCGAAAGCCGACAAATCAACGTCTGGGCACCGACCGCCCAAGCGGATGACGACCGGCGCTACACGGTCCTCTATGTCTTGGACGGAGGGCTCGACCAAGACTTCCAGCACGTGGCGGGGCTGGCGCAGTTGGGTGATCTCAGTTGGACATTCGAGCCCTTGATCGTGGTCGGCGTCCAGACGCGCAACCGACGCGCGGAGCTTACCCCGCCCGCCAAGGACGCGCGCTATGTCGCAGCGTTTCCCGAGGCCGGAGGCGCGACAAAATTCCTCCGGTTCCTCGAACAGGAGGTCATTCCCTTCGTGGAGGCGCGCTACCCGGCCTCCGACCGGCGAGCGATCGCCGGGGAATCGCTAGCCGGATTGTTCGTGCTCGACACCCTACTGCACGCGCCCCACATCTTCGACGACCATTTCGCGATCAGCCCCAGCCTTTGGTGGGACGATGGACGGCTGGCGCGCGACGCCGCCGCCATGGCCGGTCTGAACCTATCGGGGGAGCGCCTCTGGCTCGCCATGGCGGACGAGGGCGGCACGATGCAGTCCGCCGTTGACGCCTTCCGGGAGGCCGTCTCGTCCAGCCCAGGTACGGGGCCCACTCTCCGCTACGATGATCGCAGCGCCGAGGAGACGCACGCGACCGTCTACCATCCCTCCCTGCTGGACGGCCTCAGGGCGTTCTACGGAACGCCGCACGATAAACCAGAGACCCCGCCCTGGTACATGACGCCCGGCGGTCGCCCCGACACAGCGGTACGCTGAGGGCTCCGCCGACGGCGCGCTTCGGAGCGGCGCCTTGGCTCCCTCGAAGTCGGCCAATCCACCGCAACGATTTCAGCGTCAGCAACGGAGACTGAAAATGGCTTTAAAACAGACGATCTGCACGCTTCTAACAGTTGCTCTGGTGGGCTGCGAGATGCAACCCGGCGGCGCCCCATCCGACGAGAGAGCGCTCGACACGCCGGCGAGCCTGGGCAGCGTCCGATCGGCGGACGGGGCCGAGATAGCCTTCGATATCGTGGGTGCGGGAGAGACGGCGCTGGTATTCATCCACGGCTGGTCATGCGATTCCAGCTACTGGCAAGCGCAGCTTCCCGCCGTCGTCGGCGACTACACTACGGTGACCGTGGATCTGGCCGGCCACGGTCGGTCGAGTGCGGACCGGCGGGCGTGGTCAATGGCGGCCTATGGCCAGGATGTCGCCGCCGTGGTCAGTTCGCTGCCGAACCGGCGCATAATCCTGATCGGCCATTCTATGGGCGGCTACGTCGCCCTTGAGGCCGCCCGCCTGCTACGCGGGCGTGTGATCGGCGTCATCGGGGTGGACAGCCTGCAGGACCTGGATGGGCAGGCGACCGACGAGGCGGGCGCGCAGATGCTGCTGGCCGAACTTCGACGACATCCGCAGGCGACCACCCGCCGCTTCGTCCTCGAGACCTTCTTCAGCGAACAGTCCGACCCGCTCGTGGCCCGACGGATCGCCGACGACATGGCGGCCGCGCCGCCATTTGTGTCCGTGCCATCCATGGAGGCGCTGATGGACTACGATCCGAAGCCGGCGGCCTCGGCTCTACAACTCCCGGTCGTCGCGATCATCGGCGAGATGATGTCCGTCGATGAATCCACCGCGCGCAAGCTCGTCCCGGAATTTCGCGCCCGGAAGGTTCCCGGCGCGGGACATTTCCTCCAGGTTGAGGAGCCCGCAGCCTTCAACGCCGAACTCCGACTGGCGGTCGCCAGAATCGAGGCCAGCCGGAAAGGAGCCGGACGGGACGCCGAGCCCCGTCATGCCCCCATCGTCCTAGGGGGTGCTGCGTCGGCCGCGCCGTAACGGTTCTACAACCTGCGTTCCAGATCCGACTTCAGTTGAGTCATTCGACTCGCTCCCCCTTCCGGAGGTCGCGGTGCACGGCGGCCAACTCTGATCCGTGTCCGGACGCAAGTCGAACAGATAGACTTCACCTGACCGTTGCGAGTCGGCCTCCGCGAACAGGAGCCGGTCCCCATCTGGCGACTGAATCGGCCCAACTTGGAACACGTCGTCCCGGCCGGGGCCTCGGCCGACCTCGGTCCATCCACCGTCACGCCTGATGAACTGGTAAAGGTGCGACTTGGCGCCCCGGTCCGAAACAAGAACCATTGAACGTCCGTCGAAGGTGACGTCCGCCTCGTAGTCATTGGCGGCCGTGCTGACCGGGGGCCCGACATTGCGGACGGTCCAGTGGCCCGGGCGGTCTTCGTTGGCAACATAGATGTCGCTCTGTCCGAAACCGCCCGGTCGGTCCGAGCCGAAATAGAGCGTCCCGTCTGCGGTCACCCTGGGCAGGAGTTCCGCCTGTTCGGAGTTCACAGGCTCAGGCAGCCTCACGGCTGGTCCCCACCCCCCCTCCGGCCCACGCTCGACATACCAGATGTCAAAATCCTCGCGGGCGGGCGCATGGCGCGACGAGATGAAATAGAGGCGTCGACCGTCTGGCGTCACAAAGGGGTCTGCCTCAATGATCGGAAGCGGAAGCCCGAACGGAGCTGGCACGGGCGCCGACCAGTCGCCGTCTTCGCAGGTCGTCTTCAGAATCCTGTAGTTCCGGAAATTCCGATCTGCAGCAACGAAATACATCTCCCGTCCATCGGGGGTGAAGGTCGGAGAGGACTCGTAATTTTCGGTCGAGACGGCCGCCGGCGTCCAACGGACGGGCGACGCCCCCGCTCTCGGCGTCGGGGCCTGCGCGCAACCGGGCACGACCGTCAGGGCGGCCAGTGAAAAGATAGCCATCAGCCGCGCCATGCAAACGCCTCCGCCAGACAATCGACAATTCGCGGCGCATGCCGCCGATCTGGATCCAGGTCGGGGTCATAGATCGTCACGTCCAGGCCGATGACCCGGCCGGACGCCAGCAGCCTCCCTAGTAACTCCGCCAGTTCAGCGTAACTGAACCCCGGTGAACCCGGCGAATCCACCGCAGCCATGATCTCAGCGTCCAGCACGTCGAGATCGACGTGGAGCCACAACCCCGGTTCGCGTCCCTCGACCGGCGCGAGGACGGATCGGACCACGGACGCGAGCCCTGAGCGCTTGACGGCTCGTACGGGGAACCGCCGGATGCGTGTCGCCTCGATATCGCGGTAGTCATAGTCCGGATCGAGTTCGTCGCGCTCGCCGATCTGGCTGACGAGCGCGTCGTCGACTAGCGGCGCGCCGCCCCAGTCCGCGAGCAGCGGCTCGCCCCGGCCGGTGGCCAGGGCCAGGTCCATGCCTGCGGCCGAGCCGAGACGGGCGGCGCTGTCGTAGTTGCCCGGGTGATAGAAGTCGCTATGGCCGTCAACATGTACCAAGCCGATCGGCTCCGCCCCCCGCGCGCCCGACAGGCAGCCAAGGAGTAGACTGCAGTCCCCACCGATCACGACCGGAAAGCGCCCCGCCGAAAGGGCGCCCGCTACTATCTCGGCGAGCCGCTCATTGAACCGGCGGATCTCAGGACCATTGCGGATTCGCGACCCCGGGCTTGCCTCCGTTCTATAGGCTGGTCGCTCCAGCCGAACGACGCTCTCAATGCTGAGAGCGGCCGCGAAACCCGCGGCCTCCAGCGCCTCAGGCGCCCGCCAGGCGCCCGGAACGTGCCCAGGACGCAGCGGTCGCAGACCCAAATTGGTCGGAGCCATGATCGCCAACCTTCGAGGCTGCTCCGGCGGCGGCGCCTCCGACATCGCCGCCGCGATAAAGCCACCGCCCGTCAGCATTCCAAACGTCCGACGTGTAAGCATCGCCCCCTCCGTCGCAGCTTCATCGGCCCGCGCCTGCATTCGGCAAAGCCTGTTCGCTCCAAACCGCGCCCATCGGCCGCTCGAAAAGGACCAGCGGACGGTTCTTGTAGGAAGCGCGCGCATAGGGCCTGTAGCCAACGCCCTCCGCCAACGCCTGGGACGGGGTGTTCTTCGGACTAATAATGCAGACAGTGCGGGCGACCTTCAGGCTCCCGTCACACCATTCCAGCGCGGCCTGCACGGCTTCCAGTCCAATGCCCTTTTTCCATTGCGCGGGCGCCACGCCCCAGCCGAGCTCATAAAGCCCGAGCGGGGGCTCTATGGCTCGCCGGAAATTCAGGACGCCGACAACGCCCACGAATGCGCCAGTGTCCCGCGTGCGGATTGTCCAGTTTCCATAGCCCAGCGCCTGCCAGTGACCGATGTCCCGCAGCAGTCTGAGCCAAACGTCCTCGGGACCGAGCGGCGCCGGCAAAATGAACCGGGTGAAGTCCCTGTCCGACATCAACGCACACAAGTCGTCGAAGTCCCCCACATCAACGGGGGCGATGGCGAGGCGCGGGGTTTCGAGCGTGGTCCTCATCAAATCTCCAAAGCTTGATCGACGGATTTTACGCGCCTGCCCTGATGCGGACTTTCAGCCATCGCTTGCCGCCGACGATTCAGAATCGTGGATCGGACAAGTCTGGAGACACCGCCCTAGGGCGCGCCGTGGTGAATGTTGAGAGCCGTGACCATTGCTGAGGAAAGTCGTCTCTGTTAAAATTGGCAGCATGTGGATCCGCTTTTCGAGCAAGATTCCAAGTCGCGCCGCGACCTATAGAGGCGGTTCCCGCGCGGATGTAACTTGTCCAGAAGCAACACTCAGGAGCTACTTTTGGATCACGTCGGGATTAGCGTCACAGACATTGAAGCCGCACTGGCATTCTACGACGCGGCTCTAGCTCCGCTCGGCATCACGCGCCTCATGTCCTACGGGCCAACTGGAGGTCAGATCGACCACGTCGGGTATGGATCCAGGTTCAAGCCTTACTTCTGGGTTGGTCTTGGTTCACAGGCCAGCGGGCATGTCCACCTTGCCTTCGCCGCGCCGGACCGAGCTTCGGTCGATGCATTCTACGCTGCGGCGATCAAAGCTGGAGGTCAGGACAATGGACCGCCCGGCCTGAGGCCTCATTATCACCCAGGCTACTACGGAGCTTTTGTTCTTGCGCCGGGAGGTTTGAACATCGAGGCGGTGCATCACACGTTCAGCACGTAAGCGGTCTAAGCCAACCCTTCAGCGGCCCGCTCCCCGTCGCAAACCGTTCCACGGCACGCTTGTGACCGTAAACTCGTCACCTCTATTTCCTCTTGAAGCGCCATGACGGCCTCGCCCGATCGCGGGAACGAAAAGGGAAAGAAAAGCAGAACTTCGTGTGCAAATTTTGCACACATTGACTCTCAACTTACTGATTATAAGTCACAATCACCACCATCCATCATGGGCGCAACAGACAGTCTATGCGGTGGGTGCATCGGCCTTATTGGGAGAACGTCAGGATAGACGGAATGGGGGCTATATAGGCCAGACCCTCATCAAACGCGATGACCCGCGCCGGTAGGATACCGGGCGAGTTCGCCGGATCTACCCGCCCCCTCGCTACAGACGGGCACCGCCAGTTGGGGCTTGAAACCAAACCGCAGAGCTTTCGCCGACACAAGTTCTGGCGCAGTCAAGCTGCCCAAGGACGCAAGAGTGCCCTTTGTCGATGGAACGAAACGCCTTTTCAACGGCGATTATTGGCCGCGCGCAGCCGCGCGCCGGGCTCGAACCTCCTTTGCAAGCTCGACGGCTTCCGCGACCGTCTCGGGGGGGCGCGCCGTCGGCCCTGGCGATCTCGGGCTGGGAGAGAGTGGCTTTCGCCTCCGCCCGGCTGATGACATAGGACATAAACGCTGGTCCATCCGTGCCAAGGCCTCGGGCGATTTCCTTGACCTGGTCCATGTCGCCAAAATCAATCGCGGTGATTTTGAGCTGACCTATGCCGCCTTTGAGCGGGACCGACGCGTCAGCGGACTGGGCCGCGCGGCCGTTGATTTCGGCGCCGCTGTCGCATCCGACAAGCGCAAGTGCAGACGCCAGTGCAATCATTGAGTTTCTCATACCCACCTCCGTGCCAAGATATGATGGCCGCAAGAGTCACGAAAACCTGGATCAGATCAGCGGGGCGACGGGGGCGTCGCCCCGCTGACTGGCCGCGATGACGAAGCCCCAGCAGGTCAAGGCTGTCGATCGCGATCAGCGTTAGGCTTTCCTAAAAGCAGACAGTCTAGACGGGCCTAGGCCGTCCGACGCCGCTGGATCATCAGAGCCGCCCCGCCCGCCAAGGCCACGCCCAGGAAGATCATCGCCCATTCCGACAGGGTGGGGACAGAGGCGACGACAGGCGTCGTCGGATAGGGGACCAACGTGACCGCAGCGGGTCCCCCAAAGCCAAAGCCAACCTCTTCACCACCCGTTGCCGATCCGGCGGTCGTGAAAACGGCGATGTATTCGCCGTCAGAGAGGCTGATATCCTTATTGCCATCCACGCTTCCAACACAGTGCGCCATCGGATTCGCCGGATCAAACGCGCCTGAATACAAACCCAGGGCGCCATCAACCAGATTAGGAAAACCCGGCCCGACAGAATCCACCACACTGTATGTGCCAGATTGATGAATGGTGATAATCGCCACTTCGTATACACGACTACCGCCATTCGAAACATTACATGTAGCAAGGTCCGTATAACTATAATCAATCGGAGAATTTGCAGCAGTCATCGGGATTGCAAAATTCTGCGCAGCGACCGGGCTTACAGAAAAACCAACCACTAACGCGGCAACAAAAGACAGTACATACTTTATTTTCATAGCTTCCTTCTTTCTATGATAGCTATTTTTGAATAAAAAGCGAAATCCATGGGACTTTTTTATGCATTCCCATATTTCTACACCGCACAGAACGTGGGCGACTGAATTCCAAGCGCCCCATCCACGCCCTCTGCAGCGGAAAATATATTGACGGCGTTGGCGGCTACTCTTCCGCCCACGCTCAAGCCGCTCAGGAAGAAGGTCTTCACGACATTGCAGGCTAGACCTGCGAGCGCCTGTCGGACGATGGGATCCATCCCGCCTGAATCCGTCATCAGGACCGACATCGAGGCTGCCGCGTAAAGACGAGCCAGCGTCTGGCCATAGGCCGCCACGATCGCCAGGGAGGCCCCGCCGAGCACGCCCAGGCCGCCTGCGGCGGACGTCGCCGTCACCAGCAGGTTCAGCATGCTGATGACCTTGTCGAGTTCGGCCAGTTGGCGCTGCATGCCGGTGGTCATCTGCCCGCCGCCGCTGCCGTCCGGAAGCACGGCGAAGAGCTCGCCCGTAGCATTGTCGATCACCCAACAGGCTCGCGTGGACGCATCGTCGGCCGTCAGCGCCACATGGCCCGAAGGGAACATGTCCCTCAGTCGCCGCATGAAGGCCGTCCATTCGACCTGTTCGTCGGCCGAAAGCGCCGGCCTCTGCTGGCGCGGCAGGTCACTGCTCAGCAAGGCCAGCCGTTTGCCGCTCAGGGCCGCCCCGGTGTTGATCGGGAACAGAGCCGCCTCGCCCATCGCCAGCATCAGAGAGGCGTTCAATGACCTGGAAAGCTGGACCTCGCGATCAGGCGCAATGACGTGGGCGCGGCTGAGCGGCAGAATATCGATGCGGCTGGCGAACTGATCCGTGTTCACGATCGGATATCGGGAATGCAGCACGACGCGCATACCCTGCTCCGCAAAGGCGAAGCCTCTGCCCGACAGGGGGGCGGAGCGCATCAGCAATGCGGCCTGCTCCTTGGGCAGGGTCATCACGCCCTTGTCGAGAACCGCTATGATATCGTCGAGGCTTCGGCTTCTGTCGCGGGCCGTTTTGTCCAGAAGCTCGGTGGACAGGCGCGCGGCGATCAGGTCGTCCAGCACGGTCGACAGCGACGGCGGCGGCCCCTCGAACGCAATCAGATGATCGCCCAGCACGGCGCCGTGCAGTTCGTTCTGCCGATCTGGCGCCATGACGCCGCGCTCGTCCTGTCCGGCCAGACGGCGCTGTATCTGACGATCGCCGACCCGAACGGTGAGATGCAGGGCGCTGATCTTGCGCGCAGGCGCCGAGGCCGCGCCGACCTCATACGAAGCCTCGCCGTGGGCCTTCTCGGTAGCCACGCCGGCCTTGCGCACGCCGCTGGCCGCAACCGGCCCACGGTAGGTCAGCACATAGGGAAGATGCTGCGTCTCCTCGTTGAGAAACCGCCGGATGACGCCTTCGACCTCATCGGTGTCCTCGGTCGATACATTCAGGGCCACGCCGCCGGTCGCCCGGGCCATGGCGTCGAAGATGTTGTGCTCCCCTTCCTGCTCCCGGCGCCTCGCTAGCCGCGCGTTGACATCCATGACAATGGCCCGCGGCCCCGCGCCGAGAGCCTCGATTTCGGCCGCGGCGGGCGGCGCGCCCTCCAGATCGCCGTCGGTCGCGTAGACGATCAGATTGGCCGATGAACCAACATGGGCGAGCAGGTTCCGCCACATCCTGGAGTCGGTCGACTGCACCGTCACCATCGCCTTCGGATGCACGGCCCTGGCCATCGTCTCGACCCGGTTGATCAAGGCCTTCATCGCATCGCCCAGTCGCCAGGCGCCCTCGCCGATGAAGGCCTTCGGCATGGAGGCGGAGGCGTCGGCCAGAAACAGGATATGCGGCGCCCGCTCACGGTCGTGCAGCAGGTGGGCGACGGCCTTGCCTTCGTCCGTCAGCCTGAAATCGCTCGCGACCAAGCCCTCCACGATCCGACCGTCCGCGGCCTTGGGCCGGATCAGCAGCCGCATATCGGGATAGCGCGATGCGTCCGCCTCCGCCTCGATCACGGCGACATCGGCTGCGCGGCCTGAGGGCGGGCTGGCGTCCAACGGCCTGTCGTTGAACTCGACGACGCCCGTCTGCGCCTGCCGGATGCGGTCGCCCTCAAGGGTGAAGCTCTGCCCCATGACCAGGGCGCGTTCGGGGTCCAGCGCCTCGCCGTCCAGCGCCTGAATACTGAGAAAGGGCGTAAAGGCTCGCAGGTCGCCGATCCGAGCGTTCAGGACCGACAGGGTGTCGCCGAACGGCTTGAAGCCGATGCGGACCTGACGCCCCGCAACCTCTTCAGCCGTCCATTCCGCGCGGGCGATTTCAAAGGGCGCGACCGTTTCGTCCAGCACCGTCGCCGTCAGGCTGACGGTTACGGGCAGGATGCCGCGCGCCGGCCGGGCGTCACGCGGCGTGCGCGACCCCGCCGGCTCCAGCCCTCCATCCGGCCGGATCGGGTCGGCCAGAAACGCACCCTGCCCCGGCTCGACAAACAGGACGATCGGCGCCGCGCCTTCGATCCGGTCGCTATAGTTGGTCGACGCAATGCGGTTCTGCTCGTTCTGCGGGATGAGGGCGCGCAGGTCGCGCTGCAGGGTCTGCGCCTGGCGTTCGCCGGCGGCGAGGTTGATCTTGACGTCGGGCTGGCCCAGCGCCTCGCGCCACTGATCGACCTGGGACGTCTTCACCTGAGGCTCGAAAACGGGCGAGTAATCGCGAAAGAAGACGCCGCGATCCGCCTCATGGCCGATGTCGCCGCCCTCCACCACACGCGCCTCACGACCGGTCTGACGGATCAGATCCGCCAGGATCTCCGCCTTCTCCCGCGCCGTTCCAGCTCCTGCGCGCAGCGCCGCCCGCGCGCCCCACCCGACCTCATCCCCAAGACGCAGCCGCGTCGCGGAACTGGACACCAGGCGGATTTCATCGCGAACGAACCGATGCAGCGCTCCGACATCACCGGCCGCCACCAGGACGCCCGCCCTGGCGAAGGCGTGATCGGGACTGGTGCGCAAGGCTGCCTGAACCTGCCGCCACACGTCGTAAGGATCGCGCGCGCCGCCTTTAACCGCGCCCTGCCCCGATCCGCCCCGGCAGCTGTGAAGGGCGAAACCGCCGCCGCCCAGCACCAGTGCGGCCAGCCCCGCCCCCGCGCCGGCCTTCAACAGGCTGCGCCGCGATGCTTTCTGATCAGTCATCTCGCTACGGTCTCTGCGCCGCTCAACCGGCGAGCCTGGCGATGCGGTCCGGGCGCGCGGCCGCGACCGCAGCCTTCAGCTCCTTCATGTCGGCCACCTTGCCGGTCGCCGTGATCAAGAAGCGCTCTCCGGCCATGGTGGTGTAGCTGCCCTGACCAGTGGTCTGATCCCACTCCTCGGCGACGAAGGCGCCGTCGACCACGTGGGTGCGCTCATAGCCGGTGGCGGTCTTGCGCTCGCCGCGCACCTGCATGGCGGCGCCGATAGCGGCCATCGGGCCGGCCATCGGAATATCGGTCACCGACAGCTCGATATACTGATCGTCCAGAACATAGCGGGCCTCGGCGCGCGAGCCGTCCAGCTCGATCGTGCCGACCGAACTGCTTTCCGCCGACACCTGGCGGTAATGGCCGATGGAGGCCGGCAGAAACTCGGCCAGTTTTTCGGCGGCCACGACGGCCGCGGCGCCGTCGCGCGCGTTGCGCGTCATCTTCTCAGCGCGGGCGACGGCCTGCTGCATCTCGCCCAGATCGACCTGACGCCCGCCCGGCAGGGATACCCGCCCCGTCGGCAGGGAGACGCGGTCCTGCGAAAGAACCGAACCGGCGAATGCCCCCGACAGGGCGGCGCCGTGCGGACGCGCCATCAAGGGGCGGGTGATCGCCCCGGCGACGACGAACAGCAGGCCGGCAAGGATGACGACCACCGCCGTATAGGCCAGCGCCTTTTCCTTGGGCGCCTCCATCAGAACGGGCAGTCCCAGATAGAGGAGATACAGGCTATAGGCGCCCAGAATGGCCAGGAAACTGATCGCAGGCAGAAGGGCGGCGGCGCCGGCCAGCCAGGCGGCGGTGCTGCCATAGGCGGCGACCTTGAAGGCCTGCGTCAGGTTCCGGCGCCCGCCGAACTTCGGGGCCAGGACGTCGATCATGACGGCGATGACGCCGACCGCGATCAGCGACAGGACATATTGGCCCAGGGCGCCCGCCAGCGTCGTCATGATCGGCGGGCGATAGGTGACGCCCAGCACGGAAATGCCGAAGACCAGCATCCCGATCATCTGCGCCAGCACCGGGATGGCTGCGATCACCGCGACATAGGACAGCATCAGCCCGCCGATGCTCGTTCTCTCGCCCGCAATGACCGGCCACTCTTGCCTCGGCTTGAGCAGCAGGCCCTTGATGCGCGCCAGCAATGACTGGGTTTGCGCGGCCGCGACGGCTTCGCTCATGTTCGCCCCTCCTGAAGAAATCTGAAAAGAGGTCCGCCCGCGGCCAGCCCGGCCGCAGGCGGACGCATTCACCAGCTGAAGCCGGCCCCGGCGGTGAAGCTGCGCTGCCGCCCAGCCGCCGAACCCCCGATGGAGACGCTGGCCCGCGGGCCGATCGCCCGGCGGTAGCCGATGGCGATGGCCTCCTCTCCGCCCTGGGAGCCGAAGCCGACACCGATGTTGTTCGGGCCCGACAGACCGGCCGTATTCATCGCCAACCCGGCGAAGGCGGCGCTGGCGGCGCCGACCTGGTCGAGGCGCCGGTCCATCTGGACGAAGCGGGTGTGCACCTCGTCGCGGAACTGATCCATGCTGCGATTGATCGACGCGACCTGGTGGTCCGTATAGGTGTTGGCGGCGCTGAGCGTGCGCGCGTCGCCCTCGTCGGCGTAGGACTGCGCCGCGCTCAATGTGCGGGCGTCGCCTGCATCCGCATACAGCTGCACCGCCGCGTCGCCAGCGTCCATCTGGCGGCGGTTGACCGCGTCCATAGGCGCATCACCGTCCGCGACATTGCCGATACGGGTGCCGTCCGCGCCTTCCAGCGTCATGATATCGCGGCTGGCGTCGTCATAGGCGGCGGCCAGAGGATTTCCACCCGCCGGACCCGCCGGTCCCTGAGGGCCAGCAGGACCCTGCGGTCCGGTCGCGCCGTCCGCGCCTGACGGCCCTTGAGGTCCGGCCGGTCCCTGCGGACCTTGCGGACCTTGGGGTCCCTGAGGACCAGGAGGGCCTTCGGGTCCCTGCGCCCCTCCGCCCGCAGCGGCGATGTCGGCGACGAGACTGGTCAGACGGGTGTCCACGGCGGCGAAAGCCGCGCCCACATTGCTGTAGTTTGCACCCTGAATCGTGAAGGACGGCGCCGTGAACACGCCTCCAGAATAGGCTGCGCCGCCGCCCATCCAGGCAGAAAAGCCCATGCCCATGGCCGCCCCCATGGCCGTCGCCTGACGCAGGTTCACGGCGTCCGTGTCCTGCGTCGCATCGGCGACGTTCACGATCTGGCGCTCCTTGCCCAGACTGCCGACGGAAACCGTATTGGCCCGGTCGGCTATGGACAGCGAGCCCAGGGCGACGCTGTGGTCCGCCAGGGCGCGCCCGCTTGCGCCCACGGCGACACTGAACAGGCCCTCCGCCGCGGCGCCTTCATCGAAGCTGTGAATACCGTCGCCATCGAGGTCGACAGCGCCGCCTATGGCTAAGCTGCCTTCACCTTTGGACTGAGCTCCATATCCCATGGCTAGGGAGCGGTCGCCAATGACCCTGGCGCCATAGCCGATACCCGCGCTGTACAGACCGACTACCGAGTTGAAAGAGCCAAAGGCGGCCGCGCCCGTCGCGGTCGCCTGGTTTCTCTGCCCGACCGCCATGCTCAGTTCCTCGCTGGCGATACTGCCGTAGCCAGCTGTGAAGCTGTATCGTCCGGTGGACTGGGTCTGGTAACCTAGAGCCGTGGCGTGCCGTCCCAAGGCCTGGGTCTCAAAGCCGATTGCGGTGCTGCTGAGGCCTCCAGCGGTGTTGCCTCTTCCCAACGCCGACGCGCCTTCACCGGACGCCGTGTTGAGGTAGCCCACAGCCGAGGCGCCCGCCCCCAACGCCTTGTTCCTGACGCCCATAGCCGTGCTGACCTCGCCTTCGGCGATATTGTCTCTCCCGAACGCTGAGGCGTCTGGGGCCGAAGCCTTGTTCCTGTGGCCAAACGCCGACGACCTTATGGCGCTCGCATCATTGTCGTAGCCAAATGCAACCGACTCTTCTCCAGACGACAGATTCAAGTACCCAAACGCAGAAGATCTACTGCCACCTGAAAGGTTTCTGGACCCAAAAGCAGAACTTGCAGTTCCTGAAGCGTTATTATTTGAACCAAATGCATTCGACAGCCAGACACTGGCTATATTATCGTATCCATAGGCGCTCGCGCCCCCGTTACACGTCGTATTCTGACGGCCATGCTCCTGCCCCCGATCAGTGTCGCCCCCGCTCGGGCACGGCTTCTCCTGCGCCAGGGCTGTAAGCGGCATGGCGGCGACGATCAGCCCTGCCATAGCGGCGGATTTCAACAACCGCCCTTTGACGCGACGTACATCACTCGAGCGCGAGCCGATGGAATTAGTCTTGATGGCGGTCATTGTTTCAGAAGCCCCTCGTGCACACAGACATGACGGCAAGCGCGAGCCCGATTTTGCTTCGGGAGTTTTCGTCTCAACGATGGCGTCGACCATCAAAACGCAGTCCCGCCTAGAAAGCGGACAGATGCGCTGGTTCTTTTTCTTGAGGCTCGTTAGGGTGCTGGCCCTCACCGCCTACAAGAGGCTCACCGTTGAGCGCAGTTCCCTTAGAGAATCCTGATATTTCCACGCCGCATGAGGTCCTGTCGGCAGCCGATCGGATGGTGCCCCACCTGTGGACGGAACTGCGCAAGATCGCCCGGCGCGAACGCTTTCGGGTGCAGGCGGGCGAAACCCTGCGCACCACCGCCCTGATCAATGAGGCCTGGCTGCGTCTGCGGCGCACGGAAAACTATCTGGACGACAACCACTTCCTGCACGCGGCGGCGCTGGCCATGCGGCATGTCCTGGTCGACCACGCCCGCGCGCGGCTGGCGGCCAAGCGGGGATCAGGAAAGATCGACCCCCTGACCGACGATATCGAGCCGTTCTGGGAGAGCGATGATCGTCTCGTCGACCTGGACGACGCGCTGAACCGGCTGGCCCGGGTCAGCCCGCGCCTGGCTCGCATCATCGAGTTCCGCTTCTTCGCCGGCTACACCGACCAGCAGATCGCCGAGATTCTGGGCCAGACCGACCGCACGGTGCGTCGGGACTGGGTCAAGGCCAAGGCCTGGCTGTATCGCGACCTGAGCGATGGGGGATCAGTAGATCTCACTCCAGCCCATATTGGCCCCTGATCCGCTCAATGGCCGCGACCTGGGCGGCCCCGGCCGGCCCCAGGGCCGATAGGGCGTCGTGGGCCTGATCCAGCAGCGCCCGCGCCTCGGCCTTGCGCCCCTGGACGCCGCGCACGCGCGCCACCGCCACGCGAACAATCGCCGTTGCCGGGTGCGCCTCGCCCAGAGCCGCCTGGACCTGTGAGAGCGCCTCCACGCTCACCCGTTCCGCCTCGGGGGCATTGCCGCCCGCCAGCAGCACCTCGCTCAATCCCGACGCCGCCGAGGCGTAATGAAGGCTGCCGACCCCCGCATGGTTTTCGGCCATGAGCGCCGCCTCCCGCAGCAGCGGCAAGGCCTCCGCGTGACGCTTCAACTGCAACAGCGTCTTGCCGTGATTGCTGATCAGGGCGGCGGTGGCCGCTGACGGCCCATACAGCGAGCGCCTGACCTCCAGCGCCTGTCTGAACAGGGGCTCAGCCCGCTCCGGCCGCCCCGACAGGACCTCCAGCGCCGCCAGATTGTTCAGCGTATTGAGCGCGTCCGGCCCCCGATCCAGCCCATTGGCCGGCCAGACCTTGAGCGCCGCCTGAAATGACGGCGCCGCCTCCTCAGCGCGGCCTGCGGCGACCAGCATGACGCCCAGATCGTTGTGATAGACGCCCGTATCCCGGTGATCCGGCCCGCTCATCGCGATGCGGGCCGGAAGATTGGCCTGAAGCAGGCTGACCGCCGCCGCCACATTCCCGCCGTCGCGCAGGAGACGCGCCTCGGTCAGTCGACTGTCGATCAGTTCGGAACGCCAGCGCGCGGCGTCGCCCTGCCAGAACGCCTGGGCCCGAGCCAGCAGGCGGCGCGCCTCGGCCGGATCGCCCTGTCTTTGGCGGATCTGCGCCAGGTCATAGGCGGCGGCGGCGACGATCGCGGGCTCGACGCCCCTGGCCGTCATCAACCGGTCCAGCAGCGGTTTGGCGGCCTCATAGTCGTTCATGTAGAAATAGAGCTCGCCCAGCATCCGCATCACCGGCCCGCCGCGAACCGGATCGGCCTGGAACTGCTGCACCACCTGATCGGCGGCCGCATCCAGAATACCCGCCGCATCGACATCCGGGCCGCTGGTCTCGGCGCCGGTTCTCAGCATGAAATAGAGATAGTTCTGCACCGCCTGCAGCCGCGCCTGCTCCATCAGGGCGGCGTCACGCTGGCGCTCGGCGCGCTGCGCTTCATGCACCGCCACGGCCAGCCCGCCGGACAGGCTGAGCACCACCGCCGCAGCCGCCGCAATCGGCAGACGACGCCGCCGCAGGAAGCGCCGTGCGCGATAACCACGGTCGGAGGCGCGGGCCTGGACCGGCTCCAGCGCCAGGGCCCGTCGCAGGTCCGCCGCGAAACTCTCGACCGTGACATAGCGGTCTTCGGGCCGCTTGCTCAGCGCCTTGTCGAGCACCGCCTCAAGGTCGGCCGCTGCCGGGCGGGCGAGCCTCTGTTGCAGCACCGTGCGAAGTCTGGTCGCCGGCTCGTCCGCCACCCGCCGGACAGCGACGGGCGGCGCCAGCCCGGCGACATCGACCGGCGGCTGCCCGCTGAGCAGTTCAAACAGGGTCGCCGCCAGACCATAGACATCCGTCATGATCGAGGCCGCCCCGCCGTCCAGCAACTCAGGGGCGGCGTATTCGACCGACACCGGAGACTGAGTCGGCTGCTTTTCTCCTCCGATCTGCTGGGCGACGCCGAAGTCGATCAGCCGCGAGCGCCCGTCCCCGGACACAAGGATGTTCGACGGCTTGATGTCGCGGTGGACGATCAGCTTGGCATGGGCGTGAGACACCGCTTCACACACATCGATGATCAGACGGACCCGCTCGACCGGCGGCAAGCCGCGCTGAACGCACCATTGATCAATCGGCAGGCCCTCGATGAACTCCTGCACCATGAAGGGGCGCCCGTCCGCCCCCAGACCGCCGTCCAGAATGCGGGCGATGCCGGGGTGGTCCAACTCCGCCACGATCTGACGCTCGGCCAGAAAGCGCGCGCGATAGGCGTCCGGCAGGGGCCGCATCAGCTTCAGCGCCGCCGATTGCTGATACTCTCCGTCGTCCCGCTCGACACGATAGACCTCGCCCATGCCGCCGTGGCCGAGAGTCTCGACGACCTTCCACACCCCGAACCGCGCGCCGGACGGCAGCAGGTCGATCTCGGCGTCCGGCTCCAGAAACGCTTCGCTGCGCTCCATGGCGGACAGCAGGGACATCACCTCCGTCAGGGTGTCAGGCCTGTCGCCATAGCGCGCCTTCAACCACGCTCTGCGATTGCCGGGCGCCTGCTCCAGCGCCGCGTCCAGAACGACTTCGACCTCGGCCCAACTCAAACCAGCACCCCCCGTTGCACCGTTCACGGACAGACACGAAACAGGACAGCCCGCGCGCTCTGATAAAAAACCGAAGACGATGTCCGCTCCCCCGCCGAAACTTCGTTCTGACGGGGTAGACGCCGCACTTCAGGACACCCGGGCCACACGCACGCGACAGCTAAATCCCGAGAAAACCCGACGCGCGAAAACCTTCTTCCGTCGCCCGTTCTTTTTTCAGGACCTCGCCGCCGCCGCCCAATTCACTAAGATGAACATCGGTATTTAAGGTTACACAGGAGCAGCTATCATCACTACAATCAACAGCACAGCCGTTTTCTCGGCTTTCGCCCTGCTTGCTTTCGGCCTGGCTGCATGCGGCGAAAGCGCCGCCCCGCCGCACGAAGGCGGGACCGCAAGGCCGTCTGCAGCCGCCGCAACAGGCTCTGGCGTCATCAAGACGTCAGCCGGAGACTACCGTTTCACCCCGACCACTTGCGCCATCGGCATGTCAGGCGGGATGAACGACGTGGAAGTCGGCGGCGCCGGGGCGGGGCCGGACGGGGCGCCGATCTATGTCGAATACTCTTCCACGGCCGGCGTGCTGAAGATCCGGCTGGGAGTCGACAAGCCCTTCGCCACCGCCGACCACAGCATAAACGGCGGCGTCGTTCATACTCAGCCGTTCGACATCGCCGTCTCCGGCCAGACGATCCGGGCCTCGGGCGTGTCGCTGAAAACCGACAACGGCGAGCCGGTCGACGACAACGCCAGCTTTGAGATCCAGTGCGGATAGAGCCCAGCGGACCGCCTCAGCCTCCTGCGGGTCGGGCTGAGGCGGACAGATGGAGGCATGACCATGCCGTATCGACTGACGATATCGATGGCGGCCCTCGCCCTGGGCCTGGCCGCCTCAGCGTGCGACGCCGAGGCCCCCCGGCCCGCGCCAGACGCCGCGCCTGATGCCGCATCAGCCGCCCTCGTCGCGCCAAACCGGCAGGACGCGCAACCGGCCGCCTGTCCGGCGACCGACGGCTCAGGGCCAGATCCCTACGCCCCGAGCCCGGACCGAGATCCGGTCAGCCAGGCGCAAGATCTGGTGCGCGAAGTCTATGAGCGGCAGTTTCAGTCAGAAAACAGCAGCCTGCCCAGCGCCTTCGATTCTTCGACCGCGTGCCGCTACTTCACCGACGACATCGTGCGCTGGCTGGCGTCCGGCGAGGTCGACGCCCACCCGCTGTATGGAGCGCAGGACTTCGACGGCGCCGTGGGCGATCCGACGCCGGACGCCGATCATCCCATGTTGCGCGGCATGATCACGATCAACGTCGACTTCACCAATTTCGGTCAGCCGCAACGCGCCGTCTTCCATATTCGCGCGGATGCCGACAAGCCGGACGCGCCCTTGCGCATTTTCCGCGTCGAGCATGACGGCTGGTCTTACCTTTAAACCCGCAATTCGAGCACGCCAGTCAGACGCGCCGAGGCGTCCAAGCGTCCCTCCCTCGGCCGTGCTCCGCTCCACGACAGGGAATCGTCGACGCTCGCAGGGCGAGCTTCCATCGACGCTCACCCTGCGGAGCCCAGGATATATCCGGGCTAGATTTGCGATTCATTGAGAATTGCGTCACAATCGCCCTATTATACAGACAACATAAGACCACAGCGTCGAATATACAGTCACATTCGCCGTGACGTTTTCTGTTCTTATGTTGCTATATGAATAAAGAACTGGAGAAGTAATAATTATACCCAGAAAGCATAAACTCTAAAATATTCGGACTAGGCGATATTTCCGTGCGTCGATCTGACGAACGCATTCCAGATATTGGGAATGCTGGCGATCGGCCCTCTTTCGCCCCGAGTTTTTTGCGGCCGCAGAGCCGCCTGCATCGGGGCTTGTCACCCATCAGCTCAAAGTGAATATGCCCAAGCAAAAACGCATCGCCATCATCGGCGCCGGCCCGTCAGGCCTGGCCCTGCTGCGCGCCTTTCAGTCCGCCCGCGACGAGGGCGCCGACATCCCTGAAATCGTCTGCTTCGAGAAGCAGAAGGATTGGGGCGGCATGTGGAACTACACCTGGCGCACCGGCATGGACGAGAACGGCGAGCCGGTTCACGGCAGCATGTATCGCTATCTGTGGTCGAACGGCCCCAAGGAGTGCCTCGAGTTCGCCGACTACACCTTCGACGAACACTTCAAGAAGACGATCTCCTCCTATCCGCCGCGCGAAGTCCTGTGGGATTACATCCAGGGCCGCGTGAAAAAGGCGAACATTCGCCAATACATCCGCTTCAACACGGCCGTGAAGGATGTTGCCTTCGACAAGACGACCGGCCAGTTCACCGTAACGGCCCAGGATTACTCCGCCGGACGCCGCACATCAGGGACGTTCGACCATGTGATCGTCGCCACCGGCCACTTCTCGACGCCGAACGCGCCGTCCTATCCGGGTTTCGACCTGTTCCCCGGCCGCATCCTGCACGCCCACGACTTCCGCGACGCGGCCGAGTTCAAGGGCAAGGACGTGTTGCTGATCGGCTCCAGCTATTCGGCCGAGGACATCGGCTCACAATGCTACAAATACGGCGCGAAATCAGTCACGACCAGTTATCGCAGCCGGCCTATGGGCTATGACTGGCCCAAGGGCTGGGAGGAAAAGCCCTGCCTGACGCGCGTGGACGGCAAGACCGCCCACTTCAGCGACGGCACGCGCCGCGACGTCGACGCCATCATCCTGTGCACCGGCTACAAGCACCACTTCCCCTTCCTGCCGGACGAGCTGCGCCTGAAGACCAGCAACCGTCTGTGGCCGCTGAACCTGTACGAAGGCGTGGTCTTCACGCCCAACCCCAGGCTGTTCTACCTGGGGATGCAGGACCTCTGGTACAGCTTCAACATGTTCGACGCCCAGGCCTGGCTGACGCGGGACATCATCATGGATCGCATCGCGTTGCCGTCACGCGCGGACATGGAGGCCGCCAACGACCAGTGGCGCGAGAAGGAGGTCGCCATCCGCACGGATGAACAGGCCTTTAAATATCAGGGCGACTACATCAAGGGTCTGATCGCCCAGACCGACTATCCTGAGCTTGATGTCGACAACATCAACAGGATCTTCCTGCAGTGGAAGAAGGACAAGAAGGCCGACATCATGGGCTATCGCGACAAATGCTATCGCTCGGTCGTGACCGGCACGCTGGCGGCGCGTCACCATGTGCCGTGGATCAAGGCGTTCGACGACTCGCTGGAGGCCTATCTGCGGCTTCCGTCCGCGCGCAGCCAGGCCGCGCGCGTCTGATGCACGGCCTCTCCTGCCGCCGCCGCGCGCGCAGGAGAGGCCGCCTCGGCGGCCCGGCGCGAGGCGTAAAGACGCTTAATCGCGCGCGACCTGAAAGCCCGCGAAGGACTGGCTGACCGGCATCAGCTCCAGCGCATTCATGTTCAGGTGCGGCGGCAAGGTGGCGACCCAGAACAGGGTCTCGGCGATGTCCTCGCCGGTCATCGGCGCCGCGCCGCCATACAGAGCGTCAGACGCCGCCTGGTCGCCGCCGGTGCGGACCAGGGTGAACTCCGTCTCGGCCATGCCCGGCTCGATGGAGGTGACGCGCACCCCCGTCCCGTGCAGGTCCGCCCGCAGGCCTAGCGAGAACTGGCGCACGAAGGCCTTGGTCCCGCCATAGGCGTTGCCGCCCTTATAAGGGTAGGTCGCGGCCACCGAGCTGATGTTCAGGATCGCCCCCTTGCGCGCGATCAGGCGCGGCAGCAGGCGGTGCGTCAGCGTCACCAGACCAGTGATATTGGTGTCGATCATCTGGCGCCACTGGGCCAGGTCCGCCTCCTGCGCCGTCGCCGTGCCCAGCGCCAGACCGGCGTTGTTGATCAGCACGTCGATATCGCGGAAGCCTTCAGGCAGGGTGTCCAGCGCCGCGTCGATGGCGGCTTCGTCCCGCATGTCGAAGGGCGCGGCGTGGACCTGGTCGGCGCCCAGCTCCGCGACCAGTGCGTCCAGACGTTCCTGACGGCGGCCAGTGGCGATCACCTTCCAGCCTGCGCCGGCGAAGCGGCGCGCCGCCGCCCGGCCGATGCCCGAGGTGGCTCCGGTGATCAGAATGACGCCGCTCATGATGTCCGTCCTGGCTGAGGCTCTACTGTCGCGGCTGACTTAATCCCGCACCAGCCCGCCGTCGACCACCAGATTTTGCCCCGTCACCGCCCGGCTCCACGGCGAGGCGAAGAAGAGGGCCGCATCGGCGAACTCTTCCGGCGTCGTCACCGAACGCAGCGGCGTCATGCTGGCGATCAGGTCGAACACCGCCTCGGGCGTCGCAGCGCTGGCGTCGGTCGTCCGCAACAGGCCGCCCGAGATCATGTTGACGGTGATCCCCGACGGCCCCAGATCGCCCGCCGCCGTTCGCGTCAGGCTGAGCAGGGCGGCCTTGGCGGCGGTATAGTCGTGATAAGGCACGACCGGGTTCTGGAACAGGTTGGTGCCGACGTTGACCACACGGCCGAACGTCTGAGCCGCCATGCCCGGCGCCGTGGCCTGAATGACGTTCAGGGCGCCGCGGATCACGGTCGTGAACTGGCGCTCCATGTCTTCCCACGGAATGTCCGCCATCTGGGCGCGGGCGTCGCCGTTGAAGCTGTAGTCCAGCGCATTGTTGACCACGGTGCTGACCGGTCCGCCGAAATGCGCCTCGACCTTGGCGACCATGGCGTCGACGCCTGCGCGGTCCGTCACGTCAGCCTGAACGGCGAAGGCGCGATCGCCCAGTTCCGCCGCCAGGGCCTCGGCGCGTTCTCTGCTGCTGCGCCAGTTGATCGCCACCCGCGCGCCCTGGCCCGCAAAGGCCCGCGCCGCCGCCGCGCCCACGCCGCGCGCGCCGCCGGTGATGAGAACGATCTGATCGCGGATTTCCATGAGAACAACTCGCAGCTTCTGAACCGACCTCAGCCATAGGCCGGGGCCGTGCGGAAGGCCAGTCAGGCATGGAGGAACAGCGGTTGCATTTGGCCGTGGCCTCCCCGTTAATCGCCCTCAGCTCAGGAGACCCCCATGCTGACCCTCGCCGCCGCCCTTTTGCTCTCGCCGGTCTCCACGCCGGTCGAACTGGCTTCGACGCCCGCGCCCCTGCACGGAACCCTGCTGACGCCTGAAAGCCAGACGCGCGCCGCCGCCGTCATCATCGCCGGATCCGGACCGACGGATCGCGACGGAAACAGTCCGCTGGGCGTAAACGGCGGCGTCCTGCGCCAACTGGCCGAAGGGCTGGCCGGGCGGGGGATCGCCACCGTCCGCATCGACAAGCGCGGCGTCGGGGAGAGCGCCCCCGCAGCAACCAGCGAGGCGAGCCTGACGCTCGACAACTACATCGACGACGCCAAGGCCTGGGCGGCCCTGGCGGCCCAGAAGACGGGCGCCGCCTGCGTCTGGCTGATCGGCCATTCGGAAGGCGCCCTGATCGCCCAGGCGGCGGCAGCGGACAATCCGGGCGTCTGCGGCCTAGTGCTGCTGTCGCCGGTCGGCGTGCGCGCCAATGTCGAACTGCGCCGCCAGATCGAGCCCAAACTGCCGCCCGCCATCAAATCAGAAGTCGATCACATCATGAGCGAACTGGAGGCCGGTCGCACCGTCCCAGAGACGCCGCCCTATCTGGCCGCCCTGTTCCGCCCGTCGATCCAGCCTTATCTGATCTCCTATTTCGCCGCAGATCCGCAGGCGCTGATCGCGCAGTACCAGCGCCCGGTGCTGCTGGGTCATGGCTCGACCGATATTCAGGTGACCCCCGAAAACAGCCAGACCCTGGTCGCCGCGCAGCCCAAGGCTGAACGGATCATCTTCGAAGGCCTGAATCACGTCCTGCGTCAGGCGCCGTCCGACCCCGCCGGGAACGCCGCCACCTATGGCGACGCCTCGATCCCGCTGGGCGCAGCCGTGGTTCCTGCGGTGGCGGACTTCATCCTGAAGACCCGCTAGACGCCTCTAGTCATCCAATTCCGACCGCGCCTGTTCGGCCAGGTCGAAGAAGCGGCGGCGCACCTCTGCGGCGTAAGGGTTGTCGTGTTCGATGGCGCGGAACACCGCTTCGCTGTCGTGACGGACCATGTCGACGCCCTGCACGACGCGTTCGAAACTGGTCGTGGTCATGCGCGTCGGTAGAGGCTCCATCGCCAGCAACACCTTGGCGATCAGATGGGTCAGGCCCTGCACCGTCGCCGCCTCGCGGTCATGAGCCTCGGGCGTAACGACGAAGACCTTGAGACCCAGCGCCTTCCTGCAGAAGGCGGCGACGCGCCACGCCGCCTTGTCGCCGCGCACCGGACAGACGGCGATGCGCAGACCGGCGATGCCGTCCTTGCCGCTCTGAGGGCCGAACAGAGGGTGGGTTCCGACGATCTGAACGCCTTCGGGCAGGCCATCCAGCATGACCTGCGCCGGTTTCACCTTCACCGAGCCGACGTCGAGGATTACGGCGCCCGGCGCCAGATGCGGCGCGATGGCCGCCACCGTCTCGGCCAGGACTCCGACCGGCACGGCCAGCACCACCGCAGGGCAAGCCGCCGCCTCTTCCAGCGTCGTCAGCCGCGCCAGCCCCTCGCCGTCGCTCGCCGCTGGGTCGTGCGCGAGAATATCGACCCACGGCGACAGATGCTTCGCCGTCAGCCGCCCGAAGGCGCCGAAGCCGATCAGACCAAGCTGGGGACGGACGCCGCTCACCCCGCCAGCGTTTCCTGGAACCGCACCGGCTGGCCGTGGGCCTGGCCGATCAGTTCGCCGTCCTTCATCACCACCCGGCCGCGCACGATGGTGGCCACCGGCCAGCCCGTCGCCTCGAAGCCGTCGAAGGGGGTCCAGCCGCAACGCGTGGCCTGCTGGTCGTGGCTGATCGTCTTCTTCGCCTTCAGGTCGACGATGGTCAGGTCGGCGTCATAGCTGACGGCCATGCGCCCCTTGTTGGCCGTGCCGAACACCCGCTGCGCCCCGCCGGAGGTAAGGTCGATGAAGCGCTCCAGCGACAGCCGCCCGTTCGCCACATGGGTCAGCATCAGCGGCACCAAGGTCTGCACCCCCGGCATGCCCGACGGCGAGGCCGGATAGGGCTTGGACTTTTCTTCCTTGGTGTGCGGCGCGTGGTCGGAGCCCAGCACGTCGGCCACGCCCTGCTGCATCCCCCACAGCCACAGGGCGTCGACATGCTCCTGCGACCGGATCGGCGGGTTCATCTGGGCGTAGGCGCCGAGGCGCTGATAGGCCTCGGGTGCCACCAGCGTCAGGTGCTGGGGCGTGATCTCGACGGTGGCGACATCCTTGTGGAAGCGCAGGAACTCCATCTCGTCGCGCGTCGTGACGTGCAGGACGTGGATGCGGGCGCCCGTCTCCTTGGCTAGCCCGACCAGGCGGCGCGTGGACATGATGGCGCTCTCGGCGTCGCGGACTTCGGGGTGGCTGGTCCAGTCGCCAGTGCGGGCCAGGTTGCGGCGCTCGACCAGTCGGTATTCGTCCTCGGAATGGAAGGTGGCGCGGCGGCGCACGTTCGACAGCACCTTGCGCACGCCCTCGTCGTCGGCGATCAGCAGGTCGCCGGTCGAGGCGCCCATGAAGACCTTGACCCCGCAGCAGCCCGGCAGGCGCTCCAGGTCGGCCAGATGCTCGGCGTTTTCATGCGTGCCGCCGACGTAGAAGGCGTGGTCGGTCCACATCCGGTCCTTCGCCCGCGCCAGCTTGTCGGCCATGGTGTCGGGATCGGTCGTGTTGGGATTGGTGTTCGGCATCTCGAACACGGCGACGACGCCGCCCAGGGCCGCCGCGCGGCTGCCGGTCTCCAGGTCTTCCTTCCACTCCAGCCCCGGCTCTCGGAAGTGGACCTGGGTGTCGATGACGCCGGGCAGGACGGTCAGGCCCGTCGCGTCGAACACCTCTCCGGCTGAGGCTTGGCTCAGGTCGCCGATGAAGGCGATGCGCCCGTCGATGACGCCGACGTCGGCCCGGCCGCGCCCGGCGTGGTTGGCGACTTCGCCGCCCCGAACGATCAGGTCATAGGTCTGGATCATCGCGCGCATCTCCTGAAACTCCGGCGCTTATGCGCGTCGAAGGCTTGGAGACGCAAGCCAAGGGGCAGTCAGGAGGCCCGTTCAGCCAGCAGCTTCTTCGCCGCCTTCAGCACCCGCTCATAGGGCAGGTCCATCATGTGCTGGATGTGCTGGTTCAGGCGCGGGTCCAGTTCCTGGAACTCCTGCAGGCTGCGCGGGCCGCGCACGGCGACGCCGGTCCAGGGACGTTTCAGCGTCTCGTCCGAAGGGCCGAAGACCGCCACAGCCGGGACGCCCGCCGCCACCGCCAGTTGCGTCCACAGGGAGTCCCCGCCCAGATAGAGGTCCGCATGCGACAGGGCCGCCGCCGTCTGCAGGCGCGTCAACCGGCCTTGAAGTTCGATCACCCGGTCGCGCTTGACCGCCGAGCGGATGGTCTGGGCGGCATCGCGGTCCGCCTCCTCGCCCACGATCATCAGCCGCCCGCCCGCCAGCGGCCCGCCCTCGCCCAGCAGGGAGATGGCGACCTTGGCGTAGCGATCGGCGGGCCAGCGCTTGCCGATCCAGTCGGCGCCCGGCCCGATGGCCAGGATCGGGCCGCCCCCTGGCGGGATCAGGGCGTCGGCGGCTTCCTGAGTGTCCCGCTCGATGAACAGTTTCGGCGCCGGAATCTCGTCCAGTTGCAGGGTCCGCGCCGCCTGTTCGACCAGATGCACGCCCGGCACGGTCTTGCCCTTCACCGCGCGCCGCTGGCGCCGCAGCTTGCCCGACAGGGTCGAGCCGCGCATGTCGACCACCAGCCCCCAGTTCGTCTCGCGCACCTGGTTCCAAAGAGCGATCCAGTCCCAGCGCCCGTCGCGGTCCAGGGTGATCAGCCGCTGAAGACGCGGCAGGTCGGCGAACAGCGGCGCGCTGGCCGGAGAACCGACGACGGTGAAGGTCGCCTGCGGGATCGCCTCGACCAACTGGGCCAGCGCTCCAGACGACAGGACCGCCTCTTCGGCGTCCGCCTCGGCGATATAGAGGATCGGAAAACGACCATGCATAGCGTCAGCCTATCCGGATTCTCAAGGCGATTCAGCGGCGAAACTGAAACAGGGCCGCAAACCGGACTTCATCGCGCCAGCGCCCGTCGCGCAGGGTCGAACGGCAGAACTTCCCTGATTGAAATCAGCGTCTTGAACGCGCGCACCCGGGCGTCGTCGTTCAGCATTTCCCGGGTGAAGACTTCATAGGCCTCCATCGTCGGCACCACGACATACAGGATCAGGTCGGTGTCGCCGGTCACATACCAGGCCGCCTGCACCTCGGGACGAGCGGTCAGCTTGTCGATCAGGGCGTCCAGAACCGCCGTACCCTCGCGCTCCATCTCGA
This sequence comes from Brevundimonas naejangsanensis, assembly GCF_000635915.2. Classification (NCBI taxonomy): domain Bacteria; kingdom Pseudomonadati; phylum Pseudomonadota; class Alphaproteobacteria; order Caulobacterales; family Caulobacteraceae; genus Brevundimonas; species Brevundimonas naejangsanensis. The sequence goes on from NZ_CP015614.1 coordinate 1,951,746, forward strand.
CTAGGACATGCATGGTCAGGACGCGCGCCAGCCGGGCCGGATCGACCACGGCGACATCGGCGATGATGATCCCTTCGTCGCGCAGCCGCCGCAACCGTCGCGACACCGCCGATTCCGACAGGCCGACCGTGTCCGCCAGCACCCGCGCAGGCTGGAGGTTGTCGCGGCGCACCAGGGCCAGCAGGCGACGGTCAAAGGAATCGAGGTCGGCGTTTTCTTGCATAGGAGACGACACTACGCGTGTTTCTTGCAGCATGGCAGGCGAAATCGCCAAGAAAAACGAGCGGCTTTTCGATAGGTTGCCGGCCATGTCCTCCCCGGCCCTCGCCCTTCGCCATCCGCGCCTGTCAGCGGTCCTGCCCTATCTCGCCCTGATCGGCGGCATGGTGTCGCTTTCGGCCGGCACCTCCTTCGCCAAGACGCTTTATCCGATGGTGGGACCAGCCGGGACGGCGGGCCTGCGCGTGGGGCTGTCGGCCATCGTCCTGCTGGCGGTGTTTCGTCCCTGGCGCAGCGCCTTCACCACCGGCGACCTGCGCGCCCTGGCGGTCTACGGCGTGGTGATGGGGCTGATGAACCTCAGCTTCTACATGGCGCTGAACACCATTCCGCTGGGGGTGGCCCTGGCGATCGAGTTCATGGGACCGCTGTCGGTCGCCCTGTTCAACTCGCGACGGCTGATCCACTTCGTCTGGATCGGGCTGGCGGTGCTGGGTCTGGTCCTGCTGCTGCCGCTGGACGGCAACGTGTCGGGGCTTGATCCGGTCGGCTGCGCCTATGCGGCGGCGGCGGCGGTGTTCTGGGCGGGCTATATCGTCTTCGGCAAGCGGGTCAGCCATCTGCCCAGCGGCTCGACCGTCGCCATCGGCATGACCTTCGCCGCCATGACGGTGGTGCCGTTCGGCGTCGCCGGCGCGGGCATGAGCCTGCTGGATCCAAGGATTCTGGCGCTGGGTCTGGTCGTCGCCCTAGTGTCCAGCGCCCTGCCCTACACGCTGGACATGGTCGCCCTGCGCCATATTCCCAAGCGCACCTTCGGCGTGGCGGTCAGCGGCGATCCGGCCATCGGCGCCCTGGCGGGCCTGTTTGTCCTGGGCGAGCACCTCACCAGCCAGCAGTGGCTGGCCATCGCCGCCATCATCGCCGCCTCGGTCGGCGCCGTGCTGACCTCGCCGTCAGACGAACAGCCGTTGCAGGATCCGGCCGCCCCTGCCTGATCTCGACGCCTAGAACTCGGTCCATTCGTCGGCGGCCGGGCCGTTGACGACCGCGCGCAGACGGGCGCGCTGCGCCTCCAGCGCCGGCGGCGGGCCGCCATAGGCCTTCAACGCGCGCACCACGCCGCCTTCGGCGCCCGTGCGGAACCGCCCGACCAGTTCGGCCAGATGCTCGGCCTCGGTCTTTAGGTTGGCGGCGGCGGCCGTGGTCTGCTCGACCATGGCGGCGTTCTGTTGCGTGACCTGATCCATCTGGTTCACCGCCTGATTGACCTGGCCCAGACCCGAAGCCTGCTCCTGGGCTGAGGCGGCGATTTCGGCGACCAGGCCGTCCATCTCATTGACCTGTTCGGCGATGGTCCCCAGCGCGCGGCCGGTCTCGGCGACCAGTTCGACGCCCTGCGCCACCTCGGCGCTGGAAGCGGAGATCAGCGCCTTGATTTCCTTGGCCGCCTCAGCCGATCGCTGGGCCAGCGCCCGCACCTCGGACGCCACCACGGCGAACCCGCGCCCGCTGTCGCCGGCCCGCGCCGCCTCAACCCCGGCGTTCAGCGCCAGCAGGTTGGTCTGGAAGGCGATCTCGTCGATCACCCCGACGATGTCGCTGATCTCGGATGAGCGGCGGCTGATGCCGTCCATCGCCGTCACCGCCCGACGCATGACCTCGCCCGATCGCCCGGCTTCGGCATGGGCCTTGGCGGCGACGGAGGCCGCCTGCCGGGCGCCCTCGGCGCTGCGCTGGACAGTGGCGGTGATCTGGTCCAGCGCCGCCGCGGTCTCTTCCAGACTGGCCGCCTGTTGTTCGGTGCGTCGCGACAGGTCGTCCGACGCCTGACTGATCTCGTCCGAGCCGCCCCGCAGGGTCGTCACCGCCGACAGGACCTTTTCAAGCGCAGTCCTGAGGCTGGACACAGCGCCGTTGAAGTCCGCCTTCACCGCCTGATGGGCGCCGTCCATATCCTGTTCGATAGCGGCCGTCAGATCGCCGTCTGACAGGCGAGAAAGCTGTTCCGCCAGGGCGCCGACCAGTCGAGCCTGCGCCGCCTCGGCCGCCAGGCGCCCCTGCTCGGCCCGCTGGGCGGCCTGTTCGGCTTCAGTGATGTCGACGGCCAGCTTGACCACCTTCAGCGGTCGCCCCGCCTCGTCCAGCACGGGATTGTAGGACGCTTCCAGCCAGACCTCGCGCCCGCCCTTGGCGATGCGGCGGAATTTGCGGGCGACGAAGCGCCCCTCGTTCAACTCTCGCCAGAAGGCTAGATACTCGGCCGACGCCGCCTCGGCCGGGTCCACGAACATCCGGTGATGCTGTCCCCGGATTTCATCCATGCCGTAGCCCATGGTCTGGAGCAGGTTTTCGTTGGCGTCGCGGATCGTGCCGTCAAGGTCGAACTCGATCACGGCCTGGGACCGCCCGATCGCCGCCATCCGACGATCCAGTTCCTCAAGCCGCTCAATATTCGTAGCCCGTTTTTGTCGACGACCTGCACTGAACATCCGAACCGCCCCCCTTCAGAATAACGGCGATGGACTGGATAAGTCTGTGGATAAGACTGGCCCTTGAGAGGTTTCATTTTCGTTACTTGCAATCAGGAGTTGCAATTCACAGCGAACTTCATCGACCATTAACCATGATGCAGCACCGTGGCTGGGATCGGTCGCGCGGCTCGCGGCCTGGGGGCCTTCCTTGCGTAATCTCGTCGCCGCCGTCGAAGCGATCGACCCGCTGGTCGTCACCGGCAAGGTGGCGGGCGTCAGCGGCCTGCTGATCGAGTCGCGCGGCGGCCTGTCGCGCCTCGCCGTCGGCGCCCGCGCCGAGATCGAGCGACGCGGCCAGCCGCCCCTGCCCGCCGAGGTCGTCGGTTTCCGCGAGGCCAAGGCCCTGCTGATGCCCTTCGGCCCGGTCGAGGGCGTGGCGCCGGGCGCCGATATCAAGATCATCAACGCCGCCGCCAGCGTGCGCCCGACGACGGCTTGGCTGGGCCGCATCATCGATTCCTTCGGCGAGCCGATCGACGGCCTGGGGCCGCTGACGCCGGGCCTTGTCCCCTACCCCTTGCGCGCCCCGCCGCCGCCCGCTCATTCGCGCGGCCGGGTGGGCCAGCGGCTGGACCTGGGGGTGCGGGCGATGGACGTCTTCACCACCACCAGCCGGGGCCAGCGCTTGGGCATCTTCGCCGGTTCGGGCGTGGGCAAGTCGGTGCTGCTGTCCATGCTGGCGCGCCAGGCGACGTGTGACGTCGTGGTGGTCGGCCTGATCGGCGAGCGGGGCCGCGAGGTCCGCGAGTTCATCGAAGAGACCCTGGGCGAAGAAGGTCTGAAACGCGCCGTCGTCGTCGTGGCCACCAGCGACGAACCGGCGCTGAAACGGCGCCAGGCCGCCTATATGACCATGGCCGTGGCCGAGTTCTTCCGCGACCAGGGGCTGGAGGTGCTGTGCCTGATGGACAGCGTCACCCGTTTCGCCATGGCCCAGCGCGAGATCGGCCTGGCCGCAGGCGAGCCGCCGACCACCAAGGGCTACACCCCCACCGTCTTCACCGAACTGCCCAAGCTGCTGGAGCGCGCCGGCCCCGGCCCGATCCGCCCGGACGGCACGGAGGCGGGACCGATCACTGCCCTGTTCACCGTTCTGGTGGACGGCGGCGACCATGACGAGCCGATCGCCGACGCCGTGCGCGGCATTCTGGACGGCCACATCGTCATGGACCGCAAGATCGCCGAGCGCGGCCGCTTCCCCGCCATCGACGTGCTCAAGTCCGTTAGCCGCACCATGCCCGGCAACCAGTCCCCGCCCGAGCGCGAACTGAACCGCCGCGCGCGCCAGTGCCTGAGCGCCTATTCCAACATGGAAGAACTGATCCGCATCGGCGCCTATCGCACCGGGGCGGACCCCATCGTCGACCGCGCCATCGCCCTGAACCCGGCCCTGGAAGGCTTCTTGACCCAGGACAAGGACGACGCGACGCGCCTGAACGACAGTTTCGACAGACTTGAAACCATCCTGAACCAGGGCATGGTGGACCAATGATCGCGGGAGACGACGCATGACGGCCTGGGCCCAATCCCTGATCCGCATCTCAAACTATGAGGTCGAGACGCTGCAGAAGCGCCTGGCCGAGATCACCGCTCGCAAGGCAGAGGCCGAGATGCGCGTCGCCGTGCTGGACGCCCAGGCCGAGATCGAGCGTGAGAACGCCCGGCTCGACCCGTCCTCCGGCATGATGCTGCAGGCCTATCTCAACGGCTGGAAGCTGCGCCGCGCCGACGCCGAGGCCGAGATCGCCGCCGTCGCCGCCGAGGAGGAAGGCGCCCGCGACGCGCTGACCGGCGCCTTCGAGGAACTGAAGAAGTTCGAGCACGTCGCCGAGACCACCCGACTGAACAAGCTGATGGCCGCCGCCAAGCGCGAGGCCGCCGCCTATGACGAAATGGGCCTGCGTCGCCGCGCCGAGGGCTAGACGTGATCGACCGTCGCGCCCTTCTCGCCTCCACCCTCGCGCTCGCGTCGTGCGGCGCGGGCGAGGCGCCCGAAGCGGCGCCTGCCGGCCCCGTCCGCCCGCTGAAGTCCGTCGCCCCCTTCCCGGTCGGCACGGTCGCCATGTCCGGCCAACTGTCGGATCAGGACTGGTTCCGCCTCGTCTCCACCCACTTCTCCCAGCTCACGCCCGAGTGGGAGATGAAGATGGAGTACATCCTGCAAAAGGACGGCTCCCTGCGCTTCGACGCGCCGGACCGGATCGCCTATTTCGCCCGCGATCTGGACATCCGACTCTTCGGCCACGCCTTGATCTGGTACGCGCAGGAGCATCCGTGGTTCACGGCCATCGTCGATGACCGACCGCGCTTCATCGCCGAGCACGACCGCTATATCGCCGAGGTCGCCGGCCGCTGGCGCAGCCAGATCGTCGGCTGGGACGTGGTCAACGAGCCGGTCGAGGATGACGGTAGCGGCTATCGCGACTGCGTCTGGAGCCGGGGCCTGGGCGGCGTCGACGCCTATATAATCCGCGCCTTCGAACAGGCCCGCCTGGCGGCGCCCGACGCGACCCTGTTCCTGAACGACTACAACCTGGAGAACACGCCCAAGAAGGGCGCGGCCTTCCTGCGTCTGATTGAACGGCTGCTGAAGGCGGGCGCGCCGATCCAGGGCATCGGCATCCAGTCCCACCTCGACATCGAAATCCCCGGCGGCCAGATCGCCGCTTTCATGAACGAGGCCCGACAGTTCGGCCTGCCTATCCATGTCTCCGAACTGGACGCCTCGCTGAAGCGCGGCGGCCGGATGCCCGACCTGCGCCCCCGCGCCCAGCGCCGCGAGCAGCAGACCGCGCGCGTGGCCGAATTGGCCGAGGCCTTCATGGACCTGCCTCCGGCCCAGCGCTTCGCCTTCACCGTCTGGGGCGTCCGCGACAGCGACTCCTGGCTGCGCCGGGGCAAGAACGACGACGGCCAGGACAGCCCCCTGCTGTTCGACGACGCAGGCCGGCCCAATCCCATGTTCGACGTGCTGACCAAGGCGTTCGCGCATTAATCCTTCTCCCCTTGTGGGAGAAGGTGGGCGCCGGAGGCGCTCGGATGAGGGGTGTCGGCGCGACTACTGACCTTCTGAGATCGAGCGGTGCGACACCCCCTTCAGATCAAGGTGCCCTCATCCGTCAGGCTCCGCCTGCCACCTTCTCCCACAAGGGGAGAAGGGCAAATAAAAACGCCCGCCGATGAACTCGGCGGGCGTTTCTGGATCGGCCCTGAGTGGAGGCTCAGGAGGGGTCTTTTCAAGCGGCGACGGTGGCCGCCCCTTCAGCCGGGTCGCGCAGGACATAGCCGCGGCCCCAGACGGTTTCGATGTAGTGCTTGCCGCCCGCAGCCGTCGCCAGCTTCTTGCGCAGCTTGCAGATGAAGACGTCGATGATCTTCAGCTCCGGCTCGTCCATGCCGCCGTACAGGTGGTTGAGGAACATCTCCTTGGTCAGGGTCGTGCCCTTGCGCAGGGAGAGCAGCTCCAGCATCTGGTATTCCTTGCCGGTCAGGTGCACGCGGTGGCCGTTCACCTCGACGGTCTTGGCGTCTAGGTTCACCGCGATCTCGCCGGTGTGGATGATCGCCTGGGCGTGGCCCTTGGAGCGACGGACCACCGCGTGAGTGCGCGCGATCAGCTCGTCCTTGTGGAAGGGCTTGGTCAGATAGTCGTCGGCGCCGCCGCCGAACGTCTTGACCTTGGTGTCGATCTCATGGCTGCCCGAGAGGATCATCACCGGCGTATTGATCTTGCCGTTGCGCAGCTGGCGCAGAACCTCAAGCCCGCTCATGTCCGGCAGGTTCAGGTCCAGCAGAATGAGGTCGTAGTCATAGATCTTGCCCAGATCGATGCCTTCCTCACCCAAATCAGTGGTGTAGACGTTAAACCCTTCCGACTTCAGCATCAGTTCGATGCTTTGAGCCGTCGCGTGGTCGTCTTCGATCAACAGGACGCGCATTAATGCCCCTCCAGGCAAAGCTTGGGATGACCGCGCGTGAGATGCGGCCGGGTAACCTTGTTCCAACGTTAACGGGCCAAAACCTTAAGAAGGGTTAACGGGTCCCGATATGGAACGCGTAGGATGATTTGCGAATCGCCGTCCAGAGTCCTGAGTCAAGGATTCGTTAATTTATTAACGCCGGGCGCCGCATTCCCCTGTTGACCTTTGGCGCGTCTTCCACAGGGGGCGTGCACAACCGTCCCCGCCGATGCCCGACCCCGCCTGGGGAAGCGACCGCTTCTGACGCCTCATAGGACAACATTCCTAACGCACCCGCCACACGCACTCATAATGGCGGGATCCACAGGAATGACGGGAGGAAGCGCAGATCATGGAACCCTATCGCGTGCCGGTGACGGAGGGCGACCGCATCCGGGCGGACGCCGCCCTGTCGCTGTCAGGTCTGGCCCTGGGGGTGCCGGTCGCGGAAATGAAGCGGCGCGAGCGGGTGCGGCCCAGGGCCTGCCGGGCGCGATGGTCGGCCATGTATCTGGCGCACGTCTCCTTCGGCTGGCCGCTGGAGCGGGTCGCCCACGCCTTCGGCCTGAACCGGGCGACGGCGGGCGCGGCCTGCCGCTGGGCCGAGGATGAACGCGACCGGCCCGACTACGACGCGCTGATGGACGGGCTGGAGGGGTCGCTGCGGGCGGTGATGGAGTTGCCGCTGGTCGATCTGGCCCCCGAAACCGGAGGCCGCCGATGAGCCGTCAACTGGAACGCGCGCGCAGCCTGCTGCAACGGCCTGGCGCCTGGCTGGACCAGGCGAACGGCGCCTATACCTTGCGTCTCGGCGGCGACCGGCGCAGCCGGGTGGTGCTGACGCTGGATGAGGCCGCCTTCCGCGCCGTGATCGAGCGGCCGGGGCTGAAGCTGCGTCAGGGGGGCGGCTGGCTGCCCCGCGCGGCCAACGACCACGCGCCCCTTTCGCCCCCGCCCGGCCGCCCCGGCGTCATCGAGGGGGAACGGGCGGTGATGGAAGCGGACGGCCGCCTGACGATGCGCCGCGCCAATCTGGGCGAGAGCCCGATCCTGTGGCTGGCGCGGCGCAAGGACCAGTCGGGCCGCCCCTGGCTGACCCCGGCCGAGGTCGCGGCCGGCGAGCGGCTGCGCGCCGAGGCCGAGATCGCCGCCGCCGGTCCTTCCATGACCATGCGCTGGGACGGCCTGCCTCGCAGCGGCTCCGGCGGCGGCGCGGGACGGGTCGAGCCCAGCGACCACGCCATCTCCGCCTCGGCTCGGGTGCAGGCGGCCCTGGAGGCCTGCGGCCCGCGTCTTCGCGCCATCGTCGAGCAGGTCTGCATCCACGGCACGTCGCTGCAACTGGCGGAACAGGCGCTGTCCCTGCGCCGCCGTCAGGGCAAGACCCTGCTCAAACAGGGGCTGCAGGCGCTGGCGGAGCATTACGGCATAGGATGATCCGGCCGAACGGCGCCATTGCGACATGCCATCAGCGATTGTCGCTCCATCATTGCTTAAGCATGGACGTTCTACCGTGACGCCATCTTCCGGTGGCAGCGAATGGAATTCCCCATGACCTTCTTCCGTCCAGCCGCACAGGTTCTGGGCTTGTCTCTGGGGCTGGCGGGCGGCGCTTCCGCCTTTGCCCAGACCAGCGCGGATGAGCCGTGGCGCGTCACGGTCAGCCCCTACGTCTGGGCCACCTCGTTGGACGGGAACGTCACGCTGGCCGGGCGCAGCTGACCTACTGATCCTTCCCTCACGACCCCCCATCCCAAGGAGACGACATGCGTAACGGAATGAAGAAGGGCGTCGCCGCCCTGGCCGCCGCCTTCATGCTGGCCGTTCCCGCGGCCGAAGCGTGCACGCGGCTTGTCTACCACGGCAGCCACGACGGCGCGGTGATCACGGCCCGGTCGATGGACTGGAAGGACGAGATCATGACCAACCTGTGGATTTTCCCGCGCGGCATGGCGCGGGACGGGTCCGGCGGTCCCAACTCCCTGACCTGGACGTCCAAATACGGCAGCGTCATCGCCAGCGGCTATGACATCTCGACCGTCGACGGCGTGAACGAGATGGGTCTGGTCGCCAACGTCCTGTGGCTGGTCGAGTCGCAATACCCGGCTGACGACCCGAACAAGCCCGCCCTCAGCATCGCCGCCTGGGCCCAGTACGCCCTCGACAACTTCGCCACCGTGGCCGAGGCGGTCGAGGCCCTGCGCGACGAACCCTTCGTCCTGGTCAGCGACAATGTGCCGGGTCAGGAGCGGCTGACCACCCTGCACCTGTCCCTGTCGGATTCCGGCGGCGACAGCGCCATCTTCGAATACATCGACGGCAAACTGGTGATCCACCACAGCCGCGACTACCAGGTGATGACCAACTCGCCGACGTTCGATCAGCAGCTGGCCCTGAACACCTATTGGCAGGGCATCGGCGGCACGGTCATGCTGCCGGGCACCAACCGGGCGGCCGACCGCTATGCCCGGGCCTCCTTCTACGCCAACGCCATTCCCAAGTTCGAAGACCAGAACATGGCCGTGGCCAGCGTGTTCAGCGTGATCCGCAACGTCTCGGTGCCGTTCGGCATCTCGACCCCGGATCAGCCGAACATCTCCTCGACGCGCTGGCGGACGGTCGTGGATCACAAGCGCAAGCTATACTTCTTCGAGTCGGCCCTGACGCCGAACACCTTCTGGGTGGACCTGAAGAAGATCGACTTCTCTGAACGCGCCCCGGTCAAGCGGCTGGAGCTGGGCGAGAACCAGATCAACACCCATGCGGGCGACGCCACCGCCAAGTTCAGCAATGCGCGCGCCTTCGCCTTCCTGGGCCCGCAGTCCTAAGCCGATAAAGGCGGTTGGGCTTCAGAAAATCCCGACCGCCGCCTCGGCCCAGATCAACAGCACGGCCAGGATCACCGCTGCGGCCAACATGAGCCGCGCCAGCGGGGTCCGCGTTTTCCACAGAACCAGCTCCAGCAGCAGACCCGCCCCGACCAGCAGGACGGCGGCGAACAGGAAGTCCTGGGCGTCCCAGGCGACCTCGGAGGTGACCTGCATGGCCGCCAACGGCGTCAACAGGATCAGCCCGACCGCGCCCCAGCCGGCCATTCGGACAGGATTGAAAAAGGAAGGGGCGCGCTTCGTCAGGGCCGTCATCGGACCGCTCCACACCGTATGAGACGCCTCATCATGCGCCCGATCGCGCCCAATCGGAAGAGAAGCGGCGATCGCGGTCAGCCCGCCGCCAACGCCGCCTCGCGGATACGCCCGACCATGCTGTTCAGGCCGTTGGCGCGCTGGCGCGTCAGGGCCGAGGGCAGGCCCAGCCGGTCCAGAGCGGCCTTGGCGTCGAACGCCAGTATCTCGCCCGGCAGCCGCCCCGAATAGAGCCGCAGCAGCAAGGCGATATTGCCCTTGGACAGGGCGCTGTCGCTGTCGGCGTCGAAAAACAGCCGCTCGCCCTGGGGCCGCATCGACAACCAGACCTGAGCAGCGCAGCCCGGCACCTTGTTCGCCTCGATCCGCGCCTCTTCGGGCAGGGGCGGCAGGTCCTTGCCCAGGTCGATGACGTATTCGATCCGCCCTTCCCAGTCTCCCAACAGGTCGAACTCTTCGACCAGTTCGGCCAGGGTCTCGTCGATGGAGCGGTCGGGGGCGGTAGAAGTCATGGGCGCGACATAGGCCCCCGCCGCCGCGATCACAACCGGCGCGCCGCTCCCCCTATAGGCGAGCGCCCTAGGGGCTTGAGACGACGCGGCCTAGATATAGGGTTGTTATCACTCCGTCCGTCTCAGGCGCACTTGAAGCCTCACACCGCCCTGCTTGATCCGATCCGCCGCCCCGAGGTCCACGACGCCGGGGACGGCGCCGCCGTGGCCGCCTGGCACGCGGGCTGGGCGGCGGCCGTCGGCGTGACGGCCCTGTTCGCGACCGGCGCAGGGACCGGCGCCGAAGCCGCCGGGACGGCGGCGCCCCTGCTGCTGGCTCTGGGGGTCATGGCGGCGCCGGGGCTGGCGGGGCTGACCCTGCTGCGCCGCGACGATGACGAGGCCCGTTCGGCCCTGTTGACGCTGTGGACGCTGGCGGCGCTGGCGGGCGCGGCGCTCAGCGGCGGGGCGGGCGGCCCGCTGGCGGGCTTCGTCTTCGCGCCGTTGGCGGCGGGTCTGGCGGTGGGCGGGCGCCGCCGCGTGCTGGTCGCCGCCATAGCCGCCACGGGCGCGGCGGGCGCGGGGCTGCTGTCCAGCTGGCTGTTGGGCGCGCCGTCGGCGGCGGCGACCACGGCGGGGATCTCGGCCCTGATGACGGCCGGCGCGACCACGGCGGCCCTGTTCCTCGGCGCCCGCCGCGCGGCTCGCCGGATGGAGGTCGCCGAAGCCGACGTGGCCGGGGTCGAGACCCTGCTGGCCGGTCAGCCCGCCCTGACTCTGGCGCTCAATCAGGACCTGCGCGCCCTGGCCGCCTATGGTGCGGCGCCCGCCGCCCTGCCGGTCGAGCCGCTATTCAAAGAGGGGCTGCTGTCGGCCGTCGACCCTGCCGACCGCCCCGCGGTCCTGGCCGCGCTGGCCCGCGCGCGCAGCCTGGGCGAGGCACAGGTCCGCTTTACGCCCCGCCTGGCGCTGGACCGCCGCATCCTTTTGACGGCGCGGCGCATGGATGACGGCGGCTCTCGCCTGATCGTTCAGGCTCTGGACGCCACCTTACAGTACGCCCGCGAGGCTGAGCTGGACGCCGCCCGCATGGAGGCCGAGGCCCAGAGCGCCGGCAAGTCGCGCTTCCTGGCCCATATGAGCCACGAACTGCGCACCCCGCTGAACGCCGTCATCGGCTTTTCGGACGCCATGCGGCAGGAGTTGTTCGGCCCGGTCCCGCCCCGCTACGCCGACTACGCCCGCTCGATCCACGAAGCGGGCGGCCACCTGCTGGACCTGATCAACGACGTCCTGGATGTCAGCCGCATCGAGGCGGACCGCTATGAGCTGGCGCTGGAGCGGTTCGACGCGCGCGAAGCGGTGACGGCGGGGCTGGCGCTGGTGCGTCTTCAGGCCGAGGACAAGGGCGTGGCCTTGAACGCCGTCCTGCCGCCCGAACCACTGATGATCCGGGCCGACCGTCGGGCGCTGAAGCAGATGACGCTGAACCTGCTGTCGAACGCAGTGAAGTTCACACCTGCGGGCGGGACGGTCACGGCCTCGGCGCAGGCGGCGGGGACCATGCTGGAAGTGATCGTCGCCGACACCGGCGTCGGGATAGCCAAGGCTGATCTGGCGCGGCTGGGGCGCCCCTATGAGCAGGCCGGCGAAGCGGACCAGAAGGCGAAAGGCAGCGGGCTGGGGCTGGCTCTGGTCCGCGCCCTGGCCGAACTGCATGGCGGGGCGTTGAGCCTGGACAGCACCCTGGGCGAGGGCACGGCCGCCGCCCTGCGACTGCCGGTTCTGGCCGAAGGCTGACGCCGCCGTTAGACCGGGCCCATAGCCAGAAAGGCGCGGGCGGCGGCGAAATCGCCCGCCTCGAAACGCGCCGTCGCCACGCTGTCGTCGCGGAACAGGAATTCAATCAGGAAGGGTTCGCGCGGGTCCAGCGCCGCAAGCGCCTCGGCGGCGCTGTCGGGAAAGCGCCAAACCTCGCCCGCCCGCGCGCCTGAGACCAGCAGCTCACGCGGCGCGAGATCGGACCCGGCGGCGAAGACCGCGCGGCGCGCGCCGTCCGGCGGCAGGCCGTCCGTTCCCAGCCATGGTCGGGGCGAGCGCGCCGCGTCCCGCATGACGATGCGCGCGGCATAGGGTCGGGGCTTGCCGACGAACGACACGACCGCCGCCGGACGCGCGTCCTGCGGCGCCTTGCCGGTCAGGCCGAAGCGAACAGGCGAGGCGCCGGTCGCCCCGTCCTGAAACAGGCGCCAGCCGTCGCGAACGCTTTCGAAACGGTCGGCGCTCCAGACGGCCTTGTCGCCGGGGAAGTTGATACGCGCCGCCCGCGACCACCCGGCGAAGGCGTGGCGCACCCGCGTCTTGACCCGGTTCAGCTCGGCGTCGTCACAGGCGGTCGCCTCCGCCCGCGCCTTGGCGCGCCCGGCTGTCGCGGCCAGTTCGGTCGCCGGGCGACCTGCCCGCAAGGCGGCCCCGCGCGCCTGCAGCGTCGCCGCCTCCAGCGCCTGCGTCAGGCGCGGCTCGAACAGGCGGCATTTGTCTTGGGCCGCCCGCACGAAGGCGCGCTCGTAATAGACGTCGCTAGAGTTCTGGCCAGCAGCGGTCGCCGTCCCGGCCGCGAGGGCCAGTACGACGATCGCGGCCAGCGTTCTGCTGACTATGCGAGGCGACAGCGCTATGTTCATGCCTCCACCCTAGCCGACGCCGGTTCCGGGTCCGTCTCCAAACAGGGTGAATCAATTGCTTCTTTCCACTGACGTCTGGGTCGGCGCCCTGATCCGACGCGCCGAGCTGGAGGGCGCCAACGCCGTGGTGGTGAAGAAGGGCGACGCCCGCGCCGGCGCCGTCATCGTCAAGGCCTATGACACCGCCACCCGCACCGCCCGACTGTGGACCGAGGCCACCGGCCAGGACGGCGAACCGCTGTGGATCCAGCCCGTCGCCAGCGAGTTCGAGAGCGAACTGGACGCCTATCTGGATCGCCAGCGCCGCTATGACCCCGACCTCTGGATCGTCGAGATCGAGGACCGCCACGGCCGCCACTTCCTGACCGAGAAGACGCAGGGCTGACCCTCCTTCGCCCGGATAGAGGGTCTATAGGTAGGCCCCCGCACCGGCCCTCAAGCAGGCCGAAGGCCGGTAGGGCCGCTCAAAATGGTAACCGGCTCGTTCACCGCGTTCGTGAACCGGACCGCAAGCGCGGCGTCCTAAAACCCCTCGCATGGGACCAGAACGGTCCTGCGAGCGGGCGCGGTCCATGCTGTTTCTTCTGAACGACGTCGTTTTCGATCTGGACGAGGCTTGCCCGGCCCCCAGCCACGACGTGCGTCGGTTCGAGTGCCTGTCGTTCGACTATGTGCTGGAGATGGGCTGCGAACTGTTCGCCGAGGACCCGCTGCTTCACCACAACGACCCCGCCCGCGCTCGCCGCTTGGCCTGGCTGATCGCCCACAAGGCCGAAGGCGTCAGCGCCGCCCTCTTCGCGGCGCCGCAGGCCGGTTGCGCGCCCGAACTGGTCGAGCCGCGCTTCTGCGCCTTGCCCGAGATCGTGTTGCGTCACCTGCATCAGCGCGCGCGTCGCGGCGCCCTGGACGCCGCCACGGCCGACAAGACGGTCTGGAGCCGCCTGGCCGCCTAGGGCTTCCATAGAACACCATCGTTCTTTATTTCTTGTCCCTCAGCCTTGGGGAGACGAAGGGCGATGAACAAGAAAATGCGGTTTCGCGTGAAGCGGGGCGCGGCCATGACCGCGGCGGCCGCCCTCGGCGCCTTCGCCGCATCGCCGGCGCTGGCGGAATGGCTCCGGGCCGAAACCGACCACTTCATCGTCTATGGCGACACCTCGGAAGGCAGCCTGCGGCGCTACGCCCAGAAGGTCGAGCGTTTCGACGCCCTGCTGAGGACCTACTATCCCATCCAGACCGACCATGAGATCCCCAAGCTGGAGATCTTCATGGCCGAGGGTCGACGCGACATGAACCGCATGTCTCCTGGCATCAGCGAGGGGGTAGCGGGCTATTATTCGCCGAACAGCGGCCGCATCTATACGATTGTCGATACGCGCAGCTCTATGGGCGATGTCGTCGTCTTCCACGAATACGCGCACCACTTCATGTTCCAGATGCAGGCCAACGCCTATCCATCCTGGTTCGTAGAGGGGTTTGCCGAATTCTACTCAACGGCCAGCCTGACCGATAAGAAGATCCAGTTCGGACGGCATAATCCGGGCCGGATGAACTCCCTGACCATGGGGTTCAGCTCGTGGGCCAAGATGGAGGATGTGCTGAAGTGGCGCATCTCGGATTCCGGACGTTACCCGGCGCATAGCTATTACGCCCAGGCCTGGGCCATGACCCATTACTTCATGAGCACGCCCGAACGCACCCAGATGCTCGGACGCTATCTGGGTGCTGTGGCCGGTGGTGAGGATTCCGTCGTCGCCATGCAGGCGGCGACAGGCCGGACCCCCGCTCAGCTTCAGGACGACGTCTGGCGCTATATTTCCGGCTCCATCAACGTGACCACGCCCCAGATTGCGGTCACAGATCCGCAGGTGGCGATCAGTCGGCTGTCGAAAGCCCAAGCGGACGCCATCTGGCTGGACGTGCGTCTCGATAACGCGCCGATCAAGCCTCCGGCCGAGGAGGAGACCGAAGATGAAACTCAATCAGAAGCGCAAAAGGCGCGTCGGGTTCGCGAGCGCAAAGAGGCGAGCGAAAACCGGGCCGAACTGATCCGCTCGGCCTTCGCCCTAGGCGAACTTCACGCAGACTCCGATGTGGGCCGGCTGCTCACCGCCCGTGCCCACAGACTGTCACAACGTCCCGATCTGGCGCTGGCGGCTCTGGCGCCGAGCCTCGACGCCAACACGAGCAACGCCCAGGTCCTGCGTGTCGCCGCCCTGGCGCTGCTGGACCAGACCGAAGCGGCGGGGTCAGTCGACGACGCCAATGAGCTTCGCCGTCAGGCCTCCATCTATCTGGCCCGGGCGATGGACGCCGAGCCACTGGATTTCCGTATTTATCTGGGTCTCAACGACGTACGAAACGGCCAGCCGCGCTATCCGACGGATAACGACATCTCCACCCTCGAGGTCGCCTGCGCCCTGGCGCCGCAGTCCTTCGACTGCCGCACCCGGTTGGCCCACGCCTATATGGCGCGCGGCATGAACCCGGAGGCGATCGCGGTCCTGACGCCGGTAGCCAACAGCCCTCACTCCAGCGGCTACAAGCGTCAGGCGCGGGCCATGATCAACCGCGCGCGACAGGCCCTGCACCAGGCTCCGCTGGAAACAGGACCCGAGCCTGACGACGAAGACGACGCCGATGCGCCGGGTCAGGCCACCGACGCCGCCTGACCTGAAAGGTGTTAGAGCAGGACGCCGAACACCGTGTGCACGACGGCTGCGGCCAGGACGATCAGACCGAACCCGGCCAGAAAGCAGACCAGCGGATGAATCTTGGACGCGTTCGGTGCAGGCGCGACCTTGCCTGGATGGACCAGAGCCATGACGTTTTCCCTTCCCTAGTGCGGCGAACTCATGGTCCGCCGTCTCCCAGAAACGAGGATGCCTCGAATAACCCTCATAGGCGAAGGGTCTCTCACGGCATCGTGAACGTCGACAATTGAGCGCCGGCGCGCTAGGTCGCGCCTCCTAAAGGAAGCTCCATGTCCAAACTGACCCTCGCTCAGGAGGCCGATCGCCGTCGGACCTTCGCCATCATCGCTCACCCGGACGCCGGTAAGACGACGCTGACCGAGCATATCCTGCTGGCGGGCGGCGCCGTGCGGGCTGCCGGCGCGGTCAAGGCGCGCGGCGAGAACCGCCGGGCGCGCTCGGACTGGATGAAGATCGAGAAGGAACGGGGCATCTCGGTCACCGCCTCGGTCATGACGTTCGAGCACGACGGCAAGATGTTCAACCTGCTGGACACGCCGGGGCACGAGGACTTCTCCGAAGACACCTATCGCACCCTGACCGCCGCCGACTGCGCCATCATGGTGCTGGACGCCGCCAAGGGCATCGAGCCGCAGACGCTGAAGCTGTTCGAGGTGTGCCGCCTGCGCGACATCCCGATCATCACCTTCATCAACAAGCTGGACCGCGAGGCGCAGGACCCGATGGCCCTGCTGGACGAGATCGCGTCCCGCCTGCAGCTGGACCCCTCGCCGATCTGGTGGCCAGCCGAGAGCGGCAATCGCCTGCGCGGTCTGGCCGAGGTCGGCGGTCAGGGCCGCTTCCAGCCCTATACGCGCAAGACCGCCGACAACGACGGCGAACACCCGGCGCCCCTGCCCTTCGATCAGGCCGCCGACTTCTTCCAGGGCACGGAGCAGGCCGACATGGTCGATGCGCTGGAACTGGTCGAGGCGGGCTATAAGCCGTTCGATCATCAGGCGTTTCTGGAAGGCCACATGACGCCTGTGCTGTGGGGCTCGGCCCTGCGCCACTTCGGCATCGAGGAGCTGCTGAAGGCCATCGGCGAATGGGCCCCGCCGCCCAAGACCATGAAAGCCCGTAAGGAGGCGCCGCCCGAAACCCGCAACGCCCCCGCGCCCGAAGACATCACGGTCGAGCCGAGCAAGGACGAAGTCACCGGCTTCGTCTTTAAGGTCCAGGCCAATATGGACCCCAACCACCGCGACCGCATCGCCATGTTCCGCATGGCCTCGGGCAGCTTCAAGCGCGGCATGAAGCTGAAGGTCCAGAACACCGGCAAGCAGCTGTCGGTGAACGCCCCCATCATGTTCTTCGCCTCGGACCGGGAACTGGCCGAAGAGGCCTATGCCGGCGACGTCATCGGCATTCCCAATCACGGGGTGCTGCGCGTCGGCGACAGCCTGTCGGAGAGCGGCCTGGTGCGCTTTGCCGGCCTGCCCAACTTCGCCCCGGAAATCCTGCAGCGCGTCCGCGTCAAGGACCCGCTGAAGGCCAAGCACCTGCAAAAGGCGCTGGTCGGTCTGGCAGAGGAAGGCGTGACCCAGCTGTTCCGCCCGGAACTGGGCGCGGACTTCATCGTCGGCGCCGTGGGCCAGCTGCAGTTCGAGGTCATGGCCGACCGCCTAGGCGAGGAATACGGCCTGGACGTCATGTTCGAGCCGTCGCCTTACGCCGAGGCCCGCTGGGTGTCCGGAGCCAAGGCCGACCTTGAAGACTTCGCCGGCAAATACCGGCCGCAGATGGCCGCCGATATCGACCAGAACCCGGTCTTCCTGGCCAAGTCGAGCTGGGAGACGGGCTACGTCGCCGAACGCTTCCCCAAGGTCGCTTTCTCGAAGACCAAGGAACGGGGCTGACCGATTACGCGCTGGCGCGGGCGGGCGCGCCTTCCCGCGCCAAACTCTGGAACCACGGCAGGAAGATCTGGATCAGCGGGCCGATGCCCACGGCGAAGACGATGGTGCCGACGCCGACCGAGCCGCCTAGCAGCCAGCCGCCGGCCAGGACGCTGAGCTCGATCAGCATCCGCGACACGCGGATCGACCACCCCAGCCGCTGGTTCAGCCCGACCATCAGGCCGTCGCGCGGCCCCGTCCCCATGCCCGCCCCGATATAGGCCGCCGCGCCCACCGCCGTCAGCACGACGCCCCCCGCCATGAAGGCCAGCCGCAGCGGCAGGGTCGTCATCTCAGGCATGACCGCGAGAGCCGCGTCCATCGACAGGCCGATGACGAAGATGTTGAACAGGGTGCCGATCCCCGGCTTCTGCCGCAGGGGAATCCACGTCAGCATCACCACCACCCCCATCAGGATGGAGGCGGTCCCCAGGCTCATGCCTGTGCGCAACGACAGACCCTGATGGAAGACGTTCCACGGATCCAAGCCCAGGTTGGCCCGCACCATCATGGCGGCGGCGACACCATACAGGCACAGGCCGAATTGAAGCTGGATGAAGCGGCGCATGAACATGGCCCCCTTCTGCCTGATCGCGCCGGGAATTAAAGGCCCGGCTTTCGTCTGAGCCCGAAGGTCATGGCGAACATGACCAGACAGACCCCGCTGGACAGCAGCATGGCCAGCCCCGCCGAGCGGTCCAGCACCACGCCGTAAAGCGCCGGAGCCGCCGCTTGGACGAAACGGGCGGGCGTCAGCACAAGGGCCTGTCGCGCGCCATAGTTCTCACGCCCGAACAGATGCAGCGGCAGGACGCCCGAGGCCACCGCCAGCAGGCCGTTGCCCGCCCCCTGCCCCAGCGCCACAGCGCCCGCCGCCCCCTTGCCGCCGACGAAGGCGATCAGGGCGCCGAACGGATGCAGCAGGGTCGCCGCCCGCGCCGCCGCAACGGGCGAGCCCCTGCCCGGCGCCGCCAGGGTGATCAGGCGTACCGCGATGGCCGCGCCCGCCATCAGGCCGGCGGCCATGGCCGCCTCGGCTGCGCTCAAGCCCAGCCGGGTCAGCAGACGCGGCAGGTGGGCGCTCATGGCCGTAGCCACCCACCAAGCTCCGGCGAACAGGACGGCCAACCGGATCATGGTCCCGTCCCACCGCACGCGGCCGGACGCAGGAGGCCTGCCCCCGGCCCGCCCATCCGGCAGCACGGCCCAATAGAGCGGCAGACACAGCACGACATGCGCCCCCGCCCAGACGAAACAGGCGCCGCGCCAGCCGACAGTCTCGATCATCAGCAAGGTCAGCGGCCAGCCCAACGCCCCGCCGAAGGCCCCCAGCAGGGAAACGGCGGTGATCGGCTTCTTCGCCGCCTCGCCATGCAGGGCCACCAGCACGGCGTAGGCGGGGCCGTACAGCCCCACGCCCATGCCCGCCCCCAGCATCAGCACGCCCGCGACCATGACGACCGGATCGCGCGCCAGCCCCAGCAGGATCAGCGCCAGAGCGAAGATCAAAGCAGCCGCCGACAACACCTCGCGCCCGCCGCGCCGGTCGATCCAACACCCGCCGAACGGGCTGAGCGCCGCCGAGACCAGAAATGCGCCCGACAGAGCCGTGAACACCACCCCCGGCGTCGTCCCCACGCCCCCCGCCAAAGGCTCGGCCAGCACGCCGAGCAGATAGTAGCTGGAGGCGAAGGAAACGATCATCCCAAGGCCCAGAACGGGAATGATCAGGCGAGAAACGGCGAGGCGCGACATGGCGCGCTGTGTCAGCGGATTTGCCCGCGTGGCGAAAGCGACCTATCGAACGCGAGATGTTCGAAAACCTCACAGCCTCAGCGCCTCTGCCTTCGCTGAACGCCCTGCGCGCCTTCGAGGCGATGGCGCGCACCGGCAGCGCGACCCGCGCGGCGGCTGAGTTGAACGTCACCCACAGCGCCGTCAGCCGACAGGTCAAGGCGCTGGAGACGCAACTGGGCCTGCGCCTGTTCGAGGGGCCGCGTCACGCCCTGACGCTGACGGAGGCGGGGCGGGGCCTCCTGCCCGGACTGACCGTCGCCTTCGACCAGATCGCCGCCGCCGTGGCCGAGGCGCGGGGCGACGGGCGCGACCTGAATGTCGCCGCCAACGCCAGTCTGGCGGTCAAATGGCTGATCCCCCGGCTGGCGGACTTCAACCGCCTGTATCCGCAGGTGCGGGTTCATCTGGTCGAACTGGCGCCCCACGCCGTCAGCCGCCGAGGGGCCGATGTGCTGTTGCGGCTGCTGGACGCCTCGCGCATCGACAGTCTGGGCGCCCTTCGCGTCATTCCCAATGCGATCGGGCCGGTGATCGCCCCAGCCCTGATCCGGCGCGATGCGCGGATGGACGTCCTGAACGCGCCGCGTCTGGCCCCGCGCACCCATCTGTCGGCGTGGAAGGACTGGGCCCGCCTGACGGATCGGCGCCTGCCCGATGCGCACGAGCGTCCTGTGGCCCATCTGCATTTTGCGCTGGACGGCGCCCTGGCGGGCTGGGGCGCGGCGGTCCTGCCGTGGGCGCTGACGGCCGAGGCGGTGGCGGACGGGCGGCTGCTGGCGCCGTTCGGCTTCGCCCGCGACGAGGGCGCTGTGGCCGCCATTCCGGGCGCAGGCGAGATGTCGAAAGGCCGCCGTCAGTTCCTGCGCTGGCTCGCAGATCAGGGCCGCGCCATGCCGAAGGCCCCGGATGCAACCTGAAGCTTAGCTGAACACGTCTTTCATCCTTCGCGGGGACGTGGTTCTCTAGTAGGGCCAGTTCGGCGCTCCCCGCGCCTGTGGAGTTCTGATGTTCATCCTTGCCGTCACCGCCGCCATGGCGCTGGCTCAGACCTCGGCGCAGGCCCAGACCTCGCCCCAGGCTGCGGCCCCAGCGCCCAGCGCCCGGCTCGTCTCCTATGACGAGGCGGTGCGTTGCGCCGGTTTGACACAGGCGGCCTCCGAACTGGAGGGCGGAGAGAGCCGTTATGGCCGCTCGCTCTATGACGCCGCCCTCTACTGGTCGCTGGCGGCCATGCAGGCGGCGACCGTCGCCGGGCGCAATCCGGCCGTGGCCGAAACGGAACAGACTCGCGCCCGTCTGGACGCCGTGCGTCGCCTTTCCGCCGGGGAATCCGAGGCCCGCGCCACCCTGCAGCGCTGCCGCCAGAAGGCGCCCCGCCTGGGCTGAGGGGCGCTGCGACGCCGCAGGACCGAGGCCCGCGCTGACGCCCGCCCGACAATTTGTCTTCATAGCCAAGGCGAACCGTTCCAACGGCGCTGCGTTTGCTTGGTCGATGCCGGGATCATCCTCTTGATCCCGAAGCGGGACGATGCAGGCGGCGATACAGGCGAATGTTCGAATTCGGCAGAGATCTCAGACGGCTGTTCGAGAAGGCGCGCGACAGCGACGACCTTGGCTGGCTGGAGCTGATCGGCGTGGGTCTGGTCGAGGTTGAGGCGCGCCAGCAATCCACCGACGCCGGGCGCGTCTCATGCCCCCGTCCGTTCGACGCAGCCCTGCGCGCCGCCGCCCTGTGGCGCGAGCACGCCCGCCGCTGCGGCGCGGCCGCCAGCGTGGAGCGCGCCGAAAGCAGCGGCCGCGACGCCGCCAAACACGCCGCCAACGGCGATCAGGCGGTGCGCGCCGCCCTGGATCTGGCGACAAGCGCCATGCTGGCCTTCGACCTGCGCGGCGGGCCGGAACGGCTGACCGCCGCCCTCGACCTGTTGAGCGACCTGCCTGCGGCGCGACGTGTGGATACGGTGGCGGCGGCTGCGGCGCTGCACGCCCGACTGCGCTCGCGGCTGGCGCTTCTGTCCGGCCGCCTGTCGGAGATGAACGAGGCCGCCAGCCTGCTGGAAACCGCCCTGGCCAATCTGAAGGGCCCGCGCACTCTGGAAGACGAGATACGACTGGACCGCGCCGCCCTGGTGCTGGAGATCGGCCTGACGGCGCGCGATCCCCGGATGCTGGATCAGGCCGGGCGCGACCTGCGCGCCCTGGTCGAGGCGGCTGCTCCGGAACAGAGGCCGCTGAGCCGCGCCCGCGCCCTGGCCCTTTGCGCGGCGGGGATGGCGGCCCTGGCGGCCGTCGCCGACGCCCCTGCCGCCCGCGATCAGGCGCAGGCCATGTTCGATGTCGCCGCCCAGTTGTTCACGCCCGATCACAGCCCGCTGGACTGGTCCGCCATTCAGGTCATGCGCGCCGAGCGCGAGACCCTGCCGTCGGTGGTGCTGATCCAGGCTGAGGCCCTCACCGAAGGCGGCGGCCTGGTCCTGGGCGCCCTGGCCCATGAGCAGCGGGTGGCCCAGGACGCCGCCCGCGCCAGCGCCGCCGGCGACCTGACCGCCTTGCTGGATATCGAGACCAGCCTGCGGCGCCGTCTGGCGCGGCCTTCGGTCACGGCCACGCCGCTGGACTGGGCGGCCGAACAGATCGGCCTGGCGCGGGTCGCGCTGGCCCGGGCGCGGTGGACCGGCGAAAGCCCCCGCGGCGTCGGCCTGATGCTGACTGAAGCCGCCCAGACCGCGCGCGAATACGGCGCCCAGACGCTGGCGGAACGGGCCGAACGGCTGACCGCCCGCACGCAGTCCGCCTGAGGCGCGCAGTCCGCCCTGCACCGCCCCTGCACTGGCCCTGGACTGGCCCTGGACTGGCCCGGCCTTGACCCGGCCCCAAAGGGCGCCTAGCTCACGGGCTCCTCAAGAAGGGTTTCGACACAGTGACCGAACAAACCGCCGCCGCCGATCCCGTCCACGCCTTCATCGCCCAGGCGGTGGCTGAGCATGACGTGGTGCTCTTCATGAAGGGCACGCCGGACTCGCCGCGCTGCGGCTTCTCCTCGCTGGCCGTTCAGATCCTGGATCACGTCGGCGCGCCCTTCGTCGGCGTGGACGTGCTGCAGGACGAAGCCCTGCGCGAAGGCATCAAGACCTTCACCGACTGGCCGACCATTCCCCAGCTCTATGTGAAGGGCGAGTTCGTCGGGGGTTCGGACATCGTGCGCGAGATGTTCCAGTCGGGCGAGCTTCAAGCCCTGATGGCCGAGAAGGGCGTCGCCCTTGGCGAAGCGTAAGCCGAGCGGAGCCTGAACCGATGGCCCGGCCGCAGCTTCAGCCGCGTGAAGACCGCGAGGTCTTCGTCGTGCCGCTGGAGGTGCGGCCGGAGCACATCGACGAGAACAACCACGTCAACAACGTCGTCTATGTCGGCTGGCTGCAGGATGTCGGCACGGCGCACTGGAACGCGCGTTTCGACGAGGAGACGCGCGCGAAATGGGCCTGGCTGGCCTTGCGTCATGAGATCGACTACCTGCGCGCCATCGAACCGGATGCGACAGGCGTGATCGCCCGCACCTGGGTCGGCGATCCGCAGGGGCCGCGCTTCAACCGCTATGTCCGTATCGAGGACGCCCAAGGCCGCCTGTGCGCCCAAGGGCTGTCCGAATGGTGCCTGGTCGACGCCAGAACCCTGCGTCCGGCCCGCATCCCGAAAGAGATGCTGGGGCCGTTTCAAGCCTAGAGGCTGATGGGGTTCAGCACGCGCACCGGCTGGCCCGGCTCAAGACCCAGTTCGGCGTAGGTCCAGCTGACCGTCACGCCTTCGGGAACCAGAGCCTTGCACAGGTCCGGCGTACGGCGCGTCAACGTCAGTTCGGCCGGTTCGCCGTCCTTGATCTTGACCTCGAAGCTGGAGGTTTCGGTGCAGCCGTTGGAGCCGACCACGACATTCAGCCGCTGACCGTCGAAGTCGACCTTGCGCACGGCTTCAAGCGCCTCGACGCGCGTCGTCCCCTGATCGGCGACGATGGAGATCTTCTCGCCCCCCTCGTTCGAATAGATGACGCAGCCGCCCAGCAGGGGCAGCAGGGCGGCCGCAGCCAGAACAACAGCCAGACGCATCAGTTCGCCTCAGCCGGGGCCGAGTGGATGACGCGCGTGGTCGGCTTCTCGGTGGCGATGATGATGCAGCCCGACAGCATGGGCGCGGCGACCGCAGCGACGGCGAGAGCGATGATGAGACGACGCATAGGATTTTCCCGTGTTGATTGGCCCAAGACTGCCAGCGTCGCCGTTCCGGATCACGTGAATAATCGGAAAGGCTGCGGCCGGGCGGCTCAGGCGGCCGTTCTGGCCGTCGCCGTCGCCGGGATCACGGCGGCGCCATGCGACAGGGCGTCAGCCTCGGGCTGGGGCCGGCCCAGCAGGTAGCCTTGCACCTCATTACAGCCCTGAGCGCGCAGGAAGGCCAGTTGCTCGGCCGTCTCCACGCCCTCGGCCAGCACCGGGATCGACAGGCTTTCGCCGATGGTCAAAACCGCGCGGATGATGGCGCGCGACTGGGGCGCCGCTCCGTCCAGCTCCAGCATGAAGGAGCGGTCCAGCTTGATCTTGTCGAAGGGGAAGGCCTTCAGCGTCGACAGGGAGGAATAGCCGGTGCCGAAGTCGTCCATCGCCACCGTGACGCCCAGCGCCTTCAGCTGACGCAGGACATGGGTGGTGCGCTCCATGTCGGTGATCATCGCCGTCTCGGTGATTTCCAGCTCAAGGCGCGACGGCGACAGGCCGGTCTCGATCAGAATCTGATGCACCAGACGCGGCAGGTCGACATGGCTCAGCTGGACCGGCGACAGATTGACCGCAATGCGGTGCGGCTCGGCCCAGGCGGCGGCCTGACGGCAGGCCTGACGCAGGACCCATTCGCCGATCGGCAGGATCAGCCCGGTCTCCTCGGCCACGGGGATGAAGTCTACGGGCGAGATATAGCGGCCCTCGTCGTTCTTCCAGCGAAGCAGGACTTCATAGCCCGTCGCCTTGCCCGTCTCGACCGAGGCCTGGACCTGATAGTGCAGTTCGAACTGTTCGCGCTCCAGCGCCTCGCGCAGGGCCTGGGTGACCCGGCGGCGCGCACGCACGGCCTGATCCATGTCCGCCTCATAGAAGCAGACGTCCTGCGTCAGCGAGGCCTTGGCGCGATACATGGCCAGGTCCGCATTGTTGATCAGGGTCGAAACGTCCCGCGCGTCTTCCGGCCACAACGACACGCCGATGCTGGCGCCGCACGACAGGTCGGCGTGCTCTATGGTGACGGTTTCCATCACCGCCTTTCGCAGGCGTTCGGCGACGGCGAGGGCCTGATCCCGGCCGGCGACCGACGCCAGGGCCAGGAATTCGTCTCCGCCCTGACGCGCAATGAATTCGCCCTCATGCAGGGCCGCCTTCATCCGCTCGGCGATGACGCACAGAAGCTGGTCGCCCACGGCATGGCCGTACAGGTCGTTCACCTCCTTGAAGCGATCGAGGTCGAGGGCGAACAGAGCCAGGGTCTCGCCTTCCGCCGCCGTCTTCTTCAGCCGGGTCAGCCGCTCCAGGAATGAGGCCCGGTTGGGCAGGCCCGTCAGACTGTCGTTCCTCGCCAGATGGGCCATCCGCCGTTCCTGGGCCATGCGGTCGCGCAGATCGCGCACGGCGTAGATCATGACGCCGCCGGCGGTCGTCTGGTCGCGACGGGCCGACAGTTCGACGGCGATGTCTCCGGCCTCGGTCCGCAGCACGGTCTGGGCCACCGCGCCGTCCCCGAGACGATGAGCGTCCTCGACCCATTGCTCCAGACTTGCCCCTACCAGGGCTTCGCGCTCGATCCCCAGCAGGGTCGCCAGGACTTCATTGGCGGCGATGATGGCCCCGTCGCGTTCGATCGCCATGCCGTCGACGCTGCTGTCGATCAGATACTGTTGACGCTCACGGTGCAGCGCGTGCGCCTGACTGTCCAGAAAGTGGCTGGCGGCCCCTGCCCCCAGCACCAGCAACCCCACGCCCGCAACGCCCAACGCCAGCACATGCTGGGCGTCCTGCCCCGTCAGAACGCCGTCCGTGGCGGCGACGGGGATGACCGTCATCGCCGCCATCGCGGTGAAATGCAGGCAGACGATGCCCAGGACCATGGCGGCGGCTCCCTTCGGGCGAGCGAACCGGTCGTCAGCACGGGCGCTGAACTGGAAGGCGGCGGCCCCGAAGACGACCGAACCGATCAAGGCCACGGCGACATAGGCGTAGGACCAGTGCACCACGGCCTCCACCGCCATGGCCGCCATGCCGACAAAGTGCATGGCGGAGACCGCCAGGCCGAACACCGCCCCGCCCAGCGCAGGCATGAAGCGCCCCCGGATCGTCGCTCCGCCCAACGCCAGGCCGACGCCGACAATGGCGATAGCCAAGGACACCCCGGTGAGCAGCGGCTCGTAAGCGATCTCGACGCCGGGTCGATAGGCGATCATGGCGACGAAATGGGTGCACCAGATGGTGGCGCCGCCGGCCAGCGCTCCCAGGAACACCCAAGACGCCAGCGGCACGCCGCGCTCTTCCCTGACCCGCCGCAAAAGTCCGCAGGTAACCCAGCTGCCGACCAGGCAGATGAAAGCCGCCAAGGCCACCAGACCGAAATGGTGATCTTCGGTCAGACACGAGAGGACGCGCATACTAGGGGGACGCCAGACATGAGAAAACGGTCGGCCCTTCTATGACCGAGGCCTTAAACGCGTCTGTCTGAGCGTAGCTAACAAAAGCTGAAAATTCAGCTCGATCGGACCTATTGGGTCACGCCCTCGTCCCCGTTCAACAGATAGGGGTTGTTGACCACCACATTGGCGCCGGGCGGCAGACCCAGCTCCTCAAAAGTCCATTGCAACTGGACGCCGTCCTTGACCGGACGAGTGCAACGGTCCTCGTCCAGGCGGCGCAGGGTGATGACCGCCGAATCCTTCAGCCGCGTAATGAACGGCTTTACGTCGGCCTTGTCGGTGCAGCCGTTGGAGCTGACGCGGAACACCGCCAGGTCGCGGGTGAAGGCGGCGGCGTGGATCGGCTCCAGCTGGCCCGGCATGCCTTCGGTCCGCACCAGTTCGCCCGGCGCATGAGCGCAGGCGGCGAGCCCGGCGGCCAGAACCAGACCAAAGAAAGACCTTCTCATGTTCGGCCTCCCTGGGCGCGATCCTGATGATTATCCATTGTGCGCTCAATTGGCCCGAAAGTGAACCGTCAAGGCCGCAATATGAACAAAGAAAGGCCCCGGCGACGCCGGGGCCTTCCAAAGAACCTTGGCCAAGAAGCTTGGCAGATCCGTCGAACTTACGAGGAGTAGTATTCGACGACCAGGTTCGGCTCCATCTTCACCGGGTACGGCACGTCGGACAGTTCCGGCACGCGGCCGTAACGGACCGAGAAACCGCGATCGCCCAGTTCCAGATAGTCGGGCAGGTCACGCTCGCCCGACTGCTGGGCTTCCAGCACCAGGGCCATATTGCGCGACTTTTCCTTGACCTCGATGACGTCGCCGACCTTCACGCGGTAAGAGCCGATGTCGACCTTCTTGCCGTTGACGGTGACGTGGCCGTGCGAGACGAACTGACGGGCGGCCCAGACGGTCGGCACGAACTTGGCGCGGTAGACGATGGCGTCCAGGCGCGATTCCAGCAGACCGATCAGGTTTTCCGAGGTGTTGCCCTTGCGGCGGGCGGCTTCGGCGTAGGTCGCCGCGAATTGCTTCTCGGTGATGTTGCCGTAGTAGCCCTTCAGCTTCTGCTTGGCCTTCAGCTGCAGACCAAAGTCAGAGACCTTGGACTTGCGGCGCTGACCGTGCTGGCCGGGGCCGTAGGAGCGCTTGTTGACAGGAGACTTGGCGCGACCCCACAGGTTTTCACCCATGGCCCGGTCGAGCTTGTACTTGGCGCTGTGGCGCTTGGACATATGTCACTCTTCATCATGATGCGGCCCGGCCCCTCCCCTATTGGAGCGGCGATCTCAACGGCGGTCCACGCATCGTCCGTAATAGACATCGCGCCTCGGGACGAACCCGATGCGAGAAGGGCGGGCTTATGAAGGCCCGCCCTCCCTGAGTCAAGCAAACCGAAGGCTCAGCCCTTAGCGGCTTCGTACAGTTCGTTGACCTTGTTCCAGTTCACCACCGACCAGAAGGCCTTGAGGTAGTCGACGCGGCGGTTCTGGTACTTGAGGTAATAGGCGTGCTCCCACACGTCGGCGGCCAGCAGGACGGCGCCCTTTTCGGCCGCGTCGTCCATCAGCGGGTTGTCCTGGTTCGGGGTCGAGGTGACCTTCAGCTTGCCGTCCTGAAGGATCAGCCAGGCCCAGCCCGAACCGAACTGACCGGCGCCGGCCGCGTCGAAGTCAGCCTTGAACTTGTCCATGCCGCCCAGTTCGGCGTCGATCTTGGCGGCCAGTTCGGCCGAGGGCTCGCCGCCCGTGCCGACCGGGGCCAGCAGCTCCCAGAACAGGCTGTGGTTCCACACGCCGCCGCCGTTGTTGCGGATCGACTTGGGCAGCTTGGACATCATCGCGAAGATCTCTTCCAGCGACTTGCCTTGCGCCTCGGGCGTGGCGTCGACGAACTTGTTCAGGTTGTCGACGTAGGTCTGATGGTGCTTGTCGTGGTGGAAGGTCATCGTCTCCTTGTCGATGGCCGGCTCCAGCGCGTCATAGGCGTAGGGCAGCGGGGGCAGGGTGAAGGCCATGGGAGACTCCTCTTTACGGCGTGTGATTCCTCTGGACCCTATCTAGGGCCGCGCGCGCCAGACCCAAGCCTTGAACGTCGCCTTTGTTCACAATTGTCGAGCCAAGGCCAGTTTTCGGAACCTAAAGCGGCAAATAGCGGTTTTCCGCACGCCCCGGACCGTCATTGCGGTCGCTTTTCAAGGATGGTGCATCATGCCTGTCCGTTCTCGCGACGCCTTCCTCTCCGACGCCGAAGCGGAAAGCCTGCGCCTGCGGTTGCTGGAGGTGATTCCACGTCTGCGCCGTCATCAGTTGCTCGATCTCGCCGACACCCTGCACGAAGCCGCGCGGGAGCGGCGCTGGTCTTCGGAAGATCGCCTCGACCTCAGGGCCTGACGCCCTCGCCCTGAATCAGCTCGCGTGAAGCTCCTGCTTCACGCGCTCGGCCAGGGTCTTGATGTCCAGCGGCTTGGGCAGGAAGGACACGCCGACCTCGTCCTGCAGCAGGTCCGAGAAGTCGCTCTCGGCATAGCCCGAGATGAACATGACCGGCGCGTCGCCAAGGAACGGCCGCGCCTTGCGCAGCAGCGACGGGCCGTCCAGCCCGGGCATGATGACGTCCGAGATCAGCATGTCGATCTGGCCCGCCCACTCCTCAGCCAGGATCAGAGCCTCCTCGCCATCGGCGGCCTCGATCACCTCATAGCCGCGCTGGCGCAGCAGGCGGGCGGCGATGCCGCGCACGGCCGCCTCGTCCTCGACAAACAGAATGCGGCCGGCGCCCGACAGGTCGCGCGGCGCCTTGACGACCTTCTCGACCGCCGGGGCCTCGACCAGTTCCTCGGCCGTGGCCGCGGGCAGGAAGATGCGGAAGGCCGCGCCGGCGCCATCTAGGTTGACGACAGTGATGTGGCCGCCCGCTTGCTGGGCGATGCCGTAGACGGTGGCCAGCCCCATACCCGTCCCCTCGTTCACCGCCTTGGTGGTGAAGAAGGGCTCGAAGATCTTGTCCAGCAGGGCCGCTGGCACGCCGGGGCCGGTGTCCGAGACCTCGATCAGGGCGACCTCTTCGGGGGCCTCGCGCCAGCCCAGATCGCGAGCCTGCGCGCCCGTCAGGCGGCGCGTCTTGATGGTGACCACGCCCGCGCCCGGCTCGACCACGCCGCGCATGGCGTCGCGGGCGTTGACGGCCAGGTTCATCACCGCCGTCTCCAGCTGGCTCTTGTCGGCCAGCACCAGCGGCAGGTCGCGGCCGTAGTCGGTCTCCAGCCGCACGTCCTCGCGCAGTAGACGACGCAGCAGGACGGCGAACTCGCCGACCAGCTCGCCCAGGTCCAGCCGCTCGCGCCGCACCGTCGACTTGCGCGAGAAAGCCAGCAGCTTGCGCACCAGATCGGCGGCGCGGATGGCCGTCTGGCGGATTTCGTTCAGCCCGTCATAGGAGGGATCGCCGACCGGGTGACGCTCCAGCAGGCCGGACAGCTGCAGTTGGATCGCCGTCAGCAGGTTGTTGAAGTCGTGCGCCACGCCGCCCGCCAGCTGGCCCACGGCCTGCATCTTCTGGGCTTGGGAGAGCTGCAGCTCCATCGACTTCTGCGCCGCCACGTCGAACAGCCAGACACGGCGCTTATCGCCTTCGGGGGCGACATAGAGGTGCAGCTGGCGGTCCGGGTGGGCGCGGGCGATCAGCTCGATCGGGCCGGAGGAGCCGGCCTCCAGCTTGGTCCGGGCCTCGGCTACGCCCGCCGGGTCGAACAGATGGCCGAAGGCGGCGTCGCCCGAGGCCGCCGGACCGGTCAGCAGGGCCATGGCCGCGTTCGGCTCCTCAGCTCGTCCTGCGAACAGGTCTTCGCCGCCGATGACGGCCGAGCCGAAGGGGGCGCCTGCGGCCATGGCGCGAGCCTCGCCGGTCGAGGCGATGGGCTGGGGCGCAGCGGGCGCAGACGGGGCCAGCGGCAGGACGGCGTCGGGCGCGGCGCGGACCAGGAAGCGCCCCTGCCCCGCCTGACCGATCAGCACCTCCTTCTCGCGCGCGCCGATCTGGACGATGGCGCGGCCCTGCTGGCCTTCACGCGCCTGGGCGAAGGCCATGTACAGGGCCTGAGCGGACTTGCCCCCTCCCTTGCCGGACCTGGGAAGCGTGGTGACGGTTCCGTTTTCTTCGGCCCAGGCGGCGTTGTAAGCCAGCACCTGGCCCGACGGCCACACCAGGGCGGCGGGCTCGGCCAGGGCGTCCAGCATCTCGACCGCCGTATCGCCATTGGCGCGCCGCACCTCGGCCCGGCCGAAGGCGAACAGCCAGATCAGCGCCGTGGCGCCCGCCGCGAAGATCAGCATCAGACCCGGCGCGCTGAAGGCGTTGGCCCGAAAGGCCGGATAGGCGATGGCGGCGACCGCCAGGGTGAAGCCCACGGCCATGATCACCAGCAGAGGATCGAACGTCGGGCGGCGCGTCGCCTGCGCCTTCAACCTGTCTTGGGGTCGGGAAATCATCATGGCGTCTCGCCCGCGCGAATCAGGGTTCGTCAGCATACCTTCTAGCACGACGCCTCTCCCTCCCCGGGACGGGGAGGGAGAGGCGTGGCGCCCGTCTCCCCTCACCGCCGTTTCCGCTGCTGCATGACGAAGCCGATGACCTTGGCGGCCGCCTCGAAATGTTCGCGAGGGATCACATCGTCGACCTCGACTGCCGCATAGAGGGCGCGGGCCAGGGGCACGTTCTCGACGATCGGCACCTGGTGCTCCTTGGCCACTTCGCGGATGCGCAGGGCCAGGGCGTCCACGCCCTTGGCGACGCAGACGGGCGCGCCGTCGCCCTGATCGGGCTCATAGCGCAGGGCCACCGAATAGTGGGTCGGGTTGGTGATGATGACCGTGGCGTCCGGCACCGCCTGCATCATCCGCTGGCGGCCGCGCTGCATGCGGATCTGGCGCAGCTTGGCCTTTACATGGGGGTCGCCCTCGGACTGTTTGAAGTCGTCCTTCAGCTCTTCCTTGGTCATCCGCATCCGCTTGGCGAAGCGCATTCGCTGCCACAGATAGTCCATGCCCGCCGTCAGCCCCAGAAACACCAGGGCCGACACCATCAGCGCCAGCGCCAGGTCCCGCGCGAACGGCAGGATGTAGGCCGGGCTCATGGCGGCCAGTGCCTCCAGTTCGCGCACATGCGGGTTCAGCACCCAGAAACACACGGCGCCGATGGCGACCAGCTTGATGAACGTCTTGAGGAACTGCACCACGCCGTCCGGGCCGTAGATGCGTTTGAACCCCTCCAGCGGGTTCACCTTGGACCATTTGGGCTTGATCTTGTCGGCGGTGAAGATCAGGCCCGACTGCGCCAGATTGCCCCCGACCCCGCCCAGAATGACCGCGAACGACACCGCCGCCAGAAACGGCGTCACCACCCAGACAGCGCGCATCCCGATCTCGATGCCGGCCCCCGCCTCCAGCCCGCCGATCATAGCGTGCGGCTGCGACAGGAAGGGCATCAGCCCCTCGGCGATCTGGGTGGCGAACATGCCGCCCCCCGCCAGCAACACCCAGGCCGCGCCCGCGAGCGACAAGGCCTGCGCCACGTCCGGCGACTTGGCGACATCGCCCTTCTTGCGCGCCTGTTCGAGTTTTCGCGGGGTGGCTTCTTCTGTTTTCGACTCGGGATCGGGACCGTCAGCCAACGGCGCCTCCCGTGAAGAAGGCCGCTACCGTGCGATAGCGGTCGATGAAGACGGTGCCCAGAACCCCGAGGCTGAGGGCGAACACCGACAGCCCCAGAACGACGCTTAAGGGCGCGGCGGCGAAATAGACCTGAAAGCTGGGCATGACGCGCGCCACCAGCCCCGAAGCCAGGTTGAAGATCAGGGCGAAAACCAGCACCGGCGCCGCCAGTTGCACCCCGAGCGCGAAGCTCTGGCTCAGGGTGCGGATCGCCATCTGGGTGAAGTCCGACACGATCAGCGGCTTGGCCGGGGCGATCGCCTCATAGGATCCGACCATGCCGCCGATGAACAGATGATGGGTGTTGGTGGCGAACACCAGGGTCACGCCAAGCAGCATCAGAAAAGCCGACAGGGTCGTGCCCGGCTGGGCCTGCATCGGGTTGGCCGTCTGAGAAAAGCCGAGGGTGGTCTGCAGGGAGACGACCTCGCCCGCCGTCGTCATGGCGGTCATGAAGCTGCGCAGGATGGCGCCGATGGCCAGCCCGGTCAGCACCTCGCGCATGACCCAGCCGACGGTGGCGCCCAGGGTGGCGGGCAGGGCCGGCAGGCTGCTGGCCACGATGGGCCACAACGCCAGCGACAGCACCAGGGCCAGCGACAGCCGCACCCGCGGCGGCACATAGGATTCCCCGAAACCGGGCAGCAGCATCAGGATGGCGCCGACGCGCGCGAAGATCAGCCCGCCGGTCCAGACCTGCTCCGCCGTCGCATAGGGCTCCACCCGCCTGCCCTCGCCTTACATTCCCGCGATGCGGGCGGCGATTTCGTTCATGAACCCGCCCAGAAGCGCGCCCATCATCGGCAGAAACAGCAACAGGGCGGCGAAGACGGCGACGATCTTGGGCGCATAGACCAGGCTCTGCTCCTGAACCTGCGTCAGGGCCTGAAACAGGCCGATGGAGACGCCGACGCCCAGCGCTACCGTCAGGATCGGCAGACACAGCTGAATGGTCAGCCACAGGGCGTCGCGCCCTACATCCAGAACTTCCGCGCCGTTCATCGCTGTTCCCCAAACCCGCCGAACATCAGACACGGGACAGTGGGCAGAAAATGCCGACAGGATGGTTAACGCCGCGCTAACCGTCCGGACAAAAAGTCGCTCAAGCTCGGCTCTGGCCTTCGGCGGCGGCTCGGCGCTATGAAGCGCCCATGACCGATCACGCCCCCACCCCGCCCGTCTCGCAGGAAGAAGCCGAAGCCGCCGTCCGCACCCTGATCCGCTGGGCCGGCGACAATCCCGCGCGCGAAGGCCTGATCGAGACGCCCAAGCGCGTCGCCAAATCCTATCGCGAGCTGTTCCAGGGCTATGAGGTCGAACCGCGCGACTATCTGGAAAAGACCTTCGAAGAGGTCGGCGGCTATGACGAACTGATCGTCCTGAAGGACATCCGCTTCGTCAGCTTCTGCGAACACCACATGCTGCCGGTGGTGGGCAAGGCGCACGTGGGATATCTTCCGACCGACCGGGTCGTGGGCATCTCCAAGCTGGCGCGCGTGGTGCGCGGCTACGCCCGCCGTCTGCAGATCCAGGAAAAGATGACCTCCGAGATCGCCCAGGCCATCCAGGAAGTGTTGCGTCCGGTCGGCGTCGGCGTCGTCATCGAGGCCGAGCACAGCTGCATGACCATGCGCGGCGTAGACGTTCCAGGCGCCAGCCTGTCCACCAGCTGCCTGCTGGGCGCCGTCCGCGAAGACCCGCGCACGCGTGAGGAATTCCTGCGGCTGGTGCGGGGGTAGGATCATCTTCCTTCTCCCCTTGTGGGAGAAGGTGGCAGGCGAAGCCTGACGGATGAGGGGTGTAAGCGCGCCCGCCCCATCCGAAAGGCGCTTCACGCAGGCACGCGACAACCGACCGCAGCGCCGACACCCCTCATCCCGTCCTCACGGACCACCTTCTCCCACAAGGGGAGAAGGACATGGCGAGACGGCCTCTTTCCTGCATGGAACCCTCTGAACAAGGGGGGTCGCCATGTTGCAGGCCGTGTTTTCGTCCCGGAATGAGCCGCCGCCGATCGGGCGCGGGGGGTGGCTGGATGCGCTGCGCTTCATCGTGGCCGCCCTGATCATCCTGCATCACTTCCAGATGTCGGCGCCCGTGCCGCTGGCCGAAGGGCTGCATCCCGTGTTCGAGCGGGGCGGCTTTCTGCTGACCAACTTCTTCCTGATCGACAGCGGATATGTGCTGATGCGCGTCTATGGCCGCGCCGTCGGGTCGGGGCGGATGTCCAAGACGGACTTCTTCCTGAAGCGGGCGCTGAGGGTGTTTCCGGCGCACCTGATCGTCCTGGGCCTGCTGGTGGCGCTGGTGCTCGTCGCCACGGCTGCAGGGATGCCGCCCAACCATCCCGAGTGGTTCGCCTGGGACCAACTTCCCGCCCAGATCGCGCTGGTGCAGTCGTTCGGCGTGCCCGGCGGCATCGGCTGGAACGCGCCGACGTGGTCGATCTCGGCGCTGCTGGGCTGCTACGTCGCCTTTCCCTTCGTGCTGCGCGGCCTCAGCCGGATCGGGCCGTGGACGGCGCTGATTCTGGTCGTCGTCGGCTATCTGGCCGCCAATGAGCTGAGCTGGGCGATCCTGAAATATCCCGTCTATCAGATGCCGCTGAACCTGGGCATCTGGCGCGCCCTGCCCCTGTTCATCCTCGGCATGGGTCTGGCCTGGTTCGCGCAAGGGGTATGGATCAACCCGCGCGTCGCCGGCTGGGCCGGCGTGCTGGCCGCCGTCGCCCTGGCGGGGGTCCAATATTTCGACAAACACGCCCTGATCTCGCTGGTCTTCATCAGCCTCATCATCCTGGCGGCGGGGGCCGTTCCTGGACGCAGGCCCTCAAAACTGGTCGAGCAGGCGGCGATGGTGTCCTTCTCCATGTTCATCTCGAACGAAGTGGTGCGCATCGCCTGGTTCGGCCTGGCCGACGCCGTGGCCGGCAAGCTGGCGCTAGGCGAAGCCTGGCGCTGGGGGCTGTGGGGTCTGGGCGTGCTGGCCGCCTTCGTCTTCGCCTTTGGCCTGCACTATCTGATCGACCAGCCGATCCAGAACCGCATCCGCGCCTGGCTGAAGGCGCGCGGCCGCAGCGCCGCCGTCAGCCAGCCGGTGGTGTCTCTGGAAGGCTAGGCTCAGCCTGCGCCGGCGCCGCCGACCAGATGCAGCACATTGCCGTCCGGGTCCTTGAACCACGCCAGGCGCAGGGACCCGCACACATGGATGTCGCCGTCGTGCTCCATGCCGTCATAGCGTTCAAACGCCACGCCCTTGGCCTTCAGAGCGGCGACGATGTCGTCCAGCTCGACCCCGACATCCCAGGATACGGCGTTGGCCTGGTTCGTTCCGGCGAAGTCGGACTTGTAGACGATCAGCCAGGTGCCGCCGGTGCGGTAGCCCAGCATCCCTTCCATCCCGCTATCAGCCAGGTTCAGCTCCAGCACGTCTGAATAGAAGGCGCGGGCGCAATCCAGATCCTTGACCGCCACGATGGCCGAGGAGTTCTTGTCCTTGAGCATGGGTCTTCCTTTCACTGTCGGGAAAGAAAGCGTGCGGGGCGCTGGTTCGATCCGCACTCGTCAGGAAATGGAGAAGCCGACGCTAGATCGGCATCCTCATGATCTCCTGATAGGCCGAGATGACCTGGTCGCGGACGGCCATCACTGTCTCCAGCGAGGCCTCGGCCGACGAGATGGCCGTGACGACGTCGATCAGATTGCCCTGGCCCTGAACCGACTGGGCCATCTGGGCCTCGGCGACGCGGGTGGCCTGCGTCGTCTGCGTCATGACGTTCTGCAACAGGTCGGCGAAGCCGCCGGCCGCGTTCGGACCGGCGCTCGCGGCGGCGTTGGCCGAGGTCGTGACGCTGACGCCGCCTCCGCCCTGAACGGCGGCGTAGGCGCGGGCGGCCATGATGGGGTTCATGCCTTAGCCCCTTACTTCTTGATGATGTCGAGGGTGCGCGAATCCATGTTCCGCGCCGTCTCGATGACGTTCAGGTTGGCCTCATAGGCGCGCTGCGCCTCGCGCATGTCCATCGCCTCGATCAGGGTGTCGACGTTGGGCCGCATGACATAGCCTTCGGCGTCCGCCGCCGGGTGCGACGGGTCGTAGTCCTTGCGGAAGTCGCTCTGATCCGGCCGCACCTCGGCCAGGGCGACGCCAGTC
This sequence comes from Brevundimonas naejangsanensis, assembly GCF_000635915.2. Lineage (NCBI taxonomy): Bacteria > Pseudomonadati > Pseudomonadota > Alphaproteobacteria > Caulobacterales > Caulobacteraceae > Brevundimonas > Brevundimonas naejangsanensis. Next base: position 1,987,795 of record NZ_CP015614.1, read on the forward strand.
GCGCCGTCCACGTCGCGTGCCTGAAACACCGGCATCTGGCGGCGATACGGCTGGCCGCCCGCGACAGTGGCGGTGGACTGTGCGTTGGCGATGTTCTCGGCGATGATCCGCATCCGCGACTGCTGCGCCTTCAGCGCGCTGGAGGCGACCGCCATGGCGGTGTTGCGGGGACTTACCGGGCGGTTGTTGATCGGGTCAGGCATGTTTCATTTCCCCTCAGGCGGCCGGCTTCTTGGCCGCCAGGCGGATCATCTGCATGGACTTCTGGTAGAAGCCGATGGCGGCGTCATAGGCCATGCGGCTCTCGGCCATCTTGAGCATCTGCTCTTCGACCACGACCGAGTTGCCGTCCAGGGTGGTCTCGGAATCCGGCGACGCCATCCCCTCGAACTGCGGCGCCCGCGCCGGCGGGGACACATGCTGGGCGTTGGTGGCGACCATCCGAAGCCCTGCGTTCTTGCGCACCGCGGCGGCGAAGTCGGCTGGCGTCTTCAGGTCGCGCGCGACATAGCCGGCGGTGTCGGAGTTGGCGACGTTCTCGGCGATCACCCGCTGACGGTCGTCCAGCCAGGCCAGACGGCCCTTGATCTGATTCAGCAGCGGCAGGTCGGTGACGGACATGCGAATCCCTCGGACGAACGGATCGGCAGATTTTGCCGCCTGCATGGTTAATATCCCGTATCCCTAAACGCGCCGTTAACCACGTCCGTTGAAACATGGCCCGAAGCGTGGCGGCCGAACGCCGGATCGTCGCGCGTCTGGGGCTGCATCCGCATGAACTTCCTTGATCTGTTCCGGGCGATCTTCGGCCTGGCCATCACCCTGGGCATCATCGGCCTGGCCGCATGGGCGGCGCGTCGTTATGCGCCGGAGATTCTGGCGCGCTTTCAGGGCCAGCAGGGACAGGTGCGGCGGATGAAGGTCGTCGAGACTCTGGTGCTGGACCCGTCGCGCCGTCTGGTCCTGATCCGCGTCGATGACGAAGAACGGCTAATCCTGCTGGGCGAGGGCCGCGAACTGATCGAGCCGCGCCAACCGGGAGGCGTGAAGTGAAACGCCCCGCAGTTTTCGCCATGCCGACCCGCGCCGAACTCAAACGCGCGGCCCTGCTGTCGCTGATCACCACCGCCCTGTGCCTGATCTGGCCGCTGGGCGCCCTGGCGCAGGAGGCGGCGCAGAGCGGATCGGCCATCAACATCGACCTGGGGACCGGCGCCGGCCTGACGCAGCGCGTGGTGCAACTGGTGGGGCTGATGACGGTGCTGTCGCTGGCGCCGTCCATCGTCATCATGACCACCAGCTTCGTGCGGATCGTCGTGGTGCTGTCGCTTCTGCGCACGGCGCTGGGGATGCAGCAGTCGCCGCCGAACGCCGTCCTGGTGTCCCTGGCCCTGTTCCTGAGCGCCATCGTCATGGCTCCGACCTGGCAGGACGCCTATGATTCGGGGGTCCGTCCGCTGATGGATCAGCAGATGGAACTGCCTCAGGCCTTCGATGCGGCGTCCGAACCGGTAAAAACCTTTATGCTGGCTCAGGTGAAGCCGGACGACCTGGCCCTGTTCACTCGACTGTCGGGCGTCACGGCCACCGCGAACATGCAGGACCTGCCCCTGAGAGTGGTCACCCCGGCCTTCATGATCAGCGAGCTGAAGACCGCCTTCACCATCGGATTTCTTCTTTTTGTTCCGTTCCTTGTGATCGATCTGGTGGTCGCCAGCGTGCTGATGTCGATGGGCATGATGATGCTGCCGCCGGTGGTGGTCAGCCTGCCCTTCAAACTGATCTTCTTCGTGCTGGTGGACGGGTGGAGACTGGTCGCGGGCAGCCTCGTCGAGAGCTTCCAGAGAGCCTCCGGCGCAGGATAAATCCCCAGCCTGCAAGGCCTTCTGGGCGATGCGGGCTTGCCAAGTTCACAAAAACCGTCGTTGATCCCCCGGTCCTCGCTCGGCGCTTCCTTCCGGGCGACCACCATTGGGAAAATACCCTCATGACCACTCAAGCTGAACTGATCGCCGCTGTCGCCAAAGACGCGGGCGTGTCGCAAGCTGACGCCGGCAAGGTTCTGGCCGCCATTGTCGAGAACATCCACAAGGCTCTGAAGTCGGGCGACGACGTCCGTATCTCCAACCTGGGCGTGTTCGACACGGCTGAGCGCGCCGAGCGCGAAGGCCGCAACCCGGCCACGGGCGCGACGATCAAGATCCCGGCCTCGAAGGCCGTGCGCTTCCGCGTGTCCAAGCCGCTGAAGGACGCCGTCAACGGCTAAGCCTTTACGGCGCGTTCGTCCTGCTCGTCAGGATTGATGCAAAAAACCCCTCTCCCGCCGGGAGGGGGGTTTTTTTATTGGCCCGCGCCCGTCTTCGCCCGGAACTCGGCCTTGGTCTGGGCGATCCAGCCGGCATAGGCGTCGGCCCCGGCGCTGAGGGCGGCGAAGTCCTGGGGTCGGCCCGAGTCGCCGCCGTCCAGCCCCGCCAGCGCTACCCGGATCGCGCCCGGCGAGCGCGCGCCCTCGGCGAAGGCGGCGTAGTTCTTGGACAAACGGGAGAGCGCCCCCGCGTCCCGCGCCAGCGAATATCCCGCGCCCGCACGGATCAGGCGCGTCTCCTCGACCTCGCTGAGCGGCGCGGCGGTCTCCTTCCATCGGTCGCCCAGGCGCTGCTCATAGAGGGCGGCGGCCGCCCCCCACTGCTGCTGCTTCCACAGGATGTCGGCGCGCACGTCGCGCGCGGCGGGCGAGGCGTCCTTGCCCAGCACCTCCAGCGCGTGGTCATAGCGCCCCAGTTCCATCAGGGCGCGAGCCTCCAGCGCGCGGCGCTCGATGTTCATGGCGGTCGGCAGCAGGGTCGTGCGCGACGACCACAGGGCCTGCAGCGCCTCTTCCGGCTGGCGGTTCATCAGATAGACGGCGGCCAGATTGGTCGAGACCTGAGCCTTGGCCACCCCGTCCAGCCGGTTCTCGGCCTGATACTTCAGCAGCTCCGCCGCCTGATCCAGCAGGTCGACGTCGATCAGGCGCCGCGCCAGCCGGCGCACCATTTCGTCGCCGTCGGCGCCGACGGGCGTCAGTTCTCGGAAGTCGAAGAACAGGGCCAGCGCCTGCACCGGCTGCAGACCGTCCGCCGCGCCTTCCAGGAACAAGGCGCGGAAGGCGTTGTCGAGATCAGCCTGAAGCCGGTCGCCGCCCGGCAGGGTGACGATCTTCGGCCCCGCCGTCTTCAGCGTGGTCAGAGCCTCGCGATAGCGGCCCTGCGAGAGATAAAGCTCGCCCAGAGTGCGGATCACCGCCAGCTCGGTCGCATCTCCGCGCCAGCGCCATTTCAGCGCCTCCAGCTGGGCGGCGGCGGCGTCCGCCTTCAGCGTCCCCTTGGCCATCTCCAGCTTGATGACGCCCAGGCGCGCGGGCGTGGCGACGCCGTCCAGCGGGGCGCGCGCCACCGCCTTGTACACCGCCAGAGCCCGGTCGGGCTTCTCGTCCAGTTCGAACAGGCGCGCCTGCACCAGGCGGGCGGTCAGTTGACCGGGGGCCGAGACGTTCGGCTGGCTGAAGACATAGGCCAGCAATTCGCGCGCGGCGTCGGCGTCGCCGGTCTCGACCGCCGCCATCGCATGGGCGGCGCCGAAGCGCGCGCGCCATTCGGGAGCGAAGCCGTCGACCACCCCTGCGCCGGCCGCGAACAGCCGCCGCGCATTGGTCCAGTCGCCCTGCTGGGCCGCGATATAGCCCTGCCACACCTTGGTCGAGGGATCGCCCGCCAGGGCGCCGGACGAGAAGTCGGCCTCCGCCTCGTTAAACCGGCCGATGGAGGCGCGGGCGGCGCCGCGCAGGCCGCGCACCTCGGCCACGCCCTGCATGGCGGGCGTCTGTTTGATCAGGGCGTTCAGCACCCCGACCGCTTCGAACCCCAGACCATGCCCGACCAGGAAGCGGGCATAGGCCAGCCGCGCCTCGATCGGGGCGCGCGGGTCTTCGACGGCGCGGCCGCTTTCGCGTTCGGCGGCGTCCTGCAGCGCGCGGTGGCGGGCGATGAAGCCCCCCTCGCCCGCATCGGCGGACCAGTCGGCCGGGATCAGCGCCGGACGAGACGCCGCGCGCGGCGCGTCGGCGCCTTCAGCCGCCCGTTCCAGCCCGGCGGTCGGCGAGGACAGCGTCAGGCCGCGCGGCCTTGTCACCGTCACCAGATCGCCGTCGGCGGTGACGCTCAGATCGTCGGTCGGGGTCTCGACCGCCAGGCCGTGGGCGGTCGGGAGGAAGCCGGCGTCCACCGTACGCCGTCCGGTCTTCAGCCCCTTGCCCGGGGCCAGGGCGGTGACGGCGGCGAAGCGGTCGCCGATCATCGGGTCGGTCAGCCAGACGGTGCGGGTCGCCCCGGCCATGCGGGCGGTCAGCGACGCCTTGACCGCGTCGTCGCGCTCGATGTCCACGCCGCTGGGCGCAGGGGCGGTTCCGCCGATGGTCACGACCCAGGTCGAGCCCTCGGCGCGGGCGGCCACGGCCTGACCCGGCTCGACCGGAATGCGCACGGCGGTGAAGTCAGGCCCGGCGGCCCAGCGGGCGCCGTTCAGGCCCTCGCCCTTCATCTGCATGCGGGCGGCGTGGTCGAACACGGCCCAGACCGCCTCGCCGCGCCGGAAGACGGCGGCGCCGACCGGCCCGTTCCAGGCGAAACGCATCACCGTCTGCTGGCCTTTGACCTCGGCCGCCACCGGCACCGCCCCGCCGATCGGCACCGGCGAGCGGCGCAGACCGTCGCCGTCCTTGGCCGGCGCATAGAGGTTCAGCCAGACGGCGCCGTCCGCGGACCCGCTGGTCGCGCCCGCCCCCTCGGCCAGGATCAGGACCAGTTCGGTCGCGCCCTGGGCGGCGCGGGTCTCGATCTTCTCCAGCCCCTTGGGCGGATCGACGCGCAGGCGGCTGACGTCGGGAGCGGCGGTCGTGCCGATGCGGACCACGACCGTGCGGCCGTCCCGACGCACCCGTGCGCGCGCCCCGACGACCCCGGCGAACTCGATCCTGGTGAAGCCCGCATTGGCGCCGATGCGTATCTCGACTGGAGCGCCCGCCTGGGCCAGCGACGGCGCCGGAGCCAGAGGCGCGAAGACGACGACGCCCGCCGCGGCGGCCGCCACGGTCGTCTGCAGAACGCGCTTCTTGGCGGGGGCCCCGGACATATCGCGCGCATGCTCGCGCGAAGGGCTTTAATCGTCGTTAACGGGGCCTGACGCGAGGGTCTGTCGCGGATAGGACAAAACACCCGCTTGCTTCCCTGTGACGAACGGCCGACATCATGGACATCGTTCGCCGCAGGAACAGCTTTAGTGTCCGATCCCGTCTATCCTCCGATCAGCCCCGTGAAGACCGGCGTTCGCGCCCGCTGCCCCCGCTGCGGCCAGGGTCCCGTGTTCAAGGGCTATCTGAGCCTGCGCGAGTCTTGCCCCGAATGCGGGCTGGACTACAAGTTCGCCGATCCGGCGGACGGCCCGGCCTTCTTCGTCATGTGCGCCGTCGGCGTCGTCGGCATGATCGCCTTCATGATCTTCGAGTTCACCGTTCATCCGCCGGTCTGGGTCCACTTCCTGGTGACCTTCCCGGTGCTGGCGGCCATGTGCCTGTCGGTGCTGCGCCCCTTCAAGGGCTGGATGGTGTCCGAGCAGTATTTCCACAAGGCTGAGGAGGCGACCTTCGTCAGCGTCGGCAAACATGGCGAAGGCTATGGCTGGCGCGGCCAGGCCGAGCGCGCGGCCAAGGCTGCGGCCCGCGACAAGGACTGATCCGACCGAGAATTTAAAAAGGACGCCAGCATCGCCGGCGTCCTTTTTTCATGGCCTCAGCGCATGACCCGCAGAGTCACGCCCACCGTGCGCGGCGCGCCCAGGAAGGCGCCCAGGGTGCCCGTCTGGAACGGGGCGCCGAAGGCCACCTGGCGATAGTCCTGATCGAACAGATTGCGGCCCCACAGCTCGACGCTCCACGCATCGTCCCGCGCCAGGGCGACGCGGCCGTCCACCAGCCAGAAGCCCGGCTGGCTCTTGGCCGGATCGAGGTCCGAGCCGGTGTTGTATTCCGACGAATATTTGGCCGCCAACGTCACCCGTCCGGTCAAGCCGGCCGTCACCGGCCGCTCATAGGTTCCGGCCAGCGATCCGCTCCACAGGGGAGCGAAGTTCATCCGCTTGCCCGCCAGCAGCGGCAGGCCCGGCACGGCGTCGTCGCCATACTCCGTCTGGGCGTAGGTCAGGCCGCCCTGCAGCGACAGACCCTCGAACGGCAGGAACATGAAGTCCGCCTCGACGCCCTTGGCCCGCACCTCGGGGATGGAGCGGACCAGGAAGGTCGTGCCCAGGAAGGTGTTCAGCTGGAAGTCGTCATAGGTCTGGCGGAAGGCGGCGGCCGAGACCAGCAGGCGCCGGTCCAGCATCACGCTCTTGATCCCCGCTTCGAAGGCGTCGGCGCTCTCGGCCGGGAAGGCGCGCGAGGCGTCGGGGACCAGATTGGTCTGTCCCCGGTCCAGGTTGAAGCCGCCGTTCTTACGCCCTCGCGACCAGGAGGCGTAGAGGCGCGTTCCTTCGGCCGCCTTGAACTCGGCGCGGGCCATGCCGGTCCAGGCCTCGTCCTTGACCGTCTCGGACTGGCTCAGGCCGTTGAAGGCGGGGTTCGACCACGGCAGGCACAGGATGGCGTTGCGGACGCCGTTGGCCAGGGCGGCGGCGCAGGCGCGCCCGCCGTCGGTGTTGTGATAGGCGGCCGTCATCTCCTTGGTCTCATGGGTGCGGCGCAGGCCCCCGGTCAGGGTCAGGCGGTCGGTCACGGCGTAGGAGACCTGGCCGAACAGGGCGGCGCTGCGGGCCGTCTGCCAATAGCGGTCCAGCTGACCCTCGCCCTCGACGAAGCTTTGGCCGACGGGAAGCCCCGTGATGCCGGACACGAAGGCCGGGTCGCCCAGCGGGTTCGACGCCGAGCGCGACAGCAGGCGGCTGACATAGCCTTCGTAATCGGCGCCGTAGAACAGGCTGTCGCGACGGGTCAGCTTCTCATCGGCGAAGAAGGCGCCGGCCGACCAGTCCAGCTTTCCGTTCTGGCCCGACAGGCGGAACTCCTGCGTCAGGGTGCGGAAGCGGTTCGACCAGCTGCCGTCGTCCGGGCGATAGGCCAGGTCGGCCGAGGTGAAGTCCCAGTCCTGACTGATGACGCCGCGCCAGTCGCGCACCGCCGAGGTGCTTTCCAACGTCGCCCAGCCCAGATCGGCGTTCAGGTGCAGCGCCAGCCCCTTGTCGCGGATGCGGGTGTTGGTGTCGCGGTTCGAATAAGCCACGCGATCCCACGGCTTCGGCGTCGCCGCCACGCCGCCGTCGGGCGCAAAGGTCGCCAGCAGGGGCGCCGTCGCGCCTGTCACCAGCTGAACGCCGACGCAGCAGCGCTCGTCCCGCTCGGTCCAGTCTGCGGTCAGGCGGGCGGTCAGGTCCGGCGTGGCGCGCCACAGCAGCTGACCGCGCACGGTGTCATAGTGTTCGCTCTGATCGTCGGTCGAGGTGCGCGGCCCCTCCCCCGTCTTCACGTCATAGAGGCCGTCGCGGCGACGCGCGGCGGCATACAGCCGCCCGGCCAGAACCTCGTCCACGATCGGGCCGGTCAGGGAGACGGAGCCGCCGTGCGTTCCATAGTCGCCGAAGGTCGCCTCGCCCGCCATGCGCGCGTCGAACGACGGGGCGGCGGTGACGACGTTGATGACGCCCGCCGAGGTGTTCTTGCCGAACAGGGTCGCCTGCGGACCCTTGAGCACCTCGATGCGCTCGACCTCGCCCAGATCGCCCAGCGCCGCCCCGTTGCGCGGGCGGTAAACGCCGTCGATCATGACGCCGACCGAGCTCTCCACGCCCGGATTGTCGCCTACCGTGCCGACGCCGCGGATGCGGGCGGTGGTGAAGGTCTGGTTCGAGGTCGAGGCCACGATCAGGCCCGGCGCCAGGATCTGCAGATCCTTGATGTCGCGCACGCCGACGCCGTCCAGCAGGGGCTGGCTCGCCACCGTCAGCGACAACGGCGTCGCCGCCAGCGGCGCCTCGCGGCGCTCGGCCGTCACCACGATCTCGGACACCTGGGTCGGGCCGGTGTCTATAGGCGCTTCGGCCAGAACAGGCGCGGCGAAAGCAAGCACGGACAGAGAGGCGGACGCGAGAGACGCGGCGCGAACGGCGAAATTCATGGGAGGAAAAACCGCTTTGCGGAGCGACGGCGCAAGGCTTCGTCGCGGACTGTCAACGGCTGTAACAGTCCGGTCGGCAGGACGAAACCCTGGCCGACCATCATCAAATGATGACTTTTAGGCGCGCCCCGCCAGCGGTCCCGAGGCGCGCGGAGCGAAGCTGTGCTCCACCCGGCTGCGATGGGCGTCGACGTCGTTACGAACCCCGCCGCCGATGCGGCACAGCTGCTCCAGCCCGCGCCCGCCGCCGCTTTCGTGTGATGTGATCAGGTCCAGAAGGCGCTCCGCCTCGGCCAGGGTCTCAGGCCGCTGCTCCAGCAGCCAGACCTCAAGCGCCCCCAGTTCAGCCATCAGCCCCCCCGCACGAACGGAGGCCTCAAGCCGTTTGTCATTCCATTGACGAAGCAGCGCGCGGGCCGCCTCCATCGTCCACTGTTGAGCCATGTCGCCCCCCAAAGGCGAAGCGTCGGGCGGCTTCGATTTCCCAGACGCCGAAGAAAAATGTCAGTGACGTCAGGAACCAGAGGACCCAGATCAACGTCATCGCGGCCCAGGCCAGACTGGTCGAGGTCAAGAACGGCGCGACGTAGACCAAGGTCGACACCAGGTGCAGCGCAGCGGCCATCACGATCCACCACCGCCCCGCCCGCTCGGCGATCAACCACAGGGCGAGGAAGGCCGTCGTATCGATGATGACCACGCCGAACTCAAACCCCTGCGGGCTCGCGTCATCGACCGCGTAGGACAAGGTCAGAGCCATCAGGACGACGCCGGCGGCCGCACGGTCCCAGGTCCTTCCCCGCCAGAGCAGCAGGAAAAGGCCCGCCAGACTGAACGCCAGCAATGCGAACTGCAGTGCGAGCTGCACAGGGGTCATCGACGTCTCCGCTCGGCCCGATCAGTCGTCAGGCGCTTAAATCCCTTTGATCATGCGCATCTCCGCCCATCATAAGCGTCAGCGCAGGCTATGGATCATCTCCAGGACGGGAGGAATTAAACTGATCGCAGCGGCTGCGAGCAGAATCCACGCCAGCGCCCCGCCCAGGATCAACAGCAGAACAGAGCCGCCGACCGTGCGTGGCCGACGCCAGCGCCCCAGGCCTACATAGCTCCCATAGAAGGGAACCGGCCAGGGTGTCTTCCCGTCCTCGACACGTTCGGAACCTGCAAGGACGCCATGTTCTGAGCCCAGAAACGGCTCGGACGACAGGGGCGGCGATTGCCGTGAGTAGGAATTACTCAGCAGGCGGGCCGCCTGCTGGCGGTCGGAAACGCCCAGCTTCTCATAGGCGCGATGCAGGTGGTTCTGAACGGTGCGGGGCGACAGGTTCAGTTGCTGGGCGATCTCCTTGTCGCCCAGACGTTCCGCTACGAGCAGAAGAATTTCCCGTTCGCGCGGCGTCAATTTGTCGATCGCCGAAACTATGGTCACAAAACCCGAATATCCATTTGAAAGGTCGCGCGTCCAGTCTTCAGCGACGCCCGCGACGGATAGGTCGTTAGGTGTCGCCGCGATGCGACACAACCTTTGCGTTTCAGCATTTCCATTGCATGTCGTCGGAGGATCGCCGCACTAGGAGCCGAGACTGGATAAGAAGACAGAGGGAAGCGCATGCTGGCGACGTTGATGGGCGGCCTGGGACTGATCGTGGGCAGCTTTCTGGGCCTGGTCAGCCTGCGTCTGCCCAAGGGCCAGGATGTCGTCGTGCAGCGCTCCCGTTGCGGGTCATGCGAGCGCCCCCTGAAGCCCTGGCGGCTGATCCCGGTCGTCAGTTGGGCGATGACGCGCGGGAAGTGCAGCGACTGCGGCGCGGCCATTCCTGTGCGCTATCCCCTGATCGAGCTGGCCGCCGCCGCCATCGGCGTCTGGGCGGCGCTGCGCTTCGACGATCCCGCCTGGGCGCTGGCGGGCGCGGTGTTGGGCTGGCAGCTGCTGCTGATCGCCATCATCGACGCCGAGCATTTCTGGCTGCCGGACGCCCTGACTCTGCCGCTGTTTCTCAGCGGCCTGTTCGCGGCTGTGGCGCTGGACCCCGCCAATGTGCAGAGCGGCCTGCAATGGTCGCTGGTCGGCCCGCTGAAGACGCCCTTGATCGGGGCGGCGGCGGGCTTCGGCGGCCTATGGCTGCTGGCCTTTATCTATAAGCGCCTGCGCGGTCGCGACGGGCTGGGCGGGGGCGATCCTTTCCTGTTGGGCGCGATCGGCGCCTGGGTCGGCTGGATGGGCCTGCCCAGCGTGCTGCTGTGGGCGTCCTTGAGCGGCCTGAGCCTCGTCGCGGCCAAGGTCGTCCTGCGCCGCCCCGTCGCCGGAACCGACCGCCTGCCGTTCGGCGTCTTTCTGGCCATCGGCGCCTGGCTGACCTGGCTTTACGGCCCCCTCGGGCTCGGCGTGACCGGCTAGAGGGACAGCAGGTCGGACCAGCGCCAGCGCCCGCCGCTACCCAGCGCCACGCGCGGCGCGCCCGGCTGGTCGCTGAGCGTCAGCAATACATAGCCGTTCACGGTCTCGGCCTTACAGGCGCGCGGCGAGAAACCGACCGTGACGGCGATGGCCTGTCGCACCCCGGCCAGCCCCTTGCCTGCCTCGCCGGGGCTTTGCAGCCAGTCGCCGTTCCACATCAGGATCGCCCGGCCCGAGGCGCCGGAGGTGCGATAGGCCTGTCCGATCGCGGCGTTGATCCGCGCATCATTGCGCAGGGCGTTCTGGATGCGCTTGACCATGTCGCACCCCTGCCCTGAACCGCCCCCTGCGCCTGAACCGGAGCCGCCGCCCGAGCCGCCCGACCCGGAGCCCGCCCCGCCGCCTCCGCCCGTCCCCTGCCCCGCGGTCAAGGCGCCGCTGAGCGCGCCGTCTCCCAACAGCACGAAGGACACGCTGGGTTCCGGCGCCGAGATCGGCAGCGGCTCGACCTGCGGCGCCACAGGCGTCGGACGAGGGGGGCGAGGCGTCGGCGGCGTCGGGGCAGCGGCCCGCGCCTTCTGGGGCGTTTTCGCCGGAACCGGAACGGGCGTCGCAACCGCGGGGGCGGCAGGCGCCGGTTCAGGCTGAGGCGCGGGCGCGGCCTCGGCGCCTCCCGCCGGCGCATCGCCCGGCGCCGGCTCTGAAGGCGCGGGCGGGGGCGGCTCGACCAGGATCACCTCGACCGGCGGCGGCGGCGGCGGCGCGACGACGGGCTTGACCGGAGCCGTCATCATCATCGCCAGGATCAGGCCATGCGCCGCGATGCTGGCCGCAACCGGCAGGACCCCGGACCGTTTACGCCTCGACGCCCGCCTCACTACCTGGCGCCTGTTCCGCTGCAGGTTCCGCGAACGCCCGATGGTGACATTTGCAACAAGGCTCCTCGCCGTTCAGATCGCGAGAAACTGATCACCTGAGAACGTCAGGAAAAAGGCGTCAGGCGAGGAAGGGAGAATAACAAGAACGTCGGTTCTTTATATTTTTTTACAGTCAAGCTGAACCTTTTCACTTCTTCGCGCGTCTTTGCTCCGCCGTTTTGCAACCGACATCGGTGCGGCGCGTAACATCCCCGGAGTTGGGCCGGGCACGAAGGAGACTTGATTTGATCAATTTGGCATCTAGGACCGCTGTTATCGGCGCCGTCGCCGTTCTCGGCATCGCCGTCAGCGGCTGCGCCAGCCATCGGTTCGTCCGCGACAACGTCCAGGTCGTGAACGAGCGCGTAGACGGCGTCGACGCTCATCTGACGCAGGTCGAAGGCACGGCGGGCGAAGCCCTTGCCCGCGCCAACGCCGCGCACAAACTGGCCCAAGGCAAATTCCTGTACGAAGTCGTTCTGTCGGACGACTCGGTGAAATTCCCGGTCAACCACACCGAACTGTCGCCGGAAGCCGAACAGCGCCTGGCCGAACTGGTCCAGCGCCTGCGCGCCGAGAACGCCAACGTGTACCTGGAGATCCAGGGCCACACCGACTCGACCGGCACCGACCAGATCAACGAGCGTCTTGGCCAAGAACGCGCCGAAGCGGTGCGTCGCTTCCTGAGCGATCAGGGCATCGCCCTGAACCGCATGGCGACCATCTCCTACGGCGCCTCAAAGCCGGTGGCTCCCAACAACACCCGTGAAGGCCGCGCCCAGAACCGCCGCGTCGCCATCATGGTTCTGGCCTAACAGCCAAGAGCGAAATCGGCTGAGTTGGACGCATGCCCAACTCAACTCAGATATTTGCTCCAAGTAGTTCTGGACCCTTGTTCCGGGTGCGGTCGATTCCGACTGACCCGCAAAGGGTCTAGCCATTCGCTCCGGCCTCCTGCCCCGGCTGGAACGAGAAACGGCGGCGTCCCGCGAGGGGCGCCGCCGTTGTCATTCTGACGTTCAGCTTCAGTCCGCGCGCTATTGCTGACCGGCGGATCCGCCCGCCAGATCCGACAGGATGGGACAGTCCGGACGTTCGTCCCCGGCGCAGCATTGGGCCAGGTAGCGCAGGGTGTCGGCCATCTCGCGCATTTCGCGGATGCGGGCGTCCAGATCCTCCAGATGTTTCTGCGCCATCGCCTTGACCTCGCGGCTGGGCCGGGCCTCGTCGCGCCACAGGGACAGCAGGCGGCTGATCTCCTCAATTGAAAAGCCCAGCCCCCGCGCCCGGCGGATGAAGCGCAGGTCGTTCAGGTCGCGCTCTGAAAAGTCGCGGTAATTCCCCTCGGTGCGGTCCGCAGGGCGGATCAGCCCTTGCGCCTCATAATAGCGGATCATCTTGGCCGAGACGCCGGTCGCCTCAGCAGCCTTGCCGATGTTCATCGCGCGGCTCCCTTCGCGCTGCCGATATGGGGTTTGAAGGCGCGCAGGCGCAGGGCGTTCAGCACCACGCTGACGCTGGACAGGGCCATGGCCCCCGCCGCCAGCATGGGCGACAGCATCAGGCCGAAGACCGGATACAGCACCCCCGCCGCCACCGGGATCAGCAGCACGTTGTAGCCGAAGGCCCAGGCCAGGTTCTGGCGGATGTTGTTCATCGTCGCCCGCGACAGGCCGATGGCGCTGACCGCGCCGCGCAGGTCGCCGCCGGTCAGGACCACGTCCGCGCTCTCGATCGCCACGTCCGAGCCGCCCCCGACCGCAAGACCAACGTCCGCCGCCGCCAGAGCCGGGGCGTCGTTCACCCCGTCGCCGACGAAGGCGACCCTGCGCCCGCCCTTTTTAAGCGCCTCGATCACCGCCACCTTGCCGTCCGGCATGACCTCGGCGTGGACTTCGTCAATGCCCAGACGACGCGACACGGCGGCGGCGGTGCGGCTGTTGTCGCCGCTGATGACCGCCACCTTCAGCCCCAGCTCATGCAGGGCGGCGATCGCCTCGGCCGTCGTCGCCTTGACCGGGTCGGCCACGGCGATGATGGCGGCCAGTCGACCGTCCACGGCGGCGTAGAGCGGCGTCTTGCCCTCGTCGCCCAGACGGGCCGCCGCCTCGGCGAACAGGGCAACGTCGCAGCCCAACTCGGCCATGTAGCGGTCGGCGCCGACCGCGACGCGCGCCCCGTCAACCAGACCCGTCACGCCTTTGCCGGGGATGGAGGCGAAGTCCAGCGGCCGGGCCACCGTCGCGCCGCGCGCCTCGGCCGCAGCGACCAGGGCGCGGGCCACCGGGTGCTCAGACAGGCTTTCCAGCGCCGCCACCTGGGCCAGCACCGTCGCCTCGTCAAAGCCCTCGGCCGTGACCAGATCGGTCAATGTCGGCTTGCCCTCGGTCAGGGTGCCGGTCTTGTCGAAGGCGACGACGTCCACGCCCTGCAGGGCCTGAAGCGCCTCGCCCTTGCGGAACAGCACGCCCAGCTCGGCCGCTCGGCCCACGCCCACCATGATGGAGGTCGGCGTCGCCAGCCCCATGGCGCACGGACAGGCGATGATCAGCACGGCCACCGCGCTGACCAGCGCCATGCCCAGCGACGGCGACGGCCCGAACAGGAACCACGCCAAGAAGGTCAGGGCGGCGATGGCCATGACGGCGGGCACGAACCAGCCCGTCACCTTGTCCACCAGCGCCTGGATCGGCAGCTTGGCCCCTTGGGCGGCCTCGACCATCTTGACGATCTGGGCCAGCACGGTCTGGGCGCCGACCTGACGCGCCTCGAAACGGAAGGCGCCGGTGGTGTTCAGCGTGCCGCCCGTGACCTTGCCGCCGGCGGTCTTCTCGACTGGGATCGGCTCGCCCGTCAGCATGGATTCATCGACAAAGGAGGCCCCGTCCGTGACCACGCCGTCGACCGGCACTCGCTCACCGGGGCGCACCACGACCACGTCGCCGACCTTGACCGCATCGACGGCCACGTCCTGCTCGACGCCGTCGCGCACCACGCGCGCAGTCTTGGCCTGAAGCGACATCAGGCGGCGGATCGCCTGGCCCGTGCGGCCCTTGGCCCGCGCCTCGATCCAGCGCCCGACCAGGATCAGGGTGACGATCACCGCCGCCGCTTCGAAATAGATGTTGGCCGTGCCCGCAGGCAGCCACTGCGGGGCAAACGTAGCCACCGTCGAGAAGGTCCACGCCGCCGTCGCGCCCAGCACGACGAGGGAGTTCATGTCCGGCGCCCAGCGCAGCAGGGCGGGCACGCCCTTGCGGTAGAAGATGATCCCCGGAACGAACAGCACGAAGGTCGCCAGCACGAAGCTGATGACCTTCCAGTTGAAGGCGCCGATCGTCTCGCCGATCCAGTGGTGCATCCCCGGCACGAAGTGCGAGCCCATCTCCAGCACGAACAGCGGCAGGGTCGCCGCGCCCGCGATCAGCACCGCCCGGCCCAGCTTCCTGATCTCGGCGTCGCGAGCGGCCTGTTCGCGGTCGCTGGCGTCCGGCCCGGCGTTCTCGGGCGTGTCCAGCACATAGCCGGCCTGTTCCACGGCGGCGGCCAGATCCTGAAACGTCGTCGTCCCCGACAGGAAGCGCACGGTCGCCCGCTCGGTCGCCAGATTGACGCTGGCCGACAGCACCCCCGGCACGGCGGCCAGCGCCTTTTCCACGCGGCCGACACAGGACGCGCACGTCATGCCCCGCACAGGATAGGCGACCTCCTCCTGCATCGGCTCATAGCCTGCGCTCTTGATCGCGGCGGCCACGGCGGCGGCGGAACCGTCAGGCGACAGCGACACCTGCGCCCGCTCGGCGGCCAGATTGACCTGCGCGTGCGTGACGCCCGGCACGGCGCGGATGGCCTTTTCGACCCGGCCCACGCAGCTGGCGCAGGTCATGCCCAGCACGGGTATATCCAGTGTTCTGAAGCCTTCGGCGGCCATGGCGTCGTCCTCGCAAACCTTTGACGACGACACTGCTAAACCTTCCCATCAAGGGAAGGTCAACAGTCAGGAAACCCGCCGCGGAGGCTGGGGTTAGAGAGGCCCCGGAGTGCGCCATAACGTTCACCCGCGTCTCATAAGGGACAAGCGGATCGCCGATCGCCGCATGACGCACGAAGCCGATGATATGGGCGGCGATGTCAGCGTTGCGCGCGCCCGACCATAAGGCACCGAAGCCTCAACGAGGTCGCTCGCCACACCCGCGAAGCAAGCCAAGTCGCCCTCGCCGATGACGCCATGACGATGCTTGAAAAGGCCGAAACGACTACAAGCGGTGTCTAACCAGTTAGACACCTCGCCCTATGTACCTGATTTAACACACGAAAAAGCGAGGGGTGGCGACCCCGGGAGGACTCCAACCTCCGACCTCGGCTTTAGGAAAGCCTTGCTCTATGCAGCTGAGCTACGGGGCCACGCGCGTCTGCCTAAAGGAGGTTGAGGCGTCAGGGAAGCCCCTGCGAAAACGGAGCGCTCGGCGACGATCGCGCGAGGGTTCGGCGTTGTGGTTAAGGCGCGTTAAGCTACTATCCCTAGTAGGGAACAAAGCCTGAATCGGTGAACGTCGCCGATTCGGTCATGATTCGTTTCGCCCGTGTTCCAGGGCGCGGTAAGGTTCCGCTTACCATTCCTCGCTTCCGCTTTCTTCCTGTCGGTCCCGCTTGTGCAAGCGGGCGGGGTTCGCCACCTTGGGCGGGTCATGAGCGATCGGTCCGCAGGCATGGCTCCATCGCGCGTCACGGCGATCCTGGGCCCCACCAACACTGGCAAGACCCACTTGGCGGTGGAGCGGATGCTGGGCCATGGCTCGGGCATGATCGGCCTGCCGCTGCGGCTGCTGGCGCGCGAGATCTATGAGCGGATCGTCAGGCGGCGCGGGGCGGCCTGCGTCGCCCTGATCACTGGCGAGGAGAAGATCGTCCCGCCGCGCCCCGCCTTCTTCGTCTGTACGGTCGAGGCCATGCCGCTGGAGCGGTCGGTCGACTTCCTGGCGGTGGACGAGATCCAGCTGGTCGCCGACCCCGAGCGGGGCCACGTCTTCACGCAAAGGCTGCTGCACGCGCGCGGCCGGTTCGAGACCATGTTCCTGGGCGCCGGGACGATGGCGCCGCTGATGCGGTCGCTGGTTCCGGATGCGGAGATCGTGACCCGCGACCGTCTGTCGACGCTGTCTTACGCCGGGTCGAAGAAGCTGACCCGCCTGCCTCGCCGCAGCGCCGTCGTCGCCTTTTCGACCGAGCAGGTCTACGCCATCGCCGAGTTGCTGCGCCGTCAGAGGGGCGGGGCGGCCGTAGTCATGGGCTCGCTGTCCCCCCGCACCCGCAACGCCCAAGTCGAGCTGTTCCAGTCTGGCGAGGTGGACTTCCTGGTCGCCACCGACGCCATCGGCATGGGGCTGAACATGGACGTGGACCATGTGGCCTTTGCGGGCCTGCGGAAGTTCGACGGGCGGCGCACGCGCTGGCTGCACGCCGCCGAGATCGGCCAGATCGCGGGGCGGGCCGGGCGGCACCTGCGCGACGGGACCTTCGGCGTCACGGGCGAGGCGGAAGAGCTGGACGAGGACCTGGTCGAACAGGTGGTCGAGCATCGCTTCGATCCGGTCGAGGCGGCCGAGTGGCGCAGCGGACGGCTGGATTTCGACACCCTGCCCGACCTGCTGCGCTCGCTTACGGTGACGCCGGATCGTCATGGGTTGCGGCTGACGGCGCAGGCGCTGGACGAGACCCTGCTGCGGCGCTTTGCGGTCGATGAGGACGTCAGGAAGATCGCCCGCTCGCGCGGCGCTCTGATGCGTTTGTGGGAGGCGTGCCAGCTGCCGGACTTCCAGAAGACGACGCTGGACGAGCACGCCCGCCTGTCGAAGGAGATCTTCACCGCCCTGACCAGCCGACGCGGGCGGCTGACCGAGGACTGGGTGGCGCCGCGTTTCAACGACCTGGACCGCGACGACGGCCAGATCGACCAGCTTTCGGCGCGGCTGTCGGGGGTGCGGACGCTGAGCTACATCGCCAACCGGCCCGACTGGATGGCGGGCGCGCAGGAGTGGCGCGACAAGACCAAGGCGCTGGAGGAGCGGCTCAGCGACGTGCTGCACGAGCGGCTGACGGCGCGCTTCGTCGACCGGCGCACGGCGGCCCTGATGCGAGCGCTGCATGTGCGCTCGGACGTGCTGGCGGGCGTGGCCGACGACGGCGAGGTGACGGTCGAGGGCGAGGTGGTCGGCCATCTGGACGGGGTGCGCTTCACCGTCGACGCGGGCGGCTCGGCCCTGGCCGACCGGGCGCTGCGACAGGCCGCGACGCGCGCCGTCGGGCCCGAGGTGGCGCGGCGGCTGGGACGACTGGCGGCGGACGAGGACGCGGCCTTCGGCGTCACGCCCGACGGCGGAGTTCTGTGGACCGGGGCCCTGACCGGCCGCATCGTCAACGAAGACCCCTTCTCGCCACGCGTGCGGCTGCTGGGCGAGCTGGGGCCGGCGCCGGCGCGCGAGCGGGCCGAGCGGCGCATGGAGGCCTGGCTGGCGGGCGAGGCCGGACGCGCGCTGAAGCCGCTGAAACGGCTGCGCCATGCGATCGAGAGCGGCGCCCTGACCGGCCTGCCGCGCGGCCTGGCCTTCCGCCTGATCGAGGCGGGCGGCCTGATCCCCCGACGCGAGGTCGAGCGCGACCTGGCGGCGCTGAGCCAGCATGAGCGGCGCACGCTGAAGACCTTCGCCATCCGCGTCGGCGCCCATTCGGTCTGGCTGCCGGGCGTGACGAAGCCGCGCGGCGCGGCGCTGGCCCAGGCCTTTCTGCCCCGCGAGGCGGCCAACGGCCTGGCAGGCGAGGGCCTGCTGCCCCTGCCGGAGCCGGCGCCCTCGGCGCGCGCTCTGTCCGCCTTCGGCCGACGCGCGGTCGACCGCTGGACAGCGCCGGTCGAGGCGCTGGAAGCTCTCGCTGACGCGGCGCGGGCGGCGGGCAAGGAGCCGCTGTCAGCAGAAGCGCTGGATGCGCTCGGCTGGACGGCGGATCAGGCCAAGGCGATCCAGGCCGCCCTGCGTACGCCGCGCGCCGAGCGGGCGCCGCGCCCCGGCACGCCCACGCCGCCGCCCAAGGATTCGCCCTTCGCCGCCCTCGCCCAGCTGACCCAGCTGGCGCGCCCGGCCCCCTCAGCCACGCCCAAGACGGCGCGCAGACCCCGGCGACGCCCCCGCAGAGCGGCGGCCGGCAAGACCGCCGAATGAGCGTGGAGAGCTGTCGCATCGACCTCTGGCTGTGGCGGGCGCGCTTCGCCAAGACCCGCAGCCTGGCCGCCTCTATGGTCGAGAAGGGCGCGATCCGCCTCACGCACAACGGCGTCCAGACGCGCCTCGACAAGCCGAGCCGCAGCGTTCACCCCGGCGACGAGGTGCTGTTCGCCCAGGGCGGGCGGCTGGTCGCCGTGCGCGTGGTGCAGACGGGCGAAAGGCGCGGCCCGCCAGAGGAAGCGCGCGCCCTGTATGAGGCGCTGGACTAACCCCTCTCCTCCCCCTGCAATGGGGAGGAGAACTCAGCCCTGCGGCTTCACGAACTCGCCTTCGATGTGCAGCTTCACCTCGTCGCCCAGCGCGGGCAGGCCGAAGTTGATGCCGAAGTCGGACCGCTTGATCGTCGCCTCGCCGTCGAACCCGGCCTTGTAGCCGCCGCGCGTCGGACCGGCCTGATTGAACTCGACCTCCATCACGACCGAACGGGTCACGCCGCGCAACGTCAGATCGCCGTGAACCGTCGCCTCGCCGGGCTCGTTGGCGTCGATCACGATCCGCGTCGAGCGGAAGGTGGCGACCGGATGGTTGGCGGTGTCGAAGAAATCCGCCGTCTGCAGGTGTTTGTTCAGGCCGTCGGAGTTGGACGCCACGTCCGTCAGCGGAATGGTGGCGGTCAGGGTGCTGGCGGACGGATTGGCGGGATCCAGCTTCAGCTCGGCCTGCACGTTCACGAACTGACCGACATAGGTCGAGAAGCCCAGATGATCGACCGACCAGGTGATCTTGCCGTGCGCGGAATCCAGCTTGTAGTCGCCAGCCTGCACTTCGGCCGGGACCTTGGTCATGGCGGCCTGGGCTACGACCGCGCCGCCTGTCAGCAGGCTAAGCGCAACGCCGGCGGCGCCGATGCGGCCGAGAGCCGAGCGAGGGATGAAACCTTGATTGAAAGTCATAGGGCTGCCTCCAGGAAGACGATGATTCGGCGTTGGCGAAAGGAAGCGCGGCCCGGCGCCGTCGGGCCTGAACAGCGTTGCAACAGCGCCGTCGGTTGACAGTTGGTTCCGTCGGGGCCATGTGCCCGCCCTCGACCTCCTCGCTGCCACAGGCCCGCCCGAAACGCCATGACCTACATCGTCACCGACGCCTGCGTGAAATGTAAGTTCATGGACTGCGTCGAGGTGTGTCCGGTGGACTGCTTCTACGAGGGCGAGAACTTCCTGGTTATCGCGCCCGACGAATGCATCGACTGCGGCGTGTGCGAGCCCGAGTGCCCCGTCGACGCCATCGTCCCCGACACCGAGGACGAGCCGGATGGCAAGTGGCTGCAGGTCAACGCCGAATACGCCAAGGTCTGGCCCAACATCACGGTCAAGGGCGTCCCCCCGGCGGACCGCGAGCAGTACGAACGCGAAACGGGCAAGTTCGAGAAGTATTTCAGCCCCAAGCCGGGCAAAGGCTCCTAAGAACGCGCCACATTGCAGTCACAATGTGCCAGTCGTCGCCGACGGCCCTGTGGATGTTTTGAGATTTCCTAATTTTATGATAGGTTCCTCCCTATTCGAAACGGGCGGTACCGCAAGTCTGCGCGCCGCCCGCATTTACGACAGAACCTCGCCGCGAGGACGGGGTCGGCCAGAGGTTCGGTGATCCTTTTTCGCGTCTGACAATACCACCTCCGCTCAACCGCCTGGCTCCCTGCCCGGCGGCCGGGCGGATTTTGCTTTGAAAGACACGGCGGAGATCTCGCCCTTCGGTTCGGGAAAGGAATGACATGACGAGCAAGACCGGTCTGGAATTCAAGGTTGGCGATGCGGTGGTCTATCCCGCGCACGGCGTCGGCAAGGTCGCCGCGATCGAGACTCAGGAAGTCGCCGGCATGGCGCTCGAGGTCTACGTCGTGACCTTCGAGCACGAAAAAATGACCCTGCGCGTCCCGACCAAAAAGGCCAAGACCGCCGGTCTGCGCACCCTGGCCGCCGACGACACCGTGTCCAAGGCCCTGACGACCCTGAAGGGCCGCGCCCGCGTCAAGCGCACCATGTGGTCGCGTCGCGCCCAGGAATATGAAGCCAAGATCAACTCGGGCGACCTGATCTCGATCGCCGAAGTGGTCCGCGATCTGCACCGCGCCGACACCCAGCCGGAACAGTCCTATTCGGAGCGTCAGCTCTATGAATCGGCTCTGGACCGCATGGCCCGTGAAGTCGCCGCTGCGAACAAGATCGACAAGGACGCCGCCATGGCTCTGCTGGGCAAGTCGCTCAGCGCCAAGAAGCCGGTGGCTCCTGCGGCCGAAGAGGCTGAAGCCGCCTGATCCAAGGCGCCCGCCGATAATGAAAAAGGCCCGGCTGCGACGCCGGGCCTTTTGTTTTGGGTCGAACCGCTGAGTTTAGAAATACTCCGCACCGGCCGGGCATTGGGCGGCCAGCCGCCGCGCCGTGATGCTGGCGGGGATGTAGGGCGTCCCGCGCGCCAGCTGGGCGCCGCCGTTGAAGCGGAAGGCCTGCTCCTCATAGGTCCCGTTCAGACGCACGTTGATGCGCCGGCCCTTGCGATCCTGACAGCTGCCTTCAAAGCGGGCCTTGCCGTCGCCGACCTCGCGCGTGGGGTAGGTGCAGCGCCATTTACGCGTCGACAGGCCGCCGAAGAAGCGGTTGATCTCGCTGGGACGAACGCATTTCTGCTCGGTGTCGCGAGCGCCCATCACGCTCGTAGTGTATTCCCAATAACCGGGCAGGACCTCGGATTGGGCGGCCGACTGGGCTTGGGGCGCCGACGCGGGCGCGGCCAGCATAACAGCGCCCGCGACCATGGGGGCGGCGACGGCCATCAGCTTGGCCAGGTTGGGCAGGGTCTTCATGGATTTGCCGTTCATGGGACTCATCATGGGGTCTCTATATAGTCAGGGCTTGAACGGCTGCTGAACGAAGGTGATCCCTCGCCTTCACAATGACTCGACGCGTACTGCGCCACGACTCCGGCCTTGACGCCCGATGATTCATTCCTCTATACGGCCACCTCTCGCGTAGGCCTCCTTGGCTTGCCGCGCCCCTGTTTCATGCGTCCGCGCCGGTATTGCGGATGTGACCTTGAGGATCTTCAGATGTCGCGTCGCTGCGAACTCACCGGTATCGGCCCCATGGTCGGCAATCACGTGAGCCACTCCAACATCAAGACCAAGCGTCGTTTCCTGCCGTCGTTGAAGACGGTCAAGGTTCAGTCGGACGCTCTGGGCCAAACCTTCTCGCTGCGTATCTCGAACGCCGCGCTTCGCACCCTGGACTTCAAGGGCGGCCTGGACGCCTTCATCGTCAAGGCGCGCGACGAGCAGCTGTCGATCGCCGCCCTGCGCATCAAGCGTCAGGTCCGCGCCAAGCTGGCCGAGCAAGCCGCCGCCTGATTGGCGTCAGCTGACGGATTTTGAAGAGGCCGGTGGAAACACCGGCCTTTTTCTTTTGAGCGCGCTCCCGCTACCCTCACGGCTCGTCCAGCCGGAGCCTCAGCCTTGCGCCCCCTCGCCGCCCTCTGCCTGACCACGGCCCTATTGTCGTCCCCAGCCTTCGCACAGGAGGCCGCGCGCGAAACCTCCGCCTTCACCCTGTCCAGCGGCACGCCGCGCACGGCGGAGCAACTGGCCCTGCGTTTCGACAAGGCTGACCTGTCCTTCAAACTGCTGCCCGAGACGCAGTCGCTGGAAGGCGTCGCCGTTCTAGACTTCACCGCCACAGCGTCGACAGCGGCGGTCGTGGTCGAGTTGGACGCCGTCTTCGCCATCGCCGCCGTCACCGTGGACGGTCAGGCGGTCGCCGACTGGTCCAACCCCGAGGGGCGGCTGACCATCCCCCTGCCCCGCCCTCTTAAGACCGGGGAGACGGCCAGCGTCCGCATCGTTTACGCCGGCCGCCCGCATCAGGCCAAGCGCGCACCCTGGGACGGCGGCTTCGTCTGGACGACCACGCCCGACGGCCAGCCGTGGATCGCCAGCGCGGTTCAGGGCGAGGGCTGCGATCTGTTCTGGCCCTGCATCGATCATCCGCAGGGCGAGCCGGAGCAGGTGGATCTGCACATCACCATCCCCTCGACCCTCAGCGCCCCCGCCAACGGGCGCTTTCTGGGCAAGAGCGACAATGGCGACGGCACGACGACCTGGAACTGGACGACGCGCCAGCCCGACACCTACGCCATCAGCCTGAACGTCGGCCCCTATGTGGAGATGGCCGCCGACTATCACAGCCGGTTCGGCAATGTGATTCCCTTGCGCTTCTGGCGCCTGGCATCCGCTGATCCGGCCAAGGCGCAGCGCCTGTTCGACGAATTCCCGCAGATACTCGATTTCTATGAGGCGACCATCGGCCCCTTCCCCTTCGGCGACGAGAAGATGGGGGTGGTCGAGACCCCGCACCTGGGCATGGAGCACCAGACCATCAACGCCTATGGCAACGGCTATAAGCTGGACGGCAAGGGCTACGACTGGCTGCTGCAGCACGAACTGGCGCACGAATGGTTCGGAAATCAGCTGACCAACGCCGACTGGGACGACATGTGGCTGCACGAAGGGTTCGGCACATACATGCAGCCCCTCTACGCCCGCTGGCTGAACGGCGAGCGGGCCATGCAGGCCGAACTTCAGACCATGCGGCTGACCCTGGCGAACCGCTTCCCGGTCGTGTCCGGCCAGTCGCAGGACGCGGCGACCGTCTATCACGACAAGACCGGCCCGGCGCTGGATCTCTACTATAAGGGCGCGCTGATCGCCCACACCCTGCGCCTCTACATCCGCGACGACGCCTTCTATGAGAGCCTGCGCCGCCTGGTGTACGGCCGCGCCGACCCCAAGCCGGGGAACTTCCAGCCGCGCTACGCCACGACCCGCGAGTATATGGCCATCGTCAATGAGGTGACCGGCCGCGACCTGGGCTGGTTCTTCGACGCCTACCTCTATCAGGCCGCCCTGCCCGACCTTGTCATGTCGCGGCAGGACGACCAGGTCACTCTGGAGTGGAAGACCGGAAACGGCCGCCCCTTCCCCCTGCCGGTCGAGGTCGAGGTGGACGGCGAGCCGCTCGCCTTGCCCATGACCAACGGCCGCGCGACCTTCACCGCCCCCGAAAGCGCGCACATCCTGCTGGACCCCGGCTCGAAATTACTGAGACGGTTAGAATATCTGGAGGCGTGGAAAGCCTCGCAGGCGAAGACGAACTAGCGCCTGCGCGACACTCGCACCGGCCAGGGCGCCCGTTGCCCTATGCCTTGAGCAAGACCTCTAGGCGCGCCAGGCTAGCTGCGCCCGCTTTGTCGAAAGACGGCGGATGTGAGTTCCCATCGTCCCCAATCCCACGACAGGCTCGACGCAAGCCTGTCGCCTCCAGGCAGTTTACCGGGGCTAGAGCGATCCGTCCTTCTTGCGCCGCCGCACGGGCCGCCACCCGCGCGGGCCGCCCGAATGTGGCAAATGTGTCAAAGCGACGAAAATAAAGCGCAAAAAAGGCAAGACTCGACTTCTGGACCTAAACATGGCTTTTTCCGGGCGCTGTCATATGGCTATAGCTAAGCTCACGTCGACGATTGTGACGTACGGTAGCGGCCCAGGCTGGGGAAGAACCTTCAGCAATAATGGGCGCGCGTTCTTCAATGGGGGCCTCTTTTGAAAAAGAGATTTATGCGCGAGCAGTTGCTCGCAACGACAATAATCGGGGGAGCTGCGCTGGGCTTCATGGCGGCCACGCCTGTCATGGCGCAATCTGTCAGCGAGGAAGTGTCCGAGGTCAGCGCGATCGTCGTGACCGGCTCGCGCATCCGCCAGCCGGGCTATGAGGCGGCCAGCCCGATCTCATCGGTAGGGGCCGAAGAGATCGCCCTGGAGCAACCGGTCGCGGTCGAAGAACTGGTCAAGGACCTGCCGGCCGCCGTTCCGGCTGTCGGTTCGGCCACCAACAACGGCTCGGGC
Organism: Brevundimonas naejangsanensis; assembly: GCF_000635915.2. Taxonomy (NCBI): domain Bacteria; kingdom Pseudomonadati; phylum Pseudomonadota; class Alphaproteobacteria; order Caulobacterales; family Caulobacteraceae; genus Brevundimonas; species Brevundimonas naejangsanensis. The sequence continues at coordinate 2,012,478 of NZ_CP015614.1, forward strand.
GGCGGCGCGACCATCAACCTGCGCGGCCTGGGCACCAACCGTACGCTGGTGCTGATCAACGGCCGCCGCGTTGTGCCGTTCAACCTGGCCGGCGTCGTCGACACCAACACCATCCCGGTGGCGCTGGTCGAGCGCATCGACGTCGTCTCGGGCGGCGCCTCGGCCGTGTACGGCGCTGACGCCGTCGCCGGCGTCGTCAACTTCATCCTCAAGGACAACTTCGAAGGGGTGGAGTTTGCTTCATCCTACGGCATGTCCGAAGAAAACGACGCCATCCGTCGTAAAGTCGACCTGACCATCGGCGGCAACTTCGCCGACGACCGCGGCAACGCCGTCGTCAGCTTCGGCTACACCAAGACCGACCCGCTGTATCAGGATCAGCGTCCGTGGGGCCTGGTCGCGCGCTCGTCGAACACTGGCGCTCCGCTCGGTTCGGGCACCTCGGTCCCCGGCCGCTTTGGCGTGACGCCCGTCGCTGGCGGGACCCCGCTGCCGTCCGGCGCCGAAATCAATCCGGCCACTGGCGCCCTGATCGGCGCGGGCTCGCCCGGCTACAACTCGGCGGGTTATAACTACAACCCGTTCAACCTGTATCAGACGCCGCTGAGCCGTTATCAGATCAACGCCCTGGGATCCTACAAGATCAGCCCGGCGGCCGAGGTCTACAGCCACCTGACCTACGTCCAGAGCAACGTCTCGCTGGACAACGCTCCGACCGGGACGTTCGGCAACACCTACAGCGTGCCGATCGGCAACCCGCTCATCCCTGAACCGATGCGCCAGCAGCTCTGCGCGGCGCGCGGCATCCCGGCCGCCAGCTGCGTCCCCGGCGCCGCCGGTTCCACCATCGTTCCGCTGACCATCAACCGTCGCTTCACCGAGATGGGCAGCCGCCCGGTGGACTATGAGAACAAGACGGTTCAACTGCTGGCCGGCATCCGCGGCGACATCGGCGCCAGCTGGAACTACGACGTCTACGCCTCGCACGGCGAGACCGAGCAGCTGGTGACGCGTCGTGACTGGGGCTCGCTCTCCAAGCTGCGCAATGCGCTGAACACGACCTCGGCCACCCAGTGTATCGCTCCGGGCACCACCACCCCGGTGGCCGGCTGCGTGCCGATCAACGTCTTCGGCGCCGAAGGCTCGATCACCCAAGCGATGATCGACTACATCAACCTGGCCTCGATCAATAAGACCTCGATCGACCAGGACGTGATCTCGGGCTCGATCTCGGGCGTCCTGCCTGAGCAGCTGAGCAGCCCGTGGGCCGCCCGCCCGATCGCGACGGCCTTCGGCCTGGAATGGCGTCGTTCCGGCGCCGCCACGCGCGCCGATGCTCCGTCCCAGATCAACGGCGAAGTCCTGGGCACCGGGGCCCCGGTTCCGGATCGTGAAGGCCAGTTCGAAATGCGCGAAGCCTTCGCCGAACTGTCGATCCCGCTGGTCGAGAACCTGCCCTTCGTCCAGAGCCTGAACCTGGAAGCGGGCTACCGCTACACCGAGTTTGAAGCCTCGGGCGCCAAGACCGACTACGGCAGCTACAAGATCGGCGGCGACTGGTCGCCGATCGAGGACGTCCGCGTCCGCGCCATGTTCCAGCGCGCCACCCGCGCCCCGAACATCGGCGAGTTGTTCAACCCGCAGGTCACCGGCCTGAGCAACCTGGCCGTCGACCCCTGCCAAGGCGCCAGCATCAACGCGGGCCAAGCCACCGCGGCCGGCACGCTCAGCAATCTGTGCCGTCTGACGGGCGTTCCGACCGCAGCCGTCGGCTTCGTCGCGCCGCCGAACTCGGGCCAGGTCAACGTGCTCACCGGCGGCAACCCGAACCTGGGGCCGGAAGAAGCCGACACCTGGACCATCGGCGCCGTCTGGCAACCGGCCTTCGTGCCGAGCCTGCGTCTGAGCCTGGACTACTACGACATCAAGATCGACAAGACCGTCAGCAGCAACAGCGTCAATGACGTCATCCAGGGCTGCTACAGCACGGCTTTGAACCCGAGCTTGACGTTCAACGAGTTCTGTCAGCTCATCGGCCGCAACACGGCCAACGGCACGCTGAACGGCGTTGAATCCCCGGGCGTGGCCCTGCTGCTGTCCAACCTGGGCAATGAGCGGGTGTCGGGCTTCGACCTGGCGGCCAACTATCGCGTCGAACTGTCGGACTACGGCTTCGGCGACGTCGGCCGGATCGACCTGAGCGTCAACGGCAACATCGTCACCAAGAACGAGAGCCAGGCCACCCCGTCGTCGATCCTGCGCGACTGCGTCGGCTTCTACTCGACCTCGTGCGGCGAGCCGCGCCTGAAGCAGCGTTGGACCAGCCGTGCGACCTGGTCGCTGGGCGACTACGCCGCCTCGCTGCAGTGGCGTCACCTGGACGGCGCCGTGGTCGAACCGGGCACCGGCAACTGGTACGCCCCCTACGCCAAGATCGACGCCTACAACTACTTCGATCTGACCGCGCGTTGGGACCTCACCGAAACCGTGCGCTTCACGGCGACGGTCAACAACCTGCTGAACGAGGCGCCCCCCGAGGTCGGCTCGAACATCGGCACCACGGCGTCCAACAACGGGAACACCTTCCCGCAGACCTATGATGCGATTGGCCGCTACTACACCTTCGGCCTGCGTCTGAAGTTCTAATCGGAACGAAGGTCAAACAGGGCGACGGGAAGCATTCGCTTTCCGTCGCTTCTGGAGCTGAAAACTTCAAGGCTCGCCTCGGCGGGCCTTTTTTCATGCCGCCCGGCCTAGGGTTCCAGCTCGATGTCCCAGTAGAGATAGTCGAGCCAGCTCTGGTGCAGGAAGTGCGGCGGGAAACGACGTCCCGCCTGTTGCAGCTGCCAGGCGCTGGGTTGGTGGGCGGTGCGGCGCAGGGGCATCTGCGCCTGGCCGGGCGTGCGGCCGCCCTTCTTCAGGTTGCAGGGTCCGCAAGCGGCGACGATGTTCTGCCACGTCGTGCGCCCGCCGCGCGAGCGCGGGATGACGTGATCGAAGGTCAGGTCCTGGGACGTGCCCGGCTCGCCGCAGTACTGACAGGCGAAACCGTCGCGCAGGAAGACGTTGAAACGGGTGAAGGCCGGCTTGCGGTCCTGGTCCACATAGGACTTCAGGCAGACCACGCTGGGCAGCTGCATCTCCAGCGAGGGGCTTCGCACGACCTTGTCATAGGTGGCGACCACGTCGACGCGGTCCTGCCACACGGCCTTGACCACCTCTTCCCAGGGCCAAAGCGACAAAGGGAAGTAGGACAAGGGCCTGAAATCGGCGTTCAGCACCAGGGCTGGAAAGCCGGACGGCGGACGGGTCAGGACCTGCATCAGGCCCTCCCGCAGATACGGGGGGTTATCGACGCGACAGGACTGAAGACACGTCTCCTTCCTTGGTCTGATGGCGAAACCCTACGCCTGATTCTCCCGCATCGCCATGACAGATACGGCGCGTTTTCGTGACGCGGCGGTCAGAACTCCTCGACCAGTTCAAAGCGTTCGCAGACCACCTTCATGCCCGGCGCCCAGGTGCCTTCGCGGCGGAAATAGGCCTCATGGGCGTGGTGCCACCATTCGTAGCTCAGGTCGCCCTCCCCCTCGGCCCGGGCGAAGTCCTCGCTAACCTGCTCGAAGGGCATGATCTCGACCTCGGTCGTACGGATCGCGCAGCGAGGAACGCCGGCGCCGTCCAGAATGACGCTGACCTCGCCCACGGTCGGCATGATGTCGGCCTCGCACGACGCCAGCGACGAACAGGTCGCGCGCTTGCCGCCGGCCAGCACCAGGGCCAGCAATTCATCAGCCAGTTCAGGGCTGTCGCCAAAGGGCCAACGGGGCGCGGCTGCATAGGCGGCAGGAAGGTCGTTCATCTGCGTTCTCGTCAGTTGGGTTCAATATCGCGAAGCGGCGGTTGGGAAGGCGGGCAGGCTCCAGCCCCATTTCAGAGCGCCGGCCCGCACGCCGAACCCGGCCACGACAGCCACCGCCACAGCGGGCCATGTGGGAAGGCTCACGGCCTTCAGCCCGACGAACAGGGCCGCCGAGACCAGGGCGGCGGTGATGTTCAGCTCGCGCCGCAGCAGGATGGAGGGCTGGTGCGCCAGCACGTCGCGCACAATGCCGCCGAAACAGGCTGTCAGCACGCCCATGACGATGCAGATCAACGGCGTCACGCCATAGGACGCCGCCTTGGCCGCCCCCATGACGCCATAGGCCGCCAGCCCGACCGCATCCAGCCACAGCAAGGCCCGGAACCGCCACGAGCGCGCGCCCAGCAGCCAGAAGCCGACGGCCACCGCCACACAAACCGCCACATAGACCCAGTCCTGCACCCAGAAGACCGGCGCCCCGATCAACAGGTCGCGCAGGGTGCCCCCGCCCATGCCGGTGACGGCGGCGAAAAAGGCAAAGGTCAGAACATCGTGCTTGGCCCGGGACGCCGCCAGGGCGCCGGTGGCGGCGAACACGGCCACGCCCGCGAAATCCAGCAGCGGCAGCACCGCAGCCGGACGAACCAGGTCTGCGCCCGCGATCGGCTCCAACATCGTCATCATCCCCAGGGCGCCGCCGGGCGCCGTCTTCGGGGTCGCCCCCAGCCTTCATGAAGACGAGGATCAGGCGCCCTCGTCCAGCGCGATTTCGCCGCGCCGAACGCCACCATACCACCCCCAGAGCAAATGCGCCGCCACCGCGCGATGCGGCCGCCAGATCTCGGCCCGGGCGTAGGCCTGTTTCTCATTTGGACGGTCCTCGGCGCGGTCCGCCCAGCGCATGGCCTCCTGCAGGGCCACGTCGCCGCCGGGGAAGACGTCCTGTCGCCCCTCGCAGAACATCAGGAAGGTCTCGGCCGTCCACCGCCCCACCCCCTTGATGGCCACAAGGGCGGCGATGGCCTCGGCGTCGTCCAACCGCTCCAGATGGTCGAAGTCGATATGACCCTCGGTCTGGGCGCGGGCGATCTCATGGCCGTACTTCGCCTTCTGGCCGGACAAGCCGAAGCTCCGCAGCGTCTCGACATCGCGCGCCAGAACCGCCTCGGGCGTCACCTGCCCGTCCAGCCCCTCGACCACCCGTCTCCAGATCGAGGCGGCGGCCGCCACCGAAACCTGCTGCTCGACAATCATGCGGAACAGGCCCTCATAGCCGCCGGGCCTCAACCGCCATTCAAACACGGGCGTCGAGGCGTGGGCGCGCGCCAGGGCCGGATCGGCGGCGGCCAGAGCCTCGCGGGCGGCGGCGACGGAGGCGGGAGACGGAGCAAGGGCCATGGGATCGTATCGACAGAAAAACGGCGCCGCTTTAGCATCGCGCCATGCGTACCTTGGACGATCTTCTCCACCCGATCACGCCTGATCGTTTCTTCGCCGAATTCCACGGCCGAAAACCGCTGCATATCCCCGCGGAAGCAGGCGCCGCCAAGCGGGCCCTGCTGGACTGGTCGACGTTCAACGGCCTGCTGAACCAGCCCTCGATCTGGACGGCCCAGAGCCTGAAACTGGTGCAGAACACCCAGCCCGTGCCGCCCGAACGCTATTGCCGCACCGTCCAGACCCAATCCGGGCCGGCCTTCCGCCCCGATCCGGCCAAGGTGGCGCTGTTCGTCGCCGAGGGGGCCAGCCTGATCGCCGGCGACGTGCAGGATCTGACCCAGCCGATCGCCGAACTGTCCTCGATCCTCGGCCGCACCTTCGCCGCCAGTGCGGGCGCCAATATCTATTGCTCGTTCAAGGGGGTGCAGGCTTTCGGCGCCCATTTCGACCTGACGGATGTCTTCGCCGTTCAGACCGAGGGCGAGAAACTGTGGCGCATCTATGAGAACCGCGCCGACGCCCCGGTCGAGATGCCGTCCGACGTCGGCGACATGCGCCGCTGGTTCGACCAGACCAAGGGCCGCCTGCTGGCCGAGGTGATGATGCGGCCGGGCGACGTGCTTTACCTGCCGCGCGGCTGCTACCACGACGCCCTGGCCCAGGACGCGGCGTCGCTGCACATCACCTTCTCCATCGCCGCCTTGCATGGCCGCATCCTTTTCAACCTGCTGGAACAGGCCGCCATGCAGGACCCCGCCTTCCGGGCCTATCTGCCGCCATCCGGTCAGGACGGCGGCCGCGCCCTGCAACAGCACCTGGCGGGCCTGGGGCAGCGGCTGGCGCAACTGGCCGCCTCATCCGCCTTCCGCGATGAGATCGCCATGGCGCAGGAACGGCTGACGCCGCGCGCCCATCGCTTCACCCTGCCCCATCGCGAAGCGCTGACCCGCTACAGCCGCACCGCCATGACGGCCCCCGCCTACGCCGGGCCTGTGGCCCACGCCATGCACTGGGCGCTGTCGCAGCACGTCTTCAGCCTTGAAGACCTGATCGCCCAGTTCGACTTCGTGTCCGAGGTCGACATCCGCGCCGCCGTGGATCAGGCGGAGAAAGCAGGAGCGTTGAAGCGGGTCTGACCCGTTTCGCCGACGCCATGTTCGTCACCCGTTTCGCGCCTTCACCTACCGGCCGTCTGCACAAGGGCCATGCCTTCTCGGCCCTGACGGCCTGGCGGGCGGCGAAGGATGCGGGCGGGCGCTTCCTGCTGCGGATCGAGGACATCGACCCGACGCGATGTCGGCCCGAGTTCGAGGTCGGGATCTTCGAGGATCTGGCCTGGCTGGGGCTGGATTGGGAGACGCCGGTGCGGCGCCAGTCCGATCACCTGGCCGACTACGCCGCCGTGGTCGAGGCGCTGGAGCGGCGAGGCCTGCTCTACCGCTGTTTCCGCACCCGCAAGGAGATATTGGACGCCATCGGCGATGCGCCTCACGGCCCCGCCGAGGCCGCCCGGCCCGGCCCGCACCCGGCCGACGAGGAGGCGCGCCTGCTGGCTGAAGGGCGCCCCTTCGCCTGGCGGCTGTCGCTGGATCGCGCCAGGGAGGCGCTGGGCGGCGCCGCCTGGGACGGCTTGAACTTCATCGAGGAAGGCTCAGGCCCCGACGGCGAAAGCGGGCGCATCAAGGCGCGGCCGGAGACGGCGGGCGACGTCGTGCTGGCCCGCAAGGACGCGGGAACGGCCTATCACCTGGCGGTGACGCACGACGACGCCCTGCAGAAGGTCAGCCATGTCATTCGCGGCCAGGACCTGTTCGAAGCGACCCATATCCAGCGGTTGATCCAGGCCCTGATGGGCTGGCCCGCGCCCGTTTATCGCCACCACCGCCTCCTGGCCGGACCGGACGGCCGCCGCTACGCCAAGCGCGACCGCTCCGTCACCCTGGCCGAGTTGCGGGCGAGCGGCCTGACGCCGGATCGCCTGCGGGCGGAGCTGACGCCATGAGTTCACGGCAAGCGCCCAACAAAAAAGACGCGGAGGTCGCCCTCCGCGTCTCTTCGTAGAATCCTTTAGGATTCTTGGCCTTAGAGAACCTTGAGGTCCACAGCCGAGGTCTTGCCGCGCTGGGTTTCCAGCTCGTATTCGACCTTGGCGTTTTCATCGAGGCCCACCAGACCAGCCTTCTGAACGGCGGTGATGTGGACGAAAACGTCCGAGCCGCCGGTGTCGGGTTGAATGAAGCCGAAGCCCTTGGTGGGGTTGAACCACTTGACCGTGCCGGTCGCCATATTGCGTCTCCGTAAACGCGCTTTTCCAGGCGGACGTCCTTGCAGGATCGCCCGTCAGCCCATCTGGACAAGCTCGTTCAGGCGAAGGAGCAAGACGCGGGTTTGGACCCCACGTGAAATCCGGACTGCGCCGATGTTGTCACCCGACTATCCACAGCGGTCAACTGTAAAGCGAATCTGGAACGACGGCCTTTACAGTTAATCTCGGGTCCTTGCGCACACGCCTGTGGCGGCGGCGTCTAGATGAAAGTGGTCCCGATGCGCAGCATTATAGTCCGGCGTCAGGACATTTTTGAACAACTTGCACCCGCCGTCGCGCAGACGCCGAAGAAAGATTGCGCCTTCGCGTCCTGTCGGCCCCAAACCGTCCCAATCCTCCGCCACCGACACCCGGCGGCCATCCGAAAGCCTTACCCCGCTGACGTCCAGGGCGTTGGCGCGCGCATGCTGGCTGGGCCGCGCGGCCGCATCGCGCGAGCCATAGACTCGGCGGCAGGCGAAGGTCCCCAGGTTGTCGATCCGCGTCGCCTGCGACCCAAGGATGTCGCGCGACGCCGGCTGCACTATCTCGCGATCCCACAGAAACAGACGCGCGGCCATGGGGCAGCGCATGACCACCCCCGCCGGATTGAGCGGCGTCTGCTCGCCGCCGGAAATCCTGATCGCGCCGCGCACCACGCAGAAGCCGCCGTCATCCTGATCCGGGACCCGCGACGCGGTCACGCCGGCTTGCCGCAGCAGGGTCAGGCATTGAGCCGTCAGTTGATCGGCGCGTTGCGCCGTGTCCGCGTCGGACACCTCCAACGCCGCGAGCTTGGCGGCGGTCGCCGCGCCGATCGGCTGACGCAGGTCCAGAGGCTTCCAGGGGAGGTCCTGAGCCGGCGCGAAGGCGTCCACGAGCGCGAACAAGCCGCAGGCGGCCAGGATCGCCGCCCATAGTCCGCTCCACAGATCCGCAACAGGGGTCGCACGCGTCGCCATAGGGGGCCAATGCATCGAACCGCGCGTTGATCCTTCAAGCCGGCCGCCTCTGGCGCGTCCGGCGAAATAGCCGCAAGGTCGATACATCACGACACGGGGACACGCCGATGGCCAAGGACGACTATGCCGACATCCTCGAAGCCCTGCAGATCCAGATGGTCGAGACCCAGGCCTGGGCCATCGAACAGGGGTTGAAGGTCGTCATCGTCTTCGAAGGGCGCGACGCCGCCGGCAAGGACGGGGCGATCAAGCGGATGACCGAGTATATGGCGCCGCGCCAGACGCGGGTGGTCGCCCTGCCCAAGCCGACCGAGCGCGAGACGACCCAATGGTATTTCCAGCGCTACGCCGCCCATCTGCCGGCGGCGGGGGAAATCGTGATCTTCAACCGCTCCTGGTACAACCGGGCCGGGGTCGAGCCGGTCATGGGTTTCTGCACGCCCGCGCAGCACGAGCGCTTTTTGCACGACGCTCCGCACTTCGAGCGGATGCTGACCCAGTCGGGGACCCTGCTGATCAAGCTGTGGCTGGACATCAGCCGCGACGAACAAGCCCGCCGTCTGGAGGAGCGCGTCGACCATCCGCTGAAACGCTTCAAGGTCTCAGCCCTGGACGCCGAGGCTCAGGCCCGCTGGAGCGCCTATTCCGCCGCCCGCGATGAAATGCTGAATCGCACCCATGTCGACTATGCCCCCTGGACCGTAGTGGCGACTGACAAGAAGAAGACAGCGCGGCTGAACATCATGCGCCACGTCCTGCGCCGTCTGGACCGGCCCGGTCTGGAATGCCGCGAACCGGACCCTGCGGTCGTCTTTTCCGCCGATGCGGCGCAGGGGCGACTGGCGCAATAGGCGTCGTCAGCCGCCGAACAGACGCCGGTTCCTGTCGACGAAGGCGCGCATGGCCCGCACCAGCGGCCCGCCTTCGCGCCCTTTCAGATAGGCCCAGCCGGCGCCCGCCCCGATCAGGGCGCCGATGGCGTCGACGATCAGGTCCCACATGGTGTCGACCAGGCCGGACTTCTGGGTGTTGAGGCCGAACACTTGGTCCAGCATGAACTCCCAGATCTCCCACAGGGCGCCGATGGTCACGGCGAAGCAGAAGGCGAAGAAGGCCACCGTCAGGGACGCCGCCTTCAGCTGGCTTCCCTGCACCAGCATCAGCATCAGCAGGGCGCCGACCAGGCCGAAGGCCACGGCCGAACCGCCGTGCAGCACCACGTCCCACCACCAGTAGCGCTCGTAGAAATCGCCCAGTTCGCCCAGGAACAGGGTGGCGCACAGGAAGACGGCGATGGCGGTGACGAAGCCGATCGGCAGATTCAGCCCCACGCGCGGCGCCAGCCAGAAGGGAACCAGGGTCAGCAGAAAGGTCCCGACGCCGACGAAGGTGACGCTGAACTCCCCCGTCAGAAAGCCCCCGACGGCCGCCCCCAGCAGCACCATCCAGGTCAAAAGCAGCAGCCACGGTAAAGGAGCTCTTGTGCGCGTCGTCATCCGTCCTGTCCGCCCGGCTGCTGTTCCCGATCACGACCCTGATCTGGACGGCTCGGGCGCGCAAGCCCGGCCTCTCCGATCCCCTCGCCTGTCTGGCCGGTGAAAGACCTTATGCAACGGCGATCTGATGCAGCCTCTTCACCCCGCGCCGCCTTGGGGGCTAAGACCAGAGGCATGAACACAGCCCCGCTTCCCGACGCCGCTGGCCAGAACTGGGTCGATCGGCATGCGCCCGAGCGTCTGAAGCCCTGGCTGAAGCTGGGCCGCTTCGACCGGCCGATCGGGACGTGGCTGCTGCTGCTGCCTGGATGGCAGGGGATCATGCTGGCGCTGAACCAGTACGACCGGCCGTTCGGCGGCTATGAGCTGTGGCTGGTCGTCGGCTTCGCCATCGGCGCCGCCCTGATGCGCGGGGCGGGCTGTGCGGTGAACGACATCGTCGACCGCGACTTCGACGCCCAGGTCGCGCGCACCGCTTTGCGGCCTATTCCGGCAGGCCAGATCAGCGTCAAGCAGGCGTGGGCCTTCGTCGGCGGCCTCAGCCTCATCAGCCTGTGCATCCTGCTGACGATGAACCTGATGTCGGTGCTGCTGGGCGCCCTGTCGCTGGGGCTGGTGGCGGCCTATCCCTTCATGAAGCGCATCACCTGGTGGCCGCAGGCCTGGCTAGGCCTGACCTTCAACTGGGGCGCCCTGCTGGGCTTCGCCGCCGCGACGGGCGGGCTGTTCGCGCTCGGCTGGCTCTATGTGCTGCAGGTCAAGCTCAGCGGCGACAGCTACTGGATGGCCGAGGGTCTGAACCGCATGGGGAACCTGGCCCTGTCGGCGGGGCTGCTCTATGCGGGCGGGCTGTTCTGGACCCTGGGTTACGACACCATCTATGCGCTTCAGGACATCGAGGACGACGTCATGGCCGGGGTAAAGTCCTCGGCACGAGCGCTGGGCGGCAAGGTGAAGGAAGGCGTGGCCGTCTTTTACATCCTGGCCGTGGCCCTGGCGGGGGCGGCGGGCTACGTCGCGGGCCTGGCGCCGGTCTTCTATGTCGGTCTGGCGCTCTACGCCCTGCATTTCGTCTGGCAGGTGCGGCGGTTGCGGCCGGACGATCCGAAGCTGTCCCTGCGTCTTTTCAAATCAAATCGCGATGCGGGGTTGATCCTTCTGGCCGCCATAGCGTTCAACGGCCTAGCTTTCTGATCGAACCGTTCCAAAGGAGCCCGGCATGATCCCTTCGCGCCCCCTTCGCGTCCTTCTCGTCACCGCCGCCGTCGCGGCCTCGCTCGCCGCGTGCCAGCGCAATGAGAAGAAGGAGGCCCCGGCCGCGCCGGCCGCCTCCGCCCACGCCGTCGAAGGGCCGCTGAAGTACGACAGCGCCACGCCCTACGCCAAGGTCAGCCTGAGCCTGCCGGAGGCCGTGCTGTCCTATCCGGCGCTGTACACTCCGCTGTACCGCGACGAGGTGGCCAAGCTGAAGGAATACGCCGAGGGCGCCCAGGCCGACCGCACCGAGGCCGGCTCGCCCGAAGGCATGCCCCCCTATGAGAAGACCATCGTCTACGGCGCCCCGATCGAGACCGGCCGCCTGTTCAGCCTGATGCGGACCGACTTCGACTATTCGGGCGGCGCCCACCCGAACACGGTCGCCACCGGCCTGCTGTGGGACAAGAGCGAAGGCCGCCGCATCGCCGCCGCCGACCTGTTCGCCGACAAGGCCGACAAGACCAATCTGGAGCGCGCCCTGTGCCAGGCGGTGAACACCGCCAAGACCAAACGCCCCGGCGCCACGCCCGTCTCGACCACCAGCGGAACGTGGACCTGTCCCAAGCTGAAGGACGTGGCCGTGACGCTGGCTCCGGGCTCCACGCCGGGCAAGGCGGGCGGCCTGACCTTCCTGCTGGACGCCTATGCGGTCGGTCCCTATGTCGAGGGCGCCTACTACCTGACCTTGCCGCTGTCGGCCTTCCAGAGCGCCCTGTCGCCGGAGTATGCAGCCGAGTTCGCAGGCGCTCCGACCAAGGCAGGCGACGTGACCGAGGACTTGCGCCTGAAAGCGCCGGCCGCCTGATCAGGGCGCCCAATCGTTCCGGTTGGTCGATCATGATGAAGCGCCGGGCGTCGTCGACGCGTTTCAGCGTCACGCCCGGCGCCGTCGCCGTGCGCCCACGTCTCCCCCGGTGACGGTGACGCGGGCGATTATGAAGTAAGGTTATCCTGACTTGACGCGTCAGGCATGCGGGTTCTCGAAGATGTCCTCGACCGGCTGTTCGAACAGGGCGGCGATGCGATAGGCCAAGTCCAGCGAAGGGTCGTGCTTTTCAGTCTCCAAAGCATTGACCGCCTGGCGCGACACGCCCAGCGCCTGACCCAGTTGCTCCTGGGTCCAGTTCCTCTCGGCGCGCAGCAGTTTCAGCTTGTTCTTCATCAGTTCGATGACCGGATGAAGGACGAGACCAGGCCGAACGCAGCCCAGAACAGCGGATAGATCAGCCAGGCCGGCAGATGCGGCGCCCCGGCGAAACTCTCGCCGAAGCCCCAGAAGGTCGCCGCCGCCATCGCCAGCCCCGAGGCGATGATGAACTGCTTGGCCGTGACCATGCGCACGAACTCGTCGCTGTCGCGCATCAGGGCCAGGGTGGCCCAGATTTGCCCCACCACGGGGGCGACGACCATAGCGGCGAGCGCCCAACCGACAGGCCTGCCGATGACGCCATCGAACAGGTCCGTGGTCATCATCGCCACGCAGATCGCCACATAGGCCGCCATAAAGCCGAACGTGCGCAGGACGTAGCGGCGTCCCGCCGGAACGTGTTGCTTAGAAAGGGCCGGCATAGCAGGTGCTCCTGACTTTATGTCACGAAAACCTGACACCAGCCTTATGTCATGTCAACCTGACTTTTTATCAGCCTGTGCTGACTTTATTGCCAGAGGCTTCGGCGCCCCCTAGCTTGCCCTCATGCGTAGTCTCCTCGCCCTCGTCGCCGCTTTCCTGTCGACAGCCGCGCCGCTTTCAGCGGTCGCCTCCGCCCCCGCGCCATTTCACGCGGAAGACGTGCGCGGCGCACGCGACTACAGGGACCTGCCGCGCCTCGACGGGGCGCGCATTCGCGCCTGGCGGCAGTTGTCGGTGGCCGAGATCACCTTGCCGACCGCCGCCGTGGCCGAAGGCGCCGCTTCTGAAGGCGCCCTTCGCATGCAGGGCCAGATCAGCCACCTGGACTATGTGGTGCGCCCTGCCGTCGCGCCGATCGACATGGCGCGGCATTATGAAGACGCCCTGCGCGAGGGCGGTTATGAGACCGTCTTCGCCTGCACCGGCATCGCCCGCTGCGGTTCCGGCATGAGCGCCTTAATCCTTCTGAGCGACACCGTGGCCCCGGCCGGGTTCGCCGACGGCGTGTTCAACGATCAGGTCAGAGTGATCGTGGCGCGCAAGGGTTCGACCTGGGTGCTGCTGCACATGACGCGCGGGCCGGACCGGTCGCTGGTCTATCAGGCCGTCGTCGAGGGCGCCCGTGAGCTCGACTAGGCGCATCGCCGACCCTGCCCGTTTCATTCGCGACAACACCCGTCTTCAGCCCGTCTCGCACACGCCCGAAATCGCCCTGTGGCTGGCAGACGAGGTCACGCCCATCTGGCGCCTGACGGAAGAAGAGCTTGGCGAGATGGGCCTGCCGCCTCCGTTCTGGGCCTTCGCCTGGGCGGGCGGACAGGCGTTGGCGCGCTGGCTGCTGGACCATCCGGAGGCTGTAGCGGGGCGCCGGGTGCTGGACCTGGCCGCTGGATCGGGCCTCGTCGGGATCGCGGCGATGAAGGCCGGCGCCGCCTCGGTCCTGGCCGCCGACATCGACCCCTTCTGCGCCGCCGCCGTGGCCGCGAACGCGCAGGCCAACGGCGTCCAGATCGCCTTCACCGCCGACAATCTGCTGGAGGCGCCGTCTGCGTCGTTCGACCTGATCTGCGCCGGGGACGTCTTCTATGAGGGGCCGATGGCGCAGACGATGCTGGCATGGCTGAAGCAGGCGCGCTCAGCCGGAACAAGCGTGTTGGTCGGCGACCCCGGCCGCACCTATTTCCCTAAGGAAGGGCTCAGCCTGCTGGCGGAATACCGGGTGCCCACGACGCGCGAGCTGGAGGAGCAGGAGGTCAAGCGCACGCGGGTCTGGTCGCTGGACGCCTGACGCCCCCTCAGGCGCCGCGCGGCAGGACGGTCAGCACCCGCGCCATATGCTGGTGGAAGGCTTCCATATAGTCGCGCAGGAACTGTTCGGTGCCGGGGACGCTGACGTTTCCGTCATCGTCGATCAGGTCCGGCTTGAACTGGATGTAGGCCTCGACCGCGTTCATCTGCGGGGCCTGGAGGAAGCCCAGGATCGGGCGCAGGGCCTGTTGACCGACCGCCGTGCCGATGGCGCCGGGCGAGGCGCCGATGACCGCCGTCGGCTTGTTCTTGAAGACATTGGTCCCATAGGGCCGGCTGGCCCAGTCCAGCGCGTTCTTCAGCCCGCCGGGGATGGAGCGGTTGTATTCCGGCGTGACGATCAGGATGGCGTCGGAGCCCTTGATCGCCGCCTTGAAGTCGTTGGCGACGGCCGGATAGTCGGCGTCGTAGTCAGAGGAATAGAGCGGCAGGTCGGCGAAGCTGATCTCGCTCATGTTCAGCTTGTCCGGCGCCAATCGAACCAGCGCCTTGGCCAGTTTGCGGTTGATCGAGCCCTTGGCCAGGCTGCCGATGATGTAGCCGACGTTATAGGTGGTCATGACAGGCGTCCTGCTGGGTAAGGGCCGCGTCCACGGCCGCTGGCGAGTCAATGCCCAGCCAAGCTTGGCGGTTCCGTTCAGACGCGCACGGCCTGCCGCCCCCGTCCCGCCTCGCCGAAGACGCGCAGATAGCGTTCGATCTCGGCGCGGTCGCCGGTGGCCTTTTCGACATTGTCCGACAGCTTGACGGCCGGGCGGCCCGCCGCCTGCGTCACCTTGCACACCAGCGACAGGGGCAGAAGTTCAGGCGCCTCGACCGGCGCGCAGTCGCGGAAGTCGTTGGTCAGATTGGTGCCCCAGCCGAAGCTGGTGCGCACCCGGCCCTTGAAGTGGGCGTGGGCCGCCTCGATGCCGTCCACGTCCAGCCCATCGGCCAGGACCAGCAGTCGTTCGCGCGGGTCGCGGCCCTTGGACGCCCACCACTTCATGATGATCTCGCCGCCCTCGATCGGCGGAGCGGAATCGGGGCGGAAGCCCTTCCAGTCGGCCAGCCAGTCGGGCGCGTCGTTCAGAAACGCCTGCGTGCCGAAAGCGTCCGGCAGCGCGATCAGCAGATTGCCGTCATAGGCGGCGCGCCATTCCTCCAGCACCCGATAGGGCGCGGCGCGCAGAGCCGCCTCGTCCTCGCCCGCCATCGCCGCCAGCACCATCGGCAGTTCGTGGCCGTTGGTGCCGATGGCCTCAAGGTCGTTGTTCATGGCCAGCAGGACGTTGGAGGTGCCGATGAAGGCGCTTCCCAGCCCCTCCTTCAGCGCTTCGACGCACCAGCCCTGCCACAGGAAGCCGTGGCGGCGGCGCGTTCCGAAGTCGGACAGGGACAGCGGCTCCAGCTGTCGCAGGCGCTCGATCTTGCTCCACAGCTTGGTCTTGGCGCGCGAATAGAGGATGTCCAGTTCGAACCGGCCCATTCGGCGCAAGGCCCGGCGGCTGCGCAGCTCGTTCAGGATCGACAGGGCGGGGATTTCCCACAGGGTGACATCGGCCCAGCTTCCCGAAAACTCGAGCCGGTACTGACCGTCGGCGCTGCGCGAGAGGTCGTATTCCGGCAGACGATATTCGGCCAGCCACGCCAGAAAGTCCGGGCTGAAGATCGACTTCACCCCGTAGAAGGTGTTGCCGCCCAGCCAGATCAGCTCGCGGTTGGTGAAGCGCAAGGAGCGGGCGTGGTCCAGCTGGGCGCGCAGTTCGGCCTCGTCCACCTCTTCGGCCAGGCGCACCGAAGTCGTGCGGTTGATGACCGAGAACGTCACCGGCACGTCGCGGAACCGCCGCCAGATCAGCTGCAGCATCAGCAGCTTGTAGAAGTCGGTGTCCAGCAGGCTGCGGACGATGGGGTCCAGGCGCCAGCCGTGATCATAGGCCCGCTTGGCCAGGTCGATGTTCGCCATGCCCGATCAATCCGCCTTTTATTTCACCGGTTCGCCTGACGCAGGGCGCGTCGCCCCCCTGCCTATCACACACAAGCTCGGCCGCCAGGCTGCGCCTCCGCTAACATATTGGGCGCGCCGCGATCGATTACGATGGCGGGCGTCCTGGCGAACGTCGCCAACACGCCTGCGGTGGAACTGCACGCCTCGCGCGCGGGTTTCCCCGCAGGGCCGCCACGAGCCCCTTTCACCGGGAGAACGCCATGAAGATTCGCGACGTGATGAGCAAGGACGTGCAGGTCGCCCGCCCCGAAGACACCCTGCAGGCCGTCGCCGGACGCATGGCGGCGGGCGACTTCGGCTTTATCCCCGTGGCCGACGGCGACCGGCTGATCGGCGCCCTGACCGACCGCGATATCGTCGTGCGCGGCGTAGCCTCTGGGGCCGGGCCGAACGCGCGGGTGCTGGACGTGCTGTCGCGCGACGCCCTTGTGGTGCGGGCCGACGATGATTTGAAGGTCGCCCTGGACCTGATGTCGTCGCGTCAGATCCGCCGCTTGCCGGTGGTGGACAAGGACGGCCGCCTGGTCGGGGTGGTGTCGCTAGGCGACCTGTCCACACGGGTCAAGGAACGCTACGCCGGAGAGGCGCTGGAAGAGATTTCCCGCCCCGGCTGACGGCTTTAAGGCCCGCTAACCATGTCGCGGAACCCCGCGATAACAGCTGACGCGCCATGCTGCCTCTTTGATTTTCAGGAGAGACCGGCATGGCGCGCGCCCAGTTCCAGAAGGGCCAGAAGGTCTGGGTCGAAAGCGTCGGCGTCTGGGCCCAGGTCGAGAAGGTCAATCCGGTCTGGGCCAAGGGCTTCGACGAGCCCGTCCGCATCACCTACGACGTGGGTCTGGGGCGTGAATTCGCCGGCGCCGAGCTGCAACTGCCCGCTGAGGACCGCGCGGCCACAGCCATAGGCGACTGGCGCATCCTGCGCGCGCGCAACAAGTGGCAGGACGCCGCCGATTGCGCCCACCATCCCTTCCCCGGCAGCTATCCGGTCGTGGTCACCGACAAGGCCGACTGGGGCGGCTGGCGCGTGCCCGGCGCCGAATACGACCGCGATCCTCAGCGCATCGAGTTCCAGTCCCGCCTGATCGCCGCCGCGCCTGACCTGATGGATCTGGCGCGCGAACTGCTGGCGTCGGTGGCCGAGGCCCCGGAAGACGCCCCGCCCGAGACCGTGCGCCTGGCGCGCCGGGCCCAGACGGTGCTGCGTCGGATCACCGACGTGCTCGCCCCTCCGCACGAAGCCGCGCGAACCGGGCCCGGCGAGGCCGCCCCGCCTTTCGAAACCGAGGCTTAGCGGCCAAGCGCAGCCTTGAGGCCCCCTCCCGGCCGCCGACCCTCGACAGGAGTCGGCGACACAGCCTAGATTCTTCGCTGAATCGGCACAGGAGGTCGCCTTTTGCAGGGCATAGAGCGGCGCAGCTATGGGCCGGGCCGCAGGGCCACGGACCGACAGGGCGCGCGATCCGCTCCCTGGGCGCGCATCCTTGCGCTCGCCGTCGCCATTGCGCTTGTGGCTTACGCCCTGCTGGTCCTGCGCGAAGCCGACCGGCCCCGCCGCGAAGCCGAGGCCGCCCGCATCGAAGCCCTCAGCCTGGAAGCCCGCCTGGCCGCCTCGCAGGTCGAGGCCCAGGCCAACCGCGCCGCCCTGGCCCTGCGCGCAGGCGCCCGCGCCCTGAACCAGACGCCCGCTCAGCCCGCCGCCGCCCTTGATCATGCGCGCGGTCTGGCGCCCGAAGCCGCCTTCATGATCGTGGACCCGCAGGGCCAGATTCTGGCCGCCAGCGGCGCGCGCCTGTCCGCCCCCGCCGCCGCTATCTCCGCCGTCCAGCTGGGCGAGGACGGCATGACCCAGAGCGTCACGGCGGGCGGCGGCGCGATCCTGCTGGCCCGCACGCCCCTGCCTGAACTCAAGCCCAGCCTGAGGGACGTGACCCTGTCGGTCATGCCGGCGGGCCATACCCCGGCCGAGCCGGGCCGCGCGGTCAAGGGACCGGACGGACAGGCGCGCTCGGCCGCCGTCGCGCCCATCGGCGACACCGGGCTGGCCGTGGTGGCCGCCCTGCCCCGCGCCCACGGCCTGGCCGCCTGGCTGGAAGACGCCTGGATGCTGGCCGGGCCCTTGCTGCTCGTGGTGCTGATGCTGGCCGTCATCGCCGTTCAGAACAGCCGCCAGATGCGGGCAGGCCGTCGCTGGGCCGAGACCGAGCGGCGCTTCCGCGTGGCGGTCGAGGCCGCTCGTTGCGGCATATGGGAGTGGGACATCAGTCGCGGCGAGATGGTCCTGTCCGACTATATGGCCGCCCTTCTGGAGGTCGAGGAGGGCACGCGGCTGACGACGCAGGCTCTGATCGAGCGCGTCCACCCCTCCTATCGCGACGTGCTGCATCAGGCCCTGGACGAAGCGGCCGTCAGCGGCGCGTTCGAGGCCGCCTTCCCGATTCCGCTGAAATCGGGCGGCGTCCGGTGGATCGACGCGCGCGGCCAGTCGCGCCAGCCCCGCCGCGACGGCGCCTTCGTCAGCCTGATGGGCGTGGCGCTGGACGTGACCGACGCGCGCCGCACCAAGGCGCAGGCCCAGGCCGCCGAGGGTCGGTTGCGCGACGCGATCGAGAGCGTGTCGGACGCATTCGTCCTGTTCGACCGACGCGGCCGTCTGATCCTGTGGAATCAGGGCTTTCAGGACGCCTTCGCCTTTCCGCCCGGCGTCGTTCGGCGCGGCGCGCTGAAGGACGAGCTCAACCGCATCGCCGCCGACGCCATCAAGTCCGAGCGTCCCTCCGTCGAAGGCCGCGCAGGCGTACGCGAGGTCGAGCTGAAGGATGGCCGCTGGCTGCAGATGGCTGAGCGCTTCACCGGCGACGGGGGCACGGTGGTGATCTGCGCCGACATCACCGTCGTCCGCCGCCAGGAGGCCGAGCGCCGCCGCGCCGCCGATGAACTGCGCGCCATGGTCGAAGAGCTGGAGGCCAGCCAGGACAAGCTGTCCCTGCTCGCGCGCAAATATGAGGTCGCCATGACCCGCGCCGAAGACGCCAACCGCGCCAAGTCCGAGTTCTTGGCCAATATGAGCCATGAACTGCGCACGCCGCTGAACGCCATCAACGGCTTCTCGGAGATCATGGCGGGCGAGATGTTCGGGCCGCTGGGCGACCCTCGTTACAAGGGTTACGCCGCCGACATCCACGCCTCGGGCCAGCACTTGCTCAGCCTGATCAACGACATCCTCGACATGGCCAAGATCGAGGCGGGCAAGCTGACCCTGCACTATGAGGCGGTGGCGCTGGACGTGCTGTGCGGCGAGGCGGTGCGGCTGATGCGCGGCAAGGCCCTGGAGTCCCAGTTGCGGCTGGCCCTATCCTGTCCGGACGGCCTGCGCGTCGAGGCCGATCAGCGAGGCCTGAAACAGGTCCTGCTGAACCTGATCTCAAACGCCGTGAAGTTCACGCCCGAGGGCGGGGCGGTCCGGGTCAGCGTGGTTCCCCGAGACGATGAGACGGTGCGCATCGCCGTGGCCGACACCGGCATCGGCATCTCGGCGGACGACCTGGCGCGCCTGGCCCAGCCGTTCGAACAGGTCGAAGGCCAGCATTCCAAATCGACGCAGGGCACGGGTCTTGGCCTGGCCCTGACCAAGTCGCTGATCGAGCTGCATCGCGGCCGGATGACGATCGACAGCGAGCCGGGACGCGGCACCACCGTCTGGTTCGACCTGCCCGTCAAAGCCCCGCAAGGCGCCATGAAGCCTGTGGACGGCCCGGTTCAGCGGGTTCAGCGCGCGGCCTGATCCCCCGCCGCATCGCCCGCCTTGTGCGCCGGATGCTGCGTCTCGGACGCCGCGCCCTTGTCGCGCGCTTTCGACTTATGACGCGACAGGATCGGCGCCAGGGCCTTTCTATCGGCCGCCGACAGCCGCCCCAGAGTCTCGACGGCCCCGGCTTCCAGCCGCGCCCGCCCGCGCATCTCCGACGCGCGCGAGCGTTCCAGCAGGGCGGCGACCGCCACGGCGTCAAAGCCGTCCGACGCCGTCATGGCGATGGCCTCGCGCCGCGCGGCGCGAGCGTCCTCGAAGTCTGGCCGCGCCTCAAGGGCGCTGGCGCGCAGCTCGCCCTTGACCTGATCGCGCACGGCGGGCGGCAAGGCCTCGACCACGGCCCAGACGGGCTCGCTGCGGCCCGGCCGGCGCCCTTCCGCCGCCTGCTCCTGCGCCTTGCGCGACAGCACCCAAGCGGTGCCCCCGCCGACAACGGCGAAGATGTTGAGCGCGACCGAGGCCGCCAGGGCGATCTTCAGACCCTTGTTCATACCTATCCCCCCAGGCCAGCGGCCAGGATCTCCGCGTCGTCCGGCGCCGTCAGACTGGCCTGATACAAGACGGTGTCGGCCCTGATTTCCGCCGTCATCTGACTGGTCAGCACCATGCCGAAAGCCACGCCCGCACAGGCGGCGGCGGCCCAGCCTGCGCCCGACATCCACGCGAACGGCCCCAACAGCCCTCGGCGCCGCCCAAGATGGGCGCCCGCCGCATCAGCGATGACCCGCTCGCGCAGGGCGTGCGACGGCGCCGGACGCGGCGCGGCATCCAGAAAAGCGTCCAGCAAGTCCGCCTCGCCCAGAACCCGCCCTGCGCGCGGATCGGCGACCAACAACCGGCGCGCGGCCTCGCGCTCCGCTTCGGGCCAGCGGCGCAGGTCCGCGCCATAGGCGTCGGCCAGATGCTCAAAACGTTCCAGGTCCATCGTCGTCATCTTCAGCCCTTATCTCCCCGTCGCCTTCACGACGCCCTGCGGCGCGATGTCCGCCAGCGCCGTCCGCAAGGCCCGCCGCCCGCGTGACAACAGGCTTTCCAGCGCCTCCACGCTGATCTCCATCAGGGCGGCGGCCTCGATATTGCCCAGCTCCTGATAGTGGCACAGGACGATGGCCTCGCGCTGGCGCGGGGGCAGGCGCGACAGGGCCGCCTGAACCTGGGCGCCCGTCTCCGCGGCCAGCAGGCCCCGGTCCGGCGCCGGGCCGTCGTCGATATGGTCAGGCATGACGTCCGTCGCGATCTCGCGGCGGCGGCGCAGGCGGTCGTAACAGAGGTTGAGGGCCACGCGATGCAGCCAGGTGTCGAAGCGCGCCTGACCGGGCGTCCAGCGCGGCGCCTGTTTCCAGGCTCTGAGCATCGCCTCCTGAGCCACGTCCTCAGCCTCCGCCGCGTCGCCCAGCATCCGCTGAGCGAGCGACAACATGCGCGGCAGCTTGCGCGCGACCATGGCCTGAACGGCGGCAGGATCGCCCGCGCCCACGCGCTTCACCAGGTCCTCGTCGGGGTCGGCGACCTTCGCCAATCACGCCTCTTTGCTTGGCTGCAACAAGGGCGAGCGGTCCAGCCGCCGTCCCCGACATCACCTTACTCCGAAACGGGCGCCGAAGGCGACGCCGTCCCCTGCGGGCGCTCGGCCGACGGACGCTGCATCCGGCGCATCTCGCGCTTCTGACGCATCTCGGCGCGGCCCGCCTGCATGGCGGCGCGGCGTTCGTCGACGCTCAGCATCCCGTCGCGGTTCGCATCCATGCGGGTGAAGCTTTCCGTCGCCTTGCGCTCCGCTTCGGCGATGACGATGGGAAAGCGGTCCGCGCCGCCGCGCGCGGCGTGGCCCCCCATGCGCCCCTGCTTCATGCCGCCTCGTGCATGGCCCCAGCGGCCGGCGGCCATCCGGCCTTCTCCGCGCGCCTGCTGGCGCGGCGCCTCGAACTCGGCGCGGCTGATGGAGCCGTCCTTATCGGCGTCCAGGCGATCGAACTGGGCGGCGCGACGTTCGGCGCGGCGGGCCTGAGCATGGGCGCGCATTTCCTCGGCCGTCACCTGACCGTCTCCGTTGGCGTCGGCGGCCCGCAACCGCTCGACGCGGCGCTGAACAAAGTCAGCCTGACTGATCGGCTGACCCGCAGACTGGGCCATGCGCGCCTGGCGTCCCGTTTCCGGCGTGGTCTGCGCCGCAGCGGCGCCGCCCAGCGTCAGCATGAGGGCGGATACGGCGGCGGCGGCGAATATGGTCTTCATCTCGATGGTCTCCTGGGGCGAAGCCGCCCCGAAAGCATCCCTGTCGAGAGATAGAACGGCGACCGGATCAGTTTCCGTCGCTGATCGGCGGCAGAACCGAATCAAAGGCCCGCCGCGCGCGTAGCCGCAGATCGATCAGCTGCGCCTTCAGCGTGTCGAAATCCGGCGCCCCGACCGCTGCGGCCAGACGCTGCTGAAAGCCTGGCGGCTCCTCATCGGGGTCGTTTTTATCTTCAAAGGCGCAGGCGGTCAGTTGCGACAGCTGCTGATGCATGCGCCAGCTGTCGGCCAGCACGGGGTCGTCCTTCAGCGCCTCCAGCGTCGAGACGGTCAGGGGCCGGCCCGCCGCCCCCGCCATCAGCTGGCGGTACTGGCCGACGAACTCGGCGTCCACCTGAGCCCCCGCCGACAGCTTCAGATCCCAGAACCCCTTAGCCGCCCGTTCGCGCTCCATCAGATCGCGCATGGCCCGCACTTCGCGCGCGGTTTGCACCGCGTCCCTGGGCCGCCGCAAGGCCTCCTCCAGCGCCGCCGTGACCTCGGCGCCGAATGCCTCATCGCTGGCCCAGACCACGCGCGCGCGGGTCAGGGCCATGAACTCCCAGGTGTCGGCCTCTTCGGCGTAATAGGCGCGCAGGGTCTCCAGCCGCACCGACACCGGCCCCTTAGAGCCCGTAGGGCGCAGGCGCATGTCGACCTCATACAGGCCGCCCTCGGCGGTGTGGGCGGACAGGGCGGCGATGAACCGCTGGGTGAAGCGGCCGTAAAAGGCCTCGGCGCTCCAGCCGCGCCCGGCGGATGCGGCCTCAGGCGGCGCCGCATAGACGGTCATCAGGTCCAGGTCCGAGCCCGCCGACATCTCGCGCGAGCCCGCCTTGCCCAGGGCGACGACGGCGGCCGCGCCGTCCAGCGCCCCGCCGAGGCGCTCGGCCTCCTTCAAGGCCGCCGGGGCCAGCGCCCGCATACAGGCGTCGGCCAGATCGGTGTTGGCGCGCCCGGCCTCCTCCGGCCCCGCGCGGCCGGTGATGGTGTGCATGCCGATGCGAAAGACCTGCTCGCGATGCTGGCGACGCACGACGTTCATCGCCTCCTCGAAATCGCTCGCGGCGGCGGCCTCGGCCAGAAGCTGGGCGACGACGCCCGAGTCGGTGTCCAGATCCGTCAGGAAGCGCGCGTCCAGCACGCCGTCCAGCGCCTGCGGACGCCGCCCCAGCATCCGGGCCAGCCGTGGCGCAAAGGCCATCACCTCGACCACCAGTTCGAACAGCTTGGGCTGGTTCAGGAACAGGGCCTGCACCTGCACACCCGCACTCAGCCCTGCGAAGAAGACGGCGAACCGGCGGAAGGCCGCGTCCGGCGCCCCCGTCTTGGCCACCGCCGTCAGCAGTTGCGGCGCCAGCCGGGTGAACAGCTCGCGTCCGCGCGCCGTCCGGGTCGCCTGAATGCGGCCGTGGTGCCAGCTGCGGATCGTGTCGGACACGCTGGCGGGCTCGGAAAAGCCCATGCGGGCCAACGTCGCCAGCGTGCCGGGGTCGTTCTCCACCCCGGTGAAGACGAGGCTGCCATAGGGCGAGGACAGGTCTTCACCGCCTTCGAACAGTTCGCCATAGCGGGCGTTGACGCGCATCAGCAGGCGCTCGATCCCGGCGTCGAAGGCCGCCAGATCGCCCTGTCCGGTCAGAGCCGCCACATCGGCGCGGCGGTCGGGATCGACGGGCAGGATATGCGTCTGTTCGTCCGCCAGCATCTGGGCCCGATGCTCCAGCGCGCGCAAGGTCACATAGGCGGCGCGCAGTTCATCGCGCGCCTCAGGGCTGACGTGCCCCGCCTTGGTCAGGGCGTCCAGCGCCTCCAGCGTGCGCGGCGAGCGCAAGGCCCGGTTGCGGCCTCCCAGGATCAGCTGCTGAGTCTGGACGTAGAACTCGATCTCTCGGATGCCGCCGCGACCCAGCTTCAGGTTGGCGCCCGCCGCCTCCAGCCCCTCGCCGGTCTTGTGGACGTGGATCTGCTTCTTGATCGACTGGATGTCGAGCACCGCCTGATAGTCCAGACTGCGGCGCCAGATGTAGGGGACCAGCGCCTTCAGGAAACCGGCGCCCTCGGCCGCGTCGCCGGCGCAGACGCGGGCCTTGATGAAGGCCGCTCGCTCCCAGTTCTGGCCGACGGATTCATAGTAGGCCAGGGCCATCGGCGCCGCGACCGCCGGCGGGGTCGACGACGGGTCGGGCCGCAGCCGCAGATCGACCCTGAAGACGTAACCGTCCGCCGTCCGCTCGCTCAGAAGGGCGGTCAGCCCCTGCGCCAGACGGTTGACGAAGCCCTGCATTTCGACGCCCTCGGACAGGGCGGCCTCCAATACCTCCGGCTCGTAGAAGAGCGACAGGTCGATGTCCGAGGAATAGTTCAGCTCGAAGGCCCCGCCCTTGCCCATCGCCAGGACGAACAGGCCCGGAACCGGCCCGCGCGGGTCGTCGGGCGCCGAGATCAGCCGCCCGCGCCTGCGCCAGTCGTCGGCCAGTATTCTGAGCGCCGCGCGCGCCGCCGCGTCGGCGAACCGCGACAGGGCGCCCGTCACCTGATCCAGATCCCAGACTCCGCCCAGATCGCACAGGGCCGTCAGCAGATGCAGTTCCGCCTTCAGATGACGCAGCGGCGCCTTGGCCTCGTCCGGCGCGCCGGTCAGGGCTTCCATCGCCGCCAGAATTTCCGCCAGCCGCGCCTCGGGGTCGCTGTCCAGCGTCCGCCGCAACCG
This sequence comes from Brevundimonas naejangsanensis, assembly GCF_000635915.2. NCBI lineage: Bacteria > Pseudomonadati > Pseudomonadota > Alphaproteobacteria > Caulobacterales > Caulobacteraceae > Brevundimonas > Brevundimonas naejangsanensis. The sequence goes on from NZ_CP015614.1 coordinate 2,037,526, forward strand.
ATCCGGCCAGCGCCGCGCCAGCCCGGCCAGATAGGGCGAGGCGGCGAACACCGGCAGCAAGGCCCCCCACGCCGCATCCAGCGTCGCGCGCCAGCCATCGGCGCCCGCCGCCTCGATCAGTCGTTCATGCAGGCGCGCCGCCGCCTGTGCGTCGCGGACGGGGCCGCAGGGCTGCAACCGCGCCGCCAGACCTTGGCTCACGCCTCGGCCTCGGGCGGGCGCGTCGCTGGGGGCAGGATCAGGGCCACGCGCAGGCCCGGCCCGCGTCCGTCATAGACGCCCGGGCCTTCGTCCAGCTGGATGCGGCCGCCGTGCGCCTCGGCCACCGCTGTCACCAGCGACAGGCCCAGGCCCGACCCCGGCTCGGTGCGGCTGTTGTCCAGGCGCACGAAGCGTTGCAGCACCCGTTCGCGATCCTCGTCCGGCACGCCCGGCCCGTTGTCGGTGACGGAAAACTCTACATCGCCGGACGAGCGCCGCCGCGCGCGGAACATCACAGCCCCGCCCTCGGGCGTATATTTGATGGCGTTGTCGATCAGATTCGCCAGGGCCTGGGCCAGGAAGGGCTGGTTGCCCTCGATCAACAGCCCCTTCTCGATCTCGGCGGCGAACTCCAGCCCCTTGTCCTCGCCCGCCGGTTCGTAAAGCTCGGCCATGTCGGCAGCCAGATCGGCGGCGTCGAACACACTCGGCTCGGGCGAACCGCCCGACTGAAGGCGGGCGATGGCCAGGACGGTGTTGAAGGTCTTGAGCAGGGCGTCCGCCTCGTCCAGCGCCACGCTGAGGGCGTCGACGCCCGAGGTCCGCCCCGCCTCGGCGTCAATCAGGGCCACCTCCATCTTGGCCTTCATCCGGTTCAGCGGCGTGCGCAGGTCGTGGGCGATGGCGTCGCCGGCATGGCGGATCGAGGCCATCGAGCCTTCCAGCCGATCCAGCATGCCGTTCAGACCCTCGGCCAACTCGTCCAATTCGTCGCCGGAATGGCGGATCGGCACGCGCGCCTTCAGGTCGCCCTCCTGCACCGCCGTGACCACGCGGTTCAGCCCGGCCATGACCCGCTCGACCCTGCGGCTGATCCACAGCCCGCCGCCCACGCCCAGCAACAGCACCATGACCATCGCCCCCCACAGGGCTTGGGTCAGCCGCGCCAGATAGGCCTCGATGTCGCCGATGTCCTCGCCCACGAACAGGTGTTCGCCGCCCGACAGCGGGGTGTCGATGCCGATCGATTGGCGGCGCCGGACGCGACCGTCTTCATCCGTGTCGGTCAGGCGGAAACTGTCCCACTGCCCCGGCTTCACCCCGTCGGGCACGTCGGTGATGTTGGCGGTGATGATGCGGCCCTCGGCGTCCTTGAAGACGTAGAGATACGGCCCGTTGCGGATCGCCCGTTCGACCAGCGCCTGATTGAGGGCGTCTCGGCCGCGTGTGCGATAGATGGCGGTCAGGCTGTCGATCTCGCCCTGAACGCTGGCCTCCGCCCGCATCCGCGCCTCTGACGCCGAGGCGAAATAGACATAGGCCAGCACCGCGCTGGCCGTCGCCACGAACAGCGCCAGAAACAGCAGCGTCAGCCGAAAGGGCGTGCGGCGGAAAAGGGAGGGCAGTTTCACTTTGGCTTATCTCCCTCCCCTTCATGGGGAGGGTGGTCGCGCAGCGACCGGGTGGGGGGGGCCTCAAGCGCGCCCATTATGCCCCCCATCACGCCGTCCAGATCATCGCGAACGGCGGCGTTGTCGAACCTCAGCGTCGTGAACCCTTCGCCTGCCAGCACGGCGTTCCTCATCTTGTCCCTGTTCGCCCGCGCCTCGACCGTGTGGGTGACGCCGTCCACCTCTATGACCAAGCGCCGGTCGAAACAGACGAAGTCGAGATAATAGCCGCGAAACGGCGCCTGCCGCCGAAAATGAAACCCTTGAGTGCGCAACAACTTCAACTGCACCCACAAGCGCGCCTCGGGCGGCGTCAGGGCCTTTCGCATGGCGCGGGCTCGAGCAATGATCGCCATGATCTGCAAGCCCTCCCCACCCGACCGGCTGCGCCGGCCACCCTCCCCATCAAGGGGAGGGAGAAAGATTGCGCGCCTTACGCCTCCAGCCGGTACCCTGCGCCGCGCACGGTCTGCAGCATGGCCCTGTCGAAACCCTTGTCGATCTTGGAGCGCAGGCGGCTGATGTGCACGTCGATGACGTTGGTCTGAGGGTCGAAGTGGTATTCCCAGACCTTCTCCAGCAGCATGGTGCGCGTCACCGACTGGCCCGCGTGGCGCATCAGGAACTCCAGCAGCTGGAACTCGCGCGGCTGCAGGTCGATCTCCTGGCCGTCGCGGTGGACGGTGCGGGCGATCAGATTCATCTCCAGGTCGCCGACCTTGAGCACGGTCTGGACCCCGCCGGTCTCGCGTCGGCGCGACAGGGCCTCGACCCGGGCGACCAGTTCGGCCAGGGCGTAGGGTTTGACCAGATAGTCGTCGCCGCCGGCCTTCAGGCCCGTCACGCGGTCCTCGACCTCGCCCAGAGCGGACAGGAACAGCACCGGCGTCTGGTCGCCGCCCTTGCGGATGGTTTCGACCATGCCGACGCCGTCCAGGCGCGGCATCATGCGGTCCACGACATAGACGTCGTAGCCGCCTTTCTGCGATTCCAGCAGGCCGAAGGCGCCGTCCACGGCGTGGGTGACCTCGTGCCCGGCCTCGCTCAGGCCGCGCACCATGGCGGTCGCGGCTTCAGCATCGTCCTCAACCACCAGAATACGCATGCAGCCTCCCAAAAAAGATTCGGCGGCGATGTTAGCGCATCGCCGCCGATCCCGTGAGTTACGCCTTATTCAGACTTGGCGAAGGGCAGAACCACCGATGAGTTGGTTCCCTGCACCCGGATGAGCAGGAAGACTCCCGGCCGTCCCGCCGAGCGCGCCTCGTCCACGGCCGCCTTGAAGTCGGCGTCGGAACGGACCACGCGGTTGTTGGCGCGCTGGATGACCGTGCCGACGGGCATACGCATCTTGCCCGCTTCCGAACGCGGGGCCACGGCGGTGACCACTACGCCCTGCATGTCGTCGGGGATGGAGTAGCGCTGACGCAGAGCCGAGGTGATCGGCGTGACTGTCAGGCCCTCGATCGATTGACCGACAGCCGCGCCGTCTTCGCCGGGTTGCTGGGCGCTTGAACCCTGATCGCCGTTCAGCTCGGCTTCCGACGGACGGGTGCCCGCGCGAATGTTCAGCGTCTGGCGTTTGCCGTCCCGCAGGACTTCAAGCCGCAGCGTATCGCCAGGCTTGGCGCGGGCGACGCGACGGGTCAGCTCGGTCGAGCTATCGACCGCCTCGCCGTTGACGCTGACGACCACGTCGCCGATCTGCATCCCGCCGCGCTCGCCCGGCGCGCCGGCCGTGACCTCGGCGACATAGGCGCCCTTGACGTCTTCGTTCAGGCCCAGGGCGGCGGCCGCCTCCTTGGACAGGGTCTGGATCTGCACGCCCAGATAGCCGCGCTGGACCGTCTCGCCGCGCATCAGCTTGTCGGTGACGGCCTTGGCCGTGGTCGCGGGAATGGCGAAGCCGATGCCGACCGAGCCGCCCGACGGCGAGAAGATCGCCGTGTTCACGCCGATGACGCGGCCGTAGATGTCGAAGGTCGGACCGCCGGAGTTGCCGCGGTTGATGGCCGCGTCGATCTGCAGATATTCGTTGTAGCCGATCGGATCGATGTCGCGCGACTTGGCCGAGACGATGCCGGCCGTCGCCGTGCCGCCCAGGCCGAAGGGGTTGCCCACGGCGATGACCCAGTCGCCGACGCGCGGCTCGGCGGCTTCTTCAAAGCTGACGAAGGGGAAGGCCGAACCTTCGACCTTGATGACGGCCAGGTCTGTGCCTTCGTCGCGGCCGATCAGCTTGGCCTTGAGTTCGCGGCCGTCGCTGAGCTTGACCGAGATCTCCTCGGCGTTCTCCACCACGTGATTGTTGGTGACGATGAAGCCGTCGGCCGAGATGAAGAAGCCCGAACCCGCGCCGGCGGCTAGCTGAGTGTTGTCTTCCTCGCCTTCACCCGAGCCGCCCGGCGCGCCGGGGATCGGCACGGCGCCGAAGCCGGGGATCTGGAACACGCCGCGCGGGCGCTGGACGCGGGTCTTGACGTCGATCTGCACAACGGCGGGGGCGACCTGCTGGAAGATGTCGGCGAAGCTGAGCGGTGCGCCCTGCGGCGGGGCGAACGCCAACGCTCCGGCCCCGGCCGAGGGAACCAGCTGTCCGACCTTGGCTGCCGGCGCCGCCTCGGCGCCCGGCCAGGTGATGACCCCGCCCGCCGTCGCGGCGGCGGCGAAGGTCAGGCCGACAGCGGCCCCCAGAATGAACTCCTTGCGTTTCAGCATCGTCGTCCTTGCAGTCTTTTACTGGCGTTCACGGAAAGCTCCGTTCGCCCATGGATATAGGGCGTCAAGGCTCAAGCCAATGCACGCCGTCGCAATGATTGACTTTGATCATCGTTCCGCATGTGGCGCGTCTGCGTCAGGAAGGCGGCGAAGGCTTTCCAAACGGATAGCTAGGCCTTTTCGTCGTCGCCCGTCAGGGCGGCCAGGGCGCGCTCTTCTTCAGGCGTCAGCGGCGCGGCTTCCGCAGTCTCGCTACGGCGTGCGCGCAGGACCAGCACGACGCCCGCCCCCGCCGCTAGCGCAAACGGGCCGAACCACAACAGCCAGGTGCCGATCCGAACCGGCGGCTGGAACAGCACGTAATCGCCATAGCGCCGGATCAGGTCGTCCTTGATCTGGGCGTCGGTCTTTCCCGCCGCGATCTGCTCGCGCACCAGACCGCGCAGGTCCGCGGCGATGCCTGCCGGGCTGTCGGCGATCGATTCATGCTGACAGACGACGCAGCGGATGTCGCCGAACAGGGCGCGGGCGCGGGCTTCCTGCGCCGGGTCCGTCAGCGGCCGGTCAGGCGCCGGCGGCGGCTCGGCCAGAGCCGGCGCAGTTGCACTGGCCAGCAGGGCCGCGGCGAACAGGGCGGCGGCGCGCCTCATGCCTGCGCCTCCACGGGCTCGGCCGGCTTGGCGGCCTTCTTGACGCGCGAACCCGCCCCGACGCGCAGGCGACGGTCCAGCAGGGAGATCAGCCCGCCTAGCGCCATCAGCGCCGGTCCCAGAAAGATCAGCCGCGCCCACGGATTGTAGTAGATGCGCACGATCCAGGCGCGTTCTCCCGTCTCCGTCGCCGCCCGGTCGCCCATGACGGCGTAGACGTCGTCCAGCCCGCGGAAGTCGAGGCCGACCTCGGTCGTCGTCTGGCCGCCCGCCGGGAAGAAGCGACGCTCGGCGGTGATGACGCGCTCAGGCGCGCGGCCGTCGACGGACATGATGGTCAGGCGGCCTTGCTCAGCCAGATAGTTCGGCCCCTCGATGACCTGCACCGCGTCCAGCCGCGCCTTCCACGGCCCGGCGGCGACTTCCCCGCCCAGCGGCAGGGCGGCGGCGGCCTCGGCCTTGAAGCTGGTCTCGACGACGGCGCCCAGGATGAAAACGCCCAGACCCGCGTGGGCCAACGCCATGCCCCAGGCGCCCAGCGGCAGGCCCTTGGCGCGGCGCAGAGTCTCGCTCAAGGGCGCGCCCAGGGCCTTGGTCCGCACGCCCAGTTCGGCCAGCGCGCCGAGGATCAGCCACGCCCCGACGCCCAGCCCTGCGGCGGCCAGCGCCTTCTTGGGCTCGAACAGGAAGAAGGCGGCGACGGCGGCGGCCAAGGCCAAGCCAGCGGCCAGCCAAAGGCGCTGCAGGGCGCCCTTCAGATCGCCTCGCTTCCACGCCAGCAGCGGCCCGGCGGGCAGGATCAGGCAGGCGACGATCATCAGCGGATTGAAGACGGCGTTGAAATAGGGCGGGCCGACCGAGATGGTCGCGTCGGTCACGGCCTCCAGGATCAGCGGATAAAGTGTGCCCAGCAGCACCGTCGCCGCCGCCGCCGTCAGGAACAGGTTGTTCAGCACCAGCGCGCCTTCGCGGCTGATCGGCGCGAAGGCCGCGCCCGACCGGATCGCCGGGGCGCGAAGGGCGAACAGGATGAAGGCCGCGCCCGCCGCCAGCCCCAGAATGGCCAGCAGCATCATCCCCCGCTGGGGATCGACGGCGAAGGCGTGAACGCTGGTCAACACGCCCGAGCGCACCAGAAACGCGCCCAGCATGGAGAAGGTGAAGGCCAGAATGGCGAGGAACACCGTCCAGCCCGCCAGCGCCCCGCGCCGCTCGGTGACGATGGCCGAGTGCAGCAGAGCCGCGCCCGCCAGCCACGGCATGAAGCTGGCGTTCTCGACCGGATCCCAGAACCACCAGCCGCCCCAGCCCAGCTCGTAATAGGCCCAGAAAGAGCCCAGCGCGATGCCGACCGTCAGCAAGGCCCAGGACGCCAGCGCCCACGGCCGCACCCAGCGCCCCCACGCCGGATCGACCCGCTTCTCGATCAGGGCGGCGACCGCCAGCGAGAAGCAGACGGAAAAGCCGACATAGCCGCCGTACAGCAGCGGCGGATGCACGGCCAAGGCTGGGTCCTGCAGCAGGGGGTTCAGCGACGCGCCCTGCACCGGGGCCGGGTCCAGCCGGAAGAAGGGGTTGGAGGTGAAGGCGGCGAAGGCCAGAAACAGGCTCGACAGGCCCGCCTGCACGGCCACGGCCGAGGTCTTCAGCCCGAACGGCAGGCCGCGCGCCAGGGCCAGCGCCCCGCCGAAGACCGTCATCACCAGACACCACAGCAGCAGGGAGCCTTCATGGCTGCCCCAGGCGGCGGCGACCTTGTAGAAGACCGGCTTGTCGGTGTGGCTGTTCATGGCCACGTTCGACACCGAGAAGTCCGACACCACGAAGGCGTAGATCAGGGCGCCGAAGGCCAACAGGATCGCCCCGGCCGAGGCCAGCATGGCGCCGCCGCCGGCGCCCGCCAGCACGGGGCTGAGCCGCAGCCGCCCCGCCGTGGTCAGCGCCAGGCTGAGGACCGACAGCGCCAGCGCCAGGATCAGGGCGAAGGCGCCCAGTTCGACGATCAAGGCTTAAGTCCCCTGCTGCGCGGCGACGGCGGGCGCCGCCGCATCGTCAGGCCGCCACTCGCCCTTTTCCTTCAGCCGGTCGGCGACTTCGCGCGGCATGTAGGTCTCGTCGTGTTTGGCCAGCACCTGGCTGGCCTCGAACACGCGGTCGGGGCGGAACGACCCTTGCGCCACGATGCCCTGCCCCTCGCGGAACAGGTCGGGCAGGTCGCCCTGATAGATCACCTGCGCCGTCGCCCCGTTGTCGGTGACGACGAAGACGACCGAGCCGTCGGCGGCCTTCTGCACGCTGCCGGCCTCGACCAGACCGCCCAGACGGATCATCTGCCCGGCAGGCACCTTCTGCGGCGTCACTTCCGAGGGGGAGTAGAAGAAGGTCACATTGTCCTTCATCGCCCACAGCGACAGGCCGACGGCCAGGGCCAGCACGGGCGCCGCGGCGATGACGACCCACAGGCGACGGCGCGCCTTGGGCGATTTGGGCAACCAGCTCATGTCAACGATCCGAGTGCGGCGAAAAAGCCGTCGCATATAGGGCGAGGTTCAGGGCGGGCCAAAGCGTCATCGCGCGGCCTCGGTCAGGCGTTTCTGCAGATCCGCCCGGCGCGGGTCGGACGGCGCCAGCGCGGCGATCAGCGGCGACCACATGGCCTCGGCCTCAGCCACGTCGCCGCGCGCCAGGGCGGCGTCGCCCAGATAGAAGCGCGCCCCCAACTGATCCGGGTCCAGCTTGACCGCCTGACGGAAGGCCGCCTCGGCGTCGCCGTCGACCGCGCCGTCATTGGCCCGCACCAGGCTCTCGCCCAGGCGCGCCCAGCTTTGGGCGTCGTCCGGCTGGATGGCCAGGGCGCGGCGGAAGGCCGAGGCCGCGCCGATGGGGTCGCCCGCCTCGAACCGGGCAGCGCCCAGCATGGTCAGGGCCAGACGGTCGTCGGGCCGGTCCTTGACCACCTGCCCCAGCACGGCCGCGACCTGAGCCGGCTCCAGCGCCTCGGGCGTCGAGGCCCATTCGCGCACGCGGGTCTCATAGGCCTGATCCTTCATTCCCGGCGCGCCGAAGACGGCATAAAGGCCCAGCGACGCGGCGGCCGCGGCTCCGATCCCGCCCAGCACCCAATAGCGGTCGGCCGGGCACGACACCGGACGGCGATCCGCGCGCTGAGCGGCCAGCAGGCGACGGCCCGCTTCGGCTCGCGCGGCGGTCCAACTCGCCTCGTCCAGCAGGCCCCGCGCCTTCAGCCGGTCCAGCTCGGCCAGTTCGCGTGCGCCCGCGTCGCGGTCGGCCACGCTCTCAGCCTGCGCCCCGCGCCGGGCGGCGGACAGCACGGCCAGCCCCGCCAGGGCGGTCACAAGCGCCGTCATGATCCAGAAGATCGTCATGGCCGCCGCTGTAGCGGATCAGGCGGCCGGAGGCGAGGCGCGCGACGACGCACCCGTGTTTGATCTGGCGATAGCCAGCCGCCGCCGCACGGTGCGCGACGCGTCTTTAGCGCCCAGCAGGCCCAGCAGTTCGGCGGTCAGGCCGATCCGTTTGCGCGCCACGCCTTCGTCGCGCGTCTGGCCGTCGTTCAGTTGCTCGATCGCCTCATCAGCCCAGGTCGCCAGCCGTCCCGTCAGGGCCTCGGCGGTCTGACGGCGCTCGGCCTCGCAGCCGAAGACGGTCGCCATGGGCCGCACCTGACCCGTCAGCGTCAGCAGGACCCGCGCCCGCGCCGCCGCCGCCGCATCCGGCAGTTGGCTCAACAGAGGGGTCGGCCGCGTCATCCGTCCCACCAGAGGCGTGCGCTGAACCGGCAGGACCGCGTCCAGCGCCTTCTCGGCCGCATCGAAATGCTCAGACAGACGAAGCGCAATCCTCAGGCGCGCCTGACGCACGGCCTTAGCCCAGGCGCTGTCGGGCCGCAGCGGCAGGACGGCGTCGATTTCCGTCAGGATTTCGGCGCACCAGGTCAGGGCCGCCGTCAGCCGCCTGCCCTGGGCGTCGTCCTCAAGGCTCTGGGCGGCGATGTCGGCCGCGCGATGGGCCAGCGCCGATATGATGCGGTCGATCAGCAGATCAGCCTCGTCGCGGCCCGGCGTCGCCTCGCGCCCCGACGCTCCGATCAGGGCCAGCACCCGCAGCATCATCCGCGCTTCGACCATATGGGCGAAAAGGATCTCCAGCAGCCGCTCGACCCCGCCCGGCCCGGCCGACGAGGCCTGCCGCAGGGCCAGCTTCAGCTCCGCCAGTTCGGCGCCGCTGGGCCGCCCGGTCCAGGCCGACAGATGCGGCAACGCCCGCCGCGCCACCGGCGCCAGGTCCAGACACGCCGCCAACGCCTCGATCCGGTCGGGCGCGGCGCCGGGCCACACGGCCTCGGGCGCATCTCGCAGCACCACGGCGGCGCTGTGGCACAGGCGGTCGGCGACCATGCGCGACAGGTCGTCGTCACGGTCCAGTTGCGGCAACAGCTCCGGCTCGCCTCGCGTCGCCACGCGCCATAGCCGTGCGGGCAGGCCGGCAGGAAAACTCAGCCCCTCCAGCGCATCGGCGCGCGCCCGGAACAGCGGCGCCAGCGGACCGAAGGCGACCTCGCGGCGGCGGCGATCCAACTGCTCGACCTCGACCAGTTCGCGCAGGGCGGCCGCCCGATCCCCCGCCATCGTGCCCGCCAGCCCCAGCAACTGAGGCAGGGCCCGGTCCGGACACCGTTCGATCAAATGAGCCAGAGCGGCCCGCTGGGCGACCGACAGGTCCGCCATCCACGCATCCTCCGGCCCCACTCAAATACCGGCCAAGACCCCAAGAGTGGCCCGACGCGGGTTAACAAGGGCTTTTGAGGATGAATGTCGAACGCGTCCTATCTGCGAGCCGAAATCGGCCCTCGGCGCCTAAGTCGGGGACTGTAATCGACCCATTGCCGCCATTGACCAAGTGCGCGCAGCAACCTTAGAACCCAATATATATCAGAAGGAGATTTATGCTCAGGGGCTTACAATCCTGACCGCAAATAGCGGTCTCGCGTCGGCGCCATAGGATGGTCGCCGTGCCTCTTTGCATATCTATTCTTCGGAGTTCTCATGAAGAACGATGACGTCGTGATCCGGCCATATGTGCCAGAAGACGATCTTAAAAAGCTGTCGCGCATTTGGCTTGATGCTTCCCTATTGGCTCATCCTTTTATCGGCGAACAGCGCTTGCGTGATCAACAAGCTCTTATCGAAAACGAGTATCTGCCTAATGCCGAGACTTGGGTAGCGTGCGTTGAAGATGATCCTAGCGGCTTTATAAGCCTGATGGATACTTTTATCGGGGGAATCTTCGTTTCTCCCGCCCAGCAAGGGCGCGGTATAGGCCGTCAGCTCATAACCCACGCTCTGAACCTTGCTGGTGAGCTCGAGCTTGAGGTTTACACCGACAATCAGCAGGCCATGAATTTCTACGCCAGCATCGGCTTTCAGGAGTTGTCACGCCGTGCTTGTGATGATGATGGCCATGCTTTTGAAAATGCTCGTCTTCGCCTAGTCGGATAAGAGTGAGTCGGGCGGCAAGAACTGCCGCCCGACGATCATTCTGGACTTTAGAATACCCAAGCGGCCTGTCTGGAAACCCCCGACGCAGACCTGCGCAACAGCCGCCTTGTCCCTCACCCCTCGGCGGCGGGCAACTCCAGCACCACCTTCAGCCCGCCCAGGCTGCTGTCGCCCAAGGTGACGCGGCCGCCGTAGGCGCGGGTCAGTTCGTCAACGATCGACAGGCCCAGCCCCGTGCCGGGGGTGTCCTCGTCCATGCGGGTGCCGCGTTTCAGGGCGGTGTCGCGCTGGTCGGCGGGCAGGCCGGGGCCGTCGTCCTCGACCACGGCGATCAGTTGGCCTGGCATGGAGGGACCGGCCGAGACCCGCACCCGGCGGCGGCACCATTTGGCGGCGTTCTCCAGCAGGTTGCCGAAGATTTCCTGCAGGTCCTGGCGCTCGCCCAGGAAGGCCAGATCGTCAGGAGCGCGCCAGTCGATCTCGACGCCTTTCTGTTCGAACACCCGCTCCAGCATGACCGCCATCTCGTCCAGCACCTCGCTGACGTCGGTGCGTTCGCCCAGGCCGTGGGCGGCGCGGGCGGCGGCGCGAGCGCGGCGCAAGTGATGGTCGACCTGGTCCTGCATCACCTTCGTCTGCTTGCGCACCATGTCGGGCAGCACGCCCTCCTGGGTCCCGGCCTCGGCCAGCATGACGGCCAGCGGCGTCTTCAACGCATGGGCCAGGTTGCCGACGTGGGTGCGCTGGCGTTCAACCGTCTCCTGATTGTGCGCCAGCAGGCGGTTGACCTGTTCGGCCAGGGGCTGGATTTCCAGCGGATAACCGCCCTCGACCCGGTGCGAGCGGCCTTGTCGCACATTGGAAATCTCGTCGCCCAGATCGAACAGGGGGCGCAGGCCCACCCGCACCTGAATGAACACCGCCGCGACGAGGCCGGCGCCCAAGAGCAACATGGCGATCCAGGTCACGGTGGCGAACTGGCGCGTGTCGGCGTCAACGTCGGACCGGTCGATCCCGGCGAAGAAGACGACCGGCTGCTGGCGGCCGGGCAGTTGTTTCATGCTGGCGGCGATGCGCAGCGGCTCGCCCTTGGGGCCGTCTTCGGCGTTGTAGCTGATAGTCTGACCGAAAGCGCTGCGCAGGCGGTCAGACAGGTCGGGGGCGTACTCCAGGTCGGCATTGGCCAGCGACGCAGAGCGCGCCAGCACATGCAGCGCGCCTTGAGGCCCCGGCTCGGCGACCATCCAGTATTTTCCCGACAGCAGGCGCTGGGTGCGGGCGTCCCGTATTTCGCCCACGAACACCTCGCGCTCGGGCGTGATGACGGAGGCGACGACGGTCTCGTCGATGGTGTCGCTCAGGGTGTTGCCGAGGCGGCGCAGGGCCGATTCCTGGAACACGGCCGTCAGCACCACCGCCGCCGCCGCCAAGCCGACCAGGATCCAGGCGGCGGCCAGCCAGATCAGACGCCGCGTCAGCGAACGGCCGGGCCGCCCGAACCACCGACCCCATTCGCGCCGGGCCGACGAACGCTCGGCGCCATCGGCCCCAGACTCGATCTCGGCCTCGGTGATCGGCTCGGTCATCAGCGAGCGATCAGGCCGCGTCGCTCTCGCCGGCCAGCGGCGACAGGCGATAACCCAGCCCGCGCACGGTCTCGATACGGTCCGCGCCGATCTTCTTTCTCAGGCGGCCGACGAAGACCTCAATGGTGTTCGAGTCGCGGTCGAAATCCTGATCGTACAGGTGTTCGACCAGTTCGGTGCGGCTGATGACCCGGCCCTGATGCATCATCAGATAGTGCAGCAGCCGGTATTCCAGCGAGGTCAACCGCAGCGGTTCCCCGTTGACCGTAGCGCGCGCTGCGCGCGGGTCCAGCCTCAGCCCCCCGCAGGTCAGGGTCGCCGCCGCATGGCCGGCCGAGCGGCGCAGCAGGGCGCGCAGGCGGGCCAGCAGCTCCTCGGTGTGGAAGGGCTTGGTCAGATAGTCGTCGGCCCCGGCGTCGAAGCCCGCCACCTTGTCCGACCAGGCGCCGCGCGCGGTCAGGATCAGCACCGGCGTCGCCTTGCCTTCGCGGCGCCAGCGCTCCAGCACGGACACGCCGTCGATCTTGGGCAGGCCTAGGTCCAGCACCACCACGTCATAGGGTTCGGTGTCGCCCAGGAACCAGGCTTCCTCGCCGTCCGGCGCATGGTCGACGGCGTAGCCGGCGTCGGTCAGGGCGGTCTTCAACTGGCGCGACAGATCGACGTCGTCCTCGACAAGCAGCACCCGCATTCAGTCGTCTCCGCGAACCCGGCCGGATCGGCCGTCAACCTGTATGTCCGACACGCGTCCGCCGGGATACTCCCAGCGCACCACATAGTCGCCGCCGCGCTCCTGCACGCCCAGCATGCGGCCGGGGCGGCCCGACTGGACGCGACGGGCGACGTCGCCGGGGTTGGCGCGCGGGCTCGACCGGGGCTCATCACGCAGCCCCTGACCCGGATAGTTGCGGGGCGCCTCGCGACGATCCTGAGAACGGCTTTCGTCGCGGTCCCGATCACGGCCGCGCGACTGGGCCGCCGCGTCCGTCAGGGGGACGATGGCGATCAGACCGGCCAGAAGGAGGGCTCGAATACGCATCATGCTCGTCTTCTAGACAGGGGCCTCTGAACGGCGGCTGAACGTGCAGTCTATCGCTGTTCCTCTGAACAAGGAACGCGCGCCCGAGGAATCTCCGTCGCTGTCGCCCTCGCGCCTGATCAGAAGCGCTCCCGCCCGAGAAGGTGACAAAGTTCTCATGCTGATGAACGCCGACTGAAACGCGCCGTTCAGGCGGGGATCAGGCTCAGGGTGGTCTTGTGAGGTCAACGCAGCCCGATCGGTTGCGAAGACCCGAAGGAGTTCGATCATGAAGACCCTGCTGATCCCCGTCCTGGCCGCCACGGTCGCCGCGACCGCCCTGCCCGCCGCGGCGCAATCCTATGATCGTCACGGCCCCTCGCGCGGTCCCGCCTATGAGCAGAACTATGGCGGCTGGCAGTCGGTCAGCCAGCGCAAATACAACCTGGACCGCCGCATCGACCAGGGCGTCCGCACCCGCCAGCTGAGCTCACGCGAAGCCTCGCGCCTCAAGGATGAGTTGGACGGCCTGGTCCGTCTTGAGCGTAACTATACCCGTGGCGGCCTGACCCGCTGGGAGCGCCAGGACCTGGATCGTCGCTATGACCGCCTGTCGGCCAAGATCCGGCTGGAGCGCCGCGACCACAACAACCGTCACTACTGAGACGGTTCAGCATCAGGGCCTCATCCCTCCCTGTCAGGGGCTCTGCCGAGGGCGCGATCCGAAAGGGTCGCGCCCTTATTCTATGCCGGTTCGATCACCGTGATTTCGGGCCAGCGCCCGCGCGCATTGGCGATCACCCGGTCCCAGCCCTTGGCCAGGCCTCGCGTGGGATTGGGCCGGATCACCATATCGAACACGTCCTGCAGGCCGAAGGGGGCGACGACGCTGATCGCATCGTCCTTCTCCAGCCGCACCCCCAGGGCGAAGGCCGGGGCGACAAAGCGGGCCGGGGCGTCGTCGGTGCAGGTCAGCGGCTCATATGTTTCGCCGAACTTGCCCTCGAACCACAGATGGACTCGCGCCTGGTTGCGGACCTCGACGATGTCGCGAAACTCCGGCGCGAACGCCGCTGCGACCCGCTTGATGATCACGTCCTCGGCGTCCCAGGAGGTGTCGCGGTCGAAATAGCCGATGTCGTAATCCTTGACGCCATAGCCCGGCGCCCGGCCGGTCCGCTCATTCCACACCGACTGGTAGACCGCCCCCGAAAACAGCCGCCAGTCCGGCAGGTCCAGGTCGCGCATCACGCCCAGCACATGCATCAAGCCCGCATTGGCGCGGACGATCTCGGTCAGGCGGGTCTCTAGCTCCGCAGCCGTCGTCACCCCCTCTACGCTCATCGCAGGGGCCATCCGTGATCCAGCGGGCCGTGACCCTGACCCAGTCCCGGCGCGCGGCGGATGGCTTCGGCGACATAGGCCCAGGCTTCAGCCACCGCCGTCGTCAGGGGCAGGCCCTTGGCTATGCCCGCCGCGCAGGCGCTGGCCAGGGTGCAGCCGGTGCCGTGGGTATGGCGGGTCTGCACCCGCTCGCTTTCCAACACCGTCTCGCCGTCGGCGGTCAGCAGCAGGTCGGTCACCGTCTCGCCGGGCACATGGCCGCCCTTCATCAACACCGCGCGAGCGCCCATCGCCAGCAAGGCTTCGCCCGCGCGGCGCTGACCATCCAGATCGAGGACCGCGATCCCGGTCAGAGCCTCGGCCTCGGGCGCATTGGGGGTCAGCAGGGCCGCGCGCGGGACCATCAAGCGCCGCACCGCCTCGACCGCCGCCTCGGCCAGCAGAGGCGAGCCGCCCTTGGCGATCATCACCGGATCGACCACGGCTGGCACGCCGCCCGCATAGTCGATCAGACCGGCGACCGTTTCGACCACCTCAACCGAGCCCAGCATGCCGGTCTTCAGGGCGTCCGCGCCGATATCGTCCAGGACCGCCCTGGCCTGCGCCTCGATCACGTCCAGCGGCACAGGATGCACGCCGTGAACGCCCAGGGTGTTCTGAACGGTGATGGCGGTGATCGCCGTGGCGGCGAACCCGCCCAGCATGGTTACGGCTTTGATATCCGCCTGTATGCCCGCGCCGCCGCCGGAGTCCGATCCCGCCAGGATCAGCACCCGGCCCAGCGGCTTCGTCGCCGCTTCGACGAGAGAGGTCATCAGTGGGCCCCCGAAAACAGCTTCAACCCGACAATGCCCGCCACGATCAGCAGGATGCAGACGGCCCGCACCGCCGTCGCCGGCTCGCCATAGACGGCGATCCCGACCGCCGCCGCCCCGACCGCGCCGATGCCGGTCCAGACCGCATAGGCCGTGCCTACCGGCAGCTTCTGGGTCGCCGCCCACAGGCCGATCATGCTCGCCGCCAGGGCGAGCGCCACGCCCAGCGAAACCAACGGTCGCTGAAGGCCGACGTACTTGACGCCGGACGCCCACCCCACCTCGAAAAGCCCCGCCACGACGAGGACCAACCAGGGATTCAGGGACAGCAACCAGGACATGACGGCTGCATGGCTGATGGCGAAGCGTCAGACAAGGGATCACGCATCGAAAGGCTCCGCACTTTCAGCTCAGGCGGCCAGGATGGAAAGGTTGTGCTAAAACAACGTGCAAATGAACGATGCTACCCAGAAAGCAAGTGAGCGCACAAAGTTATTGCAACGTTCTGTGGGGTTTTTGGCAAAATCTGGTAAAATTTCCGCAACAACTGCAGCCGCATAAGCGTTGCCATGCCGGAATTATGATAGAGAGGGCTTTATGGAAGCTCCTGTGGTGAAGACTGGGATGTTGATCCGTCGGCCCGCCGACGAAGTCTACCAGGCCTTTACCGAGCCGGGCGTGACTTCGTGGTTCTGGTTCACCCACGCAGATCGACGGATGTCGCCCGGCGCCCAGTTGACCTGGACCTGGGGCATGTACGGCGTCGCCACGCGCGTTCTGGTAAAGGCGCTCGAGCCCAATCGCCGCATCCTGATCGACTGGAATCTGGACGACGATCCGACCGAAGTGGAATGGACGTTCGAAGAGCGCGGCCCGGCGACCTGGGTCGAGGTTTCGAACCGCGGCTTTCCCGCCTCCGACGCAGGGGTAAAGGCGGCGCTCGAAGCGATGGAAGGCTTCACCCTGGCGCTGGCGGGCGCCAAGATATGGCTGGAGCGCGCCATCGAGCCGACCTTCATCCTGGACCGGTTCCCTGATCAGGTCCTGCCGAGCTGGAAGCCTAAACTCTAAGCCCTAACTTCCAGCCGCGCCCTCGACCGCCGCCTGAAGCTGCAAGGCCTGAACCGTCTCGCGCACGTCGTGGACGCGCACCATCCGTGCGCCGCGCCGCGCCGCCGCCAGCGCCAGCGCCAGCGAACCGCCCAGCCGATCCGCCGCATCCAGCGCCGTCGCGTCCACTCCCTGGATCATCCGTTTGCGGCTGGCCGCGTAAAGGATCGGAAAGCCCAGCGCGACCAAAGCCTCCAATCGCGCCGTCAGCGTCAGATTATGCGCCGTCGTCTTGGCGAAGCCGAGGCCGGGGTCCAGCCAGATCCTGTCGCGCGCCACGCCCGCCGCCACCGCCGCTTCGGCGCGAGCGGCCAGATGGGCCGTGACCTCGGCGACCACATCGTCATAGCGAGGGTCGTCCTGCATGGTCTTGGGCGCGCCCTTCATATGCATCAGCACCACCTCGCAGCCCAGTTCGGCCGCTGTGGATAGACTGTCCGGCCCATGGCCGAGCGCCGAGACGTCGTTCCACATCGTCGCCCCGGCGGCGACGGCGGCGCGGGCCACGGCCGGCTTCATCGTGTCGATGCTGATCGGCCCGTCCCAGTGCGCGCGCAGGGCGACGATCAAGGGCAGGGTGCGGGCCGCCTCTTCGTCCTCGCCGACGGGATCAGAGCCCGGCCGAGTGCTTTCGCCGCCGATGTCGAGCACGTCAGCGCCCTGCGCGATCAATCGCAGGGCGTGCTCAAGCGCGGACTCCAGCGTCGTCAGCCGCCCCCCGTCGGAAAAACTGTCGGGCGTGACGTTGACGATGCCCATGACCAGGGGCCGCTTCACGGGGGATTGAAGGCTCATGCGACGATGACTCCGCGAGCGCCGGTTTGACTTTCGCTGCGCTGGGGTTCAGCCTCTAACGGCAATGAAACGCTTCGTCAGCCAGGCTCGACGCCTCACCCACGCGGGACGCCGCGTCGAAGGCTCTTAACCCGTAGCGGTCTGCCACGCGCGCGCCCGCGCCGGGCGCCCGCTACGGGACCCCGTTGCACGCTTTCGGTTCCCTTTTTTTATCATCGCAGAAACAGGCCGGTCGGCGACCGGACCAAGAGACTTTGCGCCATGACCACCGAAATTCATAACCACAGCCTGCCGGCTGCACCTCAGCCCGACGCCGGCGGGGCCGAGATTATTCCTTTCCGGCGCCCTAGCGCGCCCGACAGCGGGCCGCCGCTCGCGCCGGATCCTGACGACCATCAACCCGACGACGACGGCCCCTCAGCCGCCTGAGCGCGTCGGCCCTATCGCTTTTTTCGAGAACGAGACGTTCCATGACCACCCCTCGCAAGGGCGCCCTGCCCGCCATCACGCTTCGCAGCGACGACTTCGACGCCCTGGACCGCCTGGTCGGCGACCTGCCCGGCTCAGGCCCCGCCGGCTTGCTGCAACAGGAGTTGGACCGCGCCAAGGTGTGCGAACCCAAGGCCATGCCCAAGAACGTCGTGACCCTGAACCGCTGGCTGCACTATTCGGACGACCACAGCCCCGAAGTGCGGCGTGTCCAGTTGGTCCTGCCCAAGGAAGCCGACATCGACGCCGGGCGCGTCTCCATCCTGTCCTACGTCGGCGCGGGCCTGATCGGCCTGAAGGAAGGCCAGTCCATCACGTGGCCTGATCCGTCCGGCGCTGCGCGCAAGCTGACCCTGGTCAAGCTGGAAGACCCCGAGCCAGCGAACTAAGTCGAGGCCTGAATTAAAGAAGGGGCGCGCCCATCGGACGCGCCCCTTTTTCGTGGCTGCTATATCGCCGTTCAGACCGCGGGAGCCGGTTCAGCCGGCGCCGCAGGCTCGTCCTCCGGCGTGGCTGGGACGGACAGCGACGGGCCGGCGACCGTGTCGTTTTCCTCATCCCGCTTGGGCGGCTGGCCCTTTTCCAGCAGGTCCCGGATCTCGTCGCCCGACAGAGTCTCGTACTCCAACAGGGCCTGCGACAGCTTCTCGTGGTCGCTCGCCTTGTCGGTCAGGATGCGGCGCGCCTCTTCCCAGCCTTCGGTGACGATGCGGCGGACCTCTTCGTCGATGATGCGGGCCGTCTCTTCAGAGACGTTCTGGCTGCGCGAGACCGAGTGGCCCAGGAAAACCTCCTCCTGGTTCTCACCATAGGCCACCGTGCCCAGACGCTCCGAGAAGCCCCAGCGCGTGACCATGGCGCGCGCCAGCTTCGTGGCCTGCTCGATGTCCGAGCTGGCGCCCGAGGTGATGCTCTCCGGCCCGAAGATCAACTCTTCGGCGACGCGGCCGCCGGCCATGATGGCGATGCGGTCGATCATCTGCTGGAACTTCATGGAGTAGCGGTCGCCTTCCGGCAACTGCATCACCATGCCGAGCGCCCGGCCGCGCGGGACGATGGTCGCCTTGTGCACCGGGTCGGCCATCTTGACGTTGATGGCGACGATGGCGTGGCCGGCCTCGTGATAGGCGGTCAGGCGGCGCTCTTCCTCGTTCATGGCCATGGACTTCCGCTCGGAGCCCATCATGACCTTGTCCTTGGCGTCCTCGAAGTCGCGGTGCGTGACCATGCGACGGTCCTTGCGGGCCGCCATCAGGGCCGCCTCGTTGACCAGATTGGCCAGGTCGGCGCCCGAGAAGCCCGGCGTGCCGCGCGCCAGCGTCTTGACGTTGACGTCGGCGGCCAGGGGCACGTCCTTCATGTGGACGCGCAGGATGCGCTCGCGGCCCGAGACGTCGGGATTGGGCACCACGACCTGACGGTCGAAGCGGCCCGGACGCAGCAGGGCCGGGTCCAGCACGTCGGGACGGTTGGTCGCGGCGATCAGGATGATGTTCTCAGACGCCTCGAAGCCGTCCATCTCGACCAGCAGCTGATTCAGGGTCTGCTCGCGCTCGTCGTTGCCGCCGCCCAGGCCCGCGCCGCGGTGACGACCGACGGCGTCGATCTCATCGATGAAGATGATGCAGGGGGCATTCTTCTTGGCCTGTTCGAACATGTCGCGCACGCGGCTGGCGCCGACGCCGACGAACATTTCCACGAAGTCCGAACCCGAGATCGAGAAGAAGGGCACGCCCGCCTCGCCCGCCACCGCGCGCGCCAGCAGGGTCTTGCCGGTGCCCGGAGGGCCGACCAGCAGGGCGCCCTTGGGAATCTTGCCGCCCAGACGCTGGAACTTGGCCGGGTCCTTCAGGAAGTCGACGACCTCTTGCAGTTCGTCCTTGGCCTCGTCCACGCCGGCGACGTCGTCGAAGGTCTTGCGGCCCTTGTGCTCGGTCAGCAGCTTGGCCTTGGACTTGCCGAAGCCCATGGCGCCCTTCGCCCCGCCCTGCATGCGGTTCATGATGAACAGCCAGAAGGCGACGATCAGGGCCACCGGCAGCAACAGGCCCAGCAGGCCCGACCACCACGGCTGGCGGGTGCTCTTGACCTCGACGTCGCCGCCGCTGGTGCGGATCTGGTTCAGCAGGTCGACGTTCGGCACCGGCGTCACGGCGTTGAACTTGACGCCGTCCTTCTTCTCGCCGGTCATGGCGTCGCCGCGCACGACCACGGATTTGATCTGCTGCGCCTCGACGGCGGTCATCAGCTCCGAATAGGTCAGGGTCTCAGGGCGTCCGGCGGCGCCGTCCTTGGCGCCGGGCATGGCCGGGCCGCCGTTCTGGCTGATCGCGGCGTAGACGCTCACCAGTCCCAACAGGATCACGGCCCAGATGGCGAAATTGCGCAGGTTCATTCGGTCCTCGGTTCCTCGACAGGGCCGCGCTGGGCTCGTCGATCAGCAGTCTTCGCCTGAAAATAGGTCAGACGGCGGCGTTTCGCCATGAAGGGTTTGAAAGAGTCCGGCTTCCTGCGTCGTTTCGCCCTCGGCAGGAGGCAGAGCCAAGGCCAATCGGCGCAGGCCCAGCGCCCTGACCTGCGCCGCGCGCCAGGCCAGCCGCGCCCGCCCCGCGCCGTCAATCAGCACCGGTGCGGCGGCCCGGGCGGCGGGCGGCAGACCAGACAAAGCCGCCCGCTCCTGGTCCGACAGTTGCGCCAACCGCCCGGCCGCCGCGTCCACGCGCAGACCGGGCTGATCGGTCGTGATCTCAAAGCGCCCGTCCCAGACGGCGGCGACGCCCGGCGTCAGGTCGAGCGGCGCGACTGGACGACGCCGCCATTCGCCCGGCTCGCGCATCGCTCGAACGCGGGCGCCGGACGCCTCGATGCGGGCGCCGCACAGCACGGCGGTGAAATCCTCTCCGGACGCCAGCCGGGATTGAAGAACCGCCAGCCGGTCCCCGCGCGGCGGCGTCGCGCCTCCGCCTGCACAGAGCAGGACGGCGGCCAGCGCCGAGGCGGATGCGTCGCGCGACAGAGGCAAAACCCCGGCCCATGCCGGATCGCTGTCACTCCCCCTTCCCCCTTGAGGAGCAAAGGGCCGGGGATGGGGGTGGGCGCGCGACGCCTGGGAAGGAGCCTCAAGAGACGGCGCCGTCACCCGCGCCTGAGCGGAAGGCACAGCGTCCACACCCCCGCCCCCCTCTCCCCCCTCGAGGGGGAGGGCTTTAGAAAGGGCCGCCCGCGCCCGGCCTCGTCCATAGCGCACGTCGGCGTTGGCCGGGTCTTCCAGCCACGACAGTCCGCGCGCGCGCAGATGATCACGCAACGCCTCGCGTCGCTCCTCCAGCACCGGACGCAGCAGCATCAGCCCGCGCCCCTGCGGCCAGGCGGGCGACGGCGACCAGCGGCGCAGGCGCCCCAGCGTCGCGCCCTCGGCCCGCATCCACTCGCCCTCGGCGACGTCATCGGCGGTGTGGCCGGTCAGGATGACGCGCGCCCCCGCATCCCGCGCCGCCTCGGCCAGCAGGGCCTGGCGCGCCGCCCGCGCCCGCGCCGGAAGCCCGGCGCCGCCTCGCGCCTGCGCCCAGACCAGACCGCGCCAGTCGGCGCCCGCCGCGCGCGCTGCCTCGGCGGCGAACCGCGTCCAGGCCGCGCTGTCGGGATTGAGGTTGTGATCGACCGTCAAGGCCAGCAGCCCCCGCCCCCTCGCGCGCGCCCATTCGGCGGCGAGGTCCAGCAAAGCCATGGAGTCGCCCCCGCCCGACAGGGCAAGGGCGACCGGCTCAGGTCCAATGTGGTTCAGACGCGCGTCCAGCCGGGCGAAGACCCGACTGGCCAGATCGCTCATCAGCTGCAGCTGGCGCGCGTCCGCAGCTGGGTCGCGCGGGTCTTCTGCGCCGCCGTGGCCGCCTCGGCGTAGCGGCGGCCGAACTCGGTCAGGGCGCCGCAGGCCTGGGTCGCGCGATCGGTGGCGCGCAGGGCCTCGGCCAGCTTCAGCGTCGTCTCGGGCGCCCACGGCGTGCGCGGCCAGCCGTTCAGAGCCGCGGCATAGGCCTGAACCGCCGCGGCGTTGTCGCGCGCGGCGACGTGCAGGTCGCCCAGACGGCTGTTGGCTTCGCGCGCCTGGGGCGTGTTCGGCCAGGTGACGATGACGGTCTCCAGCGCGCGGCCGCCACGCACGGCGTCCTCGCCCGCCAGACGCATGGCGGCCTGCAGGTCCTGCGCCGCGTCGCCGGTCGGCGAGTTGGCGACCACCGGGCCGTTCAGTTCAGCGGCTTCCTCAGCAGCCTTCTCGGCGCGCTCGACCCGGCCTTCAAGATCGCGCAGGCGACGGCTCAACTGCGTATTCTCGCGCGTCGCCTCGTCAAGTTGGAACGTCAGCCGCTCGCTGTCGGCGTTCATGCGCTGGAACGTCTGTTCCACGTCGCCCAGACGGCGCTCTAGAATCGAGACCTGCCCCTGCAGGGCCACGACCTCGGGGTCCAGCTCGACCAGAACCGGCTCTCCGGCGGCGTTGCGCTGGGTCAGGGCGCGCTCAAGACGGCGGACGTTGCGATCCAGCTGGTCCAGGCGGCGCTTGTCCCACTGGATCGGCTCCATCGGCTGGACCTGGGCGACGACGGCGCCCCCGATCAACGTCAGGCCGATCGCCGTCAGGACGGCGGGTTTCGTAAGGCGGAAAGGCGTCTTCAGCATGGCTCTGTCGTCCCACCGATTTGCGGCGACGGCAAGGCCCAGATCAATGTCCGAAGCCTAGATAAAGGATGGAGACGATGAACAGCGTCGCCGCGATCTCGCAGAAGATCAGCAGCACCACCGTCCGCCACAGGGTCGAGAAGACCGACAGGCTGTAGGCGCCCTTCAGCTGGGCGAACATGTGCACCGGCACGATCAGGGCCGCGATGACGCCGACGGCTCCGCCCGCCCCCTTCAGCGTCGTCGCCACGACGACGACCGCCATCAACAAGAGCGACATGAAGGTCAGGGAGTAAAGCACGAAGACCCCATGGTCGTAGAGCGTGAAGCCTCGCTTCCACAGGAACATCAGGGCCACGAACGGGATCGACAACGGCACCAGCAGGAAGGCGAATTTGTAGATGGTCTGCTGCAGCTTGTAGAGCGCCAGGTCAGGGTTCTTCAGCTTCTTGGCGATCGTCTTGGTCAGGCCGCCGGTCTTGCCGTCCTCTCCGGCGCTCGCGGCCATGTCAGCCACCTGAGCCTGC
Organism: Brevundimonas naejangsanensis; assembly: GCF_000635915.2. NCBI lineage: Bacteria > Pseudomonadati > Pseudomonadota > Alphaproteobacteria > Caulobacterales > Caulobacteraceae > Brevundimonas > Brevundimonas naejangsanensis. The sequence goes on from NZ_CP015614.1 coordinate 2,060,426, forward strand.
CAGCTTCCCGGAGCCAGACCGTCCTTGCGCCCCTCGACGGCGTCCTTCTGCAGGCGCTCAAGTCTCGCCTTCTCGTTGATCAGCCCCGCTTCGGCCGCAGCCAGCACGCCGGCGGCCACCCCGGCCCGAGCGCCGCTGTCGACAGGCGGGGGCGATCCGTCAACGGGCTGCGAAGCCGTCTGTGCGAGGTCCGCCTCTTTCCGCGCGGCGGCGACGGCCGCTTCGGCGGCGGTCACAGCCTCTTTCTGAGCCTCGATCTGCTGGGGCAGGGACGCCAACGGCACCTCCCGCTCGGGCATGAAGCTGAGCGCGAAGAACATGACGAAAAGGGTAAACAGAAACATCGCCAGCGGCGACACATAGCGCGTCCGCCTGCCTTCAACCCACTCGCGCGTCAGCCGCCCAGGGTTGACGATCAGCAGCGGCAGGGTCCGCCACAGCCGGCCGTCGAAATGCATGACCCCGTGCAGCAGCTCTTCGCCCAGATGCAGCAGGGTGCGGTGGACGTGGGCCGGCTGACCGCAGTTGGAGCAAAACCGGCCCGTGACCTCTGCGCCGCAGTCGGCGCACACGCTACGAGGCTGACCCGCTTGGCCGATCGGCTTCTCGATCGCTCCAGCGATGACGCCTGCCGTCATGGCCCCGCCTGCCGCCTCCAGATCCATACCGCGCCTCCCCCCGTTTCAAGGCGGACTTTGATCCTCACTGGGCGCAAAGAAAAGAGGCGCCGGCTTGCGCCGACGCCTCGATCCCTCAGTTCTTCGCCTGCGGCTTAGCGCGGGGCGCCCGACACGATGGCCGTGCGGCCGTTGCGGTTCTGGGCCCAGGCCGCCTCATTGGAGCCTTCAGCGATCGGACGTTCCTTGCCGAAGCTGATGGTGTCGATGCGGCTGGCGGCGACGCCGCGGCTGATCAGGTAAGAGCGAATGGCCTCGGCGCGACGGGCGCCCAGGGCCAGGTTGTATTCGCGCGTGCCGCGCTCGTCGGCGTTGCCTTCGATGCGGACGGTCACCTGCGGGTAGCGGGCCAGCCAGGCGGCCTGCGCGTCCAGACGCGGCTGGGCCTCGGAACGCACCGAATAGGAGTCCAGGTCGAAGTAGACGCGGTCGCCGACGTTGACGACGAAGTCCTGTTCCGAGCCCGGCGCGGCGGCGCCGACGTTGCCGCCGGTGACCGGGGTGCTCGGCGCGGTCGGATACTGCGGCCCGGTGGCGGGCGGAGGGGTTTCGGTCGGGACGGCGGGCTCGACCTTGGGCTTGGTGCAGGCGGCCAGCGAGGTCACGGCCACGCCGACGGCGGCGAGCCGGATCAGGGTGGAGGCGTTCATGTAATTCTCCTTCTCATTCGGTTCGAGGCCGATGCCTCTAGCTTAGCTGTATTTCACGGCTGCTACAGCGCTATGCAGCGGTACGCTAGCGGTGATAACGCACAGTTTATGGCAATGGCTCCGCTACCGACGCAGCGACGGCGAATCCGCGTTACGCCGGGCAGGAATCCGGGCCTTGACCGATGCCCAGATTGACCGGCGGCGCATCCAGCAGCCCCGACCAGGCGGGGTCGGAACCGCGCCCGTCATAGCCCGCCTGAGACACGACGCGGCCCGACAGATCCACCGTCCACAGACGGGTGTCGCCGCCCGGGCTCTGACGCGCGAAGGCGATATAGCGGCCGTTCGGCGCCCACGACGGACCTTCCTCGAAATAGGAGGACGACAGGATGCGCTCGCCGGTGCCGTCGGACTTCATCACGCCGATGTGGAAACGGCCGCCCTGCTGCTTGGTGAAGGCGATCAGGTCGCCGCGCGGGCTCCAGGCCGGGGCGGTGTAGAGGCCGCCGCCACGGCTGATCGGGCGCTGGCCCGAGCCGTCGGCCCGCATGGTGTAGAGGCGCGCCGAGCCCGAACGGTCCGAGGTGAAGACGATCTGATTGCCGTCGGGGCTGAACGACGGCGAGGTGTCGATGCCCGGATCGGTCGTCAGGCGAGACAGCTGACGGCTGCGCAGGTTCATCACATAAACGTCGGTGTTGCCGCCCCGGATGATCGAGAAGGCCATCTTCGATCCGTCGTTCGAGAAGCGCGGCGCCAACACCTGGCCGTCGAACTCGCCCAGGCTTTCGCGGCGGCCGGTCGACAGATTGTAGAGGTAGATGCGGCTGTAGTCCCTGCCCAGGGCCACATAGGTCACTTCATCGGGGTTCGAGGCCGAGAAGCGCGGCGACATGATCACCTCGTCGCCCTGGGTCAGGAAGACGGGGTTGTAGCCGTCCTGATCCACGATGGTCAGGCGCGACAGCTTGTTCAGCTGGGTGCCGCTTTCCGAAACGAACAGGACGCGCGAATCGAAGAAGCCCGCCTCGCCCGTCAGGCGCTGATAGACCACGTCCGAGATCTTGTGCGCGATGCGGCGCCACTGCTCCGACGTGGCGGTGAACTGGTAGGAAACCAGCTGGCACTGGCGGTAGGGGTCGTACAGACGGAAGCCCACGTCGATCCGACCGTCCGCGCGCGGCGTCACGCCGCCGTACAGCACCGCCTGGGCGCCGATGGAGGTCCACTGCGGAAAGTTCGGCGCATTGGCCAGGGTCAGGCCCGTCTCGACAAAGCTGGCCGGGTTCAGCGGATCGAAGAAGCCCGACCGCTTCAGATTGCCGCTGATGACGCCCGAAATCTGCGACCCGTTCTGGCCGGTGAAAGGCACGACGGCGATCTGCAGCGGGCGCAGGACGCCCTCATCGACCACCACGTCCTGCATCGGCGCCGACGAGGGGGCCGTCGACTGGGCCTGCACCGATCCGCCCAGCGCCAGAGGGGCGGTCAACGCCAACGCAGCGGCCGAGGCGAGAAAACGGTTCAGGCGCATGGGTCATTCCTTCGCAGATCGTGACAGGGTCGGGCCCGGTCGCCCCTCATAGCATCGGCGCGACCGACAATCGCCAGCTTCACAAGGATTTGGGCGACTTTGGGGTGATAGACGGCCTTAGCCCCTAACGGTTCCCGCATTGGCGCTTGGTTTCAAAGCGGAACGGCACGTCCTGGGCCTGGAAACCGTTCGGCACGGTGAAGGGCGAGGTCGCTCGCAAGGCCCGCTGCATGGCGTCGGACGCCGCCCGCCAGGTCGGATCGTTCTGCACGTCCTGAAGGCGCGGCGTGCCGATGATCTGGCCGTCGGCGCTCAGGCGCACGGTGACGCGGATGACCAGATCGTCCATGCCCGGCATGTCGCAGTTGATGTTCCAGTTCGGCGTCACCTGGGCGCCCAGGGCGGCCAATTGCGGGCCGGTGGCGCGCGGCGCGGCGCCCGCTCCCTGCTGGCCCGCGGCCGGACGGCCGGAATTCTGGGTCGGCCGCGGCGGTCCAGCCAGGGCGTCCAGGTCCAGACCCGGCACCGGGCGTGCCGGGCGCGCCGGCGTCGCGGGCGCCTTCTTTTCGGGCGGAGCAGGCGTAGGCCGAGGCGGCGAGGTCGGCGCCTTTTTTTCCGGCGGATTCGGCGTCGGGCGCGGAGTCGGCGCCGGCGTCGGAGCCTTCTTTTGCGGCGGCGTCGGCGTCGGGCGCGGCGCGGGCGGCGTCGGGCGCGGCTGCGGCTGCGGCGCTGGCGGGGTCGGCTCAGGTTCCGGCGGCGTCGGTTCCGGCAAGGTCTCGACCGGCGCGGTCTCCCCGTCGTCAGGCGAGGGTTCTTCCTGCGGATTGTCGGCCGGGGCGGCGGCGATCTCGATGTCCGAGACGATCGACACCGGCACCGAGTTCACCAGCGGCTTCAGCTCGTCCTTCGACGACCACGATACGAGGGCAAGCGCCACCACCCCCGCGTGCAGGGCGATGGAGCCGAGGATGGCGGGACTGGGGCGGCGCAAGGTCCGTCAGCCCTCCGTCGGCTCGTCGGCGGCGGTGTCGGTGATCAGGTTCAGCTTGGTGAAGCCCGAGGCCGACAGGCGGGCCATCACCCGCGCCACGGCCTGATACGGCGCGCGGCCGTCGGCGCGGATGAAGATCGGCTTCTCGCGCGCCTTGTCGCCGCCTTCTTCAGCCACGCGCAGGGCCAGCTGCTCCCAGCGGACCTCGCCCTCGCCGATGAAGATGGCGCCGTTCTGGTCGATGCTGACCGTGACGGGCTTGTCGGTCGTCTCGACCGCGCTGGCCTCGGTCTTGGGCAGTTCCAGCGGCACCCCGACCGTCAGCAGCGGCGCCGAGATCATGAAGATGATCAACAGCACCAGCATGACGTCCACCAGAGGCGTGACGTTGATCTCGCTCAGCGGCCGTTTCCGGCTACGGCGACGGCCGCGTCCGCGCGCTTCTCCGCCGCCTCCTCCACCCAGGGCCATGGATCAGGCGCCCCGGCGCAGGTTCAGGTCCGCAGACGGCGGCGGGGGCGGAGGCGGCGGGGTCGCAGGCGCGCCCAGACGACGGGCGATGGCCGATTGCAGATCGTCCGCAAAGGCTTCCAGACGCCCGGTGAACTTGCCCGCCGACACCGAGAAGGCGTTGAAGGCGATATAGGCCGGAATCGCCGCCGCCAGACCGATGGCCGTGGCGAACAGGGCTTCGGCGATGGCCGGGGCCACGGTGGTCAGATTGGTGTTGCCCGCCGCCGCAATGCTGTCGAAGGCGTTCATGATCCCCCACACCGTCCCGAACAGGCCGATGAAGGGCGAAGCGGTGGCGACCACCGACAGCACGCCCAGGCCGTTCTCGATCTTCTGGCTCTCGCGGGCGATGACGGAATCCAGGGCGCGGTCGATGCGGGCGATCAGCATGGAGCCTTGCGTGTCGGTCATGGCGCCGCGCGCGCGCGCCTCGCGCCAGTCCTGCAGCGTCAGCACCAGCATGCGCGGCAGCGGGTCGGCCGGCTGCGGCCCGGCCTGGGCGGCGACCTCTTCCAGCGAGCGGCCGCCTTCAACCTGCTTTTCGAACTCGGTCGCGCGGGCGTTCATGCGCGAGAAACGCACCGCCTTGTCGATGATGATGGTCCAGGACCAGACCGAAGCCACGGCCAGGCCGATCATCACCGTCTTCACCACCCAGTCGGCGGTCATGAACAGCTCGATGGGGTTCAGCAGAGAGGCGTCGACGGGCGGTGTCATGCGTGGTCCTTGGCGAAGGGTCCGATCAGTCCGCCAGTTGCACCGGGCGGACATGGCGGTTTCATGGCGGCGGTCTAACCGGCGTCGCGCCCGGCGTCATCAGGCGAAAGGGTGACAACCTCGTTATTGAGGAAACAAGCGCTCCCCCTCTCCCTCCCCTTCATGGGGAGGGTGGTCGCGCAGCGACCGGGCGGGGAGGGCCGGGTGGTCTTAGCCTCAGCGTCTGAATAGCCTCGCCGCCCCCACCCGGCTTCGGCTTCGCCTCAGCCACCCTCCCCATGAGGGGGAGGGAGAAGTTGCGCCTATTCCGTCCCTGAGAGCCAGGGCGTGACCAGTTCCACCAGCCGCTTCGTCGGCCGCCGAGGCCGTCCGTCCAGGTGGATGCAGACGGCGACGACATCCGCCCGGCATAAGGCCTCTCCGTCCCGCTCGACCGTCTGGCGGATGATCAGGCGCGGTCCCTTGATCGCCTCATAGCGGGTGCGCACCACCAGGGCGTCGTCGATGCGCGCCGGCTTCAGATATTTGATCGTCAGGTCCGAGACGACGAAGGCCAGCGGCTCATCCTGCTCCAGCAGGTCCGCATGGCCCACCCCGGCCAGACGCAAAAAGTCCGACCGTCCCCGCTCGAAATAGCGGACATAGTTGGCGTGGTAGACCAGGCCGGTGAAGTCCGTGTCCTCATAATAAACGCGCACGGGCAACAGGTGGTCGCGGCCGTCGAAACGGCCTGCGCTGGGTTGATCGGTCATGGTCGGTCAGCTCTTGCCAGCGGCGGGAACAGGGGCGTCGAACCCCGGACAATAGCGCGATTTCAGCGTCGCGAACTCGCCGGTCAGCGGATCGTGGCTCATCAGGATGCGGTTGGGCCGCGAGACGAAGGCCACCGCCTCCTTGCGGCCCTTCAGCCCGGCGTAGCCGCAGGCCGCCCGGCCGCGCCCGGCCTCGACATAGCGCACCTCGGCCTCCGCCCCCATCTGCTCGCGCACCTGAGACAAAGCCCGCTCCGCCGGCGTCGTCTGACGCGGCCCGAAGCGCGCGCCCTGATTGACGGCATAGAGGCTGAACCCGCCCAGCACCACGACAGCCGCGCCAAGCGCGACGATCATCCGGTTCATCCTGCGAGGGTGGGCCAAAACCGCCTCCTTCTGGGAAAACGGAGGATGACCGGCTTCGCCGCCGAGGTGAAGCCCTGTTGCGAAAGAGTCGCGGCTTATTTGCCGAACAGGTCCGGGGCGGCGGCGGGCGGCGCGGCGGGCGTCTCCAGCCCAAGGTGCTCATAGGCCCTGGCGCAGGCCATCCGGCCTCGCGGCGTGCGCTGGATGAAGCCCTGTTGCAGCAGATAGGGTTCGATCACGTCCTCGACCGCGTCGCGCGCCTCGGCGATGGCGGCCGCCAGCGTGTCCATGCCGACCGGCCCGCCGCCATAGTTTTCGATCAGGGCCTTGAGGAAGCGGCGGTCCAGGCTGTCCAGTCCGGCCTCGTCCACCTCCAGCCGCGCCAGCGCCCGCGCCGCCGCCAGTTGGTCGATGGGGGTCCCTTCCGCATCGGCGAAGTCCCGCACCCGGCGCAGCAGGCGCCCGGCGATGCGCGGCGTGCCCCGCGCCCGGCGCGCGATCTCCATAGCCCCGTCCTCGGTGATGGCCGCGCCCATCTTGCGCGCCGCGCCCCGGATCACCGCGGTCAGCTCGTCCGGGGTGTAGAATTCCAGCCGAAGGGGGATTCCGAATCGGTCGCGCAGAGGCGTCGCCAGCAGGCCCGCCCGCGTCGTCGCCCCGACCAGGGTGAAGGGCGCCAGATCGATGCGCACGCTGCGCGCCGACGGCCCTTCGCCGATGATCAGGTCCAGCACATGGTCTTCCATCGCCGGATAAAGGATTTCCTCCACCTGCGGGGCCATGCGGTGGATCTCGTCGATGAACAGGACGTCGCGCGGTTCGAGGTTGGTCAGGATCGCCGCCAGATCCCCCGCCTTGGCCAGAATGGGGCCGGAGGTGGCGCGGAAACCCACGCCCAGCTCGCGCGCCACGATCTGCGCCAGCGTCGTCTTGCCCAGCCCCGGAGGCCCGAACAGCAGAACGTGGTCCAGCGCCTCCGAGCGGCCGCGCGCCGCGTCGATGAAGACCTTCAGATTGCCCTTGGCCGCCGACTGGCCGACGAACTCGGACAGGGTCTGGGGCCTCAGGGCGCGGTCGTACTGTTCGCCGGGCGCGGGCGCGGGCGAGATGATGCGGTCGTCGGTCATAGGCGCCGTCCTCCCTTCTCCCTTGAGGGGAGAAGGTGGCTCGCGCAGCGAGACGGATGAGGGTGAGGCCCGACACGGGCGCAACCTTTTCCGGAAGAGCGCGCGGACACAGCACCCTCATCCGAGCGCCTCCGGCGCCCCCCTTCTCCCCTCAAGGGAGAAGGAAGCGAGAGGGCGGCCCTCATCGTCCCAGCTCCTGCAGGGCCGTGCGGATGACCAGCGGCAGTTCGGCCTCCTCGCCCAACTTGATCAGGGCGTGATCGACGGCGCGGCGGGCGTTGACCTCGGCGATGCCCAGGCCCAGCAGGGCGGCGACCGCCTCGCCCGTGACGCTGGGCGGCGGCGGGGCGGCGACGGCGGCTTCGGCGTGGACGCCGGGCGCGGTCGGGGCGAAGACGCCGTCGGTCAGGCTCTTGCCCTTCAGTTCGGTAACGATGCGCAGGGCCAGCTTGGGCCCCACGCCGTTGGCGCGGCCCACGGCGGCCTTGTCTTCGCGCGCGACGGCGGCGGCCAGCTCGGCGGGCGGCAGCACGTCCAGCACGCCCAGCGCCGCCTTCGGCCCCACCCCCTGGATGGTCTGCAACAGGGTGAAGACCTTGCGCTCGTCGCGGGTCAGGAAACCATAGAGGCGCGGTCCCTGATCCTGGCTCCACTGGCTATGGATGAACAGGGTGGTCTCGTCGCCCGGCGCCGGCAGGCGGCCCAGCGTCCGCGCCCCGCAGGTTGCGACATAACCCACCCCCCCGCAGTCGATCAGGCATTCCGCCTCCCCGACTTCGGCCAGAATCCCACGCAGACGACCGATCATGCCGCCCCTCTCACTGCTATCGTCTTGAACCGCCGATGGTGGGCGTGGGTGACGGCCACGGCCAGCGCATCGGCGGCGTCGGCCTTCACTTCGCCGGAAGCGGGCAGCAGCCGCTTCACCATGAAAGCGATCTGGCTCTTGTCCGCCTGGCCGGCCCCCACCACCGCCTTCTTGATCAGGGTCGGGGCGTACTCAGCGACCGAAAGGCCCGCCCGCGCCGGGGCCAGCATGACCGCCGCCCGCGCATGGCCCAGCTTCAGCGTCGAGGCCGGATTGACGTTGACGAAGACCTCTTCGATCGCCGCCTCGTCGCAGTCATAGGCGGCGCAGACCTCGCCGACCTGCTCCAGCAGATGCAGCAGCCGTTCGGAGAAGGGCGCCTTCTCGCTGGGCGCGACGACGCCGTGCGCGATCCAGCGCAGGCGGCTGCCCTCGCTTTCGATGACGCCCCAGCCGGTGCGGCGCAGGCCGGGGTCGAGCCCCAGGATCCGAGTCGTTTCGTTCGCCATCCGTTCCTATTGCCCCAAAGAGGGTTAGCGAACAATGACCGGGCGTTTTGTCAGAAGGTCGCTCGTCCGCTCAGTCGTCTCGGGGCATGACTGAAAAGCCCGCCAGGCCTGCCTGTTCGGCCAGGACGCTGGACAGGGCGTCGACCTGCAGCGGCATGGGTCCGCGCGCCTTGACGTGGTGTTCATGGATCAGGCCGTCGGGGCTGACGACGTGACCGATGCGGGTCGGTCTCAACCCCTTGTCGGCCAGCAAGGCGCGTAGCACCTTCTCGTCCGGAGCCGCGCCGCGCGTCCAGCGCAGGGTGACGTCCATCACGCCGACATGCGGCAGGCGCGCATCCAGAAAGCGCAGGATGGCCAGCACCAGCAGGGTCGCCCCCGCCGCAATCAGCCCCAGCTTCCACAGGCCGACGCCGAACATGACCCCGATGGCCGAGGTGGTCCACAGCGAGGCCGCCGTGGTCAGGCCGTGCACCGAGAAGCGCTCGCGGAAGATGACCCCGGCGCACAGAAAGCCGATGCCGGTCAGGATGCCGTGCGCCATGCGCGTCGGGTCGATCACCAGACGCTGCTCCGGCAGGGCGACGAACCCCCAGCTGGCTTGGTGCATGGCCGCCAGCATCAGCACACAAGACGTCATGCACACCAGGATATGGGTGCGGAACCCCGCCGGATGGCCGTGATAGGTCCGCTCGATCCCGATCAGGCCGCCTGCGATCATGGCGGCCGCCGCCGGCGCCAGCAGGCTCAGATCCTCGACGCCCCAATGCGTCACGCCCCAGTCAATCTGCATGTCACAACCGCTCCCAACGACCGTTCAGGTTGAACCGCGCCGGGGCGCCGGGCAAGTCGTCAGTCGGCGCGCGGATCCAGCACATAGCCGCAGACGGAAGGCAGGGCCGACAGCCGCGCCGCCAAGGCCTTCAGCGCGCCTTCGCCCTCGATGCGGACGCGCCAGCTGCGGCGCACCACGGCGCCCTCGTCGATCAGTTCGAAGCGATCGGGGGCAGGCGCCGGGTCCAAGGCGCGCAGGGCGGCCTCGACCTCCGCCTCCGGCGAGGGGGCGTCGCGGCGCCATCGTACCTCCACGTCCGCCAGGGTGCGATCCGGCAGGCGAGCGTTCACCACCCTGAGCGAGATCAGGATCAGGCCCGTAATCACCGTCCCTGCCGCGCCCAGACCGAACAGCCCCGCCCCGAACAGCAGGCCGATGGCCGAGGTGATCCACAACGACGCCGCCGTCGTCAGACCGTGAATGGAGAAGCCCGTGCGGAAGATGACGCCTGCGCACAGGAAACCGATCCCAGTCAGCACCCCGTGGGCCATGCGGGTGGGATCAGTGACGATGTTCTCGTCCGGCAGGGCCCGGAAGGCCCAATCGGCTTGCGTCATGGCCGCCAGCATCAACAGGCACGACGCCAGGCTGACCAGGATGTGGGTGCGGAACCCCGCCGCCCGGCCCCGCCACTCGCGTTCAAAGCCGATCGCGCCGCCGGCGACCAGCGCCCCGGCGATGGGCAGGACGATCGTTTCCAGCCAGGCCGCGTCAACCATGCTGTTCGACGTAGGCTTCGGGGTCCTTGTTGACCGGCTTGACCCCGGTGATGTGACGCGCCTGGAAGGCGGCGTAGCGCACGCCGAGCTCATGACGCGTCTTCAGGTCGGCGTTGATGCGGAAATCCGTCAGCCCCTGACGCTCTTCCTCGCCCATGTGCTTGGAGTTGACGACGTTGGCCTCGCCCACCGCCTCGAACCAGGCCTTGCTGCCGACCTTGTGCTGGGCCACGGCCTTGACCGCGTCGCGCAGTTTGTTGTGATCTTCGATGGCGTCCTCGGTCTCGCCCTCGACCGTCCCGTCCTCGGCGTCGTTGGCCCCCTCGCCCAGCTTCAGCAACTGGGGATAGAAATGCTGTTCCTCGGCCTCGGCGTGGGCGTCCAGGAACGCCGACAGCCGCCCCCACACCGCCTCCAGCGCCTCTACGTCCTTGCCGTCGATCTGCTCGATGAGCGAGAAGAGACGCCGCTGTTCGGCGTGGTCGTCGAGGATCAGCTGGGTGATATCCATGGCGTAAAGCTCCCTAGCGGCCAGGCTTGACCCTCTAGAAGCCGTGGTGACGCTTGTGAGTTCCCGGCTCCCGCGACGGCGAGAATTGAGGCATAATGGCGGCTTGGAACAACGTCGGAGCCGTCCCATGTCTCCTCGTATCCCTCGCTTGCTTGTCATCGCCGGTCTGAGCCTGGCGGCCGCAGCGAGCGCCACCGCGTCCGCCGCCTCATTCCCCCAAGATGCTCGCGCCGACTTCATGAGCCGCTGCCGCGAGCGCGCCCTGGCGCAGAATCCTGGCGTCGACTGGGCCGACTCCTACTGCGCCGAAACCTGGCCGGCAGTGACGCGCTCCAATCCCCTGGTCGACGCCATCCTGGCCCCGTTCGTCGAGGGAACGCCCGCCGCGCTGGATCCCGCCGACGTGAAGGCGCGGACCACCGCCGTGCGCTGGCTGCCCGCCCGCCCTGGCGCCCAGGCGTTCGAAGGCGCGATCGGACCGGTGAAGGCCGTGGCGCGTCGCGCACCGGGCGCTGTGCTGGAGTTGAGCTGGACCGCCGTCGGCGAACCCGTGCCCTATGAGGTCGTGGAGGCCTTGCGGACGCGCGGCGCTGTCGTCGTCCCGGTCGGGTGCTACGCCTTCGGCGCCGGCGAATCCAACACCGTCTACAGCGTCGAGGCGGCGGGACACGTCCCCTTCGCCATGACCGTCTATCGACGCGAGGCGCCGACAGGCGCCGCTTGGTCCACCCTGACGATCACGGCGGACGCGGAACGACGCATCCCGACGCTCGACGGCCTCAGGGCCGCCGAGCCCGATTCAGATTGGTCTGCGGACTGCAGCTAGGGATCAGCCCGCGTATTTGGCTGCGTCTTCGTCCGAGATGTTCTCGTTGGAATAGACCTGCTGCACGTCGTCCTCGGCGTCCAGCGCGTCCAGAAGCTTGAACAGGACGCCCACGGAGTCGCCCGCCAGGTCGATTTCCGATTGCGGCTTCCAGACGATGGAGGTCGATTTGGGGTCGCCCAGAACCTTGGACATGGCCTCCGCGACCTCGTTCAGGTCCTCGAAGGCGGTCCAGATGGTGTGGCCCGGCGCGTCCTCATAGATGTCCGGCTTGACCAGGTCGCTCTCGACATCCTGGGCGCCGGCCTCGATGGCGGCTTCCATGACGGCGTCCTCGGTGCCCGCTTCAGCGGGGTAATGGATCTTGCCCACCCGGTCCCACATGAAGGTGACCGAGCCGCTCTCGCCCAACGCCCCGCCGTTCTTGGCGAAGGCCGAGCGCACGCCCGAAGCGGCGCGGTTGCGGTTGTCGGTCAGGACTTCGACGATGACCTGGACGCCGCCGGGGCCGCGGCCCTCGTAGCGGATCTCCTCCATCGCATCGACTTCGCCGCCCGAGGCCTTCTTGATGGCGCGCTCGATGTTGTCCTTCGGCATCGATTCGGCCTTGGCGTTGTTCACCGCCAGGCGCAGCCGGGGGTTCATCGCCGGGTCGGGCATGCCCGACTTGGCCGCCACGGTGATTTCCCGTGACAGGCGCGAAAAGAGCTTGGAGCGCACGGCATCGGCGCGCCCCTTGCGGTGCATAATGTTCTTGAATTTCGAATGGCCGGCCATGGTCTCACCCGACAGGAATTTGTAAGTTGGGGCAGGTCCTTTAATGGACAGGCTCCCTTCTGTCACCTGAGGGGAACCGCCGAACCGCGCCGGGGATTAAGCGCGGGCATGATTGGGAGACGCCGATGGCCGCCGCTGACGACACCTATCTGGACGACGCCTATGACGAAGGCATCGACCACGCCCATGCCGGCGAGATCGTACAATGGTACGCAAAGCGCCCGGTGACGGTCTCCACCGCCGCCGCCACCAGCTCCCTGGTCGGCGCCTTCGCCCTGGGGGTTCTGACCACCATCGGCGCCCTGGCCGTCATGCGTCTGTACGACCGGGACTAAGGCTCAGATTTCTTCGTCCCCGTCTCGGGGCGGGTGGCTGAGGCCGTCAGGTCGAAGCGGGGTGGGGGCGGCTTGGTGATGAGGGCGCGCGACTGAATAGCCAAGCCCTCCCCACCCGGTCTCCGCTTCGCTGCGACCACCCTCCCCGGGACGGGGAGGGAGAAAGGCGGCGCTTGTTTTATTTCCCCATCAGGGCCTCGACTTCAGCGCGGTCGCCCAGCGACGGCTGCGCGCCCGGTCGGGTCGCCGCCAGCGCCCCGGCCGCACAGGCGAAATGCAGCGCGTCGTTCGGCGTCATGCCCTCCAGCAGCGCGACCGTGATCGCTCCGACAAAGGCGTCGCCCGCCCCTACCGCATCGACAGCCTTGATGCGCGGCGGCGTGGCCCAGGCCATCTCGACCCCGCGTCGATACATGACCGCCCCGCGCGCGCCTTTGGTCACCACCACCATGCCCCCGCCGACGTGCAGGGCGTCGCCGTAGAAGGCGGCCTCCGTCTCATTGACCACCAGCAGGTCGGCCCGGCGCAGCAGCGCCTCCGACACCGGCGCGGCCGGCGCCAGGTTGACGCAGACGAAGTCCGTCGCCCGCCCGACCGCCGCCTCGACCGTCTCGATCGGCAGCTCAAGCTGGGCGATCAGCGGGCATTCGATGCGCGCAGGCAGTTGTTCCGGCGTGGCGAAGTGGTTGGCGCCGGCGGCCACGGTGATCTGGTTCTCGCCGGTCGGATCGACGGTGATCAGCGCCACCCCGGTGGGGGCCGCAATGTCCGTCTCCACCCCCGACAGGTCGACGCCATGCGCCAGCACCAGGGCGACCGCCGCGCCGGACATCTCGTCATCGCCCACGCGTCCGATCAGCCTGACCTCCGCGCCCAGCCGGCGCGCCGCCAGCGCCTGATTGGCGCCCTTGCCGCCGGGATGGCGGGACAGGCTGGCTCCCGTCACCGTCTCGCCCGGCGCGGGCAGAGACGGCGCGGCCGCCACGAAGTCCAGATTGATCGAGCCGACGACGGTGATCCTCATGCGCCTTCTCCCAAACGCTGCTTGATCAGGGCGAAGATTCCGGCCGCATCGGCCTTGGTCGCCCAGAAGTGGTTGGCGTTCGCCGCCTCGACGCGGAACTCGACCGCCGTGTGGCCGCGGGTCAGCTCGCTTTCGGTCTCCACCGCGATTCGGCAGGGGGCCAGTTCGAACAGCTCCGGCTTCAGCAGCCAGGCCACCGTGCAGGGGTCATGCAGAGGCCCGGCGTCCCAGCCGACGATCTGACGCTCCACCCGCTGGGAGAAGCGCAGCATGGCCGCAGCCGTCCTCGCCGAGGCCGTGGGCAGGGCCTCTATGGCCGCGATCCGTTCCTCCGTCGCGCGCACCTGGTGGGTGGCGTCCAGCCCCATGACGATCATGCGGCAGCCGGAGGCGAAGACCTCGGCCGCCGCGTCCGGGTCGGCCCAGATGTTGAACTCGGCCGAGGCGGTGATGTTGCCGCCCTCGGCGCGCGCCCCGCCCATGGCCACCACCGGTCCCAGATGCGCCGCCAGCGCCGGTTCGGCCTGCATGGCCAGCGCCAGATTGGTCATCGGCCCCATGACCGCCACGGCCACGGAGCCCGCCGGACGCGCCATCACCTGCTGCACGATGGCGCCCGCCGCCGTCCCCTCGGCGACCGGGGCCACGGGTTCGAACGGCGTCAGGTCGCCGAGCCCCTCAGCTCCATGAAACTCGCCCGCCCCGGCCGGGGCGCGGCGCAGGGGCCGTTCGGCGCCGGCATAGACCGGCACGTCCTCGCGCCCGGCGATCTGGCGCAGGATCCGGGCGTTGCGGGCGGTCTTGGCGGCGCTGACGTTGCCGCCGACCGTGGTCACGGCCAGCAGGTCGAGGTCAGGCGAGGCGAAGGCGGTCAGCAACCCGGTGGCGTCGTCCACGCCCGGGTCGCAATCAATGATCAGGCTCTGTTTCACCGGCCTGATGTGCCGCCTGCCGCGGCGCGAATCAATCGCGCTTCGCCTGAGATCAGTCTTCGCCGACCATCGAGGTCCAGGGATCGACGCGTCCAGCCTCGACCTCGGCGACCTTGACGGCGGGCCAGCCGATGCTGCTGCTGGCCGACACGCGCCAGGCGGCCGACACGAAGTCGCGCAGTTCCGACGCGCCCGCCGCCAGCCGCTCGGTGACGAAGACCGCGCCGCGCGGGTCCGTGTCCTTGAACGCGCCCGCCTTTTCCATGCGATAGAAGGGGATGACCGTCGCCAGGGTGGCGTTCAGGTGCGAGGCCGTGCGGGCCCGCACGTCGAAGCCTTCGATGCTCATCGGGATCATGGCCGCCTCAACCGCATCCTGACGCAGGGTTCGGCTGGTGAAGGCGCCTTCAAAGTCGCCGTGGGTGCTGCGCGAGGTGGTGAAACGCTCCGGATTGGTCTCGCCGGCCCAGCCGTTGAAGTGGATGGTCGTGTGGTGCGGCTGGGCCGCGTCGCCGACGAAGTGGCTCAACACCCCGATGTCGCGCAGGATCAACTGCTCGCGGCGCTGACGGTCGGCGCGGTACCAGGCCTGTTTGGCCAGGTCCGGCTCGCGCGCCTCGGCGGCGCTCAGCACGCGCCAATAGGCGAAGTCGCGCTCCAGGTTCTGCCAGGCGTCCATGATGGCGTAGGGCAGATAGCCCGCCTTATCCACGTCCAGACCGGCGCGGATCAGGGCGGCGTCGTATTCCGATTTCAGGCGCGGCAGATCGGCCATGGTCATACCGCGCGCGTCCATCACCCGGCCCTGATCGTCCATGTCGACGAAATGGGCGGTGTCGCGCTCGCGGTCGTGGGGCTGGCCGGCGCCCTTCCAGCGATCCGGCTCGCGCGAATATTCGCCGACGTCGGCGGCGGCCCCGGCCGTGCGCAGGAAGGCGGGCAGATCGCCCGGCAGGTGGCGCATCGCCGCCACGCCGATCACCCGATGGCCCGAACTGCCCCACGCCTCGACCTGAACGGCGGGCGCCGCGACCAGCATCAGGGCGGCGGCGGAAATCATCAGTCGTTTGACTTGTCGGTTCATGGGGCGACGCCATCGGAAATTTCAGAAGGGGAAACGACGGCTTATCCCATTCCCGCGCCCGCCTCTACCCGCCCCGGGCGACAGCCGAAGCGCCCATCACGCCGCCGTTATCTTGTCGTTATCGCCAGCTTTTCTTGCCAATAAAGTGTTAGCGAGAACGATCAAGTCGTTAACGACGCAGACGCTCGTCAAAGTATAGAACTTAAATCGGGTCAATACTGATATGATATAGTCATGATAGTCTGAGACCGACCGGCGATAGACTAGCCCCATTTGCGCCTTATCCACTATCGATACAGCCACTGATCTCATTCGCCGCAATTGCGCCGTAATTGGCCGTCAAAAACCGCCGTGCCGGAGCGTGTCGGGACCGGTGCTGCGTGAAGTTTGAACGATGTTGAGCACGGCCGCCGCGCTTGCCATGTTGTGGACCATGGCCTTCTCCGGGTCCGGAGAGCCTGTCCCGTACGAAACCGCCGTCGTCCGCGACGCCGCAATCGTAGAAGCCGCCGCGACGGCCCCTGGTTCCATCAAACCCGTCGAAACGGCGGATTTGTCGGCCGAACAGCTTGAGCTGATGGCCGGCGATCCCGACTGGCGCGCCTCGGCCCGCCTCTATCACGCCGGCGGCGGCGGAGCGACGGGCAACGATTCCCTGGGCTGCCGACCGATTCCGATGCGCACGGTCGCGGTCGACCCGCGCGTCATCCCGCGCCGCACCAAGCTGTTCATCCGCGAGACCGTGGGTCTGCGCATGAGCGACGGCACGGTGCACGACGGCTACTGGTATGCGTCCGACACCGGCGGCGCGATCAAGGGCGCCAAGGTCGACCTCTACACCGGCCACGGCCGCGGCTCGATGCAGCAGGCCCGGACCCTGAACATGAAGACCCTGACCATCGCCGACGCGGGCGATTTCGACGGCTGCCCCCCGGCGTGGGAAACGGCCTCGAACTAAGGCCTTTGAGCCTGACGACAAAAAGGGCGGCCGGATCGAACCGGCCGCCCTTTTTCGTTCTCCTCCCTACGCAGTGGGGAGATGGCGCGGCGCCGAAGGCGACGTGACGGAGGGGCTGCTTGGTTCCGCGACCTAAAAACTGACCGCCTGCACAGGACTCGCCGTCCCGGCCCCTCCACCGCTTCGCGGTCCCCCTCCCCATTGCATGGGGAGGAAAGCGTCAGTCAGAACTTCCGCTTGCCGCTGACCGTCTCGAGGAACAGACGGAAATCGCCCATCAGGCTCCACAGCGGATATTTGAACGTCGCCGGCCGGTTCTTCTCGAAGAAGAAATGTCCGACCCAGGCGAAGCCGTAGCCGACCAGCGGCATGGCCAGCAGCCACCAGGCGTTGCGCGTCGCCACAAACGCCACGAACGCCGCGATCACCAGCCCCGTCCCGACCACATGGATGCGGCGGCACGTCCGGTTGGAATGCTCATGAATATAATAGGGGTAGAAGGCCTCGAACGAGGCGTACCGCCCTTGGGGTTGCTCGATGCTCATGGCCCCAGCCTGCCCCCGGATCGCGCCGGGGGCAAGAGAGCCCCTCTTCCGGTCATCCCGGAAGCGGCGCCGCCGCTATCCGGGACGGCTCGGAATACGAACATCAGCCCCCTGGGCGGTCCCCGGCCTACGCCTCGCCAGAGAGGCTTCGGCCGGGATGGCGGAAACAACCGCGGGTGTTTAAGCCCGCTTGCCCTTCGGCCCCTTGGCGAAAGGCTTGGCGCCCGCCTTGAAGTCCGGTTTGCCCTTGAAGCCCGGCTTGGGCGTGAACGGCTTCTTGTCGTTCCTGTCCTTGAAGCTCGGCTTCTTGCTGAAACCGCCTTCGCCCGGCGTCGCATCCGCGCGGGGCGCATAGGGCTTCTTCTTGAAGGGGCGTTCGCCATCCGCGCTGCGGGCCGCGTCGCCGTCAGGGCTCCACGGCTTCTTCTTGAACGGCGGGCGGCTCTGGCCGTCCTCGTCGCGGCGGAAGGGCTTCTTGGCGTAGGGGCGAGCGTCGCCGTCCCGTTCAGCATTGCGGTTGCGCGCGCCCTTCATCGACCCGGGCGTGGGCGCCTCGGACGGGGTGATGCGGGCCTCTTCCTTGCTCATCTCAGCCAAGCGGGCGAAGGCGTCGGCGTGGCTCAGAGCGATCTCAAACCGCGTTTCCTCCGGGAAGGTGCGGATCGAGCCGATCTGCTGCTTGGTCACGCCGCCGATGCGGCAGATCAGCGGGATCAGCCATTTCGGGTCGGCGTTGCGGTTGCGGCCGATGTCCAGGCGGAACCAGCGGACCTCGTCCGGTTGCAGGCGGTCGCCCGGCCAGGGGGCGGGGGCGTAGTCGTCGCCGCCCGCCGCATCGCGTTCGCGGCGCGGCTTGCGCTGCGGGCCTTCGCCCGGATCGCTCAGATCTTCGGGCGCCGGCAGGTTCTTGCGCAGCAGCACCAGCAGGGCGCGGGCCAGATCGTCCGGCGTGCGCTCCTTGACCAGCGTCTCGATCAGGCCAGCATCCTCGTCCGAGCCTTCCTCGGCGAAGACGGGCGCGGCCAGCAGGCGCTGTTCGTCCTGAGCGCGGATCTCCTCGGCGGTCGGCGCGCCGGACCAGACGGCCTCGACCCCGGCCGAACCCAGCAGCATCTCGGCCTTGCGGCGACGGCTGTGCGGGACCAGCAGGACGGAGATCCCCTTCTTGCCCGCACGGCCGGTGCGGCCCGAACGGTGCAGCATGGTCGCCTTGTTGATCGGCAGTTCGGCGTGGATCACCAGACCCAGATCGGGCAGGTCCAGGCCGCGCGCGGCCACGTCGGTGGCGACGCAGACGCGGGCGCGGCGATCACGCAAAGCCTGCAGCGCCTCATTGCGCTCGCGCTGGCCCATCTCGCCCGACAGCGACACCGAGGCGAAGCCGCGCTCGACCAGCGAGGCCTGAAGGTGACGCACCGAATCCCGCGTCGAGCAGAAGACCAGCACGCCCGGCGCCTCGAAATAGCGCAGCACGTTGACCACGGCGCGCTCGATCTCGTTCGGCGCGATGCGCATGGCGCGATATTCGATGTCGTTGTGCGGCTGGCTGCGGTCGACGGTGTCGATACGCACCGCGTCCTTCTGATAGCGTTTGGCCAGGATCGCGATATCGCGGGCGATGGTGGCCGAGAACAACAGGGTCCGGCGCTCCTCCGGCGCCTGCTCGAGGATGTATTCCAGGTCCTCGCGGAAGCCCATGTCCAGCATTTCGTCGGCTTCATCCAGCACGACGACACGGGCGGCCGACAGGTCCAGCGCCCCGCGATCGATGTGGTCCTTCAGACGGCCCGGCGTGCCGACCACGACGTGGGCGCCGTGGTTCAGGGCGCGGGCTTCCTTGCGGGCGTCCATGCCGCCGACGCAGGTGACGATCTTGGCGCCCGCCTCGGCATAGAGCCATTCCAGCTCGGCCGCGACCTGCAGCGCCAGTTCGCGCGTCGGGGCGATGGCCAGCATCAGCGGCGTATCCGCCTGACCGAACCGCTCAGCCTCGCCCAGCAGGGTCGGCGCCGCGGCCAGGCCGAAGGCCACCGTCTTGCCCGACCCGGTCTGGGCCGAGACCAGCAGATCCGCCTCGCCATGGCCTTCCAGCACGGCCGCCTGGACCGGCGTGGGCTCAAGATAGCCCTTGTTCAGCAAGGCGCGGTCAAGCGCGGGATGGATCGCGGGAAAGGGCATGAAGGGCCTGGAAATTCAGATGAGGCGACCGTTAAACGGCCGCGCCCGGCGAGGCGTCGCAGCCTGCCGGGCGTCGGGGAAGGCGCTCCCTATACACGAATAAGGGCGCCGGTGGGGCCGATTTTCACAAATCGACCGACGTTCACCACCGGATTGGGAAACAGGTCAGCCCCCTACCCGGCCTTGGCCGGCAGGTGGAAGAAGTCTACGAACCGCTCGAACATCGCCCGATCGCCCTCGATCGCCATCGTCCCCTCGCCTTCCAGAACCACCAGCGGCGCCTTGCCGTAAACGGCGGCCGCAACCGCCTGGGCCGGGGCGCGCACCACCACGTCGCAAGCCTCGACCTCGCCGCGCCGAGCGTCGATGACCCCGTCCGCGACAGTCACGACCATACGATCCTCGCCCAGCACAAAACCCAGCCGCATCTTCGCATCCAGCGCGCGCACAGGATCGAACATCGTCTTGAACGACTGCATGATGGAGACGGCGCTGATCGGCAGGGTCGGGTCGTGCTGGGGCGAGCGCGCGGCCCAGCGGCCCAGCACCATGAAGACCGGTTCGATCTCATAGCCCCAGTCGGTCAGCTCATAGACCTGAACCGAGGCGGGCGGCGGCAGCTTGCGGCGCTGGATCACGCCCGAGGCCTCCAGCCCCTCCAGCCTCTGGGTCAGCACATTGGCCGACAGGCCGCACAGATCTTTTCGCAGGTCGCTGAAACGGCGCGGCCCCATCATGAGTTCTCTGATGACCAGCAAGGCCCACCGCTCGCCCACCAGATCCAGCCCGTGCGCCGCGCCGCAGGCGTCGTGATAGCGCCGGGATCGGGATTCGGACTTATTGGTTACTTTTTCTAACTTCATGGTTGACTAACATAACATCAAGGCGCAGAACGACCAACATCATAGAGCAGGCCGTCCAGGGAGGGAGGGCCGCGCAAGGGAGGACCACCGCCGATGCCCAAGCTGATCTTCATCAACCTGCCCGTCGCCGACCTGGCGCGCTCCGTCGCCTTCTATGAGGCGGTGGGGGCGAAGAAGAACCCGATGTTCTCGGACGAGACGGCGGCCTGCATGGTCTTTTCCGACACCATCCACGCCATGCTGCTGACGCATGAGAAGTGGGCCACCTTCACCGACCGCGCCATCCCCGACGCCCACAAGACGGCCCAGGTGCTGCTCTGCCTGTCCGAGGACAGCCGCGAGGCCGTCGACGCCGTCGTTGATCGCGCAGCCAAGGCCGGCGGCCAGGCCGACCCCAGCGCCAAACAGGACTACGGCTTCATGTACGGCCGCAGCTACGCCGACCCCGACGGCCACATCTGGGAGATCATGTGGATGGACCCGGAAGCCGCCGCGCAAGGTCCGGAAGGCTTCGCCGCTCAGGTCGGCGGGGGCTGAGCCGTGAGCGGCCTCTACGAACTCGCCGTCAGCCGCTTCATCAAGGCCCCGCCAGAGAGGGTGTGGCGCGCCTGGACCCGGCACGGGACCGAATGGTTCACGCCTCGCCCGTGGCGCACGGTGTCGGTCGACCATGACTTGCGCCCCGGCGGCCGCGCCGATGTCGTCATGGAGTCGCCCGAGGGCGAGCGGCATGAGTATCGCGGCGTGGTGCTGCAGGTGGAGACGGGCCGCCGCCTGGTGACGACCAGCGCCTTCACCGAGGGCTGGATTCCGCAGCCCGGCGACATGAACTTCGTCCGCATCGACACGTTCGAGCCCGAGGGCGACGGCACGCGCTACACCGCCCGCGCCCGCCACTGGAGCGAGCAAGCCATGCTGACCCACCGCGACATGGGTTTCGAGACCGGGTGGGGCGCCGCCGCCGACCAACTGGCTCAGGTCGCCGAAAACCTCACCCCGCAGGAGAGCGCGTCATGAACGACAAGATCATTCCCTGTATCTGGTACGATCTCGGCCAGGCGAAGAAGGCGGCCGAGTTCTACGTCTCGCTCGGCCTGCCCGACAGCCGCATCGACCGCGTCGTCGCCAGCCCGGCTGACAATCCCTCCAATCCTGAAGGCGCCGAACTGGTGGTCGAGTTCACCCTGGCCGACAGGCGCTACATGGGGCTGAACGGCGGCCCGATCTTCCCCCAGACCGAGGCCGTGTCTTTCATGATCATGACCGATGATCAGGCCGAGACCGACCGCCTGTGGGACGCCATCGTCGGCAACGGCGGGGCCGAAAGCGCCTGCGGCTGGTGCAAGGACCGCTGGGGCGTGAACTGGCAGATCACGCCGCGTCGCCTGATGGCCTTCTACGACGATCCCAACCCCGCCCGCGCCAAGGCCGCCTTCGAGGCGATGATGACCATGCACAAGATCGACATCGCCGCCCTGGACGCCGCCGCAGACGCGGCTTCTTCCTAGTGGGCCGCGGTCAGAAGGCTCCGCCTTCTCGACCCGACGCGGCCTGTTCTAGTGGGCCGCGGTCAGAAGGCTCCGCCTTCTCGACCCGACGCGGCCTGAATGATCAGTTGCTTCCCGCCACGACACGACCGCCCCGCCCCTCAAGCAGCGAGCCGCCGCGCGGCGAGCGATAGGGGCCAACCTCCGAAGGAGAAACCAAGATGACCTACATCACCGGCTTCCTGACCCCCGTGAAGGTCGAGAACAAGGACCGCTACATCGAGTCCGCCCGCGTCGCCTGGCCGCTGTTCAAGGGCTACGGCGCTCTGGCCCATGTCGAGAACTGGGGCGTAGACGTGCCCGACGGCAAGGTCACCAGCTTCCCCATGTCGGTGAAGCTGGAGGACGGCGAGGTCGTCGTCTTCTCCTGGCTGATCTGGCCCGACAAGAAGACCGCCGACGACGCCTGGGCCAAGATGCAGGACGACCCCGCCATGGCGAATATGGACATGCCCTTCGACGGCAAGCGCATGATGTGGGGCGGCTTCGAGACCATCTTCGACGAGAAGCAGTAAAGCGGCGCTCTCCTCCCCACATCGTGGGGAGGAGGACCACGACCCGAAGGGCGGCGCGGAGCTGCCAAGTGGTGGAGGGGCTTGCGACAGCGGAAGCCATCGGCCCCTCCGTCTCGACGGCTACGCCGCCGATCCACCTCCCCATTTCATGGGGAGGAGAAACAAAAAAGGGCGGCTCCGACGGAGCCGCCCTTTTGATCTTCATCGTCTCGTTTAGGAGTCCAGGAAGCTCCGCAGCTTCCGCGACCGGCTGGGGTGCTTCAGCTTGCGCAGGGCCTTGGCCTCGATCTGACGGATGCGCTCGCGCGTGACCGAGAACTGCTGGCCGACCTCTTCCAGGGTGTGGTCGGTGTTCATGCCGATGCCGAAGCGCATCCGCAGGACGCGCTCTTCGCGCGGGGTCAGCGAGGCCAGGACGCGGGTCGTCGTTTCACGCAGGTTCGACTGGATCGCGGCGTCGATCGGCAGGATGGCGTTCTTGTCCTCGATGAAGTCGCCCAGGTGGCTGTCTTCCTCGTCGCCGATGGGCGTCTCAAGGCTGATCGGCTCCTTGGCGATCTTCAGCACCTTGCGGACCTTTTCCAGCGGCATGGCCAGACGTTCGGCCAGCTCTTCCGGGGTCGCCTCGCGGCCGATCTCATGCAGCATCTGACGCTGGGTTCGGACGATCTTGTTGATCGTCTCGATCATGTGCACCGGGATGCGGATGGTGCGGGCCTGGTCGGCGATCGAGCGGGTGATCGCCTGACGGATCCACCAGGTGGCGTAGGTCGAGAACTTGTAGCCGCGGCGGTACTCGAATTTGTCGACCGCCTTCATCAGGCCGATGTTGCCCTCCTGGATCAGGTCCAGGAACTGCAGGCCGCGGTTGGTGTATTTCTTGGCGATGGAAATCACGAGGCGAAGGTTGGCCTCGACCATTTCCTTCTTGGCCTGACGGGCCTCGCGCTCGCCCTTCTGAACCATCTGGACGATGCGGCGATAGTCGTCGATCGGCACCCCGGCCTCGGACGCCACAGCGGCGATCCGGCTGCGGATGTCGCCGATCTGGCTGGTCTCGTTTTCGCTGAACTTGGTCCAGCGGACGCCCATCTCCTTGATGCGCTCGGCCCAGTTGGGGTCGGTCTCCGAGCCGAAATAGGCCTTGAGGAATTCCGGACGCGAGATGCCGTAGCCGTCAGCCAGACGCAGAAGGCGACCTTCCAGACCGATCAGACGCTTGTTGATGGCGTAGAGCTGCTCGACCAGCGCCTCGATGCGGGCGTTGTTCAGCTTCATCGTCTTCAGACGGTCCGAGATCGCCGTCGACAGGGACTCATAGGTCTTCTGGTCCTTGGCGGTCAGGACATCGCCCTTCAGGCGCGCCTCGACCAACTTGTCCTGCAGCTTGCGGAACTCGCCGAAGTCCGAGGCGATGGCGTCCAGCACCTCCATGACGCCGTCGCGCAGTTCGGCTTCCAGCGCCGAGATCGACATGGCGCCGCCGTCGTCGAAGTCCTCGTCGTCGTCCTCTTCGCCGTCGCCGTCCGGCTCGCCGGTCGGCTGGGCCGGGGCGGGCTGGTTATGCGGCAGGGACGAGGGGTTCAGGATGCCGTAGGTGGCGTCCAGGTCGATGACTTCGCGCAGCAGGATGCGGTTGTTGGCCAGTTCCTCGCGCCACACCATGATGGCTTCGAACGTCAGGGCGCTTTCGCACAGCCCCGAGATCATCGCGTCGCGGCCGGCCTCGATGCGTTTGGCGATGGCGATTTCGCCCTCGCGGCTCAGCAGCTCGACCGTGCCCATTTCACGCAGATACATCCGCACCGGGTCGTCGGTGCGGTCATAGGCGGACTTGGCGGGCGCTTCGGCGACCGAGGTCTCGGCGGCGGCGGCGACGTCGGTGCCGGTCGCCTCGGCGGCGTCCTCTTCGGCTTCGACGACGTTGACGCCCATCTCCGACAGCATGGCCAGGATGTCTTCGATCTGGTCCGGCGTGACTTCTTCGGACGGCAGGACCTTGTTCAGCTCCTCCATCGTGACATAGCCGCGCGTCTTGGCCTGGCGGATGAACTTCTTCACCCCGGCGTCGGTGAGATCGAGCAGGGGCCCGTCGGTGTTGGTTTCGGCGTCCTGCGTCTCGGTCTGCGCGCTCATTCAGTCTGTCTCCACGGCCGACGGGGGGTGATCAGGCCCCTGCGGCGAAAATACAACGCCCGACAACTTCGTTCACTACGAAGAAGCCGAGTCTTCCCAAATCGTTCCGGTCTTGATGGCCCGTCGCAACGCATCGCGCTCGGCCTTCACCAGAGCGAAAGCCGAGGTGTCGAAAGCCTTGTGGGCCTCCGACTTTGCCGAAGCGAGCGCCTCGTCCAACGCCGCTGCGCGGGTCAGAGCGTCGAACGCCTGCGACCACCGGGTCCTCGCCTCGCCGAGGGGCTTGTCTGTAGCCAGGAATGGCGCGCCGGACTTCGCCGCCGCCTTCTCGACCTCGCGCAACATGGCGTCATGACCCGATTGGGCCAGATGGCGGCGCAGGGCGGCGGAGTCAAGGGTCCGGCCCGAGAAACGCAGACGCACCATCTCCTGCGCCAGCCCGTCCAACGCCGGATCGCCGAAGCCGTAGCGGGCCACCGCCTCCATGTGGTCGTCCAGCCGCTCCGGGTCGTCCAGCGCCCCGTGGGCCAGAGCCGCCGCGATCGGCTCTATGGAGCGGAACAGGGCCTGCATGGCCTGGGCGCCCTCCGCCGTCTGCCCCTGCAGCGGCGGCGGGCCGCGCCAGCGCCCGCCCGGCCCCGGTCGACCGCCCTGCGGCTGCGGGCGCGGCTGGCGCGGAAACAGGGCGTCGAAACGGTCGAACAAGTCGCGGCGATATTGCTCCGCCAGATCCTTGTCCTGCACAGCATTGGCCGCCTGTCGCAGCCGCCCCTTCAGCCCCGCCTTGCGCTCGGGCGTATCCAGCGGTTCAGCCTCGACTTCGCGGCGAAACAGCACCTCGGCGAAGGACCGCGTGGACGCCATGGCCTGACGCAAGGCCGGCGCCCCCTTGTCCCTCAGGATATCATCCGGATCCTGCCCGCCCTCCAGCAGAGCGAAGCGGAAGGACTTGCCAGACTTCAGCAGCGGCAGGGCCCGCTCGATCGAGCGATAGGCGGCGCGCAGGCCCGCCGCGTCGCCGTCAAAGCTCAGCACCGGCTCGGACGACACGCGCCAAAGCACCGCCATCTGCTCTTCGGTCAGGGCCGTGCCCATCGGCGACACAGCCGGCAGCCCCGCCCGGTGACAGGCGATGACGTCCATATAGCCCTCGACGACGATGATCCCCTGCTCGCCCCGGCTCTCGGCCCCCATGATCCGCCGCGCCTCGGGCAAGCCGTAGAGGGTCGCCCCCTTGTGAAACAGCGACGTCTCCGGCCCGTTCAGATATTTGGCCCGGTCGTCGGGGTTCATCGCCCGGCCGCCGAAGCTGACGATGCGCCCGCGCGCGTCCAGGATCGGGAAAATCAGCCGGTCGCGGAATCGGTCGTAGGGCTGCCCCCCGCCCTCGGGTGCGATCAGCAGCCCGGCCTCGACCAGATCGCCCGGCCGCGCCCCGCGCTGGACCAATGCCTGTTTCAGCCCCTCGCGGTCGTTGGGCGCATAGCCCAGGCCGAAGCGCTCCCACTGGTCCTCGGGCAGGCCGCGCTTTTCCAGATACTCGCGCGCCGCCTTGCCGACGTTGCGGCGCAGATTGGCGGCGAACCACTTCTGGGCCAGGTCCATCCAGTCGGCGAGGCCCTGACGCTTCTGTTCGCGCTCGGCGGCGTGGGGGTCTTCGGCAGGAAGCTGCATCCCGGCCTCGCCCGCCAGTCGGCTGACCGCCTCGACGAAGCTGAGCCGCTCCGTCTCCTGCAGAAAGGTGATGACGTCGCCGTGCTTGCCAGAGCTGAAGTCGTGGAAGAAGCCCTTGTCGTCATTGACGAAGAAGCTCGGCGACTTCTCCTTCGAGAAGGGGCTCAGGCCGACGAACTCGCGTCCCTGACGCTTGAGCTTCACCGTCCGCCCGATGATGTCGGACGGCCGAAGGCGGGCCTTCAGCTCTTCAATGAACCGCTCGTCAAATCGCACCTTGGACCTATGCCGTCCGATGGCGGGCGAAAGCCAGCCCCCGCCGCTGCGCCGACCGGACGGCCCCCGAGCAAAACCTCGCCTGGGGATAAGTGCGGGGACAACCGCTGACTTCCTTCGGGCGAGCGTCTGGGCTTTAACTCATTCAAGCCTCGCCGGAGCCTTTGCGACCATGCGCCGTCTTCGTCTTCTGATCCTGATGCTCTCGCCGGCGGTTCTGCTGACGCTCGGCGCCTGCCAGACGATCCCGCGCCCGGCCTTCGACGCCGCCGATCTGGCCGCCGCCAGCCCGCCGTGGCGCTACGACTTCCTGACGGCAGAGGCGCGCGACCGCTTCGTGCGCGAGACGGTCAGGGCCCAGAACGCAGCGACGGACGGGACGTTCGACATCCTGGCCCTGTCAGGCGGCGGAGCCAACGGCGCCTATGGCGCTGGCGTCATGGTCGGCTGGAGCCAGGCCGGCGACCGGCCCCAGTTCGAGGTGGTGACCGGGGTCTCCACCGGCGCCCTGATCGCCCCCTTCGTCTTCGCCGGCCCTCGGTTCGACGCGGCGCTGGAGCACGCCTACACCAGCGGACAGACGGACGACCTGCTGAAATCGCGCGGCCTGTTGGCCCTGACGTTGCCGGGCGTGTTCAAGCCCGAGCCTCTGACCAATCTGGTGCTGAACAACATCTCGCCCGAGCTGTTGACCGCCATCGCCGAGGAGCATCGCAAGGGCCGTCGCCTCTACGTCTCGACCACCAGCCTGGACACCCAGACCCAGGTCGTCTGGGACATGGGCGCCATCGCCCAGCAAAACGACGAGGCCTCGCGTCTGCTGTTCGTCAATGTGCTGATCGCCTCGGCCAGCATCCCCGGCGCCTTTCCGCCCGTGCTGTTGAATGTCGAGCATCAGGGGCGCCGCATTCAGGAGTTGCACGTGGACGGCGGCACGGTGTCCAGCTTCCTGGTGGTGCCCCAGGCCCTGCTGCTGGACGCGCCGAACGTCCGCCCGCTGGACGACGCTCGCATCTGGATCGTGGTCAACGGCAAGTGGGACCCGCGCTTCGAGGTCTCGCGCATCTCGGCCATCAGCATCGCCGCCCGCAGCTTCGACACCATGATGAAGGCCTTGCAACGCTCGGATCTGACGGCCATCACCCAGTTCGCGCGCCGCTATGATCTGACGCTGGCGGTCGCCGCCATCCCTGACCACGCCGAGGCCAACACCCTGGATTTCACACAGGCTCATATGACCGCGCTGTTCCAGACGGGCGAGGCGGAAGCCCTGGCCGGCCGCGCCTTCGACCGGCGCGTCGACCCGTCCGAACCGCACCCTACAGGCCGTCGATCCGGCGAGCAGGCGCCGGCCACGGTGGTCCTTGCTCCGCCGAGACATTAGGACTTCATTAATCATATTGACCGCAATGCGACCACAACCATCTGATTACGAACAATATTTCTCGTATAACAGCGGAACTATCCACAGCATCTGTGGATTCTTCTAACGTCTCCGAGAAACGGAGACGCTTGCCGGACGGCCCCGTCGCGGACCGCGACCACCGCCGTTTTCAGATGGGTATTCTCCATGTTCATCGCCATCGCCCGCCCGGCGGTGGAGCCCCAAGGCCCCGACGCCGTCGCCGTCCCCGGCTCTCCCGCTGTTCCCCTGCTCAACCCGCGCGCGCTACACGCCCGCCTGCTGGCCAACGCCGCCCTGCGCCGTCAGCGCGGCTTGCTCAGGCGTCAGGAGAACCGCAGCGAGGACGCCGACTACTGGCTGCATGCGGCCTGCGTCGCCGTCAGCAAGGCCGCCGCCCTGCGTCGCGCCGAACCGGCCTTCCTGCCCTAGGACGCCTCAGCGCAGCTCCGGCAGGCGTCGCGCGACGGAATCTCTGAGCTTGCGCCCCCGCTCGGACAGGCTCTTGCCCCGACGTCGCTCGCGCGCCTCGAAACCCTGCCCCCAGCGCTCGTGCATGGCGGCCATCAGCGCCGGGTGGCGATCATACTGGTGCACGATTGGACTGACCCCGCCGTCCGGGTTCACGATCCGGCCCGTCCCGTCCAGCGACAGCGCGTCGCCGGGCGTCAGGCCGACGGTGGCGATGCGGCCGTAGTTGGGCCGCGTCTCTCCCTCGATCAGGCCCAGGTGCAGAGCGATGTTGCACGCCGCCTGATCCGCTCCGAAGGCGCCGCCGATCTCCGACCGGGGGATGGCCGCCAGCATCAACAAGGTGCGGCAAAAACGGATCATGCACGCGCGCGGCCCCACGACAGTGCCGACACAGACGCATGGCTTGTCCGCCAAAGCGCGCGCCACGGCCTCGCCACCGACGCCGCGCAGATATTTCATGTTGAAGGCATGCCCCTTCAGCCCGCCGTCATACTCGACGAAGAACTCGAGCTTCTGGGGCGGCGGATCGAACGGCGGCGCCTGAAAGACCACGTCGCGCACGTCCGTCAGCAACACCTGGCGCGCCCAGGGCCGCTCGCTCATCAGGGCGTCGAAGGCGGCGAAGCGCTGCATTACGGGATGCGGACGCCAGACGCCGTTGCAGGCCGAAGGCGGCGGCGCAGACTCCACGCCATGCTGCGCCAGAAAGTCCAGAAGCGCCGGCTCCTGATCCGTCACCAGCACGACGGGCCCGGCGTAGACCGCCCGCAAGGAACGCACAAAGACCGCCACATCGGCCGCTTCATAGCCGGTGGCGTAGCCCAGGATCAGATCATGCTCAGCCGCCGCAAAGGTCGGAGAGGCCCCCCTCTCGCCCGCGATCGCGGCGGTTACCCAGCCCAGATAGGCCGACTTCGCCGCCGGTGAAGCCATTTACGCCCTCATGGAATCCACGAAACGCTTGAACAGATAGAGGCTGTCGGTCGGACCCGACGAGGCCTCCGGGTGATGCTGCACGCTGAACACCGGACGGTCCTTCATCGCGATGCCGCAGTTTGTGCCATCGAAAAGCGACACATGTGTTTCAACCACCGCCTCGGGCAGGCTGGCGCCGTCGACCGAGAACTCGTGGTTCATCGACACGATCTCGACCTTGCCCGTGGTCAGGTCCTTGACCGGGTGGTTGGCGCCGTGATGGCCCTGTTCCATCTTCAGCGTCTTGGCGCCGAGCGCGATGGCCAGCATCTGGTGGCCCAGGCAGATGCCCATCAAGGGCTTGCCGCTATCCAGCAGCTTCTTGATCTCGGGCACTGCGTATTCGCCGGTCGCGGCCGGATCGCCCGGACCGTTCGACAGGACCACGCCGTCAGGATTGCGGGCCAGGATGTCCTCGGCCGTGGTCGAGGCGGGGACCACGGTGATCTTCACCCCGGTCGAGGCCAGGGCGCGCAGGATGTTGCGCTTGACGCCATAGTCGACGACGACCACCGACTTGTCGCCGGCCTCAGGCTTGGCGTAGCCGGTCGGCCATTCCCAGGCGCCCTCGGTCCATTCGAAGGCCTGGGTCGTCGAGGCGTCCTTGGCCAGGTCCAGGCCGACCAGGCCCTTCCAGTCGCGAGCCTGGGCCGTCAGGGCCTCCAGGTCGAACCGGCCTTCCGGGTCGTGGGCGATGACGGCGTGCGGGGCGCCCTTCTCGCGGATCAGCTGGGTCAGGGCGCGGGTGTCCACGCCGGCCAGACCAATGACGCCGCGCGACGCCATCCAGCCATCCAGGCTTCCAGTGGCGCGCCAGTTGGCCGGCTCAGTCGGCACGTCGCGCAGGATGACGCCGCGCGCGGCGCGCTCAGGCGCCTCGCCGATCTGCTCGACGTCTTCCAGGTTCACGCCGACGTTGCCGATGTGCGGAAAGGTGAAGGCCAGGATCTGGCTCATGTACGAAGGATCGGTCAGGATTTCCTGATAGCCCGACATGGCGGTGTTGAAGACGACTTCACCCACGGCCGATCCGGTCGCCCCGACGCCGATTCCCGACAGCACCGTTCCGTCTGCGAGCACGAGGACGCCGGTGGCGCCGGACAGGATTTGAGTCGTCATGGCGCAGGGCTCCTAGCAGTGAATACGGGCGGACAAACGGCGGGGTCGCTAAAGAGATGAAAGGGCCGTGTCAACACGGCCTGCGATTATGCCGTCTGGAAGCGCCCCTGGCGCTTGCGAACCCACAACCAGGCCAGGCTGGTCACGGCGAAGAAGCCGACGCTGGGCCAGATGTACCCGCCCGCCGCCGCCGCGACCGCAAAGGCCGAGAACACCGCCCCGCCGACGGCCAGCAGGCGCCAGCCCGGCTTGGTCGTCAGCTTCCACAACGTCACCGAACACAGGGCGTACAGGCACAGCGTCAGCACCGAGGTCACGCCGATCAGCACGCCGAACTGCTGGCCCAGCGTCGGCTGGGCGCTGGCGATCACCATGGCGCTCATGATGACGCCGTTGATCAGGGGGTTGGACAGGGGCGTCTTGCCCTTCTGCGCTCCGCCGAACCAGCGCGGCAGCCAGCCGGCCTCGGCCGAGGCGCGCGCCGTCTCGCCGCCCATCATGGTCCAGCCCGCGATGGTGCCGGTCGCCTTGATGACGGCGCAGGCCGCCACCAGGCCGGCCACCGAGGCTCCCATGACCCGCGCCACCAGATCGGCGTAGGGGCTGGTGGAATGGGCCAGGACATCGGCCGGGATGACGCCGAACACCGCCACGCTGGCCGCCACATAGACGACGAAGGCCAGCAAAACCCCGCCCAGCGAGGCGCGGCCGACATCGGTCGCCGGATTCTTCACCTGGCTGGACAGGGCCGCCGCGCTCTCGACGCCCAGGAAGGCCCAGAAGATCACGGCCAGCGACGCCGGAACCGTCTTCATCAGCGGGTCGCCCGCCGGGCTCCACGACGCTGCGAAGGTGTCGCCGCTGAAGGCGATGACGCCGGCGATGATGGCCAGGCCGATGGGGATCAGCCCCAACACCAGGGTGATCGCCCCGAAGCGCGCCGCCGTCTTCGACCCGGCCGCATAGGCCGCCGTGGTCAGCCAGATCAGCGCCAGATTGCTGAGCGCGCCCCACAGCGGCTCCTTCAGCGCCGGAAAAAAGAAGGCCAGATAGCCGGTCCCCGCCACCGCCACGGCGACATTGCCGGTCAGACAGGCCGCCCAATAGGCCAGTCCCGTCTGATAGCCCAGGAACCGCCCCAGACCGCGCCGGGCGAAATCCGACAGGCCGTCGGCCTCGGGCTGCATTCGCCCCAGACCGCCGAACACCAGCGCCAGGGTCACGGCCCCGACGCCGCAGACGATCCAGCCGATCAGGCTGCTGCTGCCGGTCGGCGCTAAGGTGGCGGGCAGAAGATAGACGCCCGATCCGATCATATTGCCGGCCACCACCAGGGCGGCCAGACCCCAGCCGATGCGGCGCGACGGTTCAGGCAGGACGTCCAGTTGGCTCATACGCGCCCTTTACTCGGGAATTCGCGCGCTGTCCCATGCGAATACGCCGCCGCTGTCGGCCGGCGTCAGCCCCTCGATCACCGTCAGCAGGCTGGCGGCGGAAAAGGCGGGCGAGAATAGCTTCTCGGGCTTGACCCCGCGCTGGAAGGGCGCGCTCAGGGCCGTGTCCACCGTGCCCGGATGCAGGCCCGCGACCACCGCCTGCGGATGGGTGCGCGCCAGTTCCACCGACAGGGTCTTCAGGATCATGTTCAGCGCCGCCTTGGACGCGCGATAGCTGTGCCAGCCGCCCAGCCGGTTATCGCCGATTGACCCGACCCGCGCCGACAGGGCCGCGAACACCGCCCGCTCGTCGCGCGGCAGCAAGGGCAAGAAGTGACGCGCCGCCAAAGCCGGCCCCACGGCGTTGATCCGATAGTCGCGCATCAGATGCTCCGCCGACAACTCGCGCCAGCTCCGTTCGGGCGTCTGGCCGGAGTGCAGCACCCCGGTCGCCACGATGACCAGGGTCGGCGCAGGACCCCCGGCGATGCGCGCGGCGGCGGCGGCCATGCTGGCCTCGTCCTCCAGATCCAGATAGCCGTGCGTCACGCCCTCGATGGGCGCCGCCGGCGTACGCGACAGGCCGTGCACCACGCGGTCGCCCGCCTGACCCAGCTGCTGCGCCAGCGCCCTCCCCACGCCGCCCGACACCCCCACGATGATCGCCGAACCCGTCCTCATGTCTTTCGCCTTTCGCGCGCGCCTGTCTCCGGAAATACGCCGCTGAACCGTCTCTGGACCGATGACGCCCTACCTTCGCCATCCACGCGGGTTTAGGAAGCAGGCAGCCCCCTCGCGCCTGGACGACGCCCCCATGAGCATCACCACGGTCGGCCTCGATGCCGACGACACCCTCTGGCACAATGAGACTCTCTTCCGCCTCAGCCAGAAGCGGTTCGCCGAACTGCTGGCCGACCATGCCGAAGAGCCGGTGATGATGGACCGCCTGGCGCAGGTCGAACGGCGCAACCTTCGTCTTTACGGCTACGGCGTGAAGGGCTTCACCCTGTCGATGCTGGAGACGGCGATGGAGCTGTGCGACGGCTCGGCCCCGCCCCACATCGTGCGGGAAATCCTGGCCGCCGGGCGCGAAATGCTGGTCCACCCGGTCGAGACCCTGCCTGGCGTCGCCGAGACGGTCGCCGATCTGTCGACGCGCTACCGCCTCATTCTGATCACGAAGGGCGACCTGATGGACCAGGAACGCAAGCTCGCCGCCTCAAGACTGGGCGACTACTTCTCGGGCGTCGAAATTGTGTCGGAAAAGGACCGGGGAACTTACCAAACTGTATTTTCCCGTCACGGCGTCGCCCCCGCCGACGCCGCAATGGTCGGCAATTCCATTCGATCGGACGTGTTGCCCGCCATCGAGGCCGGCGCCTGGGGAATCCATATCCCATACCCGATCACATGGGCGCACGAGCTGGCCGAAGCCCCCGAAGGCCATCCTCGTTTCGTCAGCCTGAGCCGTTTCGATGAAGTGTCAGACTGGCTTCAGACAGTCGACCCATAACCAGGTTACCCGGCCCACTTTCAAACATAGTTCGCCCCATTTGTTACAACAACGTGCCGCTATCTCGTCATTATTGGACAGATTTCGTCCCAAATTTGCAACACGGCAACATTACCGTCGTACTTCGGCCCTCATGCGAGCGATGCAACTTGACCTCATCTGGTTGAGGCAATCCTGTGGCGGATCATGGTTCGTACCGTGTCGCAATGTGAGGCTTAACTGTATGCGTATTACCCGCTCCCGTTTGCTGGGCAGCACTGTTCTGATCAGCGCCATCGCCGCCGCTGGCGTTGCTTCGGCCCAGGTCGCTGAACAGCCCGCGTCGGACGCCCAAGCCACTGAAGTCGGCGAAATCGTCGTCACCGGTTCGCGTATCCGTCGTAGCGCCGCCAACGCGCCGACCCCGATCATCCAGGTTACGCAGGAAGAGATCCTGTCGACCGGCCAGACCAGCCTGATCGACTACCTGGCCACCATCCCGGCTCTGCAGAACTCGACGGTGCCGTCCGACACCACCGGCTCCAGCCTGAACACCGGCGGCCTGTCGCTGGCCAACCTGCGCTCGCTGGGCGCCAACCGCACCCTGACGCTGGTCGACGGTCGTCGCCACGTCGGCTCTTCGGGCGGCGAACTGTCGGTCGACGTCGACGCCATCCCGCGTCTGCTGATCCAGAACGTCGAGATCATCACCGGCGGCGCTTCGTCGGTCTACGGCGCCGACGCCGTTTCGGGCGTGCTGAACTTCATCCTCAAGAAGGATTTCGAAGGCCTGGAGATCGACGCCAACTACGGCCAGATCAACGACAACGGCGAAGCCACCCGCCGCATCTCGGGCCTGATCGGCAAGAACTTCTTCGACGACCGTCTGAACGTCTATGCTCACGCCGAGTATGAGAAGATCGACAACGTCGACTCGATGGACATCGACTGGATCCGTCGCGGCCCGGCCCGCCTGGCCATCGACGCCGACCCGACGAACAATTCGTATGACGGCCGTCTGGACGCGCAGGTCTTCTACGGCCTGAACCGCCTGGACATCCTGCCGTGGGGTCAGACCACCCTGGCAAACCTGCAGCGTCCCAGCGACCTGACCAACCCGAACGTCCCGTACCAGAACTGCTTCTCGGACGGCGACTTCACCTACGCCGCCAACTGCTACGGCATCATGCCGGGCAAGACCTTCGTCTATG
Source organism: Brevundimonas naejangsanensis (assembly GCF_000635915.2). NCBI lineage: Bacteria > Pseudomonadati > Pseudomonadota > Alphaproteobacteria > Caulobacterales > Caulobacteraceae > Brevundimonas > Brevundimonas naejangsanensis. The sequence continues at coordinate 2,094,914 of NZ_CP015614.1, forward strand.
ACGGCGGCGCGGCCCGTGAAGCCAACTTCGGTCAACGCGTCGGCAACGTCGGCATCAACCGCCCGTACAACATCGGCGGCGACGGCATGCCGATCGGCGAAGTCGCCGGCTACAGCCGCATTCCGGCCTCGGAATCGCAGCGCTATCAGGTCGGGACCAACTTCAAGGTCACCGACTCGATCAACTTCCACGCCTCGGCCAAATACATCACCGAGGAAACCTTCATGCGCGGCCAGCCGACGTTCTTCGACGTCGACCTGGACAACGATTCCTATGGGGCCGGCGAGACGAACTCGATCTGGGCCACCTCGGCCTTCGACCTGCGCTGGGACGACAACGCCTTCCTGCCGCAGTCGATGAAGAGCGCGATCGCCAACAACAAGATCGACATCTACGCCCCGCCGACGGCCCAGAACGCCGGCGAGCTGATCGGTTCGCAAGCCCTGCCGATCGCGCGTCACAGCTTCTTCGGTCCCGAGCGTTCGCAGAAGAACACCCGCGACCTGCAGCGCTACGTCGTCGGCTTCGACGGCGACCACGGCCCGATCGGCTTCGCCAAGTCCCTGTCGTGGGATCTGGGCTACACCTACGGCAAGGTCGAGATCGAAAACATCGAGCGTGGCGTGGACGTGCAGCGCATGGCCCTGGCCGCTGACGCCGTGGTCGACACGACGGGCCTGCTGGGCTCCGCCGGCGCCGTCGTCTGCCGTTCGGCCCTGCTGAATGCGCGCGGCGTGCCGATGCGTGAGGTCAACGAAAAGGGCCAGGTCATCCAGGCTGGTCTGTATGACCCGGTCCGTGGCGGCGACCTGCGTGAAACCGAGTATGGCCGCAACGCCATCGCCCAGTGCACCCCGCTGAACATCTTCGGCGCCGGCAACCAGTCGGCCGAAGCTCTGGACTACGTGGACGCCTTCGTCCGCGTCGAGGAAATGAACGAGCAGCACCAGCTCCTCGGCTCGATCTCGACCGAGCTGTGGGACTTCTGGGGTGCCGGCAACCTGGGCTTCGCCTTCGGCGGCGAATGGCGCAAGGAAACCACCTCGGCCGTCGGCCGCAGCTCCACGGCCGGCGACCGCCTGCTGTTCCTGAACACCGGCGCCGACTTCCCGGAAGTCAGCTATGAGTCCAAGGAACTGTTCGCGGAAGTCTCCGTGCCGCTGTTCCGCGACTCCTTCATGGGCGAATACGCTGAGCTGAGCGGCTCGTACCGCTGGGCCGACTATTCGACCGTCGGCAACGTCGACGTTTACGGCGTGAACCTGGTTTACCGTCCGATCCGCGATCTGACCTTCAAGACCAGCTTCAACACTTCGGTCCGCGTGCCGAACCTGGGTGAGAACTACTCGCCCTACGGCCAGACGTTCGCCAACAACTTCAGCGACCCCTGCGCCACGGCCAACATCGCGAATCTGGACGACCAGGAGATCAAGGCCAACCGCGTGAAGAACTGTACGGCCCTGGCCGCACAGCAGGGCCTGTCGTTCGACTTCGCCGGCGCAACCGCCACCAACACCGACGACTTCCGTCCGAACTACACCTCGGGCATCGCCGGCGTCTCGGGCGGCAACCCGGACCTGAAGCCGGAAGAGTCGGAATCCTTCACCTTCTCGACCGTCTATCAGCCGAGCTACGTCCCGGGCCTGACCCTGTCGCTGGATTACTATGAAATCCGCATCGACAAGGTCATCGCCGCCGTGTCGGCCGCCGGCATCGCCGCCAACTGCGTGAGCGGCGCCGAACTGAACATGGACGCCTGTAACTCGATCTTCCGCAACAACCCGAACATTCCGTTCGGCATGGGCGCCCCCTCGGGCGATCCCATCGGCGGCTTCATCGAGCGTTCGTTCAACTACGCGGCCCTGGAAACCCGCGGTCTGGACTTCGGCGCCAACTATTCGTGGGACACTGCGGATTGGGGCAAGAACTGGGGCTCCTTCGACTGGCGTCTGCAAGGCTCGTGGCTGATCGAGCAGAAGCAGTACCTGAACGAGGCGGATCCGTCGGACTACAACGAACTGGCGGCCAGCATCGGCCTGAGCGGCACCAACGCCTACCCGCGCGTCCGCATGGCCTCGTCGCTGTCCTGGCGTCCGAACGACATCTGGAACGTGAACTGGACCGCCGACTGGCAGTCCGCCACCAACATCGTCCGCGCCCGCGACTTCGTGAACAACGCGGACTCGCGTCTGGCCGACCAGATGGACACCGGCAACTTCGTCCGTCACGATCTGACCGTGCGTTACAACGTGCGTGAAGACCTGACGCTGCGCGCCGGCGTGGTGAACCTGTTTGACGCCGAACAGCGCGACATCCTGGGCACCACCATCTACTCCAACTTCGACCCGTACGGCCGTCGCTTCTTCGTCGGCCTGAACTTCCGTCCCTTCTAAAGGACGGACGAGGTTTGAAACTCTGGGGGCGGTCCTTACGGGCCGCCCCTTTTTCTTGTGCGCTCGGGGGGATAAGCCCTTGCCCCCCGGCCCCCTCCTCTCTAAACGGGCCGCTTAACCGACAACCCGAACGGATCGGCCGCGACAGCGCTCGCGCCCGGCCGTCTGCGCGCGTGGAGACCGCCGCCCTGACCAGTCATGAAGAAAAGGACGCCATGGTGCGCGCCGCGCTCGCAGAGCAGGGCGACAGCGGGATCACCCCGCGCCATACGCTGTTCTACTTCTACGGCGAGGAAGAGGCGCACGGCGACCTGTGCGAGGTGGCCCGCCGTGCGGGCTTCCTGACGCGGGGCCAGGGCGACATGACCGTCCTGGAGACCACCATGCCGGTCGACGAGGCGTCGTTTTCGCCTGTGTCGGCCATGATGCAAACCTGGGCCGCGGCCTTCCAGCTCGACTACGACGGCTGGGAGTGCGCGGTCGTGACGAACTGAGTAGACGCCGATGCCCAAGCGCACAGACATCAAGTCCATCCTGATCATCGGTGCCGGTCCGATCGTCATCGGCCAGGCGTGTGAGTTCGACTATTCGGGCGTTCAGGCCTGTAAGGCGCTGAAGGCCGAGGGCTACCGGGTCATCCTGGTCAACTCGAACCCCGCCACCATCATGACCGACCCGGAGGTGGCCGACGCCACCTATATCGAGCCAATCACGCCCGAGATGGTCGAGAAGATCATCGCCAAGGAGAAGCCGGACGCGCTTCTGCCCACCATGGGCGGCCAGACGGCGCTGAACACCGCCCTGGCCCTGAACGCCTCCGGCGCCCTGGCCCGTCACGGCGTCGAGATGATCGGCGCCAAGGCCGAGGTCATCGACAAGGCCGAGGACCGTCAGAAGTTCCGCGACGCGATGGACAAGCTGGGCCTGGAATCGCCCCGCTCGCGCGCCATCCACCACATTGAAGAAGCCGACGACGCCCTGGCCTTCGTGGGCCTGCCCGCCATCATCCGCCCGTCGTTCACCCTCGCCGGCACCGGCGGCGGCATCGCCTACAACGTCGAGGAATTCCACGAGATCGTGGAGCGCGGCCTGGACCTGTCGCCGACCACCGAAGTCCTGATCGAAGAGTCGGTGCTGGGCTGGAAGGAATATGAGATGGAGGTCGTCCGCGATCATGCGGACAACTGCATCATCATCTGCTCGATCGAGAACATCGACCCGATGGGCGTCCACACCGGCGACAGCATCACCGTCGCCCCGGCCATGACGCTGACGGACAAGGAATATCAGATGATGCGCGCGGCCTCGATCGCCGTGCTGCGCGAGATCGGGGTCGAGACGGGCGGCTCGAACGTCCAGTTCGCGGTCAATCCCAAGGACGGCCGTCTGGTCGTCATCGAGATGAACCCGCGCGTGTCGCGCTCCTCGGCGCTGGCGTCCAAGGCCACCGGCTTCCCGATCGCCAAGATCGCCGCCAAGCTGGCCGTCGGCTATACGCTGGACGAGCTGAAGAACGACATCACCATGGTGACCCCGGCCAGCTTCGAGCCGGCCATCGACTATGTCGTCACCAAGATCCCGCGCTTCGCCTTCGAGAAATATCCGGGCTCCGAGCCGTCGCTGACCACGGCGATGAAGTCGGTCGGCGAGGTCATGGCCATCGGCCGCACCTTCCAGGAATCCATGCAGAAGGCCCTGCGCGGCCTGGAGACCGGCCTCAACGGCTTCGACGACATCGAGATCGACGGCGTGACCGGCGCTGAGGACGACGCCTCGGTCAAGGCGGCGGTGATCCGCGCCCTGGGCCTGCCGACGCCCGACCGCATCCGCGTCATCGCCCAGGCCTTCCGCCACGGCCTGACGGTCGAGGAGGTCCACGCCGCCTGTTCGTATGAACCGTGGTTCCTGCGCCAGATCGCCGACATCGTGCGCACCGAGGGCCATGTCCGCGTCCAGGGCCTGCCGACCGAGGCGGCCGACTTCCGCAAACTGAAGGCCAAGGGCTTCTCCGACGCCCGCCTGGGCGCCCTGACCGGCAAGACCGAGGGCGAGGTCCGCAAGGCCCGCCGCGCCCTGGACGTGCGCCCGGTGTTCAAGCGCATCGACACCTGCGCCGCCGAGTTCGCCTCGGCCACCGCCTATATGTATTCGACCTATGAGACCGGCGCCCTGGGCCAAGTCCCGGCCTGCGAGGCCGCCCCCTCGGATCGCAAGAAGGCGGTCATCCTGGGCGGCGGTCCGAACCGCATCGGTCAGGGCATCGAGTTCGACTACTGCTGCTGCCACGCAGCCTTCGCTTTCGCCGACATCGACGTCGAGAGCATCATGGTCAACTGCAACCCCGAGACGGTCTCGACCGACTACGACACCTCTGACCGCCTGTATTTCGAGCCGCTGACGGCCGAGGACGTGCTGGAGCTGATCGACGTCGAGCGCTCTAAGGGCGAGCTGATCGGCGTGGTCGTCCAGTTCGGCGGCCAGACCCCGCTGAAGCTGGCCCATGCGCTGCAGGAAGACGGCGTGCCGATCCTGGGCACCAGCGTCGACTCCATCGACCTGGCCGAGGACCGCGAGCGTTTCCAGCAGATGCTGAACGAGATCGGCCTGATCCAACCGCCGAACGGCCTGGCACGCTCGGCCGAGGAAGCCGCCCAGAAGGCCGAGGAAGTCGGCTATCCGGTCGTCCTGCGCCCGTCCTATGTGCTTGGCGGCCGCGGCATGATGATCGTCCACGACCGCGAGCAGCTGGACCGCTACGTCCATGAGGCCATGCGCGTCTCGGGCGACGACCCCGTGCTGATCGATCACTACCTGAACCGCGCCACCGAGGTGGACGTCGACGCCCTGTGCGACGACGAGACCGTCTTCGTCGCCGGCGTGCTGGAGCATATCGAGGAAGCAGGCGTCCACTCGGGCGACAGCGCCTGCTCCATGCCGCCCTTCTCCCTGCGCCCCGAGACCGTGGCCGAGCTGAAGCGCCAGACCGCCGCCATGGCCAAGGCCCTGAAGGTCCGCGGCCTGATGAACGTGCAGTTCGCCATCGAGGAGCCGCACAGCGAGAACCCGCGCATCTTCGTGCTCGAGGTCAACCCGCGCGCCAGCCGCACGGCGCCCTTCGTCGCCAAGACCATCGGCCAGCCGGTCGCCGCCATCGCCGCCAAGGTCATGGCCGGGGTTCCGCTGGCGTCCTTCGGCCTGGTCGACAAGGAACTGGACCATATCGCCGTCAAGGAAGCCGTCTTCCCCTTCGCCCGCTTCGCCGGGGTCGACACCATCCTGGGCCCGGAAATGCGCTCGACCGGCGAGGTGATGGGCCTGGACTGGAAGCGTGAGGGCGAGGCCGATCTGGCCCCCGCCTTCGCCCGGGCCTTCGCCAAGTCGCAGACCGGCGGCGGCACCATCCTGCCGACCGAGGGCACGGCCTTCGTCTCGGTCAAGGACGCCGACAAGCCCTTCATCGTCGAGGCGGTGAAGACGCTGCTGGCCCAGGGCTTCGCCGTCATCGCTACCGGCGGCACCCACGCCTATCTGAGCGAGCAGGGCCTGAACGTCGGCCTGGTCAAGAAGGTGCTGGAAGGCCGCCCGAACATCGTCGACGCCATGAAGAACGGCGAGGTCCAGCTGGTCTTCAACACCACGGACGGCAAGCAGGCCCTGGCCGACAGCTTCTCGATCCGCCGCACGGCCCTGATGATGAAGATCCCCTACTACACCACCGCCGCCGGTTCGCTGGCCGCGGCCCAGGGCATCGCCGCCGTCCGCCACGGCGAAATGGATGTGCGTCCGATCCAGAGCTACAACTGAGATCAGGCTCAGTCCTGAACCAGAAAGCCCCCGCCGAGCGATCGTCGGGGGCCTTTTCCTTTCCTCCCCATTTCATGGGGAGGGGGACCGCGAAGCGGTGGAGGGGCGGCTTCACGCGCTTCCCCCCACCGCCTTCCGCCTTCCGCCTTCCGCCTTCCGCCTTCCGCCTTCCGCCTTCCGCTTTCCGCTTTCCGCTTTCCGCCGTCATCCTCGGGCTTGACCCGAGGATCCAGTGCAGCGCCGCGCTCTTCCTTGCCGACTTCATGCAGGCGGACGGCTGGATCCTCGGGTCAAGCCCGAGGATGACGGCGGGGAACGCCCTTCCCCGGTTGCCCGATCCCCACCAGCGGCTAAGGTCGTGCGTGACATTGGAGGGGACGCCATCATGAAGAAGACCACGCTCACCGCCGTTATGGCCGCCGTTCTGGCCGCAGGCGCCGCGCCCGCCGTGGCGCAGGACGCCGCCCTGAAGGCTGCCGTCAAGGCCGACTACGACGCCAACCTCGGCGCCCTGTTCGACCACTTCCACCGCAACCCCGAGCTGTCGGGTCTCGAAGTCCAGACTGCGGCCCGCATGGCGCAGGAGTTGCGCGCTCTCGGCTATGAGGTCGCCACCGGCGTCGGCGGCACGGGCGTGGTCGCCGTCCTGCGCAACGGCCCCGGCCCCACGGTCATGATCCGCGCCGACATGGACGGCCTGCCGGTCGAGGAGAAGTCGGGCCTCGCCAACGCCTCCACCGCCCGTCAGGTCGACACCGACGGGGTGGAGAAGCCCGTCATGCACGCCTGCGGCCACGACGTGCACATCACCGCCCTGGTCGGCACGGCGCGCCAGATGCAGGCGCGCAAGGCCAACTGGTCCGGCACTTTGGTCCTGGTCGCCCAGCCGGCCGAGGAACGCATCTTCGGCGCCCGCGCCATGGTGCAGGACGGCCTCTACTCCCGCTTCCCCAAGCCGGACTACGCCCTGGCCTTCCACGTCTCGTCCGACACGCCGACGGGCCGGATCGGCGTGCCGCTGGGCATCACCTCGTCCAGTTCGGACAGCGTGGACATCGCCGTGCACGGCGTCGCCACCCACGGCGCCTCCCCGCACCTGGGGGTCGATCCGATCTTGGTCGCCTCGCATATCGTGGTCGCGCTGCAATCCCTGCGCAGCCGCGAGACCAGCCCGCTGGAGGGCGCCGTGGTCACGGTCGGCGCCATCAAGGGCGGCATCAAGCACAACATCATCTCCGACCGCGTCGACATGCAGCTGACCGTACGCTCGGACAGCCCCGAAGTTCGCGCCAAGCTGCTGGACGGCATCGACCGCATCTCGGCGAACACCGCCCGCGCCCTGGGCGTGCCCGAAGACAAGCTGCCGACCGTCGTGCGATCGCCGCTGGAAAACACGCCGCCCACCATCAATGACGCCGAGACGGCCGCCCGCGTCCGCGAGGCCCTGACGGCGGGTCTGGGCGATGGCGTCCTGATCGACAATCCGCGCACCGGCATGGGCGCCGAGGACTTCGCCGAGTTCGTCACCCCGGAACTGGGGGTGAAGGGCGTCTACTTCCGCGTCGGCGGCACTCCGGCCGATCAGGTCAAAGGCGCGCCGGGCCACCACTCAGGCCTGTTCCGCATCACGCCCGAGCCCGCCGTCACCCTGGGCGTCGAGGGCTCGGTCCTGGCCGCCGAGGCCCTGATGCCGAAACGGTAAAGGCTGATGAACCGGGCAGCGTCCTGGTCGTTGAGGCAGGAACATTCCCTTTACGTCCGGAGACGCGCCCATGTTCCTGCCTAGCCTGCCGACCCTGGTGAGCAGTCTGCTGTTGTCGCGTCGCGGCCGCGCGATGATGGGCCGCCACATGGGCAAGATCGCTCTGGCGGGGATAGCCTGGCAGTTGTGGAAGCGCCGTCGCGGCTCCGTTGAAGACGCGCCTGCGGTCAAGGCGGCCCCCGCGTCGCGTCGTCGATCACGCAAGCCCCGGCGCTGACCTCAGTCGCAACCCGGCGATCCGTGAGGCGTTAACATCCCCATGCGCCTGTCTGTAATCCAAGTGATCGCGGCCCTGTTTTCGGCCGTCTGTTTCGTCATCGCCTTTATCGCGACGGGCGTCGCCGTCGTCTCCGGCGCCTTCATGCTCCTGGCGCTGGCGGCGCTGGGCTTTATCGCCTGGACCGCCCTGCGCCGCGCCTTCGGCAAGGATCGTCTGCCACGGCCGCCGTCTAGCGAATAGAAGGGGCGGCGAAGCGCGGCTTGCGCTTTCCCGCCGCGACGAACAACGTCCAGCGACCTGCCTGGCCCATCTTGAGTTTGGGCGCGTGGCGCCCTACCTTCTTTGGCCGGTCACGCGACGCCCCCGTGGCCGCGGTGCACCAAACCGTCTCTCATCTGTCTTCGGGCGTAGCAAGAAACTCACGACACAATGGAAAAAGTGCCGATGACGGCCGAGGGTTATCGCGCCCTCGACGACCAACTCAAGCAATTGAAGTCGGTGGAGCGACCCAGCGTGATCGCCGCCATCGCGGAAGCCCGCGAGCATGGCGATCTGTCTGAAAACGCCGAATATCACGCCGCCAAGGAGCGTCAGGGCTGGATCGAGGGCTCGATCGCCGAGATCGAGGACAAGCTGTCCCGCGCCCAGGTCATCGACGTGTCCAAACTGTCGGGCGACCAGGTCAAGTTCGGCGCCACCGTCACCTTCGTGGATGAGGACACCGAGGAAGAAGGCGTCTACCAGATCGTCGGCGAACACGAGGCCGACGTGAAGCTGGGCAAGATTTCCATCGCCTCCCCGATCGCCCGCGCCCTGATCTCCAAGGAGGTCGGCGACGTGGTCGAGGTCAACACGCCCGGCGGCGTGAAGGCCTATGAGATCCTCAAGGTCGAGTGGAAGTAACACAAAGCCTCTCCCTCCCCGTCCCGGGGAGGGTGGCTGAGCCGCAGGCGAGGCCGGGTGGGGGCGGCTTGGCTATTCAAGCGCCGCGTTCGTATCACCCGGCCCTCCCCACCCGGTCGCTGCGCGACCACCCTCCCCGGGACGGGGAGGGAGAGGGGTGAGCGCCCCTCTTGCCATCTGGGTCGTCTCCGACGGGCGAACCGGCATCCAGAACCAGGCCCTGGGCCTGGCCGAGGCCGTCGCCCGCATGACCCCCGCGCAGATCGAGACCAAGCAGGTCCGCTGGCGCCCCGCCTTCGACCGGTGGCCGTCGGCGCTGAAGACCCCCGCCATGCTGGCGCCGGGGTCTTTCGATCCCCGCACCGTGACCCAGTGGCCGGACCTGTGGATCGCCACGGGCCGCGCCAGCCTGCCCCTGTCGGCGCGCGTGCGCGACTGGAGCGGCGGCAAGACCTTCGTCGTCCAGACCCAGGATCCGCGCTGGCGCAACGACCGCTATGACCTGATCGTCGCCCCCGCCCATGACGGCCTCAGCGGCCCCAACGTCCTGTCGATCACCGGCAGCCCCCACCGCATCACGCGCGCAAGACTGGCCGAGGCGGCGCCCGCCTTCGCCGCGCGCATCGCCCCCCTGCCCCATCCGCGCGTGGCGGTGATGGTCGGCGGAACCTCCTCCGCCTTCGACCTGCCGCCTGCTCACGCCGCCGATCTGGCCGAGCGCATCGCCGAGGCCGTCGCCGCTGCGAAGGGCTCCCTGTTGCTGACCTATTCGCGCCGCACGCCGGAAGCCGCCAAGGCGGCGATGACCGAGCGCCTGTCGGCCCTGCCCGGCTGGATCTGGGACGGCGAGGGCGACAACCCCCTGTTCGCCATGCTCGACGCCGCCGACCACATCCTCGTCACTGAGGACAGCGCCAACATGGCCGCCGAGGCCGCCTCGACCGGCAAGCCCGTCCACATCCTTCCCATGGTCGCGAAGAAGGCGCCCGGCAAGTTCGCCCGCCTGCACGCCGACCTTCAGGCGCGCGGCGCCGCCCGCCCCTTCGACGGGGCGCTGACGCCGTGGACCTATGCGCCGTTGGATGAGACCGAACGCGCCGCCCGCGCCATCCTGGCGGCCCTGCAGACCCGCTGAGTCTGGGGACCCGCCCGGCTAGGGTGGCGAAACGCCCTCGCCATCCCCATATGTAGGCATCAAGGCAAAACCCGGCCCCTATCCGACGGCGGAACCGCCGGGCGGCCGAGCGCGCCTTGAACTCTGTGGCTCTTTTTCCACCGAAAGGACGCTTCGAATTGATCGTAGAAAACTTCATCCGGATGTACGCCCACGACTTCAGCCAGATGGCTGGCCGCGCCGAGTTGGGACAGGATGTCGATGATGCTCTGGCCCGGCGTCTGCGAGACGCCGACAACCACGCCCAAGTCATGGACCAACATAAGGGCAAGGGACACCTCGCCGCACTGGTGGCCCGAATCCGCGAAGAGGCCGCCGTTTTCAACGGCCGCGTCATGCGCAACGGCACCGACCCCGCCGAAGCGGCCGCGCGGCGTGAGGCGTTCCTGTCCGACGTCGCGGACACCTTGGAGAACCTGCGCGCCGCCCGCAGTTCTGAGGGCCAGCTGGCGCACGCCTGACGCCCTCTGGGCGCCGCAGGGCGTGAAATGTCGAACCGGGATCGCGCTTCAGGGAATCAGCGCCTAAATAGGCGCCATGACCCAAGCTCGTAACGTCCGCGTCGCCATCATCGGTTCCGGCCCCGCCGGCTGGACCGCAGCCATCTACGCCGCCCGCGCCTCGCTGAACCCGGTGATGATCGCCGGGCTTCAGCCTGGCGGCCAGCTCACTATCACCACGGACGTCGAGAACTACCCCGGGTTCGCCGAGACCATCCAGGGCCCCTGGCTGATGCAGCAGATGCAGGCCCAGGCTGAACATGTCGGCACGGAAGTCCTGCATGACATCGTGACCCAGGCCGACCTGTCCCAGCGCCCCTTCCGCCTGACGCTCGATTCAGGCGCGGAAATCCTGGCCGAAACGGTCATCATCTCCACCGGCGCCCAGGCCAAGTGGCTGGGGCTGGAGAGCGAGCAAAAATATCAGGGCTTCGGCGTGTCCGCCTGCGCCACCTGCGACGGCTTCTTCTATCGCGGCAAGCAGGTGGTGGTCGTCGGCGGCGGCAATACCGCGGTCGAGGAAGCCCTGTTCCTGACCAACTTCGCCGAGACCGTGACCGTGGTGCACCGCCGAGACGAGTTCCGCGCCGAAAAGATCCTGCAGGAGCGCCTGTTCGCCCACCCCAAGATCAAGGTGATCTGGGACTCGGCCGTTGAGGAGATTGTCGGGGTCGTGGACGGCGTCGCCCGCAACGTCACCGGCGTGCGCCTGAAGAACGTCAAGACCGGCGAGAGCAGCGAAATCCCCGCCGACGGCGTCTTCATCGCCATCGGCCACGCGCCCTCGTCAGAGCTGTTCCAGGGTCAGTTGGAGACCAAGGCCGGCGGGTATCTTGTCGTCAAGCCGGGCACGGCGGCGACGGCCATCGAGGGCGTCTGGGCCGCCGGCGACGTGACAGACGACGTTTATCGCCAGGCGGTGACGGCGGCGGGCATGGGCTGCATGGCTGCGCTGGAGGCCGCCCGCTTCCTGGCCGAGGAAGACCACAAGGCCGCCCAGAATCCCATCAGTCACAAAGAAGCCGAGAAGATCGGCGCCTGGTGAACCACGCTCTCACCCCTGCGGCTTGCCGACCTCTTCGACGGCCATGGGGGTGACGCCGGCGGGCGGCGGGGCGGTTACGGTCACGCTGGGGACGGCGCCGCTTTCAAAGGCCTTCAGCCGCTCGTTGATGGCGGCGATCTCGTCCTTACTGGCCTGCCGACGGCCGCCGAGGCTGGCGATCCCCACCACGCGGGTCTGGCCGTCGATCTCGACCGTGCGCAGTTCGCCGGACTTGGCGCCGGCCAGAGCCTCCTCGACGCTGTCCGCCGCCGTGGCCAGCAAAACGCGCGACTGGGCGAAGCGCGCCTCGTCGATCGACGGCTCCCGGCCCGCATAGGCGTTGACGAAGGCGGCCGTCTCTCCGGCCGCGCCCTTCCAGCGATAGAAGATGTGCGCCCCGACCTGAGTGATCTTGGCCAGGGTCGGCGACCACCAGGGGTGGACGTAATCGGCGTGGTAGTGCGTGGCCGTGCCCACGCGCTCGGCCACATGGCCGTTCAGAGCGCGAGCCGCGACCCGCTCGGCTCGGTCCCAGGCCCAGCGCACCGGCCCGCGCGCCAGGGAGCCGTCGCAGGTGAAGCTGAACTGGCAACCCGTGGTCCGCTCGGCGCCCTGATAGACGACGCCGCAGACGCTGGAGGGATAGTTGGGATCGCGCACCCGGTTCAGCACGACCTGGGCCACGCCCTCCTGCCCCTCGGTCGGCTCCAAGGCCGCCTCATAATAGACCGCCTGGGTCAGGCAGCGCAGGGCGCGCCGGCGCGACGCCTCATCGGCGGGGCGGAAGACAAAGGGCCGCGCGGGCTGGAGCGCGCCTAGGGCGTTGGGCATGGCGGCGTTCAACTGCTGGGCGGCGACGCCGGCCACGCCCTGATCCAGGCTGGGCTTGCCGCCCAAGGTCAGGCTCTCCCAGCCGGGCGTCAGGCCATACAGTTCGGGCAGGCCCAGCGCCGGGTCGTGCCGTCGCGCCACGGCCAGCTGCCCCGCGTCCATGCGCGCCATCACGGCCGCCAGACCGTTCGGGCCCAGGTCGCCGCCGGTGGCGTGGGCCAGGGCCTCGGCCGTGCGGTCGATGTCGGGGCGGGGCGTCGAGCTGGCCGACATGGCCACGCCCATCGCCGCCAGGGTCACGGCCATGGCGGCGGGCGCCGCAGCCAGGGCGCGGCGTCCAGTCGTCTTCAGCGGCGTGAGGCGGCCGAGGATCATGCGCTGTCCGTATAGCGACGCCTGACGGCGCCGGAAACCAGCGATCTGCATGACCGCTCAATCCGGCGCTTTTCAGACGCGAAGATTACCGTTCCGTGAGGCGGCCCGGCGATCCGTCAGCCGCTATCGGTCGCCGAGGCTGGAGCGCAGCATCCAGGCGGCCTTTTCGTGCGCGGCCAGACGCACCGTCATCAGGTCGACCGAGGCTTCGTCCCCGACCTCGTCGGCGGCGTCGAGCGCGGCGCGAGCGGTGGCGATGACCACGCCGTGGTCCTTGACCAACTCCTTGAGCATGGCTGCGGAATCCTTCTCAGGATCGCCGTCCTTGATCGAGGTCAGATTGGCGAAGGCCGCGGCGCTCTGCGGCGCCAGCTCGCCCAGGGCGCGGATGCGCTCGGCGATCTCGTCCAGCGCGGCCCAGATCTCGCGGTACTGTTCTTCCAGCAGGTTGTGCAGGCTGAAGAACTCCGGCCCGCGCACGTTCCAGTGATAGCCGTGCGTCTTCAGATAGAGGGCGTAGCTGTCGGCCAGAACCTTGGACAGTTCGCGCGCGACGTCGGCGCGTTCCTTGGGCTTCAGACCGGTGTCGATGGCGTTCATGACGGCTCCTGTTCGCATGGCTGGGGAAGATCAGCCTTGCAGTTAGGTCGTCTGGCCCGCGTTCCAAGGGGCCGGCGGCGTCACATCGCAGGAATCTTCGCGCCTGTCATGTCAGAGCGGCGTCAGCGTCGCCCCTTCCCGGTCAGGAAGGGGCACGAACCGTCATAGTCAGCGATTGCGCGCCTTGCGGGCGGCGTAACGGGCGTCGCGAGCAGCCTTCTGCTCTTCCTTGGTCAGTTGCTTGCGCTCCTTGCGAGCGGCGCGCTTGGCGGCGTCCACCTCTTCCTGAGCGGCCATGTCGGCGGCCAGGCGGGCGGCGTCCTTCTCGGCCTTCTCACGGCGCTGTTCGGCCTTGGCGAGTTCGTGTTGCTGGCGAAGGGCCTCCTTCTCGGCGGCGCGCTTGGCGGCCAGCTTTTCGAACTCGGGGTCCTGAACCATCGGCTTTGGCTTGAACCGGGCCAGCAGGGCTTGTTTGGCGTCTTTCTGGGCGGACAGGCGGTCGTTGAAGCCGGTGTTCTTGAGGTCGCGCATGCTGAGAGGCGGGTGTCCTTGATAGCGAATGGAAACGGCGAATGGGGCCGATCGGAGAAGCGACGGCCGCAAGACGGGGCGATGAGCGCGTTTCGGCACGCTCGGCCCGGCGGGAGGGCAAAGCCGAATTTCGCGCCGAAATCAAGCTCTACAGCCCGATTTCATGGGATTTAATGCGACTGACGCCTCTCGACCACGGTTCGCGACGAAGAGGCGCGTCGTTAGTGCGGTTTTTGAGCGTGGCCCACCGCAGCGCCTGCAGCGCCGCCGACAGCCGCGCCGACCGGACCGCCGACCACGGCCCCTGCCACGGCGCCGGTCGCCGCCTTCTGTTCCACCGTATGGCCGCAGGCCGACAGGGCCAGGGCGCCGGCGCCGATCAGGGTCAGAAAGGCCAGACGAGATACGATGCGGGTCATGGGGTCAACTCCTTGAAATAGCTCAGCTTGGAACGCGAAAATTACCGCCCGGTTCCCATCTAAGGCACGACTCTGTCATCCAAGATGTCACACCCCCTTAAATAGCTTATTCGACAATCCGATGCCGCCCACCAAATCTTCAGTCAACATCTCAATACGGTATTCGCAAGAAGGTCTGGCGCGCAATTTCGTCATGATTTAAAACAGTGAAAATAATGACTTTCAGAGAATTTCTGGATGCTGCAGAAATTGTGATTCTAGCGAATCAGTCACATTGAGGCCATAAACCAATGGATAAAGGCCCGCCTTCGAGGGCCGGCGTTCAGTCGGCGTTCACCCGACCCGCTTGAAGCGCGACGCGTCCTTGTCGCCAGGGTTCGGGAACTACGGGGGCGGCATCCTCGCCCTGTTGTACAGGACTACGCCTTTGTCTTTCTCCTCGCAGACGCGCGCGCTGATGCACGCCGCCCGCTCATTCCGCCTGCGCCCCACGACGGCGGCGGCGGCGTTCGGCGGCGTGGTCGGCCTCGCAGTCGGAGGGGCCTATCTGGGCGGCCTGGCCGCCCAGGCCTCGACCGTGCGCCAACAGGCCGAGCGCCTGCAGGGCGCCTATACTCAGGAAGCCTTGGCCGAAGCGGCCGGCGGACTGGACGCCAGCGCCCTTGCCATCGCCCACCGCCACGACCCCTACTCCGTCGCCGGCTCGGCCCAACGCGACCGCCAGGCCGAGCTGCTGACCGCCCGCCTGGAACAGCTTGAAGGCCAGGACGGCCTGCGCCGGGCCAACCTGCAAACCGCCGGCGCGACCAAGATGTCCGCCGCCCGCCCCTTCCGCCTCGACGGCGCGCTGGACCAATCGCGCGACCTGGAATGCCTGACCCAGGCCGTCTATTATGAAGCGCGCGGCGAAGGCCGCGACGGCATGAAGGCGGTGGCCCAGGTGGTGCTGAACCGCGCCCGCCACCCCGCCTTCCCCAAGACGGTCTGCGCCGTCGTCTATCAGGGCGCAAACCGCGGCACGGGTTGCCAGTTCAGCTTCACCTGCAACGGCGCCATGCGCGGCGCCGTCAACCGCAGCGCCTGGAACCGCGCCCGCGAAGTGGCGACCAAGGCCCTGTCCGGCCAGGTATTCAGCGCCGTGGGCAACGCCACCCACTTCCACACCACCGCCGTCTCGCCGTCATGGCGCAACAATCTGATCCGCGTGAATCAGGTCGGCGATCACCTGTTCTATCGCTTCGGCGGTCGTTCGGGCGCCAGCCAGGCCTTCGCCTACAACCCGCGTCCGTCGGGTCCGGCCGAGGCCGCACCCCGCCTGGTGCAGGCCAGCCTCGATCCGGTCGAAGCCGCCCGCAACGCTTCGGGCGCCGTGGCCTACACCGCCGTCGTGGCGCGCGAGGTCTTGGCATCCGGCAAGGCCGAGACTCCGCCGCCGACGCCGTCCAGCTCGGGGAGCGCTGCGCCGTCGCCCAAGCCGGGCGCTCCGGTCTCGGTCAGCGCCGAGGCTTGATCCCTCCTACGGATGGCTCATGCGGCGGGTGGTCAGGTTCTGATGCAGATTGCCGAAGCGCCCCTGCTGGCCCAGATTGACGTCGGCGTCGCCGGGTTTGTCGGACTGCACGCCTTCCGCCCTGTGGCGTCGTCCAGCTGCGGCTTCAACCATCGGCCGATGGCCGCGGTCGGCAAAGCTGCGCTGCTCCGGGGGCGGATGTGGAACCTTGGTCATGGCGTCGCTCCTTCGAGGTCGCGCCCTCCCGCCGCATGAGAACGGCCCCCCGCGGGGCCCGTTCCCCGAAAAACCCCGGTCCGTGTCCGCTCAATCGGCGTCCAGGCCGATATCCAGCTGCATCACCGAATGGGTCAACGCGCCCACGGAGATGACGTCCACGCCGGTCGCAGCGATGCCCGCGACCGTGGTCAGGTTCACCCCGCCTGACGCCTCCAGCACCACCGGCCCGAAGGCGCTGTCCCGCACCCGCCGCACCGCCTCGGCCATGTCGTCCAAGCTGAAATTGTCCAGCATGATCACGTCGGGCCGCTCGGGCAGCACCTCGTCCAGCTGATCCAGGCCGTCGACCTCGACCTCGACCTTCATCAGGTGCGGGGCGAAGGCTTTGGCGCGGCGCACCGCCTCGCCCGCCCCGCCGCAGACGGCGACGTGGTTGTCCTTGATCAGGATGGCGTCATCCAGGCCGAAGCGATGGTTCAGCCCGCCGCCGCAGGCCACCGCATGCTTCTCCAGCGCGCGCAGGCCCGGCGTGGTCTTGCGGGTGTCGGCGATGCGCGCGTGCGTCCCTGCGACCGCCTGCACATAGGTCCGCGTCAGGGCAGCGATGCCGCACATCCGGCCCAGCAGGTTCAGCGCCGTCCGCTCGGCCGCCAGCAGGGCGCGGGCGTTCGCCTCGACCGCGACCAGCACGGCCCCCGCCTCGAACGCCTCGCCGTCGGCGACCTTGACCGTCACCGTCGCCTGAGGGTCGAGCGCATGGACGGCGATCCGCACCACCGCCCCGCCCGCCATCACCCCGGCCTGGCGCGCCGCGAAGACGGCGCCGAAGCGGGCGTCCTCGGGGATGCAGGCCTGCGCCGTCACATCGCCCGTGCGCCCCAGATCCTCGGCCAGCGCCATGCGCACCACGGGCTCGATCAGCAGGTCCGGCAGGGTTCGGGTCACGGAAACGTCCTTCGTCATTCAGATCACGGCCGCCAGGGCGGCGAGCGTCGCCGCCTCGGCCTCTTCGTCGCGCGCCGGCGCCGGCGCTGCGCGCATCCGCGTGTGCTCGGCCCTCGGCAGACTGTCGGGGAAGTCGCGGCGATAGTGGCCGCCCCGGCTCTCGCGCCGGTTCAGCGCCCCTTCGGCGACCAGCCGCGCCGCCGCCAGGCACGCCGCCGTCGGATGGGCCTTCGCCAGGTCGTCGATCAGGGCCAGCAGCGCCGTCAGCCCCGCCTCGTCCCGCACCACGCCCGCATAGCGCGTCATGGCGGCGCGCAAGGTCGCTAAGGCCTCGGGCGGCAGATCCGTCGTCGCCTGCACCGCCGCCAGAGGCCGCCGCTCGGGCTGGACCTCGGCCGCCGCCGCCCGGCCCGCGCGCCGTCCGAAGGCGCCCGCTTCCAGCAGGGAGTTGGACGCCAGCCGGTTGGCCCCATGCACCCCCGTCGCCGCGCACTCGCCGATGGCGAACAGGCCGGGGACCGAGGTGCGCCCCTCGTCGTCGGCGACGATGCCGCCCATGTGATAGTGGGCCGCCGCCGCCACCGGAATCGGGCTGACGCGCGGGTCCAGCCCCGCCCTCATGCAGGCGGCGAAGACGGCCGGAAACTCATGCGGAAAGGCCTCGCCCACCGCCTTGGTCGCGTCGAGGAAGGCGCCGCGCCCCTCGATGCGCGCCGCGTGCACCGCCCGCGCCACGATGTCCCGCGGCGCCAGATCAGCGTCGGGATGATCGCCCAGCAGGAAGACGCCGCGCCCATCGACCAGCCGCGCCCCCTCGCCGCGCAGGGCCTCGGTCGCCAGCGGCGCCGGGTCCAGCCCCACGTCGATGGCCGTCGGGTGGAACTGCACGAACTCGGGGTCCAGAATCTCGGCTCCCGCCAGATAGGCCAGCGCCAGCCCCTCGCCGCGCAGGGCCGAGGGGTTGGTGGTCGCCTCGAACAGGCCGCCTATCCCGCCGGTCGCCAGGACCACGGCCGGTGCGAAGACTTCGTCCAGCCTTCCATGTCCCTGGCCGCCGCGCCGCTCGATCACCGCGCCACGCACCCGGCCGTCGACGTCGCGGATCAGGCCGCGCAGCCGCCCGTCCTCCCAGATCTCGATGCCCTTCACCGCCCGCGCGGCGGCGACCACAGCCGACAGGATGGCCCGGCCCGCGCCGTCGCCGCCGACCCGCGCCACGCGCGGCAGGCTGTGGGCCGCCTCCAGGCTGACGGAAAAGCCGCCGTCGGCGTCGCGGTCGAAGGGCGCGCCCAGCGCCGCCAGCCACTCGACCGTCTCGCGCCCCCGCATCGTCAGGGCGCGCGCCGCCTCAGCCTCGACCAGACCGGCGCCCGCCCCCTCGGTGTCCTTGGCGTGCAAGGCCGCGCTGTCGTGCGGCGAGAGGGCCGCCGCCATCCCGCCCTGCGCCCAGGCCGACGAACAGGCGTTCAGCAAGGGCTCCGGCGTCACCACCAGCACCTTGCCGTTCGGACCGAGCGCCTCGGCCGCCTCCAGCGCCGCCGACAGGCCCGCCAGCCCGCCGCCGATGATCAGGGGCCCGTCATGACGGATGCGCGCCATGGCCTAGCGGCCTCCCACCCCGAAGAAACGCAGCCCCATCTCGAAGGCCGGCTCGACCGCCCCGCCCGTCAGGGGCAGCAGGGCGCCGATCGCCGCCGCCGCGCAGACCACCGCCGTCAGCAGATAGAGGGCCAGGCTTCGCCCCGCCTCGGGCCAGCTCAGCTGTCCCCAGGCCGCCCGCCACACGCCGCGCTTCAGATGGCCGATCACCGCCAGCCCCAGGAAGACGGCGAGGATCAGCCGCCCCGTCGACAGCCCCCACCACACCGCCAGTCCGCCGACGGCCAGCAGGGCGACCTGCTCCAGCCGCGGATGCACCCGGGTCAGCACCGGCCCCAGCGCCTTGGACCCGTCCAGCGGCGGCGCGGGCAGCAGGTTCAACAGGTTGATCATGGCGATGAAGAAGGCGCCCATCAGCCATTCCGGCGACTTCATCGTCACGCCCACGGCCACAAAGGGGATCATCGCCAGCAGGCCGAACGCCGGCCCCGCCAGCGACACCAGCACCCCGTGCCATTCGCTCTTCGGCGCGCGCTGGCCCTTCGCCAGTCCGCCCAGGAACGGAATGATATAGATGCGCGCCGGGCCCATGCCGACGCGGTTCATCGCCAGCACATGGCCGTACTCATGCACGAACAGGCCGAACAGGACCGCCCCCGCCACGACCCAGCTGCCGGTCAGGAACCACAGGAAACCCGCCATCAACAGGGTGGAGACCACCGCCCAGACCGGGTGCTGCCCCTTGTCTTCGCGCGGCGTGTCGTGACGCGCGCTGTAGCGCGGAGTCTCGCGCTCCGGCGTTCGCACAGGCGGGGGCGTCGACCCGTCGCGCGCCCCCCAAGGCCCCTGAACGCTCATCCTTCTCCCCTCGGGGGAGAAGGTGGACGGCGAAGCCGGACGGACGAGGGGGACGCTCGCCACCCCTTCGACGTCCAGCATGTATCAGGCAGCCCCCTCATCCGAGGCGCTGCGCGCCCCACCTTCTCCCCCGAGGGGAGAAGGATTGCGGATAGGGCCATCAGATCAACTCCACGTCGACGTGATGCCGCGCCTTGACCAGGTCATAGCGCGCAGGCTTCGACGGCGGCGGCAGATCGATCATCCGCTGCACCGCCAGAGCGGCGCGCTCGGCCATCTCGGGCGCCACCGTCACCTCGAACTTCATGTCGCGCAGGCAGTCGCGGATGTTCTCCAGGGTGATGCGCTTCATGTGCGGGCACAGGTTGCACGGGCCGATGAAGTCGACGCCGGGCACGTCGCCCTTGACGTTCGAGGCCATGGAGCACTCGGTGATCATCACCACCTGCTTCGGCTTGCGCGCCGCGACATAGTCGATCATCGCCGCCGTCGACCCGGCGAAGTCCGACGCCGCCAGCACCTCTTCCGGGCATTCCGGGTGGGCCAGGATCTCAGCC
Organism: Brevundimonas naejangsanensis; assembly: GCF_000635915.2. Lineage (NCBI taxonomy): Bacteria > Pseudomonadati > Pseudomonadota > Alphaproteobacteria > Caulobacterales > Caulobacteraceae > Brevundimonas > Brevundimonas naejangsanensis. The sequence goes on from NZ_CP015614.1 coordinate 2,115,159, forward strand.
CCCGGATAGGCGGCGCGCATCTCCTTGATGTCGTCTGCGGTGAAGCGCTCGTGCACCTCGCAGCGGCCCGCCCAGGCGATGATGCCCACGGTCGTCTGGGCCGCGACGTTGCGCGCCAGATATTCGTCGGGGATCAGGATGACCTTGTCGACGCCCCACTCCTTGGCCGCCCATTCGACGACCTGGACGGCGTTGGCGCTGGTGCAGCAGATGTCGGTCTCGGCCTTCACATCGGCCGTGGTGTTCACATAGGTGACGACCGGCAGGCCCGGGTGCCGCTCCTTGATCAGCCGCACGTCCGCCCCCGTGATCGAGGAAGCCAGCGAACAGCCCGCGCGCAGGTCGGGGATCAGCACCGTCTTGTCCGGCGACAGGATCTTGGACGTCTCGGCCATGAAGTGAACGCCCGCCTGAACGATCACCTTGGCGTCCGAGCGCGCGGCCTCTTTGGCCAGCCCCAGGCTGTCGCCGACATAGTCGCCCACCCCGTGAAAGATCTCGGGCGTCATGTAGTTGTGGGCCAGGATGACCGCGTCGCGTTCGCGTTTCAGCCGGTTGATCTCGCTGATCAGCCGCGCCTGCTGCGGCCATTCCAGCGGGGTGACGAAGTCCTTGACCTTGTCCCACACCGGAGCGGTCTCTTCCGCCAGTTCCCTCGACAGACCGAAAGCGCCGTCCGCCATCATCCCTACTCCTGCAACGGCCGTCTGCGCGGCCCCGACTTATGCTCAAACTTAGCATAAGCAGGAACAATGTAGGCCGTTCCGCCCACGGCGCAAGGGAAAAGGACGCCGCCGCCTGATGAGCGGGCGAAAGCTTGGCTTGCCTTAGGTGGAGAGACTGGGCGGCTTAGAGGTCGCGCATCTGCTTTTGCGCCGCGCTGAAATACTGCCAGCCGGTCCACAGGGTGACGATAGCGGCCAGCCAGATCAGGGCGTCCGAAAACAGCTGGAAGGCCGGCAGGTAGTCGAACGGCAAGCCCCAACCGTCCCAGTTGCGGGCGAACAGCTGGCACCCCAGAGCCACCATCTGCAGCGTCGTCTTCCACTTGGCGGCCAGGGTGACCGGCAGCTTGATGCGGCCGGCCATCGTTTCGCGCAGGGCCGATACGGCGAACTCGCGGAACAGGATCAGGCCGCAGGGGATGATGATCTGCTGCACCGAACCGCTCGTCAGCACGCCCAGCACGGCGCCGGTGACCAGGATCTTGTCGGCGATGGGGTCCAGAATGGCGCCCCAGCGCGTCTCGGCGTTCCAGCGGCGAGCCAGGTAGCCGTCGATCCAGTCGGTCGAGGCGGCGATGACGAAGATCCAGAACCCCGTCCGGTACATGGCGAACTGGTCGTCAGGGCTCAGCCAGGCCGAGACGAAGGGGAAGCCGCTGGTCGCCCCCGCCAGCAGCAAGAACATGAGGATCCCCGCCCCCAGCCGCAGGCCGGTCAGGATGTTGGGGATGGCTTTGTAGGCAGGGGCCATGACGTCTTCCGTTGCAACACGCCCGGTGTGCCATGGTTCGCGGCCAGAGGCGAGGGCGGGGTAAGCCGCGGGGCTGGCGTCAGTCCAGCCGCTCGAACCGTCCCGGCCCCGTCAGCTTGGACAGAATGCCCAACGCGATGCCGAAGTGCAGGCCGCTGAGCTTCAGTTCGCCCGCCGCCTCCTTCTCCGCGATCCAGGGGAAGGTGCGCAGGTTGTCAAGCGACAGGCGCACCACGGCTTCCTCGGCCGCGCATTCGACCTGGTCGTCGGGCAGGGCCTGGACTGCGCGCCGCACGCTGGGGGCGGCCTGTTCGACCCAGGGGGCGACAAAGTCCTGACAGTTGGCGGGGGCGCCGTTCAGCATGGCGTTCACCCCGCCGCATGAGGCGTGACCCATGACGACGACGTGCCGGACCTTCAGCACATTGACGCCAAACTCCAGCGCCGCCGAGACGCCGTGCAGCTTTCCGTCCGGCTCATAGGGCGGGACCAGGTTGGCGACGTTGCGCACCACGAACAGCTCGCCCGGGGCCGTGTCGAAGATCAGGGCCGGGTCGGCGCGGCTGTCGGAACAGGCCACGACCAGGGTGTGCGGCTTCTGGCCGTTGGCGGCCAGGGCCTCGTATTCAGCGTGTTCGGACGGCCACCTGTTCGCGCGGAAGCGATGGTAGCCCTTGGTCAGCTCGGAGATCATGAGATCGTTCCTAAACCCGCAACGCTCGGTCGCTCAACCCGGAATCTTCGTCTCTCATGACTTGTGAAAGAAGCCGTGGATGCGTTCGGCCAGAGCGTGGCTGACCCCGTCCACCTTGGCCAGGTCGGCGACAGAGGCGCGGCTGACCCCCTTGGCCGAGCCGAAGGCGTGCAGCAAAGCCTTCTTGCGTCCCGGTCCGACGCCCTCGATCTCGTCCAGCGGATTCTTCTTGATGTCCATCGAGCGGCGCTTGGCGTGGGCGCCGTTGGCGAAGCGGTGCGCCTCGTCGCGCAGGCGTTGCAGGTAGTAGAGGGCCGGGCTTTTCAGCGGCAGCATGAAGGGCGCCTTGCCGGGCATGAAGAACTTCTCCAGGCCTGCGTCGCGGTCCGGTCCCTTGGCTACGCCGACCACGGCGATGTCGTCGACGCCCAGATCGGCCATGACGGCCAGCACCTCGGCCAGTTGGCCCGCCCCGCCGTCGATCAGCAGCAGGTCGGGGCGCTCGACCGCCTCGCCGGCTTCCTCGTCCTTCACCAGCCGTCCGAAACGGCGGCGCATGACCTCGCGCATCATGCCGTAATCGTCGCCGGGTGTCAGGTCTTCGCCCTTGATGTTGAACTTGCGGTACTGATTCTTGCGGAAGCCGTCCGGCCCCGCGACGATCATGCCGCCGACGGCGTTGGTCCCCTGGATGTGAGCGTTGTCGTAGACCTCGATCCGCTCGGGCCGCGCGTCCAGGCCGAAAGCCTCGCACACTTCGTCCAGAATTTTCGACTGGGCGGAGTTCTCGGCCAGTTTGCGGCCCAGCGCCTCACGGGCGTTGGTCAGGGCGTGGTCGACCAGACTGGCCTTGCCGCCGCGCAAGGGGCGGGCGATCTCGACGCGGCGCTCGGCCTTCATGCTGAAGGCCTCCTCGAGCAACTCCAGCTCGTGCGGGCGGACGTTGGACAGGATCAGGCGCGGAATCGGCTTGTCCTCATAAAACTGGCCCAGGAAGGCGGCGAGGATTTCCGGGTCGCTGTCGCTCTTGTCCACCCGCGGGAAATAGGCGCGCCCGCCCCAGTTCTGGCCCGCGCGATAGAAGAAGACCTGGACGCAGGCCTGGCCGCCCTCGGAATGCAGGGCGAAGACATCGGCCTCGGCCACGCCGTCTGCGTTGATGCTGCTCTCCATCGCAATCGCCGACAGGGCGCGGATCCGGTCGCGCACGCGGGCGGCGGTCTCGAAGTCCAGGTCGTCCGAGGCCGCCTGCATCTCCTGCGACAGACGGCCGATGACGGCGCGCGACTTGCCGCGCAGGAACTGTTCGGCCTCAGTGACCAGATCGCCGTAATCCTCAAGCGAGATCAGGCCGGTGCAGGGCGCCGAGCACCGCTTGATCTGGTGCAGCATGCAGGGGCGGGTGCGGGTCTCATAGACGCTGTCCGAGCAGGACCGCAGCAGGAAGGCCTTCTGCAGGGTGTTCAGCGTGTGGTTCACCGCCCACGTCGAGGCGAAGGGGCCGAAATAGTCGCCGGGTATCGTATGGGCGCCGCGGTGCTTGCGGACCTGGGGCGCGCGGTGGTCGCGCCGGATCATCAGCTCGGCGAAGGACTTGTCGTCGCGCAGCACGACGTTGAAGCGCGGCTTCAGCTTCTTGATGAAGTTGGATTCGAGCAGCAGGGCCTCGGTCTCGGACGCCGTGACCACGAGTTCCATCGAGCGGGTCAGCGACACCATCAGGCCGATGCGCTGGGTATGAAACCGCCCTTGCGCATATTGAACCACGCGCTTCTTCAGCGACTTGGCCTTGCCCACGTAGAGGCAGGCGCCGTCCTCGCCGTACATGCGATAGACGCCGGGCTTGTCGGGCGCGCGCCGGGCCTCGTCCGCGATCAGCTCGGCGGCCTGAAGCGGAAGGGCGTTCGCCTGCGAGTTGGGCGTTTCCGGAGTATCGGGCGTCGGATCGGTCATCAGCCGGGATATAGGCTCAGCCGCGCCGGACCAGAAGCACCCCGCCGATCACCAGCGCCACCCCGGCGATTCGGGTCAGGCTGAGCGGCTGCTGGGGCACGCCCATGACGCCGAAGTGGTCGAGGATCAGGCTCAGCGCCAGCTGGCCCGCCACCATCAGGGTGATCGTCAGGGCCACGCCGATCTTCGGCACGCCCCAGGCGGCGGCCACCACGAAGACGCAGCCGTACAGACCGCCCATCCAGGCCCAGGCGGGCAGAGCCTTCATCGCCTGCACGTCCGGCCGCGTCTGCAACGCCATCGCCAGCAGCCCCAGCGCCACCGTACCGACGAAGAAGGAGACGAAGGCCGCATTGACCGGCGACCCGACCGCGCTGGCCAGCCGCGCATTGGTCGGCCCCTGCAGGGCGGTGGCGGCGCCGCCTAGCACCATGGCCAGCAGGGCGAGGACGGGAAGCTGCATCGGCTGTCTCACCAGTTCGGGTCGGGCGCGGCGCCGCCGAAGATCTCGGCCAGGCGGGCGCGAGTGGCGCGGGTGGCGTCGTCGGGCAGAGCGTGGGGATGGAACCAGCCGATCTGGGCGATCTCGCCGTGGCTGGTCCGCTCGGTCAGGTCGAAGGCGTCGATGCGGAAGACCAGCACATGGTCCCCCGGAAAGAACCGTTCATTGGAGTGGACCGACAGCAGGCGCGGCTCGCCCCTGACGATCAGCCCGGCCTCTTCGCGCAGTTCGCGGATGACGGCGGCCTGCGTCGTCTCGCCCTTGTCCACCCCGCCCCCGGGCAGCCACCACCCCTCCAGATAGGTGTGCTTGACCAGCAGCACCCGTCCCTCTGGGTCGACCGCCGCGCCGCGCACGCCCAGCGTCATGCCCCGGCTCATACGCGACCAGGCGAAGAACAAAGGCCGGGTGAAGGGTTCGATGCGCGTGCGCCAGTTCGCCATGCGCGCACGATAGGCTGCGGTCGGGCGGCTTGAACAGGGGCGCGCTTGCCCCTATTCGGGGACAAAATCAGGAGCTGCACCATGCTGGCCATCGCCACCATCTTCGTTTTCATCGCCGTCATCGCCGCCGTCAACTATTACGAGTTCGGCCGGGTTGACTGACTCCGGGCGCGCTGACGCCCCTTCGCCGCCCTCGTCGAGAGGCGCTGCGCTGGTCACCGCCGCCTCGGGCCGGATCGGGGCGGTGCTGGCCAAGGCGGCCGCTCAGGCGGGCTATGACGTCGTCGTCCACTATCGTTCCGACGCGGACGGCGCGCAGGGCGTGGTTCAGGCGATCGAGGGCCTGGGACAGCGCGCGGTCGCCGTTCACGCCGAGCTGACGGACCCCGGCGCGCGCGCCGCCCTGATGGATCAGGCCTTCGCCTTCGGGCCGTTGCGGGTGCTGGTCAACAACGCCTCCCTGTTCGTCTATGATCAGCTGAAGACCTTTCAGGAGGCGGATCTGCGCCTTCATCACGAGGTCAACGTCCTGGCGCCGCTGGCCCTGATCCGCGACTTCGCCGCGCGCCTGCCCGAGACGGACGAAGGCGTGGTGGTCAATATGCTGGACTATAAGGTCACGGCGCCGAACCCCGACTTCTTCTCCTATACCGTCAGCCGCGTCGGCATCGCCCACATGACCGGCGCCCTGGCGCTGGCCCTGGCGCCGCGCATCCGCGTCTGCGGCATAGCGCCGGGCCTGACCCTGCCCTCGGCCGGGTGGCCCGAGGCCGACTATCAGGCCGGGGCCGAGGCCACGCCGCTGAAACGGCCCGTCCCGGTCGAGGATCTGGCCGCCGCCCTGACCTTCATCCTGACCGCGCGCAGCCTGACCGGACAGAATCTGGTGGTCGACGCCGGGGCGTCCCTGACCCGCCGCGAGCGCGACCTGGAGTTCGCCTGAGCCGTCAGCGGCGGCGTCGTTCGCCGCCACATGACCTTTATTTGCCGATAGGTTGGTGCTTTAGCTGCCGCCGTTCATCCTGAGACCTTCATGCCCGCTGTCCGTTTCACTCGCCGCTTCTCGATGGCGCACCGGCTGATCGCCGATGCGGGGTCGAAGTGCGCCGTGCCGCATGGGCACAACGAGTTCGTGACCGTGACGCTGGAGCCGACGGCCGAGATCGATTTCGGCGGCGCCAACTATGCGGCCTCCTTCGAGCGGCTGAAGGCGCGCTGGCACGGCTTCGTCGACCGCAGCCTGGACCACGCCTTCCAGCTGAACCGCGCCGATCCCCTGCTGGCCTGGTTCCAGCAGCACGAGCCGCACCGCTTGAACCAGGTGCTGACCGTGGACGGCGATCCGACGACCGAGGCCCTGGTCATCGCCCTGTGGCGCAAGCTGGAGGCCATCCTGGCCGCCGAGGGCCTGCCGTTCCGCCTGGCCGAGCTGGCCATCGAGGAAACGCCGACCAACACCGTCCTGACGCGCGGCCTGACTGAGGCGGAGCGGGCGTGGGCGCTGGGCGCCTGGTGCGACCGGGCCGATTTCAGCATCAATGATCTTCTGCCGCCGGAGACCTGGTCTTGAGCGCCGTCGTCACCCCCCTGCCCTCCGCCGAGCCGCGCCGCCTGGGCCTGAAGGTCATGGTGCGGGCGCTGAAGGTCGAAGCCTCCATCGGCTTCTATGACCACGAGCACGGACGCCTGCAGCCGCTGTCGGTCGACGTCGAGCTGGACCTGGGCGACTCGCCGGTCGAGCGGTTGGCCGACACCCTGGATTACGACGGCGTCGCCCGCATCGTGCGCGAACTGGCGGCGGGGCCGCACATCGCTCTGATCGAAACCTTCGCCGAACGCACGGCGGTCGCCTGCCTGGCCGATCCCCGCGTGCTGGGCGTCATCGTGCGGGTCGAAAAGCCAGGCGCCATTCCCGACGCCGCGGCCGCCGCCTGCGAAGTCGCCTATTCGCGCTGAGGCTGGTTGCGCGGGGCCGTCCGTCCCGCCATCATCTCGCTCTGACAAGAGGTTCCGATGGTCCAGTCCGGCGATTACAACAGCAACAGCGGCGGCGAGGTTTCGGCTGACCTGTCCGGGCTCTATGTCGGCTATGCGCTGATCCTGCTGGCGGCGCCGACCTTCGGCGTGGCGGCGGCGGTCGGACTGCTGCGGGTCTGGCGCCGTGCCGCGCCGGTCGATCCGATTCTGCGCAGCCATTTCATCTTTCAGCAGCGCACCCTTTTCGCCGCCGTCTGCGCCATCATCGCCGGCGCGGTGTTGATCCTGGTCAACGTCGGCGTCTTCGTCCTGTTCATCATGGCCGTGTGGACCATCGTGCGCGGCGCTCTGGGGCTGAAGGACCTGCTGAACGGACGCCCTATCGCTGAGCCCCGCCGCCTCTTCTACTGAAAGGACCGCCTTCATGAGCGAGCAGAACCCGGCCGCCCCCATTGCGGGCCGCGACGGCGCCATCGTGGCGTGGATTCTCTACATCCTGTCGATCCCCAGCGCGAACGTGCTGGTGCTGGTCGGTCTGGTGGTGGCCTACATCACGCGCGGCTCGGCCACGGGTCTGGCGGCCCAGCATGTCGAGGCGCAGATCAAGCTGTTCTGGTCGGTGTTCTGGATCAGCGCCATCCTGTGGGTGCTGGTGGCCGTCAGCGCCGTGGCTTCGGCCTTCCTGATCGGCATTCCGTTCCTTCTGCTGTTCGGACTTCTTTTGCTGCTGGTGTCGATCTGGTTCACGGTGAAAAGCGTTCTGGGTCTGCTGGCCCTGTTGAACGATCGGCCGGCCTGATCTGACCCCTTCAGGAGGAGCCTTTCGTGTCCGCCTTCAAAGACCACGCCGCCGACCACCGCTTCCAGCAGACATTCGCCGATTCTGACGGGACCGAGCATCCCGTCTGGGCCGAATACGCCGTGCGCGGTCACGCCCGCATCATCCTGCACGTCGAGGCCCACCCGGCCCTGCGCGGCACGGGCGCCGCCGGCCGCTTCATGCAGGCGCTGGCCGAACACGCCCGCGCCGAAAAGCTGACTCTGATTCCGCACTGCAGCTACGCCGTCGCCTGGCTGAAACGCCATCCTGAGTACGAAGACGTACTCGGTTCTTAGTGGGCTGCGTCAGAAGGCTCCGCCTTCTCGACCCGACGCAGCCTGGCGCTTCGCGCGCTCAAGCAGCGAGCCGCCGCGCGGCGAGCGGTAGCGCCCTTAGATCAAGGATGACTCTTGGCGACGATGGCCTTCATCGTCTCGGCCTTGGAAGGCAGGTCCGCGACCAGGCGGGCGGCCAATTCGCGGGCGCCGACCGGATAGGCGTCGCCGCCGTCGGCGATCTCCTTGGCCATGTCGGCGGCCTTGCACAGGGCGGCTTCGAGCGCCTCGACCTGTTCAAGGGCGAGGGCGCGGGCTTCGGCCTGCAGGCGCTTGACCCGTTCGGCGGTGGTTTCGGGCGCGCGCATCAGGTCATAGACCTCGGCTTCCGGCGAGGAGACCACGCGCAGGGCGGCGCGGGCGTCGGATTCATTGCTGGACTTGGTCATCGCATATTCTCCTGGCGACAGCATGCCTCATTTTCGCCTTAGGGTCGCATCCCATCTGCAGCCAAGCTGCAAGGACGGCGCCGCATGTTGCGCCAAGGCCGCATCAATCACGACCGCCGCCAACGGTTCCGCTTGTGTTACGCTCTTTGACACTGTGGTCCAGCCGCGCTTTGCTGTCGCCGCACAGGGAGACGCTGATGAGACAGACCGTTCCGCCGCCGAAGCCGCCTCAGGGAGAAGCAGGCGAGTGGACCCTTCTGCAAAGCCGGCTCGACCGCACCTTCTGGCAGTGGGACCGACGTCCTGAACCCGCCGCCCCCGTCCTGACCCGCTTCGTCATCGTGCGCCCGCCCGAACGCCTCGACTACGACACATTCGATGAGGCCGAGGCCATGTTTGAGGCGATGGAAGAATAGGGGCGTTCAGTCCGACGCCGCCTCGCCGCCCTGAACAATGCGGACCACGGCCAGGTCGGCGGTGACGTTGCCCAGGGTGCGGAAGATGTCGGGCACGACCTCGACCGCCAACAGCAGCGGCAGCAGCTCCAGCGGCACGCCCATGGCGATGCAGATGGGGGCGATGGAGGCGAAGAAGCTGGCCTGACCGGGCAGGCCCACGGTGCCGATCGAGATCAGCACCGCTGTCAGCATGGCCGCGAACAGCTGGCCCGCCGAGGGCTCCAGCCCGAACAGGTGGGCGCAGTAGATGGCGACCCCCAGGTTGGCGACCGGGCTGGTGATGCGGAACACCGCCACCGCCAGCGGCAGGACCAGACCCGCCGTCGCCCGCTTGACGCCCAGCTCGTCGACCGCCCGCTCGACCATGACCGGCAGGCTGGCCAGCGACGACTGGGTCGAGAAGGCCACCACCTGCGCCGGCGCCGCCGCCCGGGCGAACCGGCCCAGCGACACCCGGCCGAAGATGACCGCCAGCGGATAGAAGATCAGGCCGATGCCGATGCAGGCGATGGAGATCAGCGCCACATAGTGCAGCAGCACCCCCGCCGCGCTGGCGCCCGCCGTCAGCCCCACCCCGATCGACAGGGCGAAGACGCCCAGCGGCGCGACGCTCAGCACCCAGCGGACGATGACGATCATCGTCTCGCCTACCGCCTCGAAGAAGGTGATCAGAGGCACGCGCAGCCGCTCGGGCAGCCCCGAGGCCGCAAAGCCGAAGAAGACGGCGAACACCACCATGCCCAGAATGGCGTCCTCGGCGGCCGCGCGGATCGGGTTGGACGGGGCGATGGTCTTCAGAAACTCGCTGAACGGCGCCCCGGCGCCCAGGCCTTCGGCCCCTTCCGGCTTGATGGCCAGCAGCAGGCGCGCGCCTTCCGGGTCGATCGGCCACAGGGCGTGCAGCCCATAGGCCGCCGCGACGGCGTACATGGTCGCAAAGACGATCAGCCCCCCGAACCAGGCCACCGCCTTCAGCGCCAGACGCCCGGTCCGCGCCGCATCGGCGATGGAGGCGATGCCCGTCACCAGCAGGCTGAACACCAGGGGGATGATCGTCATCCTCAGCGCATTGAGCCACAGCTGGCCCAGCGCCTGGATGAGGTCGGCCGTCACATGCCCGCCCGGCAGGCCCCAGCGCTGCGCCGCCGCCCCGGCGACCAGGCCCAGCACGAGCGACAGCAACACAAGCGTGCTGAGAGAGGTCAGAAAGGAACGCGCCGATTTCATCCGGCCACGCTAGCAGCCGCCGCGCCGTGCGCCAGCGGAAATCGGCGACCGCCTCCTGCCTTAATGCGGCGTGCCTGAATTGGCCGGGTCCAGCGGCAGGCCCGCCGCCTGACGCGCCTTCATCACCCGCAGCCAGCCGTGCATGGCCTCTGAATCCAGCCCGTGCATCATAAGCCGATAGCCCGCCTGCAGCGTCGACAGCGCCACCAGCGGATGGCCGTTCTTGACGAAGGCCATGTGGTAGCTCGTGCCCAGGATGCGGGCGATGTAGATGGCGATCACTTCATCCAGCTGCAGCGAACTGGACGCCCGCACGAAGTCGTCCCTCGGCAGCATCAGGGCGTAGATCGGGGTGTAGAACTCCACCGCCGTCTGCACGTCGACGAAGTTGTGCCATTTGCGCGGAAACTCCTCGAAGGGCGGGAATTCGTCCGAGATCATGGAGAAGTCGATGCGTTCGGGCGGCGTCAGCTCTCGCCCCTCGGCGCGCAGGGCGGCGTTCAGCTCGATGACGAAGTTGAAGATGTTCAGATCGTGCTGAAGGAACAGGTCCGGCTCGATGTCCTTCAGCCGCGTCGGCGTCAGCGGCCACTTCGTCACCTTGTCGCCCACGCCCGCATTCTCCCGCACGAAGGCGGTCAGCTCGGACCCGACATGGAAGTGGCGCAGGATCACCCGGTTGGCCTCGGGCGTGGCGAAGGTGCGCAGGCCCCAGTGGATGGTCTTGTGCAGCAGGCCGTTCAGGTTCGGGTATTTCGGCGAAATGACCCGCAGCACCTTCACCAGACAGAAGAACAGGAACACCAGCGGCCGCGCCACCGGGAACAGCCAGCGCCGCGAGCGCGACCGCGCCCCCAGCAGCAGGTCGCGCTTGGCCCCGTCGTCGATCGGCAGGCTGTGATCGAGATACAGCGCCATCCACGGGTCGGGATCCCTGGGGTCGAACCGCGCGGGGTCGAACGGGTCCTCGTGCGGCTTATAGTATCTCACGCCGCGATCTCCTCGATCTGCAGGGCGTAGAGGCGGGCCGTCACCCTGGCCGTCGTGACGATGCGTTCGGCGATGAAGGGATCGGGCAGGACCATGCCCAGCATCTCCTCGAACTCCTTCATGTGCTCGGCGTCGTTGTCGCCGTGATACAGCAGGAAGCGCACCGCCTCGTCGGGCAGGGCCAGCCGCTCCTGCACCTTCAGGCCCCACGGCCGCGCCTTGATCGAGCCCAGCCCCTCGATGATGAACATGGCGCCCAGCAGGCCGAAGGGATCGGGCTTGGACGCCTCATGGAACATCCACGCCGACAGGGCCTCGGACCCCACATTCTTCGGCGCCGACTGAATATCCTCCAGCGCCCCGCCCGAGGCTGTGAAGTCGGCCTCCAGCAGGCGGAAATCGCGATGCTCCGTCACCGCATGGCGCATCAGGGTCGAGCGCAGCTCCAGATGATCCTCGCCGATGTTCGACGCCGCCCGGCTCATCCACAGCGCCCCGTCCTTCACCTGCTGGCGCAGGTTGATCAGGAAGGCGTGGTAGTCGGCGACCTCGAACCGCCCGCGCGTCAGCCTGCGGATCAGGGGCGTCGCCTCCAGCCGCTGCTCGAAGTCGGCGAAGACGACCGCCAGCTTCCGTAAGGTCTCGGCCACCGCCGCCTCGGCTTCGCGTTCCGCCATCACACAATCTCCAGCATCATGAAGCCGATCATCGCCCGCCCGCTCTCGGGCACGATGCACAACACCCTGTCTCCGCGCTTTCCGCGTCCCGACTTCAGGAAGGCGTCCAGCATGACCCAGATCGAGGCCGAGCCGACATTGCCGCTGTCGGCCAACGTCGTGAACCACTTCTCCTCCGGGATCATCGCCGCCGTGCTTTCCAGCAGGCCGACAATCTCCTGACGTAGCGACCGCGCGGAGTAGTGACACAGCAGATGGTCGACCTGATCCGGCACGATCCGCCCGGCGTCCACCTTCTCCAGCCAGACGCCGATCCAGGCGCGAATGACGATCTTCAGCAGTTCGAAGTCCTGCAGCAGGGCCACCGCCCCCGCCGCATGGGCCGCCGCCGGGCCTGCGTGGCTCCAGGCGCTGGTCATGTCGGCGCGCGCTTCCGGCGTCGATCCGGCCCACATGCAGGGATCGAAGCGCCCGGCCAGCGACGTCATGTCGATCCACTCGACCTTCAGGCTCAGGCCGTCGGGCTTGGGCCTCGGCTCCATCACCACGGCGCCGGCCCCGTCCGACAGGGTGAAGCGCAGGAAATCCGCCTCGATCCGCGCCCGGCCCTTCTCGTCCACCAGCGCCGTGCCCTCATAGAAGGCGGGTCGGAACCAGCGTGAGGAAAACTCGCCGGCGCAGGCGGCGGCGACATCCGCCTCGCCCGCGCGCACGCTCAGCCACGCGCCCTTGGCCGCCATCAGGGCGCTGGCGCAGACCGACTGATAGCTGAACGCCTCCAGCGGCCCCGCGCCCAGCTCGGCCTGAACCGCGCTGGCGTGGCCGGGCACCAGATAGTCCCCCTGCGTCGCCGCCGCGCCCAGATGCTGCAGGTCGCCAAGGCTCAGCCCCGCTGCGTCTAGCGCCGCCCGCACCGCCTCGGCGCACATGGAGGCGTTGGAGTGCAACGGCGCCCCGTCTTCGTTCAGGGCGTAGTGCCGCCCTTCGATCCCGTTCCAGCGCAGGGCGCGGCGCCCGACAGCGGAGGGCCGCCCGCCGATCCGGCCGATGAAATCCTCCATCCGATCGTTGCCGATCCGCTCGCCGGGCAGGACGGCGCCGGTCCCGGTGATGAAGACGTCGCGAAGCTCACTCATGGCGCGGACCTTGGCGATACGGCCCGAATCGCACAACCGGGAAATCGCCGTTTCAGACGCCGCCCTTTATCGGAATCGCCGTTCCGCGCGCCCTAGCGTCGCGCAGGCGCAGGCATTACCTTGATGTTCATGGCCCGTTCTCCCGCGACACCGTCCCCGAAGCTGACCAAGCCCGTCCACACGCCCAATCCCGGTCTCAGCGAGGCGCCCGTCGCCTTCGATCACGGTCGTGCGCCGATGTTCGCGCCGGTGAGCGGTCCGCGCCTGACGCCCGAGGAAGCGCCCGCCGCGCCCGCCGACTGGGTCCCTCACCGCCCCGACCGGCCGACCAACAAGAAGCGCATCCCGTTCCGGCTGGAGACGAAATACCAGCCCGCGGGGGACCAGCCATCCGCCATCGCCGAACTGGTCGCCCAGGCGAACGACGGGGAACGCGAACAGGTGCTGCTGGGCGTCACCGGCTCGGGCAAGACCTTCACCATGGCTAAGGTGATCGAACAGACCCAGCGCCCGGCCCTGATCCTGGCCCACAACAAGACGTTGGCGGCCCAGCTCTATTCCGAGTTCAAGGCCTTCTTCCCCGACAATGCCGTCGAGTATTTCGTCAGCTACTACGACTACTACCAGCCCGAGGCCTACGTCCCGCGCACCGACACCTACATCGAGAAGGACTCGTCGATCAACGAGCAGATCGACCGGATGCGCCACGCCGCCACCCGCGCGATCCTGGAGCGGGACGACGTCATCGTCGTCGCCTCGGTCAGCTGCATCTACGGCATCGGCTCGGTCGAGACCTACACCGCCATGACCTTCAACCTGAAGGTCGGCGACCAGATCGACGAGGCCAAGCTGCGCGCCGACCTGATCGCCCTGCAGTACAAGCGCAACGACCTGCATTTCGAGCGCGGCATGTTCCGCAAGCGCGGCGACACCCTCGAAATCTTCCCGGTCCACCTTGAGGACCGCGCCTGGCGCATCAGCCTGTTCGGCGACGAGATCGAGGCCATCGACGAGTTCGACCCCCTGACCGGCAAGAAGACCAATGCGCTGGACGAAGTCACCGTCTACGCCGCCAGCCACTACGTCACCCCGCGCCCGACGCTCAATCAGGCGATCACCGGCATCAAGGCCGAGTTGAAGGAGACGCTCGACTGGATGGTCGAGAACGGCAAGCTGCTGGAGGCCCAGCGGCTGGAGCAGCGCACCCGCTTCGATCTGGAGATGATGGAGGCCACCGGCTCCTGCGCCGGGATCGAGAACTACAGCCGCTGGCTGACCGGCCGGGCGCCGGGCGAGCCGCCGCCGACCTTCTTCGAATATATCCCCGACAACGCCCTGCTATTCGTGGACGAGAGCCACGTCACCGTGGGCCAGATCGGCGCCATGTACCGCGGCGACTACCGCCGCAAGTCGACCCTGGCCGAATACGGCTTCCGCCTGCCGTCAGCCATCGACAACCGGCCGCTGAAGTTCGAGGAATGGGACGCCATGCGGCCCCAGACCGTCTTCGTCTCGGCCACCCCCGGCGCCTGGGAGCTGGACAAGACCGGCGGCGTCTTCGTCGAACAGGTCATCCGCCCCACCGGCCTGATCGACCCCCCGGTCGAGATCCGCCCCGTGTCCGGCGCGACCCGCAACCAGGTCGACGACGTCATCGACGAGGTGAAGGCCACCAGCCGCGCGGGCTACCGTTCCCTGGTCACCACCCTGACCAAGAAGATGGCCGAGGACCTGACCGAATACATGCACGAACAGGGGGTGCGCGTCCGCTACATGCACTCCGACGTCGACACCCTGGAGCGCATCGAGATCCTGCGCGACCTGCGCCTGGGCTCGTTCGACTGCCTGATCGGCATCAACCTGCTGCGCGAGGGCCTCGACATCCCCGAGTGCGGCCTGGTCGCCATCCTCGACGCGGACAAGGAGGGCTTCCTGCGCTCCGAGACCTCCCTGATCCAGACCATCGGCCGCGCCGCGCGCAACGTCGACGGCCGCGTCATCCTCTACGCCGACCGCATGACCGGCTCGATGGAGCGCGCCATCGCCGAGACCGACCGCCGCCGCGAGAAGCAGCAGGCCTACAACCTCGAACACGGCATCACGCCCGAGACGGTCAAGCGCGACATCAAGGAGATCCTCGACAGCCCCTATGAGTCGCGCGACCTGGACCGCCTGACCCGCCCCGGCGTCGCCGAGGAAGCCAAGCCCTTCATCGGCTCCAACTTCCAGGCCGCGCTCAAGGATCTGGAAGGCCGGATGCGCGAAGCCGCCGCCAACCTCGAGTTCGAGGAAGCCGCCCGCCTGCGCGACGAGATCAAGAAGATGAAGCTCCTCGACCTCGAGTTCGCCAACGAAGCCCTCACCGGCGCGGGCGAGGAGGTCGACAAGTCCGCCCCCAAACGCTGGCGCAGGGAAGCGGCGGCCGAAAAGGCCGAGGCGTTCAGGAAGGGGCGCTGACGCCCCTCCCCTTCATCCGCTTCAGTTCCCCTTGGTCCCGGAGGTGTGGGCCGGGCCGCGGAAGACGGCGTTCAGGAACAGCGGCTTCAGCCCTTCGAGGAAGGCGCGCATGGTGACGTCCTGGGTGAAGGCGACGACCTGGCCGCGCCCGACTTCGGACGCCATGGCGACGGGCTTGTAGGCCAGCTGGCGGCGGTTCTCGGCCCACAGCTGGCCGGACGCCAGCACCTGATCCGGTCCGGCCAGACGCACGACGTTGGTCCCCTGATCGCGGGCCAGCGGGCTGTAGATGTCCGAGCCGCGCACCATGACGCTGAGGGTCGGGGCGACGCCTGCGCCGAGCCAGTGTTCGTTGTCCACCACGGCGCTGGCCAGGACGCCCGCGACCGGATCGGGGGCGCCGCCGTGGTGGCCGGTCAGGGCCAGGTATTCGGCGTCGGTGGCGATCTCGCTGCCGCCGTCCTTCTTGTTCTTGTCGCCGTCGCCGGAGACAGCGCTCTCGCGGCGGCTCTCCAGCAGCTTGGAGTCGGGGTCGGTCAGCAGGCGGCTGGCCGAGCCGACGCCGATCAGGACGCCGCCCGCCTGGACCCAGGCGCGCAGATTGGCGACGCCGCTCTCGCCGAGGATCTGCTTATAGTCGCCGCCCGAGGGCAGGATCAGCACCTGGTAGCGGGACAGGTCGGCGTTCGCCAGGCGGCGGGTGCGCACGGCCGTGACCGGCCAGCCGTATTCTCGCTCCAGCACATGGCGGATGGATCCGGCCGATTCCGGCTCGGTCGGGTCGTCCCAGGCCATGGCGACGCGCGGGGCGGCGATGAGCGTCGCCTTATCCGAGCCGACGCTGGGACCGCGGGAGACCCACGATGTCGCCAGAGGCGTCACCTGGGCGCCGCTGCCGGCGGCCAGGCGGCGGACGCGCTCGTCCAGGTCGGCAGGCGAGCCGGCGCGCGGGACGATGAAGGTGCCGCCCGGATAGGCGCGGCCGTCCAGGGTGAAGGGCTCCTCGACCGAGCGGACCGGCACCTTGTCGTTCAGGGCGGCGGTCAGGAAGCGCATTCCCGCCGTGCCCGGATGGATGGCGTAGCCGTAGGTCGCGTCGCCGGACGCCACGGCGGCCGGGCGGATCAGTTCGGGGCCGACGGCGGCCGTCTGCACCGACGGAGCGCCGGCGCAGCGCTGGCTCGGCACGTTGAACAGCAGGGGCAGGGACCAGCCGGTCAGGTCATAGATCTCATCGCCCAGACCGCGCGCGCGGCGGGCCTCCTGCTCGGCCAGGAATTTCGGGTCCAGCGGCACGTCCTTGGCCAGCAGGGTCTCGGCCATGCGGCGCTGCGGCTGGGACAGATTCACGATGTAATCGCCCGCCTGATAGGTCTGGCCGCAGGCGGAGAAGGATGCGGTCGCCCGTCCGACCTCCAGTCCCGAACGCACCAGCAGGCCCGCCAGCTTGTCGGCGGCGGCCGGGTCGGCCGCGGCGGAGCGCGACAGGACATAGGCGCCGCGTCCGCCCGAAATCCCGTCGCGGTGGAAGGCGTAGAAGTCGCTGAGCAGCTTCTCGCGGTCGCGGGCGGCGGTCTCGATGGTCGACAGGGTGGCGGTCAGGTGGCCCTTGACCGTGTCGGCGTAGGTCAGCATTTCGCCCGACGAGCGGCGCGCGAGCAACCCGCGCGACGAGCCCTGCTCATAGGTCATGGAGACGGCGCCGAAATAGGCGGGCCAGCCGTCGCCGTAACCGGGATAGAAGGCGTCGAAGGTCTCGCGCGTGAAATAGTCCAGCCCGGCCTGGTCGAAGCGTCCGGCGGTGTTGCGGCCGAACCGCTCGCGCGCGTCCAGGATCGGCAGATAGATCCACGGGTTCAGCGGCTGGGCCTCGGGCGGGAAGAAGAAGCTCGAATCCGTGCCCATCTCGTGGGAATCGACCACCACCTGCGGACGCCATTCGCGGATCAGGGCCGAGTGCCCTTGCGTCTCCGGCTGGGACTGGATGAACCAGTCGCGGTTCAGGTCGAACAGATTGTGGTTGAAGCGGCCGGACGGCCAGGGCTCGGCCCGCTCGGCCGACAGGGGATCGCCGTTGGGCTGGGCGCCCAGGCCCGCCTCGAAGCTGTTGATGAAGCGCTCGCGCCCGTCGGGGTTCTGGGTCGGCACGAAGACGACCACGACGTTCTCCAGCCAGCCTTGCGCCTCGCCGTCGAGGCTGTCGGTCAGGCGGCGCGCGGCGGCCAGGGCGGCGTCGGCGGGGCTGATCTCATTGCCGTGGACCGAATAGGCCATCCAGACGATGGCCGGGGTGTCGTTGATCAGGGCGCGGGCCTGCTCGGGCGAGGTCTTGCGCGGATCGGCCAGGGCGTTGGTCGCGGCCTTGATCGCATCCAGCCGGGCGATGTTGCGCGGCGAGCCGACGGCGGCCCAGAACAGGGGGCGGCCCTCCCACGACTGGGCGTAGTCGCCCATGACCATGCGGTCGGGATTGGCGGCGCGCAGCGCCTCGAAATAGCGGCGCACATCAGCCGAGCGTGTGATGCGCTCGCCGCTGTCATGGCCGACGACGGCCTGAAGCGCGGGCGGCGTCTGTTGCGCCAGTGCAGGCGCGGCGCCCAGGGCCAGGCTGAGCGCCAGCAAGGAACAGGCGACGCGGCGACGATACGACATTCAGAATACTCCCCCTACGGAGCGGCCAACTTAGCCTTGCGGCTGCCGTGAAGGAAGCGGCTGGACATCCTGTATTGACTATGGCGCACAGTATGTCGCATACACTGTGCGTCACACACTATGTGGCGACAGGTGAGGCGACGGCGTGGATCGGGAACTGTTCGAGACGATGCGGCTGGAGCTGCGGCGCGGGACGCTGGTCCTGGCGGTGCTCGCCTGCCTGCGGACCGAACGCTACGGCTACACCCTGCGTCAGGCGCTGGCGGCCGATGGGCTGGAGATGGAGGAATCCACCCTCTACCCCCTGCTGCGGCGGCTGGAGGGGCAAGGGCTGCTGACCAGCGAATGGCGCGAGGAGGAGAAGCGAAAGAAGCGTTTCTATGTCCTGTCGCCGGGGGGCGAGGCCATGCTGGCCGCCCTGACCGATGAATGGCGCGGCATCAACGCCTCGCTGGAACGAATTCTCTGAAGGGACGGGAGAGGGCGCGATGGACATCATCGAACGCTATTTGGAGGCCGTGGCGGCGCAACTGCCGACCGAGGACCGCGAGGACATCGTCGCTGAGCTGCGCGACCTGATCCTGAGCCGCGTCGAGGCCCGCGAGGAGGAGCTGGGCCGCGCCCTGAGCGACGAGGAGAAGGAGGCGATCCTGCACGAGATCGGCCATCCGCTGATCGTCGCCGCCCGCTATCGCAAGGGGCCGGACAGCCTGATCGGGCCGGAACTGTTTCCCTATTGGCTGTTCGGCGCCAAGGCGGGGCTGATCGTCATTGCGGCCGTTCAGGCGCTGGGGCTGTTTGTCAGCGTGCTGGGCGCTCCGGCTGATTTCGGACGCGCGATCAGCCAGGCCTTCCACGGCTTCTTCTCCGGGGGGCTGACCCTGCTGGGAGCGCTGACCCTGGCCGGCGCGATCCTGGAGCATTATGACATCAAGCCGACCTGGCTGACGAAATGGCGGGTGCGCGACCTGTCGGCCTTCGGCCTGGCCGATCCGGCGAAGTGGGGCGCCTCGCTGTCGGGCTCTGAGAAGGCCAAGGCGGAGTGGTTGCCGAAGGGCGCCCGCGTCTGGGGCGTGACGGCGAACGACAAGCCGGGGCTGGAGGCGCTGGCCTCGCTGATCGTCGGAGGCGTCTTCGTGATGTGGTGGATCGGCGTGATCCGCTTTCCGGGCCTGGGCGAGTTCTCCTTGAGAAGCGGCGCGGTCGGGATCGAGGCGGCGCCGGTGTGGGCGGCCCTCTACGGCCCCATCCTGGCCCTGGCCGTCGGCGGCATGGCGGTGGACGCGGTCAGCCTGATCCGCGGGCGCGAGGGGCGGTTGACCTTGCTGCTGAAGATCCCGCTGGCGGGCGCGGCGCTCTGGGTGCTGTGGCGACTGTTTGATGCGGGCTGGTGGCTC
Source organism: Brevundimonas naejangsanensis (assembly GCF_000635915.2). Taxonomy (NCBI): domain Bacteria; kingdom Pseudomonadati; phylum Pseudomonadota; class Alphaproteobacteria; order Caulobacterales; family Caulobacteraceae; genus Brevundimonas; species Brevundimonas naejangsanensis. Next base: position 2,134,742 of record NZ_CP015614.1, read on the forward strand.
ACCCTCACCCAGGGCGCGGCGAGCGCCCGCGTCGAGGGCGGGGCGACGAACATCAGCCTGGACGCCCTGCGCGCGGTGAACGATGCGGGCCGCGATCTGGAGGGGACGGCCCTGACGCTGGGCACGGTGCTGACCTGGGTGTTCGCGGTGATGGCGATCAGTTTCGTCGTCAACATCGCGACCTATGTCTGGCGGCTCGCGACGACGCGCAAGGGGTGATCTGCCGAGCTGCGGCGCCGTCATGTCCGAAAACCGCGAGACACGTTGGCGCTGCGGGCGCATGTTGCGGGCATGGACAACGCCCGCGACACGCTGGATCAGGAGGCCTGCTATCGGGCGGTCCTGACGCGCGACCCGCGCTTCGACGGGCGCTTCTTCACCTGCGTGAAGTCTACCGGAATCTATTGCCGCCCGGTCTGCCCGGCGCGGACGCCCAGGCGTGAGAACATGCGCTTCGTCATCAGCGCGGCGGCGGCCGAGGAGGCGGGCTTCCGCGCCTGCCTGCGCTGTCGGCCGGAAACCGCGCCCGATATGGGCGCGTGGCGGGGGACGTCCAACACTGTCAGCCGGGCGCTGAATCTGATCGAGGCGGGGGCGCTAGATAAGGGCGACGTCGACGCCCTGGCCGCGCGGCTGGGGGTGGGCGAGCGACACCTGCGCCGCCTGTTCCGCCAGCACCTGGGGGCCGCCCCGGTCGGCGTGGCCCAGACGCGCCGCGTGCTGCTGGCCAAGGCCCTGATCCACCAGACCGACCTGCCGATGGCCGAGGTGGCGATGGCGTCCGGCTTCGGCAGCGTGCGCCGCTTCAACGAGACGTTTCAGGCCCTGTATGGGCGGCCCCCGTCGGCGCTGCGGGCGCGGACCGAGCGGCCTTGGGATGGGGGCGTGCGGCTGAGCCTGCCCTATCGCCCGCCCTATGAGGTCGAGGCCATGCTGGCGGCCCTGAAAGCGAGCGGCGAGACGGTCGAGGAGCGCCTCTGGCGGCGCGTCCTGACGCCCGCGACGGACGGGGCGACGGGTGAGGTCTCGGCCCGGTTCGAGGACGGGAACCGCCTGGCGGTCACGGCGGCGCTGCACGACCTCAAGGCCCTGCCAGGCGTGCTGGCGCGGGTGCGGCGGCTGTTCGACCTGCCAGCCGACCCCGAGGCCATCCGGCGCGACCTGTCGCTCGACCCTGTTCTGGCGCCCTTGGTCGCGGCGCGGCCCGGCCTGCGCCTGCCGGGCGCCTGGATCGACGATGAGGGCGACATGGCCAGCGACCGGCTTGAAGATCACAGGCTCGCGGCGCGGGCCGAGCGATGGCGACCCTGGCGGGCCTATGGCGCGCTGCACCTGCGCGAGGCAGGCGTAGACGGCGCGGCGATCATGGAGAGCGACGATGAAAAAGACGCAGCTTGAAGCCTTTACGCTGGACCGCATCGCCACGCCGGTGGGCGAGGTGCTGCTGGTCACGGACGCGGAGGGGGCCGTGCGCGCTTTCGACTTCACCGACTATGAGGCGCGGATGATGGCGCTGCTGGCCCGTCATTACGGCGAGGTTCAGCTGACGCCCGGCCGCGCGCCTGAGGGGGTGCGGGACGCCGTCGCCGCCTATTTCGACGGCGACCTGACGGCGCTGGACAGCCTCGCCGTGAAGACCGGCGGCACCGACTTCCAGCGCGCGGTCTGGGCGGCGCTGCGCACCATTCCGGCGGGACGGACCTGGAGCTACGGCCAACTGGCGAAGGCCATCGGCAAGCCCGCGGCGGTGCGCGCCGTGGGGCTGGCCAACGGAGCCAATCCGATCGGGGTCATCGTGCCCTGCCACCGCGTCGTCGGCGCCAAGGGAACCCTGACCGGTTACGCAGGCGGGCTGGAGCGCAAGCGCTGGCTGCTGGCGCACGAAGCGTCGCAGCCTGGCCCTGATGATGGAACGGGACAGGGGGCGTTTGCGCTGGACTGACAGCGCCCTTTCCTTTCGGCGCTCATATGTGGAGTCTGATATGAACCTGCCCAACGGGGCTCTGGTCGCCGTCGCCGACGGCGAGAAGCTGAGCCTGTTCCGCAACACCGGCCACAACCTCGACATCCAGCTCAAGCCGATGGCGACTCCCGAAATCCCCGAACGCCTGTCCGGCGCGCCGGGCCGCCGCTCCAGCGACGCCAACCCCGACAACGACACCCAGGCCGAGGACGGCTTCGCCATGGGCGTGGCCGAGGCGCTGAACCACATGGCCCTGACCAACAAGTTCGAGGCCCTGGCCGTCGTCGCCGCGCCCAAGACCCTGGGCCAGTTGCGCAAGCATTGGCACAAGACGCTGGAGGGCCTGCTGGTCGGCGAAATCGCCAAGGACCTGACCGGCCGCCCGGCGGATGAGGTGGCCGAGGCGATCAGCCGGGCGTGACATAACGCCCGTCATCCCGGCTGCGGCCGCGCTGGCGAGGCGGAGAGCCGGGACCTCCCAGACCTCGCCGTTCGCCTCTCTGGCGGTCCCGGACAGCGGCTGCGCCGCTTCCGGGACGGCGCCGGGGTTCAGGCCGCCCCATCCAGGAACAGGCGGCAGGCCGGGTTGTCCGTCTCGTCGACGTACGGATAGCCCAGGTCGTCCAGCGCCGTCGTCAGGGCCGCCGCCTGATCCGGCGGGACGCTGACGCCCGCCAGCACCCGGCCCGCGTCGTCGCCGTGGTTGCGATAGTGGAACAGGGTCAGGGCCCAGGCGGGCTGAAGACTGTTGAGGAAGCGCAGGAAGGCGCCCGGCCGCTCGGGGAACTCGAAGCGCAGCAGCCGCTCATGCGGCAGGCCGATGGTGCGTCCGCCGACCATGTGGCGCACGTGCAGCTTGGCGGTCTCGTTGTCGCTCATGTCGACGACGGCATAGCCGTCGGCGGTCAGGCGACGCAGAAGGCTTTCACGCTCGGCGGCGCCGTCGCGCAGGGCTACGCCGACAAAGATCTGCGCCGTGCCGTCGCCGGACCAGCGATAATTGAATTCCGTGATCGAGCGGCCGTCCAGGCTGCGCAGGAAGCGGTGATAGTCCTCGCGCCGATCGGGCATGGAGACCGCGAACAGGGCTTCGGCGCCCTCGCCGATCTCGGCCCGCTCGGCGACGTGGCGCAGGCGGTCGAAGTTGACGTTGGCGCCCGAGTTGATCGCGACCAGCGCCCCCGATCCGGGATTGCGCGCGGCCCAGGCCTTGAGGCCGGCAAGCGCCACGGCGCCCGACGGCTCGGCTACCGCGCGCACGTCGTCGAAGATGTCCTTCACGGCGGCGCAGATGGCGTCGGTGTCGACCAGGACGATCTCGTCCAGCAGATCGCGGCACAGGCGGAAGGTCTCGTCGCCCGCGCGGCGCACGGCCACCCCGTCGGCGAACAGGCCGACCTGATCCAGATCAACGACGCGCCCGGCCTCAATGGCGCTTTTCATCGTCGGCGCCTCGGCCGGTTCGACGCCGATCAGGCGCGTCTCAGGCCGCAGGAAGCGGACGATGGCCGCCACCCCCGCCGCCAGCCCGCCGCCGCCGATGGGGATGAACACGGCGTCGATCGGATCGGCGTGCTGGCGCAGGATCTCCAGCCCCACCGTGCCTTGCCCGGCGATGACGTCGGGATCGTCGAAGGGGTGGACGAAGGCGGCGCCGGTCTGCTTCTCCAACTCGCGGGCGTGGGCGTAGGCGTCGTCAAAGCTTTCGCCATGCAGCACGACCCGGCCGCCCAGCCCCTGGACCGCCGCCACCTTGATGCCGGGCGTGGTGGTCGGCATGACGATGGTGGCCGCCGCGCCGCGTTTCGCCGCCGCCAGCGCCACCCCTTGCGCATGATTGCCCGCCGAGGCGCAGATGACGCCGCGCGCCAACTCCGCCTGGCTCAGGGCGGCGATCTTGTTGTAGGCGCCGCGGATCTTGAACGAGAAGACCGGCTGCAGGTCCTCGCGCTTCAGCAGGGCGGTCCGGCCGAGGCGGGCCGACAGCCGCTTGAGCGGATCGAGGGGGGTCTCCTCGGCCACGTCATAGACGCGGGCGGTCAGGATGCGGCGGACGGTGTCTTGCACGATGATCTCGGTCAGGCGTCAAAAAAAGAAACGAAGCGTGTGCTCGTCTAGGCCAGACCAACCCTTATGAGAACGAAAATTGCGCCCTTCCCTCCTGATCTAAAGCGCCTTCTCCAGAACCACGAAGGCCAGGTCGCGCGTGCGGGGCAGGCCGAAGCGGGGGTCGTCCAGCGGGAAGGGGCGGGTTTCGCCGGTCAGGCGATAGCCGCGCCGTTCGTACCAGGCGATCAGTTCGACGCGCTGGCGGATGACGGTCATCTCCATGCGCGTGGCGGCGAAGCGGGCGGCGGCTTCCGCCTCGGCGGCGTCGATCAGGCGGCGCCCCAGACCGCCCGCCTGACGCGCCGGATCGACGGTCAGCAGGCCCAGATAAGCCAGACCCTCGCCCTGATCCGCAACCTGGACGCAGCCGATCAGGGCGCCGTCGATCTCGGCCAGCAGCAGAAGCCGCGAGGCGTCGGCCAGGATGTCGCGCAACTCCGCCTCGTCGGTGCGCTGACCCTCCAGCAGGTCGGCTTCATGGGTCCAGCCAGCCTTGGCGCTGTCGCCGCGATAGGCGCTTTCGATCAGGGCGCGCAGCGCCGGAACATCGTCCGGCGCCGCAGGGCGGAAGACCGGGTCGCTCACTGGACGCCCAACTCCTGGATCAGGTGATCCATGCCGTAAACGTCGCGCAGGGCCGTGGTCACGGCCTGGGTGGTGACGATGACGCTGCGGTTGACGTTGCGGTCATAGCCGTAGGCGTTGCGCTGGGTCAGGACGGTGGAGTCGAAGTTGGCGCCGATGATCTCTCCCTTGGCGTTGACGGCGGGCGAGCCCGACGAGCCGCCGATGGTGTCGGACGAGACCGCCATGTTCATCACCGCGTTGGGGTCGATGCGGTCCTTGGCGGCCAGCAGCTTGGGCGCGACGTTGAACGGCTCGGCGCCGGTCGCCCGGTCCCACAGGCCGGCGAAGGTGGTGAAGGCGGGGATGCGCTGGCCCGGCACGTCGGTCCCCTCGACCCGGCCGTAGGTCAGGCGCAGGGTGCCCGTGGCGTCCGGATAGACGGCGTCGCCGAAGACGGCGAAGCGGGCGGCGGACAGCTGTTCCGAGGCGCGGTCGGTCGGCGCCTTGACCTTGTTGTCCCAGTCAGCGCGCACGGCGCGGGCGTCGGCGTCGATGGCCAGGACGTACTGGATCAGCGGATCGGTCGAGGCCTGGACGGCGGGCAGACCGCCTTCCCACAGGGCGCGGCGCACGGCCGGATCGGCCAGCTTGGTGCCTTCGACCAGACGGGCGGCCAGGCCTTCGGGGCTCTCCTTGCCCAGCAGGGTGCGGACATAAGGGCTGTCGACGGTCAGCCATTCGCGCGTCTTGGACAGCCACCATTCCAGCCGGATCTGCTCCAGCTCCGGATAGGTCGGGCGGGCGGCGAACAGGCTGGACTGGACGCCCGGCAGGCGGCTGTCGGCGAACTCGGGCAGGCGCTGATCCGACGGCTTGGCGCGCTCCTGCGCCCCGCGCACGATGGCTCGCGCCCAGCTGAACAGGGGCGAGCCGCCCGCCACCGAGGTGGTGCCCATGCCGGTGCCGCCTTCCAGCAGGGCCATCGGGGCGTAGAGCTCGCGTGCGATCGGCTGGACCTGCGCCAAAACGGCCCAGGGATCGCCGACCTCGGCCGACAGGGCCTCGTTCTCGGCCACGCCGCGACGGAAAACCGTTTCCTGGCCGGCCAGTTGATCCATGAAGGCCGGGTCGATCAGAGCGGCCATCCGGCCGCGCCCGCGCTTATAGGTGTTCTCGACGCCCGACAGCGGGTCCATGGCGATGAAGGCCTGATCCTCGCCCTCTTCCGAATAGCGGATCAGACGCCCGCGCAGCTCGGAGGCGATCAGCTGGTCCAGCGGCAGGACCACGTCGCGGATGGTCATCAGCTGGGCCTGCGTCAGCAGACGCTGGGTCGAGCCGGGGTTGCCGGTGACGAAGACGGGCTCGCCCTCGGTCGGCTTGTTCGGGTTCCAGGTGAAGTGGGTCGGGGTCGCAGCGGGCTTGCCGTCTTCATACAGGCGGATGAAGGCGGCATCGATGGCGAAGCGCGGGAAGGAGAAGTTGTCCAGATCGCCACCGAAGGTCGCGGCGCGGTCTTCCGGCGCCCAGGCCAGACGCACGTCGGAGTATTTGCGGAACTTGTAGAGTTTGAACTGGCCGCCGCGATACAGGCTGACGACCTGACAGCGGATCTTGGCGTCGTCGCCGCAGGCTTCGGTTTCGATGCGGCCGGCCTCGGCCTCGCGCGCCTGGGTGTAGGCCTGGCCGTCCAGCCCGGCGCCCGCCTTCTGGACCCGCGCGGTGACGTCGGTGATGTCGGTCAGGATTTCCGCAGAGGCGCCGGGGCATTGCAGCTCTTCCTCGCGGCTCTTGGGGGTGAAGCCGGTCTCATTATACTGAAGCTGGGGCGTCGACAGGTTGGCGACGCAGGACGAGACGCAGTGGTTGTTGGTCATCACCAGCCCCTCGGCCGAGATGACGCCCGCCGAGCAGCCGCCGAACTTCACCGACGACAGGCGCACGCGGTCCAGCCAGGCCTGATCGATATTGGTGCCCAAGGTCTGATTGGCGCGGGGGATGGGGAAGTTGTCATAGGTCCACATGCCCTCCTCTGCCTTGGCGGAAGAGGCGGCGGCGAAGGCCAGGACGGCGGCCGAGGCGAACAGCATGTGACGCATGAGAAGCTCCTGATTCAGACTCCGGCGAGGAAAAAACAGAGTCTAATTCGTCTGAATAGTCTGAAATCGGCAGGAAGAAAGCTAGCAGGCCGATGCGTCAGAGGGGGGCGTAACTTTTCCTCCCTATCGCATGGCGATGGGGAGGTGGATCGGCGGCGAAGCCGACGAGACGGAGGGGCTGCTTGGTTCTGCTGTCGCAGGCCCCTCCACCACTTCGTGGTCCCCCTCCCCACGATGTGGGGAGGAGAAAGTCGCCTTATTTAGCGACGCACGCCCAGTTCGCGCAGGAGGCGCGGCTGGTTGTAGACGTTGCGCAGGGCCTCGGTGACGGCGGCGGTCGAGACCGACACCGTGCGGTTCAGCTCGCCGTCGTAGCCGAACGAGCCGCCCAACGAGTGGATGTTGCCGTCGAAGGCGGCGCCGATCACTTCGCCCTTGGCGTTGATAACCGGCGAGCCGGAGTTGCCGCCGATGATGTCGTTGGTCGAGACGAAGTCGTAGACGACATCCTTGTTGATCCGGTCCTTGGCCGCCAGGAAGCGCTCGGAGGCGTTGAACGGCTCGGCGCCGGTGGCGCGCTCGTACAGGCCGCCCATGTAGGTGAAGGACGGCACCGTGACGCCGCGATAGGTCCAGCCCTTCACCTGGCCGTAGGACAGGCGCAAGGAGAAGGTGGCGTCGGGATATAGGTTGTCGCCGTAGACGGCGAAGCGGGCCTGGGCGACCTTTTCCGCGGCGCGGGCGGTCGGGGCGTTGACGCCGGCGTCCCATTGGGTGCGGACGGCCTGTGCGGCGTCGTCGTTGGCCAGGACGAAGGCGATCATCGGGTCGCCCGAGGCGGCCAGCTGCTCCGGCGTCATGGCCAGGGCCTGCGCGCGGAAGGCCGGGTCGATCAGGCGGCTCTGCACCAGACGGGCGGCGATGGTTTCGGGGCTTTCGGCGCCCAGCATGGCCTTCACATCGGCGCTGTCGACCGTCAGGTATTCGCGGGTCTTCAACATCCAGTGCGACAGCTGGATTTCCTCGACGCCGACCGGGATCGGGGCGTCCGAGGCCAGACGGCGGCCCAGGGCGGCGATGTCGCTGTCGGCATAGCCGGCGCGGCGTTCGGCGACCGGCTTGGCGCGTTCCTTCGACGCGCGGACGATGGCGCGGGCGTAGGAATACAGGGTCGAGCCGCCGCCGGCGTTCGCCTCAAGCTGGCGATAGGGCAGATAGAGGTCGCGGGCGGTCGCCTGCACCTTTTCCAGATCGGCCCACGGGTCGCCGATGCGCTCGGCCACGGCCGGGTCGGCGGCGACGCGCTGGCGCAGTTCGGCCTCTTCCTGGCGCTTCTTGGCCATGAAGGCGGGGTCCGTCAGGGCGCCCTGCTGGCCGTAGTAGACCTTGAAGCTGTTCTCCAGACCGAAGATGGGGTCGAGAGCGACCCGCTTCTCTTCCTCGCCCAGGGTCGAATATTCGACCAGACGGCCGCGCAGTTCGGCGCTCTGGATCAGGGTGATGGGGATCTGCTGGTCGCGCAGGCGCTCCAGCTGGCTCATGGTCAGCAGGCGCGAGGTCGAGCCGGGGTTGCCCGCCACAAAGGTGGCCTCGCCGTCGGTCGGAGCGTTGGGGTTCCACTTCAGGTGGTTGGGCGAGGCGACCGGCTTGCCGTCCTCATAGGCGCGCAGGAAGGCCGCATCGAGGGCGTAGCGCGGGAAGTTGAAGTTGTCCGGATCGCCGCCGAAGAAGGCCGCCTGGAACTCCGGCGCGAAGGCCAGACGCACGTCTTCATACTTGCGGAACTTGTACAGGGCGTATTTGCCGCCGCGATAGAAGCTGATGACCTGACACGTCAGCTTGCGGTCGTCGCCGCAGGCCTCCTTCTGGATCGCGTCGATCTCCGCCGAACGGGCGGCGACGAAGGCCGCGCCTTCCAGACCCGAACCCGCGCCCAGCACGCGATCGGTGACGTCGGTGATGTCGGTCAGGACCTCGGCCGTCTGGCCGGGGCAGGTCTTCTCTTCCTCGCGCGTGGCGGGCATCCAGCCGTTCTTGACGTAGTCGTTCTGGGCCGTCGACAGGTCCTGGACGCACGAGATGACGCAGTGGTGGTTGGTCAGGATCAGGCCTTCACCCGACACGAACGAGGCCGAGCAGCCCTGCAGGCGCACGGCGGCGTTGCGGACGCGGTCCAGCCAGGCCTGATCGATGCGCGTGCCGTACTTCTCATTGACCGTCTGGATCGGGAAGCTGTCGAAGGTCCACATCCCCTCGTCGGCGCGCGCGGCCGAAGCGGGGGCGTTGACCACCACGGCGGCCATGCCGAGGGCGGCCAGCGAAGCGGTGAAGGAAAGGGTGCGGCGAAGCGACATGGGCGTCTCCGTGAGGCGGGACACCACGCCCACGCCTTGCTGTCCGCCGTCACTAGACCCGCAAGGGCCGCGCCCTCAAGCCCCGTAACAAATCCGGCGCAGCCAGCCTTACCCCGATTTAACTTGGCCCAGCGCCCGCAGGCGGTCAGATAACAGCGCAAGTCAGGGGAATGAATACGCGTCATGTCGCTCGCGCTGTCCACGCTGCTCTTCGAGTGGCGCCGCTATATGGCCGCCGTCATGGCGCTGGCCCTTTCGGGGTTGCTGGTGCTGGCCATGACCGGGGTCTTCATCGGCATCGGCAAGGGATTCACCGCCGCCATCGAGCGCTCCAGCGCCGATATCTTCATCATGCAGCCGGGCGCCAAGGCCCTGTTCAGCGGGCCGATGGGCATGCCGCGACGCTTTGTCCCGCTGGCCTATAACCACCCCGAGGTGGTCGAGGTGAAGACCCTCGACATGTCGGGCGGCAATTTCCAGAACATCAAGAACGTCGACCCGACCGCCACGGCCGCCGACCGCGCCAAGCAGGGCGCGCCGCGCCAGAAGAGCGTGCTGGTCAACATCATCGACACGGCGCCCGGCTCGGTGACCATTCCGCGCGACTATTCCGACGAACTGGTCGAGGCCCTGCGCCAGCCCTTCACCGTGGCTGTGGACGAGACGGCGCTGACGCCGCTGGGCGTCAAACTGGGCGACAAGGCCCTGTTCAACGGCCAGACCGTAACCGTGGTGGGGGTGCTGCGCGGCTATCCCAACATGATGCAGCCGACCATCGTCATGTCGCGCGACAGCCTGCGGATGCTGGGCCAGGCCTTTGAGGGGCCGCGTGTCGGCCCGCTGATGCTCAAGATCAAGGACCCGGCCCGCGCCGAGGTCGTGGTCGCCCAGCTGAACGCCATGGGCAACGGCCAATGGAAGGCCTGGACCCGTCAGCAGCTGGCCGACGCCAACGCCGGCGCCATGTTCGAGGAAGGCATTCTGGTCATCATCATCGGCGGCTGCGTGGTGCTGGGGATCATCATCGGCGTGGCCATCACCTGGCAGACCCTGCGCGGCGCCATCATGGCCAACATCAAGGAGTTCGCCTCCCTGCGCGCCCTGGGCGTCGGCATGGGCAGCCTGCGCCGCATCGTCATGGAGCTGAGCTTCTGGGTCGGAATGGTGGGGGTCGGCGCGGCCATCCTGCTGACCTGGCTGCTGTCGCTGCTGGCCCTGTCCAACGCCGTCATCATCTCCATGCCGCCGATGCTGCTGATCGTGGTCGGGGGCGGGCTGATCGCCATCTCCATGCTGTCGGGCCTGCTGTCGATGGGCATTCTGAAGAAGAGCCAACCTGCGGACCTGCTGCGATGAACACTATAGCTTCTGGGCACACCAAGGTTCACGGCAAGCACGGCGAGTTTGCCCTGGAAGCCAAGGGACTGGTCAAACGGTTCAAGTCCGGCCGGTCCTATGTCGAGGTGCTGAAGGGCGTGGATTTCGACGCCCGCCACGGCGACCTGACCATGGTCATGGGGCCGTCGGGCTCGGGCAAGTCGACGCTGATCGCCGCCCTGTCCGGCCTGCTGCGGCCCGAGGAAGGACGCGTCGACGCCCTGGACGTGGACGACCTGTGGAAACTGTCGGGCGGCAGGATCGACAAGTTCCGGCTGGATCACTGCGGCTTCATCTTCCAGGGCTTCAACCTGTTCCCGGCGCTCAGCGCCCTGCAGCAGGTGACGACGGTGCTGAAATATCAGGGCCTGTCGCCGGAGAAGGCCAAGAAGCGCGCCGCGCTCGCTCTGGAGGAGGTCGGTCTGGGCCATCGCCTGCATCAGCGCCCGGCCGCCCTGTCCGGCGGCGAGAAGCAGCGCGTCGCCATCGCCCGCGCCCTGGCCAAGGACCCGCAGATCCTGTTCGCCGATGAACCGACCTCGGCGCTGGACGGCGAGAACGGCCAGGTGGTCATCAGACTGCTGCGCCGGGCGGCCACCGAACACGGCGCGGCCGTCATCTGCGTGACCCACGACCCGCGCCTGGAAGCCTGGGCCGACCGGGTCATCCACATCGAAGACGGCGTGATCATCGACGATCAGCGCCGCACCCCCAATCCCGAAGCCATCCTGGCGTCGCACTGACCCCGATCCCCTTGAGGACCCCCATGCCCGCATTCCTGAAAAACAAATGGCTCTGGATCGGCCTGGCGCTGCTGGTCGCCGTCGTCATCGGCCTGAGCCTGATGCAGAAGGCCGGCGCCGCCAAGAAGGCCGAGCTGGCCGAGGCGGCCGAGAAGAAGGTGGAAAGCCCCTATTCGGCCATCGCCAACGGCAAGATCGACATCGAGGGCGGCATCATCCAGATCGCTGCGCGGCGCGGCGGCGTGGTGCGTGACGTCCTGGTTCAGGAAGGGGACCTGGTGAAGGCCGGTCAGATCCTGGCCCGTCAGGAAGACGACGAGCCGCGCCTGTCGCTGCAGACGGCGACCGCCGATCTGGCCCAGGCCGAAAGCCAGCTGCGCATGATCAACGTCGACATCGCCACGGCCCAGCGCGAGCACGACCGGCTGCAGAAACTGGTCGCCACCAACTTCGTCGCCGCCCAGCGCATGGATCAGGCCCGCGACGCCATCGCCCAGGCCCAGGCCCGCCTCGCCTCGCAACAGGCCGCCGTCCAGACCGCCCGCGCCCGCCGCGATCAGGCCGCCTATAATGTCGAGCTGACGGTGATCCGCTCGCCCGCCGACGGCCGCATCGTGCGCCGCTACGCCAACCCCGGCGCCGGCGCCTCGACCCTGAACGTGTCGAACATGTTCGACCTGGAGCCCGCCGCCCCGCGCATCGCCCGCGCCGAGATCGTCGAGGCCGACATCCCCAACGTCAGCGTCGATCAGGCCGTCGAGATCACCCCCGAAGGCGATCCGTCCAAGGTCTATGTCGGCAAGGTGCTGCGCCGCGCCGCCGTCTTCGGCGCCCGCAAACTGGCCTCGGACGACCCGTCGCAACGCACCGACGAGCGCGTGGTCGAGGTGGTGGTCGCCGTCGACGAGGCCCCGCTGCTGATCGGCCAGCGCGTGCTGGTCAAGTTCATGAAGCCGGGCGAGACGGCGGGCGCCAAGCGCGACAACGCCTCGACCGGCGTGCCCGCTACGCGCGCCATGAAGGCGCCCGCACGGACGTAAGGGCGGATCGGGATGAAAACGGAAAGGGGCCTCATGCGAGGCCCTTTTTTGTTAGCCTCTCGCCCTCCTCTCCGCTCATCCCGGCGGACGCCGGGACCCAGTGTTTTGGCCTCACTTGCGGAGGCGGAATGGGCAGGCGCGGTGCACGCGGCTCTCACTGGGCCCCGGCGTCCGCCGGGGTGAGCGGAAGAGAGGAACTCAGTTTCCCGTAAATTCTCCTGTCCGCTTTTCCAGCACCGCGCTCACGCCCTCGATGTGGTCGTCGGTCAGGTGGGCCAGGGCCTGCATGGCGGCGGACAGTTCCAGCATCTGATCGAAATTCATGTCGCGGCCCTGACGCAGCAGGCTCTTGGCCATGCGCAGGGCCTGGGGCGGCTGGGCGGCGATCTGGTCCGCCGTCTGCATCGCCTCGTCCATCAGCGCTTCATGCGGGACGACGCGGTTGACCAGGCCCCACTGCTCGGCCGTCGCCGCGTCGATCGAGCGGGCGGTGAACAGCAGTTCGGCGGCGCGGGCGTAGCCCACGTTGCGCGGCAGCAGCCAGGAGCCGCCGTCGCCGGGAATGATGCCCAGCTTCATGAAGGGCACGCCGAAGCTGGCGCGCTCGGAAGCGATGCGGATGTCGCCCAAACCGGCGATGTCGCAGCCCAGCCCCATGGCCGGGCCGTTGACCGCGCTGATCAACGGCACCTCCAGCCCATAGAGGGCGCGCACGATGCGGTGGACGACCCGGCGATAGCGTTCGCGGATGGCGGCGCCCGAGCCCTCGAACAGGTCGCGGCGGTCCTTCATCGCCTTCAGGTCGCCGCCCGCCGAGAAGGCGCGTCCGGCGCCCGTCATCACCACGCAGCGGATCGAGGAGTCGGCGTTGACGGCGTCGCATGCGGCGGCGAAGGCCTCGCCGTCCTCAAGGTCCGGCAGGGCGTTCAGCCGGTCGGGCCGGTCCAGCGTCCAGACCATGACCGCGCCTTTGCGCTGTTGGACGATCAGACTCATGACGGGCTTCCTCCTTGCCGGTGAAGCCGCCGGTTTCGGCCAGGGCGCGCGGCGATGGCAAGGGCGGAATTGAAAAACCCCGGTCGTTCTGACCGGGGCTTCTGTCTGGATCATCCAGTCTCGCGACTACGCGCGCGGCCGTTTGATCGTTATGGGTACGAAGTTGGAGGGGTGGCTGACCACGCGGTCGCCGGCGCCGTTCATCTGCTTCGTGTTGACCAGCATCCCGCCGAATAGGGCGAAGGACATCATGGCGTGCTGGAGATTACGCTCTTTGTTTTCGTTCATTTTTGGCGTCTCCTTTCGTTGAACGATGAAAGAAGACACGTCGTGCTTTTTGGGACTCTCACCCTGTCAGTCGTTTCGCGTCGACGGTGAATATAGCCGCCTGGCGCGAAAAGTCAAGAAATTATAATCCGTCCTCGGACTCATTGTTGCGATACCGTCACGAACCATGTCCGACGCCTCCGCCCCCTCCCCGCCCCGCGCCATCGCCAGTCCGTGCGTCATGGTCTGCACCGTCGACGGCGCCTCGGGCCTGTGCTTGGGCTGTCTGCGCACGCTGCAGGAGATCGCCACCTGGAGCCGGATGACCGACGAGGGCCGCGCCGACGTCATGGCCGACCTGCCGGGGCGCAAGAGCCGGATCGACCCCAAGCTGCTGGGCGAGTGAGCCGGCGGCGATCAGCGGTCCGCCGTCAACCTTTCGTTCGCCACGTCGCTTCACCGCATGGGAAGACCCCGGCGGCATAGTCGCTTCCATGATCCGCTTTGACCCGCGCTCTGCTGTCGTTTTCGCCGCCGCCCTGGCGTCGGCCTGCGCCTGCGCCGGCGCCCTGATGTGGTGGGAGGGGCCGGCCAAGGCCTACGCCGCCGTGGCGCTGAAGGAGGCGCCGTCGGTGACGCGCGCGGCCGATGGTCACTACTGGGCCGAGGCGACCGTCGAAGGGCGGCCGATGCGGATGCTGGTCGACACCGGCGCCAGCGCGGTGACGCTGAGCCGCGCCGACGCCGAGCGGCTGGGCGTGCGGCTGAAGCCGCATGACTTCAACCAGACCCTGAACACCGCCTCGGGCCAGACGCCCGCCGCGCGGGTGCTGCTGACGTCCGTGTCGGTGGCGGGCGTCGAGCTGACCTCGGTCGAGGCCCTGGTGATCGACCGCGACATGCCCGCCGCCCTGCTGGGGATGAGCTTCCTGGGCCGGCTGTCGGCCTTTGAGGCGCGGCCCGATGGGCTGATCCTGAAGGGCTGATCCCGAAAGGCAGCTTGGGCCTCAGCCGCGCGGGCCGAACGGCACGACCTTGTTGTCACGGTCATGGCCGATGTCGGCGGCGCCCAGATAGGGGATGCCGGAGCGCACGCACCAGTGGCGCACGATCTCTTCGGCCGTCAGGCCGAACTCGGGATCATTGGCCGTCACGTCCGACACCCGGCCCAGACGGATGCCGGCGATGCGGCGGATCGAGGCCTGGCCGGTCAGGTGGAACATCATCCGATCGACGCGGTAAAGCGCCTCGGACACCTCTTCCAGCATGACGACGTGGCCGGTCAGATCCGGCTCGATCGCCGTGCCGACCAGTTCGTTGAGGATGGTCAGGTTGAAGCCGACGGCGGGCCGCGGGTCGCTCAGAAGGGACGGCTCCAGCGAGGCCGGGTCGCCGTGCCTCAGCCAGTTCACGGCGCGCAGGCCCGTGGCGTCATGGCGCGACCCGTCCGAGGCCATCGGCCCGTGCGCCACGTGGGGAAACCCTGCGCGATACAGCGCCGCCAGCAGGCTGCCGGCGTCCGAATAGCCGATATAGCGCTTGGCCCAGGCGTGGGCGGTCAGCTCGGGGATCACCGCCTCGGCGATGCGGCAGGCGCCGTAACCGCCGCGCGCGAACCAGACGGCGTCGATGTCGGGGTCGTTGGCCGTCTCGACCAAGGCGCGGGCGCGGGTGGCGTCGTCGCCGCCGAAATGACCGTGGACGTCATAGAGGGCCGGGTGCAGGACCAGTTCGACTGCGCCGTCCGGCCACTGGGCCGCCGCCCAGGCCCGGATCGCCTCGCCCCGCGCCGGTTCGAGACGGGAGCTGGCGTTGACGACGCCGATTCGGAACGGTCTGGTCTGCATGGACGGGATGGCCTTGAGCGTCTTGCGTGCTAGTCAGGCCGGACCTTCCCCGGTTTCCCGCATTGAAATCAAGCCGATGAACAAAGACTACTTCTTCTGCGGCGTCGGCGGCTCCGGCATGATGCCGCTGGCCATGATCGTTCAGGCGCAGGGCGGCCGCATCTCAGGCTCCGACCGGGCGCTGGATCAGGGACGCACGCCCGAGAAGTTCGACTGGCTGCGCGCCCACGGCGTCGCCCTTCACCCACAGGACGGATCGGGCGTGGTCAGCGCCGATCAGGTGGTGGTCGCCACCGGGGCGGTCGAGGACACCGTGCCCGACATCGGCGCGGCCCGGCGGGTCGGCGCCGTCATCAAGACCCGGCCCCAACTGCTCAGCGAACTGTTCAACGCGGCCCCGACCTCGATCGGCGTGGCGGGCACCAGCGGCAAGTCGACCATCACCGGCATGATCGCCTGGATCCTGGATCAGGCCGGGCGCGCGCCCACCGTGGTCAACGGGGCGGTGATGAAGAACTTCGCCACGCCCGACCAGCCCTTCGCCAGCGCCCTGGTCGGCGGTCCCGATCTGTTCGTGGCCGAGGTGGACGAGAGCGACGGCTCCATCGCCCGCTATGACCCCACGGTCGCCGTGGTCTCGAACATCTCGCTGGACCACAAGTCGATGGAGGAGTTGCGCGAGCTGTTCGGCGGCTTCGTCGGCCGAGCGGCGACGGCGGTGCTGAACCTGGACAATCCCGAGACGGCGGCGCTGGCGCAGACGCTGGCGCCCGGCAAGGCGATCACCTTTGCGCTGGGCGAGGAAGAGGCGGACCTGTCGGCGCACGACCTTCAGCCTCTGCCGACCGGCATGACCTTCGAGCTGCGCGTGCGCGGCGAGGCGGCGCGGTCGGTGACGCTGACCGTGCCGGGCGCGCACAATGTCGCCAATGCTCTGGCGGCGCTGGGCGCGGTTCGGGCGCTGGGCGTCGGTCTGGATCAGGCGGTCGCGGCGCTGGAGACCTTCAGCGGCATCCGGCGGCGGCTGGAGGTGGTGGGAACGCAGGGCGGCGTCACCGTGATCGACGACTTCGCTCACAACCCGGACAAGATCGCCGCCACCCTGAAGACCCTTCACGCCTTTGACGGGCGGCTGCTGATCCTGTTCCAGCCGCACGGCTTCGGTCCGCTGAAGCTGATGCAGCAGGAGTTCATCGAGGGCTTCGCCGGGCTGATGCGGCATGACGACGTGCTGCTGATGCCCGAGCCGGTCTATTACGGCGGCACCACCGACCGCAGCGTCGGCAGCGAGGACATCGCGGCCGGCGTGCGCGCGGCGGGACGTCGGGCGCAGGCGCTGGCGACCCGCGCCGACTGCGGCGACCGCATCGTGGACATGGCCCGGCCCGGCGACCGGGTGGTGGTCATGGGCGCGCGCGACGACAGCCTGTCGACCTTTGCGGCCGAGCTGCTGGCGCGGATCTGACTGTCCGCCGTCGGACCATCCGTCAAATTAGCCTTGCAAAACATTCATTTCCAGCAAAGCGGCTGTTAAGCCGCCTCGCCTAACCCTGCTCCGGCAAGAAGCAGGAGACGGCTGGGAAATGGCCCGGATAGGAGATTTCGTGGACGCCTCGGCGCCGATGGCGCCCGACGCCCTGGGCGCAGAGGCTCTGGCCCGGTTCGAGGCCGAGCCGGAAACCCTGGTCATCGCCGTGGCCGACGCCGAGGGGCGCCCCGTCGGCCTGATCGAGCGCAACGCCTTCACCCTGAAGCTGGCGGCCGAGTTCGGACGCGCCCTGTATGTCCGGCGCCCGATCTCGGCGCTGATGGACGCGGCGCCGATGGTGGTGGAGGCCGACGCCTCGGCCGACATGCTGTTCCAGTCGATGGACGCGGCCGGGCTGGGCGCGCTGTTGAAAGGCTTTATCGTCGTCTCGCGCGGCCGTTACGTCGGCGTGGGGGCGGGCCTGCACGTGCTCCAGGCCGGGGTGGCCATCCACAAACGCCGCGCCGAGGCCATGGCTGATCTGGCCCAGGACCTGGTGAGGGCCGAGGCCGAGGCCCGCGCCTCCAGCCGGGCCAAGTCCGAATTCCTGGCCGTGATGAGCCACGAGATCCGCACGCCCCTGAACGGCGTTCTGGGGGTCGCCGCCCTGATGGAGCGGCAGCTGACGCAGGACGACCTGCGGCCCCACGTCCGCACCATCCTCGATTCGGGCGCCAGCCTGCTGCGGCTGCTGACCGACGCGCTGGATATGTCACGGGCCGAGGCGGGGATGTTGACGCTGGAGCCCGCACCGCTGGACCTGCAGTCGGTGGCCGCAGACCTGTCGGCCCTGTGGAGCCCGCGCGCCGAGGAGAAGGCGCTGGAGCTGCAGGTCGAGGCGGAGCTGACGGCCGCGCGATGGGTCGTGGGCGATGAGACGCGGCTCAAACAGCTATTGAACAATCTGATCGGCAACGCCCTGAAGTTCACCGAGGCCGGATCGGTCGCGGTGCGGCTGGCGACGGCGCTGGATGATGGACGAGTGCGCCTGTCCGCGACCGTGGACGACAGCGGCCCGGGCGTCAGCGACGAGGCGGCGCGCGCCATTTTCGAGCCCTTCAACACCGGCCAGGCGGGGCGACAGGGCGCCGGCGCCGGGCTGGGCCTGGCCATCTGCCGCCAGATCGTGGAGCGGATGGACGGCGCGCTGACCGTGGAGCGTTCGCCCCAGGGCGGGGCGCGCTTCGGCTTCGAACTGCATCTGCCGCTGGCGGAGCGCGACGCCCGCCGCGCCGAGGATCGTCAGGCGTCCCCGACGCTGCATGAGACCCTGCACGTGCTGGTGGTGGACGACCACGCCGCCAACCGCTTCGTCGCCGGCAAGGTGCTGGAGCTGTTCGGCTGCACTCACGAGACCGCCGAGAACGGGCGCCAGGCGGTGGAGCGCGCGGCCGCCGCGCCGTTCGACCTGATCCTGATGGATGTGAAGATGCCGGTGATGGACGGGGTGGCGGCGACGCGGGCGATCCGCGCCCTGCCCGGCCCCGCCGCCGCCCTGCCCATTCTGGCCCTCACCGCCAACGCCGATCCGCGCGACGAAGCGGCCTATCTGGCGGCGGGGATGGACGGGGTGGTGCAGAAGCCGATCCAGCCCGACGCCCTGCTGAACGCGATCCGGCTGGCGCTGTCGCGCGGCGAGGCGGCGAAGGCGGCCTGAGCGCGCCGAGGCGTCACACCTCCGACCAGCGGCGCAGCAGGTTGTGATAGACGCCGGTCAGTTCGATCACGGCAGCATCCTTGGGCCCCTTGTCCAGGTTCACGCGCTGAATCGCCACGTCGAGGCGGAACAGGCTTTCGCGGTCGGCGTCGTCGCGGATCAGGCTCTGCAGCCACATGAAGCTGGAGACGCGGGCGCCGCGCGTGACCGGCGTCACCCGGTGCAGGCTCTTGGACGGATACAGGACCAGGTCGCCCGCCGGCAGCTTGATCGACTGGGCGCCGTACATCTCCTCGATGATCAGTTCGCCGCCGTCATAGTCCTCGGGCTCGGAGAGGAAGAGGGTGGCCGACAGGTCGCTGCGGATGCGGTGCTCGCCCCGCTGTCGGATGGCGTTGTCGACGTGGGTGCCGAACTCGCCGCCGCCCTCATAGCGATTGAACAGGGGCGGAAAGATCGTGTGCGGCAGGGCGGCCGAGACGAACATCGGATTGGCGTTCAGCGCCTGCACCACGAGGGCCGAGACCTCGCGCGCCTGGGGGCTGTCCTCGGGCAGTTGCTGGTTCTTCTTAGCGCTCGCCGACTGATGGCCCGAGGTCATGTTGCCGTCGGCCCAGGGACCGGCGTCCAGCGTCTGACGCAGCGCCTTCACCTCGGCCTTGGTGAAGACTTCGGGGATGTGCAGCAGCATGGTTCTCTCACCGTCTGGAAACGCATCGGCCCCGCTGCTGGCGAAAGCGCGGGGCCGACAGGATGACGCGAAACGCGGCCTCTTAGTAGCGGACGTTCAGCGTCAGGATCGCCTGGCGCGCCGGGGCGACGTCGGCGTGGTGCACGCCGTTGGTGCGGATGATGTAGTCCTCATCACCGGCGTTCTGGACGTTCAGCTGCAGCGAGGCGCGCTCGCTGATGTCGTAGGACGCGAACAGGTCGACGCGCGTGTAGTCCGGCGCATAGACGCGATTGGCGCCGCCGCCGGCCCCGCCCTGGTTGCCGCCCCAGGACTTGGACACGTAGTAGACGCCGCCGCCCAGGCTGAGCTTCGGCAGGACGCGATAGGTGGTGAACAGGCTGGCGCTGTGCTCGGGCGTATTGGCCAGGGCGTCGCCCAGATTGATGCTGTTATAGGCGCCGCGCACCAGCTCGGAGTCCATCCAGGTGTAGCCGCCGAACACCTGCCACTTGTCGGTGATGTTGCCCGAGACGCCCAGCTCCAGACCCTGCACCCTGGCCTCGCCCGCCTGCTCATAGCGGTCCGGCGCCACAAGAATGGCGGCGTTCTTGCGGGTCAGGTGGAAGAGGGCGCCGCTGAGCGCCAGACGGTCGCCGAACAGATTGGCCTTGGCGCCGATCTCGAAGCTCTCGGTCTCCTCAGGGTCGAGAACGGTGGCGACGAAGTTGGCGCTGCCGTTGGTCGTGCCCGTGTTCTGATCGCCGGCCGAGATGGTCGGCGGCGTCGAGGCCGTCGACCAGGAGGCGTAGACGCTGCTATTCGCCGTCGGCTTATAGACCAGGCCGAGCTGATAGTTGACGAAGTCCCAGTCGCCGCGCGTGGCGGTATAGACCGGCGCCGTCACCGTGCCCGAGGCGTTCAGCCCCTCGACCGAATAGTCGTCCCAGCGCAGGCCCAGATTCACGATCAGCCGGTCGCTCAGGTGAATGGCGTCGAAGGCGTAGACGCCCACGGAATCGGTGTCGGCCCGGCTGACCAGACCGCGCGTCTTAGTGCCCGTCCACGGGTCGTTCGGATTGGGCGCATAGACGGGGGTGCAGTCCAGCCCCGTCAGCGGCGCCGGGCAGGCCGTGCCGGTCAGGGTCGTGACCGTATAGGAGGCGTTGCGGTTCTTCTCGCGCGACACCTCCACGCCGACGTCGAAGTCGTGCTTGATCGAACCGGTCAGGAAGGACCCGTGCAGGTCGGTGACGTTGGCCAGGGTCTCGGCCGGGTTCCAGCGCGACTTCAGGCCCCGCTTCATCCACCAGACGCCGTCGACCAGCTGGGCCGCGCCGCCGTCGCCGGGGTTGGTGACGACATAGTCGTTCAGCGTCTGCGAGTAGCGGGTGACGTTGCGCAGGGCCAGATTGTCGCTGAAGTGGTGCTCGATCTCCAGCGTCAGGCTGTCGACCGTGTTGTTCAGATAGTCGCGCGCCTTCAGGCCGTAGAAGCTGTCGTAGGGCACATCCAGCACGCCCGAGGCGTCAGGACGCGGCGCGGTCGCCCCGCCCAGCTTGGTGTAGAGCGGGACGCCGTAGTCAGGCAGCTGATTGCTGTCGAGGTGGTAGTAGCTGGCGGTGACGGTCGTCGGCGTGCCCAGACCCGCCGCGATCGACGCGCCGACGCCCCATTTGTCGAAATCCGCCCCGTTGCGGCCCGGCACGTCGCCTTGCGAAGCCATGAGGTTCAACCGCATGGCGGCGGTCGGCCCGACCTGCCAGTTGGCGTCCGCCGTGCCGCGCAGATAGTCGTCCGTACCGGCCCCGACCGAGCCGTTGACGAAGTTGGTCAGGCGCGGCGCCTTGGACGACAGATTGATGCTGCCGCCGCCCGAGCCCCGGCCGGAATAGACGGAATCGGCGCCCTTGATGACTTCGACCTGCTCCAGGTTGAAGACCTCGCGCTGCTGGCCGCCGGTGTCGCGCACGCCGTCGACGAAGATGTTGTTGCCCGAGGCCTGGCCCCGGATGAACGGCCGGTCGGCCAGCGGCTGGCCGCCCTCGCCCGCGCCGAAGGTGATGCCCGGCGAGGTGCGCAGGATGTCTTGAAGCGAGGTGGCGGCCGTCTGTTCGATGATCTGCTGCGGGATCACCGTGACCGTGCGCGGGGTGTCGACCAGGGGGGCGACGAACTGCGGGTCCTTCGGCTCGCGCTTCACGCGGTGGCCGTGCACGTCCACCGTGCCCAGGTGGGTCGCGTCCTGGCTGATCACGCCGTCCGAGGGCGCAGCCTCATCGGCGACCGTCGCCATCGCGGGGGCGGCGCACAACATGCCGGCGGCGCTGGACGCGAACAGAAGCGCCTTGAGAGCGGCGGAGCGGGCGTCAGGGCGAGCGTCGGGGCGGACGTCGGACATGGGGGAGGAACCGATCTATTATTGAGACCGGCTCGCATTAGCACCTTTTCCGGGTGCGACAATCTGACTCTTGCGACTAAATCTCAATTGCGAAGCGAGTGTCGCACGCAGGTCACACCTGGGGCTTGGCCACCGCCTTGATCGACACCGCCGGGTCGGCCAGCAAGGCGTCGTCGACCGGCGCCGCCTTACCAATCAGCAGCCGTCCGCCCATGAAGTCGGCGGGGGCGTTGACCGCCTCCACCGCCACGATCCGCTCCCCCGCCAGATGGAAGACGGAGAAGGCGCCGCTGGCCGGATCGCCGCGCACCAGTTGGCGGTCGGCGTCGAAGGGCACGCCCGCGATCTGCAGTTTGACGTCATACTGGTCGGACCAGAACCAGGGGACCTCGGGCGCCGGAGCCGCGCGGCCGACGATGGCGCTGGCCGCCTGCTTGGCCTGTTCAAGGGCGTTGGGCACGCTCTCCAGCCGGTGCATGACCCCGCCGTGGACCGGGATGGGCCGCCGCGTCACGTCGCCGATGGCGTAGATGTTCGGGTCGCGGGTGCGGGCGGTCTCCTCCACCACCACGCCGTTTTCGCACGCCAGTCCCGCCGTGCGCGCCAGGGCCTCGCAGGCGAAGGCGCCGACGCCGACCAGCACCGCATCCGCCGCGATCAGCGTCCCATCCGCCAGCCGCACGCCCGCATCCTCGAACCCCGCGACCTCCACGCCGGTCAGGATCTCGACGCCGTGCTTCTTGTGCAGGTCAGTGAAGAAGGCCGACAGGGGTTGCGAGGCCACGCGCGCCAGCACCCGGTTCATGCGCTCGATCACCACCGCCTCGGCGCCCAGGGCGCGAGCCGAGGCCGCCGCCTCCAGCCCGACATAGCCGCCCCCGACCACCGCCAGCTTCTTGCCCGGCGCCAGAACCGCCTTCAGCCGCTCGGCGTCCTCCAGCGTGCGCAGCTCCAGCAGGTCCGGCCGATCCGCGCCGGGGATGGCCAGCTTGCGCGCCGTCGAGCCGGTGGCCAGGATCAGCACGTCGTAAGCTTCGACCGTCCCGTCAGCGAAGGTCACGGTCTTGGCGCCCGCGTCGATGGCGGTCGCGGTGACGCCCGTGCGCAAGTCGATGGCCTGCTCGGCGTAGAAGCTTTCGGGGCGCAGCAGCAGGTCTTCCAGACCCGCCTCGCCTTTCAGCCAGGCCTTCGACAGGGGCGGTCGCTGATAGGGCGGCGCGCTCTCCTGCCCCGCCAGGACGATCTCGCCCTCGAAGCCATATTGCCTCAGCAGCGCCGCCGCCGAGCCCCCCGCGTGTCCCGCGCCGATGATCAGAACCTTGGTCATGGCGGACAGATAGAGCGGCGAGCGGCGAGTGGCGAGTGGCGGTCAGGCTTTTCCTCCTCATGACAATGGGGAGGGGGACCACGAAGTGGTGGAGTGGCTGTTTGTAACCCGCCTACCGTCCTGTCGCGTGTCGGAGGATCGACGCCAGCACGCCATCCAGATGATCTCGAACATCGGTTGCGCGCACCCACAGCACTTCCACGCTCTGCGTGGCTAGCCATCGTGTTCGCCGCTCGTCGTGAGCGATCTGCTCCGGGTCGTCATGCGCCGCGCCGTCGACTTCAACCGCCAGCCGCGCGGCAGGGCAGTAGAAGTCGAGGATGTAGGGGCCGATGGGATGCTGACGCCTGAACTTCAAACCTTCCAGGCCGCCGGCTTTGAGGCAGGCCCACAGCCGCGCCTCGGGCGGCGTCAGGGAGCGACGCATTCCTGCCGCGCGGCGATAGATTTCGAAATGCGGCGGCATAGCCCCTCCACCACTTCGTGGTCCCCCTCCCCACAGGTGGGGAGGAAAAAGAGGTAACGTCAACTCGAGGCGCTTGACCGTTCCATTGTTACAGCATAATGGAACGCGCCATGAGCACCGACGCCGCCAAGACCGCCCTGCTGGACGCCTTGCTCTCGCTGAAGACGCGGGAGGAGGCCGACGCCTTTCTGGCCGACCTGTGCACCCCGGCCGAGCTGCGCGCCATGGCCGAGCGGTGGCAGGTGGCGCGGATGCTGGACGCCGGGGACCGGACCTATCGCGAGATCGCCGCCCAGGCCCCGGCCAGCCCGACAACCGTGGTGCGCGTCGCGCGTTCCCTGAAGGACATGCCGCACCAGGGCTATCGCCTGGTGCTGGACAGACTGAAAGCCTGAGACGACATCATGAGCACGGTTCAGGGGCGGCTGCGCATCGCCGTCCAGAAATCCGGCCGCCTGGCCGAACGCAGCCTCGACCTGGTCCGCGACGCGGGCCTGCGCGTGGTGAAGGGCAACAACGACCTGCTGTATCGGATCGAGAACTATCCGATCGACCTGCTGCGGGTGCGCGACGACGACATCCCGACCTTCGTCGCCGACGGCGTCTGCGACCTAGGCATCGTCGGCGAGAATGTGCTGGATGAGGTCAGGAACGGCGGGCCGAATGCCGAGGTCGTCATGCCGCTGGGCTTCGGCCGCTGCACGCTGAAGATCGCCACGCCGCCGGGGCTGGACTACGCCGGGCCGTCGTCGCTGCAGGGCTTAAGGATCGCCACCTCCTACCCGAAGATTCTGCGCCGTTTTCTGGATGAGGCGGGGGTGGACGCCGACATCGTCACCATGCGCGGCGCCGTCGAGGTGGCTCCGCGGCTGAAGCTGGCCGCCGCCATCTGCGATCTGGTGTCGACCGGGGCGACGCTGGAGGCCAATGGCCTTATGGCGCGCGAGACCGTGCTGGACAGTCAGGCGGTGCTGATCAAGGCGCCGACGCCGCCCGAGGCGGGGCTTCAACACCTGCTGGACTCCATCGTCGAGCGGATGGCCGGCGTGGTGTCCTCGCAAGGCGCCAAATACGTGATGCTGAACGCGCCGCGCGCGGCGCTGGACCGGATCACCGCCCTGTTGCCCGGCGCCGGATCGCCGACGGTCATGCCCCTGTCGGGGCGCGACGACGCCGTGGCCGTCCACGCCGTCTGCCAGGAGGCCGTCTTCTGGGAGACGCTGGAGAAACTGAAGGCCGAAGGGGCGTCGGCCATCCTGGTCCTGCCCATCGAGAAGATGATGTGATGAAGCGTATCGACTGGAACCAATTGGACGCCGCCGGGCGCAAGGCCGCCCTGGCCCGCCCGCAGCGCCGCACCGAGAGCTTTGTCGCCAGCGTGGTGCGCGAGATCTTCGACGACGTGCAGGCGCGCGGCGGCGAGGCCGTGACCGACTGGGCCACGCGTCTGGACGGCGCCGCGCCGCGCCGGATCGAAATCACGGAAGCCGCTGCGACCAAGGCGCGCCGCGACCTGCCGCCCGCCGCCGCCCGCGCCCTGCGGGTCGCCGCCGACAATGTGCGCGTCTTCCATCAGGCGACGAAGCCCGAGGACACGCCCTTCATCGAGACGACGCCCGGCGTGAAGTCGAAGCTGGTCTGGCGGCCGATCGGCTCGGCGGGCCTCTATGTTCCGGGCGGGACGGCGCCGCTGTTCTCGTCGCTGCTGATGCTGGCCATACCGGCGGGCGTGGCTGGCGTGGCGCGGCGCGTCGCCGTCACCCCGCCGTCCAAGGACGGCTCGGTCCACCCCGCCATGATCGCCGCCGCCGCCGAGGCGGGGCTGGAGGAGTTATGGCTGCTGGGCGGGGCGCAGGCCATCGCCGCCCTGACCTTCGGCGCCGAACTGGAGGACGGCGTCATCGCCCCCGTCGACAAGCTGTTCGGCCCCGGAAACGCCTATGTCGCCGAGGCCAAGCGCTACGCCGCGTCCCTGCCCGGCGGACCGGCGCAGGACCTGCCGGCGGGTCCGTCGGAACTGCTGGTCATCGCCGACCGCGACGCCGATTTCGAGATCGTCGCGGCGGACCTGCTCAGCCAGGCCGAGCATGACGCCGACGCCCAGGTGATCCTGGTGTCCGACAGCGGCACGGCCCTGAGCGAGATCATGGCCGAGGTCGAACGACAGATCGAAAGCCTGCCGCGCGCCGCCATCGCCCGCGCGTCGCTGGCCGAGGCCCGCGCCATCCGGGTGCGCGACATGGCCGAGGCGTGCGCGGTCGCGAACCTCTACGGTCCCGAACACCTGTCGATCCAGACGGAGGAAGCCGAACGGCTGGTTGAGCGGATCAGCGCCGCGGGCGCCGTCTTCGTCGGGCGCTGGGCGGCCGAGACGCTGGGCGACTACGCCGCCGGACCCAGCCACGTCCTGCCGACCGACGGCGCGGCGCGGACGCTGGGCGGCGTCGTCACCGCCAGCTTCATGACTGCGATGTCGGTGCAGACCGTCACCGAACAAGGCGCCGCCGCCCTGGCCCCCGTCGCCGCCGCCCTGGCGCGGCTCGAGGGGCTGGAGGCCCACGCGCGCGCCGCCGATCTAAGGAGCGCGGGATGACCCACAATCTCTTCCTTCTCCCCTTGAGGGAGAAGGTGGCCTGCGGAGCAGGTCGGATGAGGGGGACGTTGGCTTCGCCCTCATCCGTCTCGCGCGTGGACACAGCCCCCTCATCCGAGCGCCTCCGGCGCCCACCTTCTCCCACGAGGGGAGAAGGGTCATGAGCTTGCCCGCCCCCTATCCGCCGCTCGTCTCGGGCGGCGACGGCCTGGAGCGTTATCCGGCCGCGCCGACCGCGCTGGCGGCCCGCATGGCCGCCCTCTACGGCGTCGACGCCGATCAGGTGCTGCCGACGCGCGGCCTGACGCACGGGCTGGAGCTGATCTGGCGCCTGGCCGCGCGCGACGGGCTGAAGGTGCAGGCGCCCGACGCCGAGCCCTATACGCAACTGGCCGCCCTCTACGCCCGCTCGGCTGAAGACGCCGAGACCGCCGCCGTGGTCATTCGCGCCCTCGGCTCGCCCGAGGCCGCAGCCGAGATGGCCGAGCGCGTCGCTCCCGCCCTGCTGGTCGTCGATGAAGGGATGGTCGAGTTCGCCGAGGCGCCGTCCGCCGCGCTCCTGGTCAACGACCACGCCAATCTGATCGTGCTGCGCAGCCTGTCGCTGGCCTATGGCCTGGCCGGGGCGCGGGTCGGGGCGGCGGTCGCGCAGGCGCAGACGCTGGCCCATCTGGCCGGCGTCCTGGAGCCCTACGCCCTGCCCGAAGTCTCGGTGCGGCTGGCGATGCAGGCGCTGGACCCGTCGCGGATGATGGAGACGGCCGAACGCATCAGCGCCGTGCGCCGCGAGCGCGTCCGCGTCGCCGAGGCCCTGTCGCGCATCATGGCGCTGGAGGCCGGGGTGGGGCCGGTGATCGTCGCCAGACCCTCCGATCCGGAGGGCGCGCTCGAGGCCCTGCGCCGCTACGGATTGCGCGCCGATCTCGCGGGCGAGCGGGTGCGCCTGCCCGTCTCGCTGAAGCCCGAGGTCAACGACCGCCTGCTGACCGCGCTGGACGCCCCCACCCCCGGCGCGCGGCGCAACCGCACCGGTCAGGCCATCCGCGACACCAAGGAGACGCGCATCGTCTGCGCCGTCGATCTGGACAGCGCCGGGCCGGTGAAAATCGAAACCGGCGTCGGCTTCTTCGACCACATGATCGAACAGGTGGCGGCGCACGGGGGGTTCGCGATCCGTCTGGCGTGCGAAGGCGACCTGCACATCGATCCGCACCACACCATCGAGGACTGCGCCATCGCCCTGGGCCAGGCGCTGAAACAGGCGCTGGGCGAGCGGCGCGGCATCGGCCGCTACGGCTTCGTCCTGCCGATGGACGAGGCCGAGGCGTCGGTCTCCATCGACCTGTCGGGACGGCCCTATCCGGTGTTCGAGGGGACGTTCGCCACGCCGATGCTGGGCGACTATCGCACCGATCTGACAGCGCATGTCGTGCGCTCCCTGGCCGAAAACCTGGGCGCGGCGGTCCATGTCCGCGTCACCGGCGACGACGACCACCACAAGACCGAGGCCGTGTTCAAGGCCCTGGGCCGCGCCCTGCGTCAGGCGATCCGGGTCGAGGGCGATGTGGTGCCCAGCACCAAGGGGGTGCTGTGATGGCGGCCGCCGCTTTCCTTCTCCCCTTGGGGGAGAAGGTGGCTCGCGGAGCGAGACGGATGAGGGGGACGTCGACGTCACCCTCCGCCCTGTCGCCTGCGGACGCAGCCCCCTCATCCGAGCGCCTCCCGCGCCCACCTTCTCCCCCGAGGGGAGAAGGGAAATACGGCGGGGGAGAAGGGCGATGAACGTCACCCTGATCGGTTATGGGGCGGGCAATGTCGCCTCGGTGCGGTTCGCGCTGGAGCGGCTGGGCGCGCGGGTGCGGATCACCGACGATCCGGCCGATGTGGACGAGGCCGAGCGGGTCATCCTGCCGGGCGTCGGCGCGGCGGGCTATGCGATGCAGCGGCTGAAAGCGCTGGGTCTGGTCGAGGCCTTGCGGGCTTTTCCTCGCCCCCTGCTGGGCGTCTGTCTGGGCCAGCAGCTCTTGTTCGAGACCAGCGCCGAGGACGGGGGCGCCGACCTGTTGGGCCTGATCCCCGGCCGGGTGGGGGCGATCGCGCCCGCGCCGTCGCGTCCTTCGCCCCACATGGGCTGGAGCCGGCTGAGCCTCCGTCGGCCTGATCCGCTGCTGGAAGGGATCGAGGACGGCGACTGGGCCTATTTCGTCCACGGCTATGTCTGCCCTGACGGCCCCGCCACCATCGCCGCAGCCGACTACGGCCTGCCCGTGCCCGCCGTGGTCAACAGCGCCAACCGCTGGGGCTGCCAGTTCCACCCCGAGCGCTCGGCGGCCGCCGGAGCGCGTATTCTGAAGAACTTCCTGGAGTTGCCCGCGTGATCATCTATCCCGCCATTGACCTGATCGACGGCCATGCGGTTCGCCTGCTGCACGGCGATTTCAATCACGTGACCCGTTACGATTCCCATCCCGCCAACCGGCTGGCGGCCTTCACCGCCGAAGGGGCCGAGTGGATCCACGTCATCGACCTGGACGGGGCGCAGGCGGGCGAGGCGCGTCAGTATGCGCTGATCGGCGACATGGCCCGGGCCGTGGATATCAAGGTCCAGTCCGGCGGCGGCGTCCGCTCGGAAAAGGATATCGAACACCTGCTGGAGGCCGGGATCAGCCGCGTCGTCGTCGGCTCGCTGGCCGTCACCGATACGGATCAGGTACTGAAGTGGCTGGAGCAGTTCGGCCCCGAAGCCATCGCCCTGGCCCTGGACGTCCGCTACGAGGACGGCCTGCCGGTGCCGGCCCTGAAGGGCTGGACGCAGTCGTCCGGCGTGGATCTGTGGAGCGTGCTGGAGCGCTATCCGGCGGGGCTGCTGCGCCACATCCTGATTACCGACGTCGGTCGCGACGGCGCCCTGACGGGCCTGAACCAGGGCCTTCTGTCCGAAGCCGTTCGCCGTCGGCCTGAGCTGGAGATCCAGGCCTCGGGCGGGGTGGCCGACCTGGACGACCTGAGGGCGGCCAAGGCCATCGGCTGCGCGGGGGCCATCACCGGCCGCGCCCTCTATACCGGCCGCTTCACCGTGGCCGAGGCGCTGAGGGCCGTCGCGGGATGACCGCCCATTTCTGCATAGGGGCGGTCCGATGACCGCCCGGCGCATCATCCCCTGCCTGGACGTCAAGGACGGCCGGGTGGTCAAGGGCGTGCGGTTCGAGGGCCACGTCGACATGGGCGACGCCGCCGAACTGGCCGCGCGCTATCGCGATCAGGGGGCCGACGAACTGGTCTTCTACGACATCACCGCCAGCCCTGAGGGACGCACGCTGGACTATGGCTGGGTGCAGGACATCGCCCGGCTGCTGGACATCCCCTTCTGCGTCGCCGGCGGCATCCGTAGCGTCGAGCAGGCGGCGCGCTGTCTCGACCACGGGGCGGACAAGGTGTCGATCAACTCCCCCGCGCTGGAGCGGCCCGAACTGATCGGCGAGCTGGCCGCGCGGCTGGGGCGACAATGCGTCGTCGTCGGCGTCGACAGCGCCTTTCAGGACGGCGAATGGCGGGTGCACAAATACACCGGCGATCCGAACGCGCGGCGCGGCGCCGGGCGGCTGACCATGGACTGGATCGTCGAGGCGCAGGGTCTGGGCGCGGGCGAGATCGTGCTGAACTGCATTGATCAGGACGGGGTGCGCAAAGGGTATGACGTGGCTCAGCTGGCCGAGGCGCGGCGGCGGCTGACCGTTCCGCTGGTGGCCTCGGGCGGGGCCGGGGCGGTGGAGCATTTCAGGGACGTGTTCGTGGAGGCGGACGTGTCGGGCGCGCTGGCGGCGAGCGTTTTCCACTCGGGCGCGATCTCGATCCCGGATTTGAAGCGTTATCTGGACGCGCAAGGCGTGGAGGTCAGGATATGACGACCATCGATTCCCTTCTCCCCTCGAGGGAGAAGGTGGCTCGCGCAGCGAGACGGATGAGGGGGCTGCCTGCCTCATCCTCCACCGTCTCGCATGCGGACACAGCCCCCTCATCCGAGCGCCTTCGGCGCCCACCTTCTCCCACGAGGGGAGAAGGAAAATGACAGTCGATCTCTCCCAGATCGACTTCGCCAAGGGAAACGGCCTGATCCCCGCCGTGGTGCAGGACGCCGACACGCTGCAGGTGCTGACGCTGGCCTATATGGACAAGGCGGCGCTGAGGGAGACGCTGGACAGCGGGCAAGCCACCTTCTTTTCGCGCTCGCGCGGCGGGCGGTGGAGGAAGGGCGAGACGTCGGGCGACTTCCTCAACGTCGTCTCGGTGACGCCTGATTGCGACGGCGACGCCGTGGTGGTGAAGGTGCGCCCGGTCGGAAACGCCTGCCACCTGAACCGCATCAGCTGCTTCGGCGAGGAGGACGCGCCCGGCCTGGGCCGCATCGGGCGGCTGGAGCGCACCATCCATGTCCGCGCGAAGGCCGATCCCAACGACAGCTGGACCGCCCGCCTGATCGCGCAAGGCCCCAAACGCGCGGCGCAAAAGGTCGGCGAAGAAGGCGTCGAGACGGCTCTGGCCGGGGCGGCGGGAGATAATGCGGAACTCGCCAGCGAGGCGGCGGATTTGATCTATCACCTGCTGGTGCTTCTGCACGCCCGTGACATGGTGTTCCAGGACGTGCTGGACGTTCTGACCCGACGGGCGGAACCGGCTGAAGATCAAGGCTGACGGCCCGCTGTGCGGGTCGGCCTGAAGCGAAGGAGACCTGAATGGCGGCGCTGATACTGTTCGGAGGCGGGGGCGACCTCGCCCTGCGTATGCTGCTGCCGTCGCTGTACTTCCTCGATCACGACGGCCTGCTGCCGGACGGGCTGAAGATCATCGCCGCCGCGCGCACCGAAGAGACGACCGAGGCCTATCTGAAAAAGGTGCGCGAGGCGGTGCAGCCGCGCGCCGAAGCCGACAACGCCTGGCGCGAAGACAGCTGGCGGCGATTGACTGAGCGGCTGGAATACATGGCCGTAGACGCCACCGACGCTGACAGCCTGAAGCCGCTGAAGGCCCGCGCCGGCGAGGGCGCGATCACGGCTTTTCTGGCGGTGTCGCCGTCGCTGTACGGCCGCATCGTCACGGCGATGAAAACGGCCGGTCTGGCCGGGCCCGACGACCGCATCGTGCTGGAAAAGCCGGTCGGGCGCGACCTGGAGAGCTTCCGCGAAATCGACGACGCCGTGGCCGACGCCTTTGACGAGCGGCAGGTGTTCCGCATCGATCACTACCTGGGCAAGGAGACGGTGCAGAACCTGATCGCCCTGCGCTTCGGCAACGCCATCTTCGAGCCGCTGTGGAACAATCTGACCATCGACCATGTGCAGATCACGGTCGGGGAGACGGTCGGCGTCGGCGACCGCTGGCCCTATTACGACGAATACGGCGCCCTGCGGGACATGGTGCAGAACCATATGCTGCAGCTGCTGTGTCTGGTGGCGATGGAGCCGCCCAGCGACCTGGACCCGGACTCCGTGCGCAATGAGAAGGTGAAGGTGCTGCGCTCGCTGCGCCCCATCATGGCCGAGGACGCCGAACGCGTCACGGTGCGCGGCCAGTATAGGGCTGGAGATATCGAGGGCCGGTCGGTCGAGAGCTATGAAGCCGAGCGCGGCCAGCCGTCGGACACGGAGACCTTCGTCGCCCTGCGCGCCGATATCGACAACTGGCGCTGGGCCGGCGTGCCCTTCTTCATGCGCACCGGCAAGCGGCTGGCCGAGAAACGCACCGAGATCGTCATCCAGTTCAAGCCGGTGCCCCACTCCATCTTCGGCCACGGAGAGCGGGGCGACATCTATGACAACCGGCTGGTGATCGAGCTGCAGCCGGACGAGGACATCTCCCTGTCGGTGATGAACAAGAAGCCGGGGCTGGAGCAGCGGATGCAGCTTCAGCCGATCCAGATGAGCCTGTCGTGGGGGCAGGATGGGAAGGACGGCGCGGCTCCGCGTCGCCGCATCGCCTATGAGCGGCTGCTGCTGGACGCCCTGCACGGCGACTCCACCCTGTTCGTGCGCCGAGATGAAGCCGAGCAGGCCTGGAAATGGGTGGACGAGGTGGCGGACGCCTGGTCGTGCCGGGAGTGTCGGCCGCTGGACTATGACGCGGGAAGCTGGGGGCCGGAGGCGGCGGACCTGCTGCTGTCGCGCACTGGGCGGAAGTGGAACGTGCGATGAAGAAGCTCAACTTCTCTCCTTCTCCCTTCGAGGGAGAAGGTGACCTGCGAAGCAGGACGGATGAGGGGGCTGTGTTATCACGCAAGACGGCGGAGTGTGGGGCTAACGTCCCCCTCATCCGAGCCACGCTGCGGCCCACCTTCTCCCCCGAGCGGAGAAGGAGCGTGACGGCATGATCCGGAACTTTCCCACCCGCCAGGCCTGGGCCGAGGCCGCCGCAGACCGGCTGGCCGAAGCGCTGGCGGAGGCGCTTGCGGCCGACGGGCGCGCCCTGTTCGCGGGGTCAGGCGGGTCGACCCCCTCGCCCATCTATGCACGGTTGGCGCAGGCCGATCTCGACTGGACCAAGGTCACGGCGACCTTGGTGGATGAACGCTATGTGCCTGAAGCTTCACCCGCCTCGAACGCGGCCCTGTTGAAGCGCGCCCTTCTGACCGGCCCCGCCGCCGCGGCGCGGTTCATCCCGCTCTACAGTCCCGCCGTGACGGTGGATCGGGCGGCCGCTCTCGCATCGCAGACGCTGGCCGCAGACGGCCGCCCGCTGGACGCGGTCCTACTGGGCATGGGCGAGGACGGGCATATCTGTTCCATGTTCCCCGGCAGCCCGACGCTGACCACCCTTCTGACGCCCAGCCTGAAACCCGCCGTCTACGGCGTGCCGGCCGGGCGTGACGGCGCGGCGCCGCCGCAGGAGCGACTGACGCTCAACCTGCCGTGGCTGGTCACGGCGCGCTGCGTGGTGCTGGCCCTGACCGGTGCCAAGAAGCGCGCCGTGTTCAAGCGTGAGGCGGCGGGCGATCCGGCCGTCAGCCCCATCGCCGCCCTGGTCGCGGCGAACGCCCCCCTTGAAGTAATCTGGACGGAGGCCGACTGATGGCGCTCAATCCTGTGGTGGCCGAGGTCACCGCCCGCATCGTCGAACGCAGCCGCAAGACCCGCGCCGACTATCTGCGCCGCATGGACACGGCGACGGGATCGGGGTCGGGACGGGCCAAGCTGTCCTGCGCCAACTGGGCCCACGCCTTCGCCGGGCAGACGGTAGCAGACAAGCTGACCGCGATGACGGGCGCCCAGCCCAACCTCGGCGTCGTCACCGCCTATAACGACATGCTGTCGGCGCATCAGCCGTTCGAGCGCTTTCCGGAGATCATCCGCAAGGCCGCCCGCGAGGTCGGCGCCACGGCGCAGGTGGCGGGCGGAACCCCGGCCATGTGCGACGGCGTCACCCAAGGCCGCCCGGGCATGGAGCTGAGCCTGTTCAGCCGCGATGTGATCGCCATGTCCACAGGGGTGGCCCTGGCCCACGACGCCTTCGACGCCGCCCTGATGCTGGGGGTGTGCGACAAGATCGTGCCGGGCCTGTTCATGGGGGCGCTGGCGTTCGGCCATCTGCCCGTCGTCTTCGCCCCGGCCGGGCCGATGCCCAGCGGCATCCCCAACGCCGAGAAGGCCCGCGTTCGGGCTGAATACGCGCAAGGGCTGATCGACCGCGCCGAACTGCTGAAGAGCGAGATCGCCAGCTACCACTCTCCCGGCACCTGCACCTTCTACGGCACGGCCAACTCCAATCAGATGATGATGGAGGTCGCCGGACTGCATATGCCGTCGACGGCCTTCGTCCACCCGGACACCGGCCTGCGCGACGCCCTGACGGCGGCGGCGGCGAAGCGGGCGATCGAGCTGGCGCGCGAGGGGCGCGGCCGGATGGCCGACGTCGTGTCGGAAAAGACCATCGTCAACATGATCGTCGCCCTGCTGGCCACCGGCGGGTCGACCAATCACGCCATCCACCTTGTGGCCATGGCCCGGTCTGCGGGGGTGCTGATCGACTGGACCGACATGGACCAGCTGTCGTCGGTCACGCCGCTGCTGGCGCGGGTCTATCCGAACGGCTCGGCCGATGTGAACGCCTTTCAGGCGGCGGGCGGGGTGGCCTTCGTCACCCGCGAGCTGGTCGAGGCGGGGAACCTGCATCCCGACGTGACGACCATCATGGGCCAGGGGCTGGAGGCCTATTTCAAGGAGCCTCGGCTGGAGGACGACGAACTGGTCTGGCGCGACACGGTGCGTGAGAGCCTGGACCTGACCATCCTGCGGCCCGCCACGGACCCGTTCGACCGCGAGGGGGGTTTGCGGCTGGTGCAGGGCGACCTCGGCCGGGCGGTGATCAAGATCTCGGCGGTCAAGCCTGAGAACCGCATCGTCGAGGCCCCCGCCGCCGTGTTCGAGACCCAGGAAGACGCGCTGCAGGCCTTCAAGGATGGAAAGCTGGACCGCGACGTGGTGGTGGTGCTGCGCTTTCAGGGGCCGCGCGCCAATGGGATGCCGGAACTGCACAGCCTGTCGCCCGCGCTCAGCGTGCTGCAGGACAAGGGCTTCAAGGTCGCCTTCGTCACCGACGGCCGCATGTCGGGCGCCAGCGGCAAGACGCCCGCCGCCATCCATGTCAGCCCCGAGGCGCTGGCCGGCGGGCCGCTGGCCCATGTGCGCGACGGCGACGTGATCCGGCTGGACCCCGAGGCGGGGGTGCTGACCACCGTCGGCGCCGGCGACCTGAAGGCCCGTCCTGCGGCCGCCCGCTCACGCGTCCACGCAGAGGGCTCGTCATGGGGTTATGGACGCGAGCTGTTCGGCGCCTTCCGCCAGGCGGTGTCCACGGCCGAGCAAGGCGCCAGCGTCTGTTTCAGCGCCCCCATCGGCGCCAACGGCCATGACGACGGCCCGCCCGATCCGAACCTGGTCGATCGCGCGGTGGACGCATGACGCAGGAAAGCATGACCTCTGCCCCGCTTCTGGTCGGCGACGTCGGCGGCACCAACGCCCGGTTCGCCCTGGCCCGCACCGTCGAGGGCCGCACCGTGCTGGAGCATTTCGACAGCTTTCCCGCCCGGACCTATCCGACCTTTCTGGAGGGCGTGGCCGCCTATCTGGACGGGTGCGAGGTTCGGCCCAGCGGCGGGGTGATCGCCGTGGCGGGGCCGGTCGCGCACGGCGCCATCGACATGACCAACTCGACCTGGCGGGTGTCGGAGCAAGAGCTGCAGACGCTGGGCCTCGATCCGGTGCGGCTGATCAACGACTTCGAGGCCCAGGCCTGGGGCGCGCCGGTCGTGCCGCCGGATCAGCTGGCGTCCCTCGGAGGGCCGGACGAGGGCGATCCACACGCGACCATCGCCGTGGTCGGGCCCGGCACGGGCTTTGGCGTATCGGCCCTGGCGCGCGACGCCCAGGGGCGCGAGACGGCCCTCGCGGGTGAAGGCGGCCACGCCTGTTTCGCCCCCGGCGACGCGGTCGAGGACGAAGTGCTGCGCATCCTGCGCCGCCGCTATGAACGGGTGTCGATCGAGCGGCTGATCTGCGGGCCCGGCCTGCTGAACCTGCATCGCGCCCTGGCCGAGATCGACGGCCGCGAGACCCATATCGACGACCCCGCCCAGATCACCGCCCAGGCCCTGGACGACCCGAACAGCCCGTGCGGCGCCACCCTGGCCCGCTTCTGCGCCATGCTGGGGGCCGTGGCGGGCGACATCGCCCTGACCACCGGCGCGCGCGGCGGGGTCTATATCGCCGGGGGCATCGTCCCGCGCATCCTGCCCTTCATTCAGGCCAGCCCCTTCCGGCGCCGGTTCGAGCGTAAGGGGCGGTTTGAGGGCTATATGGCCGCCATACCGACGAAGGTGATCCTGCACGAACACGCCGCCCTGCTGGGGGCCGCGCGCGTCGCGCTCGCACAAGAGCGATAAAAATGATCACAGGGGCGTGAACCGAATGTGAGGACGAGGCGTTACTCGGGCCTCAACCTTTGGAGGAACACCATGCGTAAACT
Organism: Brevundimonas naejangsanensis; assembly: GCF_000635915.2. Taxonomy (NCBI): domain Bacteria; kingdom Pseudomonadati; phylum Pseudomonadota; class Alphaproteobacteria; order Caulobacterales; family Caulobacteraceae; genus Brevundimonas; species Brevundimonas naejangsanensis. Next base: position 2,170,760 of record NZ_CP015614.1, read on the forward strand.
CGTTCTGACCGCCGTCTCCATCGCCGCCTTCGCCGGCCTGGCCGCCTGCGGCGAAAGCGCCGCCGACCGGGCTGCGGAACAGAAGGCCGACGCCCTGGAAGCTCAGGCCGCCGCCACGCCGAATGAAGCCGAAGAGCGCGCCCTGAACGCCGAGGCCGACCGCATCGAGCAACAAGCGGGCAACGCCGACGGCGGCATGACCACCGAGAATACGCCGAACACCTCGCCGAGCACCAATCCGCCGGCCCCGTCGAACTAAGAGACGGTCCAGAATGATCAAGCCCCCACCGCGCTGGCGATGGGGGCTTTTTCTTGCCTGGAGTTCAGGCTGGACCGCCAGGCCTCAGCCGGCCGCGCCCTTCTGGAACCCGGTCCAGCAGTCGTCGTAATCGAGCTGCATCAGCGGCGTCTGTTCAGCCCACTGGGTCGTGCGGATCGGCATCCGGGTCTCGAACATGAAGGCCAGGGTGTTCTCGATCTTGTGCGGCTTCAGCTCCGCCTTGGTCGCGCCGTCCCAGCTAGCCTGGTCGGGGCCGTGGCCGCTCATGCGGTTGTGCAAGGAGGCGCCGCCCGGCGCGAAGCCGCCCGCCTTGGCGTCATACTCGCCGAAGATCAGCCCCATGAACTCGCTCATGACGTTGCGGTGGAACCACGGCGGGCGGAAGGTGTCTTCGGCCACCATCCAGCGCGGCGGGAAGATGACGAAGTCGCAGTTGGCGGTGCCTGGCGTATCGCTGGGCGAGGTCAGGACGGTGAAGATCGACGGGTCCGGGTGGTCGAAGCTGACCGTGCCGATGGTGTTGAACCGCGCCGTGTCATAGCGGCAGGGGGCGTAGTTGCCGTGCCAGGCGACCACGTCCAGCGGGCTGTGATCGAAGGTCGTGGCCCACAGCTGGCCGCCGTATTTCTGAACGCACTGCGTCGGACGGTCCACGTCCTCGAACCAGGCGACGGGCGTCTCGAAGTCGCGCGGATTGGCCAAGCCGTTGGAGCCGATGGGGCCCAGGTCCGGCAGGCGGAAGGGCGCGCCGTAATTTTCGCAGACATAGCCGCGCGCCTCACCGTCCACCTCGACGCGGAAGCGGACGCCGCGCGGAATGACGACAATGTGGCCCGGCGCCGCCTCGATGAGGCCCATCTCGGTGACGAAACGCTGCGTCCCCTGCTGCGGCACGATCAGCAGTTCGCCGTCGGCCGAATAGAAGACGCGGTCGACCATCGAGCGGTTGGCGACATAGAGATGAACGCCCACCCCCGTGCCGGAATCGGCGCAACCGTTGCCGCCATAGGTGGTCAGCCCCTCGACCCAGTCGGTCGGCTGGTCCGGCATGGGCAGCGGGTCCCAACGCATCCGGTTGGGATTGGGCGGCGTTTCGGTGAAGGGGCCGGACCGCACCCGGCCCTGCGCGAACGGCTGATACGGCCCGTGCTGGGCCGAGGGCCGCAGGCGATACAGCCAGCTGCGCAGATTGTGATCGCGCGGCGCGGTGAAGGCGGTGCCCGACAGCTGTTCGGCATAGAGGCCCAGCGCCGGGCGCTGCGGCGAGTTGCGCCCGACCGGCAGGGCGCCGTCCACGGCCTCCGTAGCGAAGTGATTGGCGAAGCCACTCTGATAGGCGGGCGCGTTGGATCGCGTCATATCGTTTCTCCCTTGGCGAGAGATGTAAGCGATCCGCATCGCAGCGTCACCCCGAGGGGGATGACTTTGCCTTGGATCAAACCCGCCCCGGCATCATCCTTGTGCGAACAGGGATGAAGACGACGGGCTCGGCCGTCAATCCTCGTCCATCTTCAGGGCGGCGATGAAGGCTTCCTGCGGGATCTCGACCTTGCCGAACTGGCGCATCCGCTTCTTGCCCGCCTTCTGCTTCTCCAGCAGCTTCTTCTTGCGGGTGGCGTCGCCGCCGTAGCACTTGCTCGTCACGTCCTTGCGCAGGGCGCGCACTGTCTCGCGGGCGATGATCTTGCCCCCGATGGCCGCCTGGATCGGGATGGTGAACATGTGCGGAGGGATCAGCTCCTTCATCTTCTCGACCATGCCGCGGCCGCGCGTCTCGGCGCGGGCGCGGTGCACCAGCATCGACAGGGCGTCCACCGGCTCGGCGTTGACCAGGATCGACATCTTCACCAGGTCGCCGACCTTGTAGTCGGTGATCTCATAGTCGAACGAGGCGTACCCCTTCGAGATCGACTTCAGCCGGTCGTAGAAGTCGAACACCACCTCGTTCAGCGGCAGCTCGTAGACCACAAGCGCGCGGCTGCCGACATAGGACAGCTCGATCTGGCTGCCGCGACGGTCCTGGCACAGCTTGATCACGCCGCCGAGGTATTCGTCGGGGGTCAGGATGGTGGCCTTGATCCACGGCTCGCTGATCGTCTCGATCTGCATGACGTCCGGCAGGTCGGCCGGGTTGTGCAGGTCGATCTCGGTCCCGTCGCGCAGGCCGATCTTGTAGACGACCGAGGGCGCCGTCGCGATCAGGTCGAGGTTGAACTCGCGGCTCAGGCGCTCCTGAATGATCTCCAGGTGCAGCAGGCCCAGGAAGCCGCAGCGGAAGCCGAAGCCCAGGGCGGCCGAGCTCTCCATCTCATAGGTGAAGCTGGCGTCGTTCAGGCGCAGCTTGCCGATGGCGGCGCGCAGGTCCTCGAAGTCGGCGGCGTCGACCGGGAACAGGCCGCAGAAGACCACCGACTGGACTTCCTTAAAGCCCTTCAGGGCTTCGGCGGTCGGCTTCTTCTCGTCGGTGATGGTGTCGCCGACGGCGGCGTGGGCGACTTCCTTGATCTGGGCGGTGATGAAGCCGACCTCGCCGGGGCCAAGCTGCTCGACGGGCGTGTTCTTGGGCAGGAAGACGCCGACGCGATCGACCAGATGGGTCGAGCCGGTCTGCATCATCTTGACGCGCATCCCCGCCTTCAGCACGCCGTCGAACACGCGTACCAGCAGCACCACGCCCAGGTAGGGGTCGTACCAGGCGTCGACCAGCATGGCCTTCAGCGGAGCGTTGATGTCGCCCTTGGGCGCCGGCAGGCGCGCGACGATGCCTTCCAGCACGTCTTCGATGCCCAGACCCGACTTGGCCGAGCATTCGATGGCGTCCGAGGCGTCCAGGCCGATGACGTCCTCGATCTGGGCCTTGACCCGCTCCGGCTCGGCGGCGGGCAGGTCGATCTTGTTCAGGACCGGGACGATCTCATGGTTGTTGTCGATGGCCTGATAGACGTTGGCCAGCGTCTGGGCCTCGACCCCTTGCGAGGCGTCCACCACCAGGATCGAGCCTTCACAGGCCGCCAGAGAGCGCGACACCTCATAGGCGAAGTCGACGTGGCCCGGCGTATCCATCAGGTTCAGGACGTAGTCGTGCCCGTCCTTGGCCTTGTAGTTCAGGCGCACGGTCTGCGCCTTGATGGTGATGCCGCGCTCCTTCTCGATGTCCATGTTGTCGAGCACCTGCTCGGACATTTCGCGCGCGGTCAGGCCGCCCGTGAACTGGATCAGGCGGTCGGACAGGGTCGACTTGCCGTGGTCGATGTGGGCGACCACCGAGAAATTGCGGATGCGTTCGATAGGGGGCGTCGTCATGGTCCGGCGCGCGTAGCACGGCGCGCGACTTTGCGCCACGACGCTGACGCGCAAGGAGCCCAAGATCAGACCGCAAGGCCCACAGGCCCTGGAGCTTCCGCTCGGGAGCCGACAAAAAACGCCGCCCGCCCCTGCATCAGGAACGGGCGGCGTCTTCTGCCTTGGCGGACGCTGGGTTAGCGCGCGCGGATGAAGGAGCGGATGTCGCTGGACAGCTTCTTCAGGTCGTCTTCACGCACGTACATCATGTGGCCCGAGTGGTAGTAGTGCCACTCGATGCGGCCGTCGGTCGGGAAGCCCGGACGGTTCAGCGAATATTCGGCGCCGAAGAAGGGCGTGGCGAAGTCGTAGTAGCCCTGCCCCACCCAGACGCGCAGGGCGCTGTTCTCGCGCAGGGCGCGGCCGATATAGGGGGCCACGTTCAGATACTCGGCGCCGCCGCGCCCGGCGGTCGGCAGGTTCCAGTCCCAGTTGCGGGTGCCGCCGATCGAGGAATAGACCACGTCAGGCGAATACTTCAGCCCTTCGCGCGCCCAGGCGTTCATGGCGGCGGTATAGGCGCCGTCGATGCCGTAGAAGCTGGGGTCGTTGTCCGGGCGGTCGCCGGCGTTGTCGTAGTCGACGCCGGTGTAGCGGGTGTCCAGACGGCCGATGGTCAGGCCGCGATCCCGCAGCAGCTCCTTGTAGAAGCGGCTGGGCGACAGGCGCAGGTTGGCGTTGCTCAGATAGGCCTGGGACACGCCGGTGTAGCGCGACAGCTGCGGCAGGATGGCCGCCCGCTCCTGGGCCGTCAGGTCGTTGCCTTTCAGCAGGGCCGTGGCGTAGGGGCCGATGGCCCAGGCCCGGGCCTCGGCGACGAACTCCTCCACCGTGGCGGGCTTGTTCGGCACCTTGTCGTGATACCAGGCCGTGGCCGCCATCGACGGCAGATTGGTGACGAAGCCCAGCTCGTTGCCCTGCGCATCGGCGGCCAGGCTGAAGTCCAGGATCGACGAGATCAGCAGGATGCCGTTGATCGAAACGTCGGTGTAGCTGCCTTCCAGTTCATTGATGACGGCGGCCGAACGGGTGGTGCCGTAGCTTTCGCCGCCGATGAACTTGGGCGCGTTCCAGCGCTCATGCGTGTTCAGCCACATGCGGATGAACTCGGCGATCGACTTGGCGTCCTTGGTCACGCCCCAGTAGTCGGCCGGATCGGTCTTGCCCAGGGCGCGGCTGAAGCCGGTGCCGATCGGGTCGATGAAGACGATGTCGGTGACGTCCAGCAGGGACTCAGGGTTGTCGATGATCGGAAACGGCGCCGCGCCGTCATCCTTGGCGTCCGAGGGCACGACCACGCGCTTGGGCCCGAAGGCGCCCATGTGCAGCCACAGCGAGCCCGAGCCGGGGCCGCCGTTCCACAGGAAGGTGACCGGACGGTTCGGATCCTTCGGACCTTCCTTGATATAGCTGTAAGACACCATGGCCGCGAGCGGCTTGCCGTCCTTGTCCTTCAGATAGGTCTCGCCGGCGATGGCGCGATAGGCGATGCGCTGCCCGCCGAAGACGCCGGTGTGGCGGGTCTCGGACATCACGGGCGGCGGAATGGCCGCCTCGCCGCGCTCACGCGCCGCGTCCGAGCGCGCCCCGGCCGGCGCCGCGTCCTGGGCCATGACCGGCCCGGCCAGAGCCAGCGCCGACACTGCGGCGACAAGCAGTTTCTTCATCCTCAACCCCCAATAAGCGTCACGGCTCCCCTCGAGAGCCAGGCGCGCGGACAAGCGTCGCCCAATGGGGGATTGGGCGGCAAGCTGAGCCGAATGTAAACCGGGCGGCAGCGCAATAATCCCGGACGGGTCAATGAGTCCCGGGGCAATCCCCGAAGAAAACACGGCGCGAGAGAGCAAGAGATTCTGAGCTGGCGAACAACCCGCCGCAGGCCGCCAGAGGCGAATCACGCTTCAGCGAAGCAAGCCTCGCGCCGCTCAGGCCATCCAACGGCTTGTAAAGAATGGCGGCGGGCAGGGATTGAACCTTTGCCCCCCCACGATGAAAATCCGGGCGCTCTATGAGTTTTCCGTAGCTTGTCGGCGCCGAAAGCGTCCGAAGCGCCTTCGTCCAGCACTGATAACCGCAGGCGGCCCCGCGCAAGAGTCCGGCTTCGGGCAGAGCCCCGGTGCGATGGTTCAAGCTTCAATAACGATCGCCGGCTGGGTCCGTAGGTCTACGCGCTGCTGCACAGCGTGCACGCTGCCCATGCGGGCCGAGGACAACTGGAACATCCAGACCACGGCGGCGCAGGTGCTCCAGGTGCTGGCGGCGATGACGGCGCACGCGTCGGCCCTGCTGTTCCACGGCGGGGCGCTGAAGTCGCAGGTGCGGGCGGCCGCCGATCCGGCCTCTGTCGACTGGATGATCGGCTGGCCCGGCGATGTTTGACCGCCTGATCCTCGAAGTCGGCCTGATCGCGGGCCTGATCCTGCTGGCGGTGTTCGCCGCTGGCGTTGCGACCGGGCGGCTTACCCGGCGCTGACGAACCCGGTTCGTCTCTTCTCCAAACCCATCGCGTAGGAGCCCGCATGTCCGCAGGCGACGAGATCATTACTCCGGTGACCAAGCCGGAGGCCGTCAGCATGGCCGAAATTCATGCCATGCGCGGTCTGACCGACGCGGTGTCAGCCCTTGGCCGTCAGGTCGAGCGGATGAACGCCAAGGTCGATGACGTGCGCGAGCGGGTCATCAAGCTGGAGGCGCGCGAGTACGAGCGCCAGATCAAGGCCCTGAACGACCGCCTGTCGGCCGCTTTCAAGCGCATCGACGATCTGGAGGGGACGCGGGATCAGCAGAAGGGCGCCAAGGCCCTGGTCGATTGGCTGCGTCAGACCGCGCCGTGGCTGCTGGCCGGCATCGCCGCCTTCGTCGCGGGCATCAGCATCAAGAACGGAGCCGGAGCATGAGGCGCAAACCGCCCCGCTGGTGGCCTCAGGTGATCAACCTGCCGCGCACCACGACGATCCTCGCCCTCGGCTTCCTGGCCGGCAACCTGCTGTTCCTGCCGATGATCGCCTGGCTGGGCGACATGGTGGCCGAGCGCTATGCCGACGCTGTCATGCTGGTGGCGTCGATGTTCAAGGACGGGATGCTGCTGATCCTCGGCTTCTACTTCGGGCGCAACCAGAGTGGGGATCAGGCCGCCGGACGCCGCCGCTGGATCATCAGCGCCGCACCGCCAGCCAGCAAGACGCCCAGCAAAATCATCGCCCATTCGGACATGGTGGGAATGGCGGTGGGAGCGACATATCCAGGAAGAAGGAAAGTGTGGCCGTCACACTGAAATGAGTCCTGGCCCTGAAATGTCATCTTACTCAAGACGCCAGGAGGGCTCGGGAGGAATGTCAAATAATTCTTGCCGGTTATGTTGTTAACACTGATATTATATCTAGTTAAATCTCTATCGACGCCGTCAATAGTAGCTAATAATACAGAAGGTGAAGAAGAAGATAGAGATTTAAATGAGCATGTTGGCCAAACATTACTCCAAGAAATCTCCCACTGTGTACCGTCATGACTTGCAACGCCCTGATATGTTCCTGCTGCAGCTGCCCCTACGCACGACAGTAGCCCAGCAATCATGACAGTCGTCGCAAACAGCTTCTTCAAATCGCCTCTCCCCTAAGTAGACGAATCGCCTAACCGCGATTGTCGGAAAGAGCAAATCCAAACATCACAATCTGAACTGGAGACCGCGATGAGCATCCGCATCGTGCAAGAGCAGCTGCGCCTTTGCTTCTAAGCCGCCCGCCGCCGCTGGATCGTCAGGGCCGCACCGCCAGCCAACATCACGCCCAGCAGGATCATCGCCCATTCGGAGAGGGTGGGGACGGGGGCCGGAGCGGCGGCAACCTGCACACTATAAGTCTGTTTGGTCGAGGCGGGCAGTAAGCAAGGCACGGGGTTGTATGGAAAGACCGCGCTGGGGCACATGGATGCGGCCATGCCTGAGACGTCGACGGTGAAATTGTAGGTTCCCGCGACTGACGGGGTTCCGACCAGCGTCGCCCCTGCCACGGATAGCCCCGGAGGCGCGGAGGGGGTTACGTAGTTGGCTGTGCTATAGCCGGATGGCGTCGTAAGCGCCGCCGAATACGGTGCGCCGACTTGTCCTGACGGCAGTACGATTTGAGCTGTCGCCGTTCCCGCGATCAGAACGGTCGCGGCCGCCGCCGTTGCGAATAGCTTTTTCATGACACGCCCCAGACTTCTAAAGCTGATGGCGTACCGACGTTGTTCTTAAATCACAACCCACACCATCACAATCTGAACTGGAGACCTCGCCATGAGCACCATGAGCGACGACGACTTCGTGCGCCTCTTCCAGCGCACCTTCGGCCTGAAGGAAGACGGCTGGGCTGGGCGCGATACGGAAGCCAAGCTGTGGGAGCTTGCGGCGCTGGCGGGTGTAAAGGTCCCGTCCGTGCCAGCCAGCGAGATCCCGGCCGCCTACTGGCCCATGCTGTCGCGCATCGAGAGTGGCGACCGACCCTATGTCCGGGCGCCGACATCGACGGCCTCTATCAGTTCATCCTGAAAAGTTGGGTCGGAGAAGGCGGCTCCTGGGGCAAGGACGCCAAAGGCGAGTACATCCGGCGCCCGGCCTTTGGCGGCCTGAAGCCTTCGCCCGAGGAGCATTTGGCCCGGGCCAAGACCTTCACCGCTCGAAACGCCGCGGTGTTGAAGGCCAAGGGCATCCCGATCAACCGGGCCTCGCTCTATGCAGCACACTTCTCCGGCGCAGGCATGGCCGCCCTGAAGCGACCAAGGCCAACCCGGCCATTCTCCAGAACAATACGGTCGGCCAGTTCTTGACCTGGCTGCACAAGAAGACCGGGGAATGGGCGCGATGATCCGCCTGCGCGACATCACCACCACCGGCTGGCTCGCCTTCGTCTGTCTCGCCCTCGCCCTGATCCTGCTGACCATGTGCGTCGCCGATGACCGCCAGAAGGCCGCTGACCGGGCCCGACAGGCCGAAGCGGGCAAGAGCCTGGCCGAGGGGCGCACGGCCGTTGCACGCGACGCCAGCGCCATTCGGGACCGCGCCGACGCGCGAGACCGCTCTACCGCCTCCATCGTCACCCAGGCTGAAAAGGAAATCCGCCATGCGCCTGATCGCAATGCTGCCGCTGATGCTGCTCGCCGCAGGGTGTGCCAGCTCTCCGATTACCGTGACCCACAGTGCGCCGTGTTCCGCGCTGATCCCGGCCGGGTGGACTGAGCCTGTCCCGTCCGCCGCCCTTCCGACGGAGCCCACCGACGAGCGGGATTGGATGGCATTCGGGGTGGCGCAGACCGGCGCCCTGCGGACCGCCAACGGCCGGACGGCGGACGTGATCGGGATCGTGCGGGCCTGCGAGGCGAGGGACGCGGAGGCCGTCGAGCGAATAGGGCGGCCGTGGTGGGCTCGCTTGAGGCCGGGCTGATCATTTCGGCGACGCCACCAATATGATCCAGCGTCGAGCCTCAGGCTCCGCAACACGCCCCGTCGGCCTTCACCGGGTGGCGGGGCTTCTTCGTTTTCCGGGCGCGAGTTCTGGAGGAACTAGGTTCGCTCATTGGATGAGCCAGAAATTCCGTTATGAGTGATGGGTGCCGGGTTAAGTCCGCGGGGGGAGAACATGTCGCTGAACGAGTTCGTGCTGGCTTTCTCCGGCGTAATCATAGGGCTCGGCGTCGCGGATCTTCTCACCAGCCTACACAGGTTGTTGCGGGCCGGCCGACGTGTGAGGTGGGACTGGCTCACACTTGTTTATGCAGGCTACATGCTTTTCGGCCTGATCATCTTTTGGTGGTGGCAGTTCGGCTATCCCCCCAAAGGGCAGGCCCTCACCATCCTCCAGTTCCTGCCGAATCTCTTCTTCCTGGCGCTTGGCTTCCTCATGGTGGCTTCCGCTCTTCCCGATGATGTGCCAGCCAGCGGTATCGACCTGCGGGCCTTCTATGCGGAAACCATCACACACAGGTGGGGCCTGCTGGCGGCCAGCCTCGCATGCAACCTGATCACCCTGATATGGGGAGCAATAGCGGCAGGACAGCCGCAATGGCTGCCGATCCTTATCGTGTCTGGGGCTTTGGCGGCCGCCGGGGCGGCCTTGCTTTGGCGATCGCGCTGGGTTCACGCCTGTTCTCTGTTGCTTCTCTTTTTCGCGTCCGGCTTCAGCAACCTTTTCGATTCCATAGGGCCGTGAGCGGAAGCTAAGGCGCTACCCTTCGTCGGGATGTCTGCGCTAGAAACGGTGCTGATCCGGGTCGGTTGAAGTCGATGGCTGTTTCACATTCGAGAGATCGAGTGGGCTATCGAGCTTGACGTAGAGCTGGGCGCAGAAAGCACGGGCGTCATCCTACCTATTTGTCATACGGATGCGTCATTCGAAGAGCCGGGCACTTTAGAGCTCGTTTTGGGTGTCCATACGGATGGTGAAAGCGATTTGGCGGTGGTGAAGAAGTGGAACGTATCTAAATATTCTGGTGACTGGGTAGCTCACCTTCAAGGCCCACTCTCTTCGGAGGGCGGGCCTTCTTCGTTTCCAAGCGTCGCGTTTCCGACAAGGAGCAGGCGGCCTGCTTTCGACCCATAGGCGACTTTTCATTGCCGCCGCCGACTAGTTGCGGATCAGCGCTCATGCTGACAGCTTTATGGACCGCTGGAGATGAAGACGATGATCCTATTGCTGCTGGCGCTGCTCACGACGCAATCGTCGCCTGCCCCGCCGTACAGATCGCTGGATCAGGCAAATCTGCTAGCTTGTCATGTGTCAGACGACGAATGTCTCGGGCGTGAGTTCGCGCTCCGCAAGGACGCGGATCAGGGAGTTCGCAGGGCTTCGGATGCTGAATTGGGTTGCCAAGAAGGAGATCAAACCTGTCTCGCTGCAGCCTGGAAGCGCGTCGACGACGATAATTTCTCCCGCCTACGCTCCATCGTTACGGCTCGCGGATGGCCCCCGTTGAAGGGCGAGGCAGCGCAGGGAGCATGGTTGATCGCTCAACATGCGAATCCGTCGCCTGGCAGCCCCAGCCGCGCTTTTCGCGACATGGTCCTCCCAATGGTGCGGAGCGAAGTCAGGGCTGGCCGTCTTATGCCGCAAGACTATGCCCGCATGGTTGATCGAAACGCGCTTGCCGAAGGGCAACATCAACCCTTTGGCACAAACCGGCCTTGTCGCGACGGGAGGTTCGATAGGTCGAGCATCGACTCGGTGGATGCCGTAGATCAACGACGTCGCGAGATCGGAATGGACATTTTGCTGCGGGAGTCCCTTTCACTTTTTGACAGCCTTTGCAAACGCGAAGCTCCCAGCGGCGCTGCGCAGACGCTGGCCGCGCCAAGCAGACTGCCCAGCCCCTGAAATCTAGATCGCGCTGGCCTTTTTTTTCAAAGTCCGCTTTCCACCCGTTGCGGACGTTCGCGCGCGGCATCGAAGCAGAGTCTTAGTTCTGCGTTTCGTACGTCGCCGTCACCAAGACCTGGACGCGGTCTAGCCTCTCGCCCGGCCGTTTCGCTCGACTGACAACCGCGGACAGGGACGGATCGGTCCGGTTCCGGAACGTGGTCGTCGCCATGTCTCGCCGCTCGGTCTGCCGAACCGCCTCCCAGCGGCTGGCGAAGTCTGCAGACGTCAGGACGGCTTCCACCACGGGCTGCAAATCGACATTTCCACCGCCGGTGATGTGGCACATGGGCGCCTGGTCCGAGACGACCAGGACATAGCCGGCGGTCTCTGTCGAATTGATGCGCCAGTAGCGGTTTCCGCGACGCAAGGCCGGAGGCGGAAGCGACGCCTCATCGACCTTGGCAACCAGCCCCATCGTGTCGCCCAGGCCTACCGTTGCGATGAAGGGAGCGGGGCCGTTGATCCAGCTTTCTGGATTTAGAATCCATTCCTCACAGCCACGCAGAGCGCCAGCGAATCCTTGCTCTAAAGCTGGTTGCGCGTTGGCAACCGAAGCAGAACACGCCGCGAGTGCTGCAATGGAGACTGCGAGGGGTGTGATGGCTGAAGACCGCATACCTCACCGTGCGGCGCTGAACTTCCGCTGTCCACCCCTAGCGGACGACCACGGCGACCGCTTTCCGGCCTGACAGCCAACGTCCGCTTTCGGCGCGGGAGCCCAGGATCGAAATCGACCCGTTGCTGACATCCAGAGAGTTCAGTCCCCGTGGGACTTACTGAGGTTGGTCGGTCGCTCCGAACCGCTTGACCAAGGTCAGCGTCGATTTGCCCGCTAGCAGCAGTCCGACCAAGCCGATGAGGACCGCCCAATCAGAGCCTGAAATCAGAGCAGAGACGATCAATGCCAGCCCCAGCGCGATGGCGATGAAGAAGGCCAGAGTCGGGGCTCGATCTATAATGCTCATGTATCAACGATACAGAGAGCCGATTCTGGGAGCAACTTCCGCCTTCCACCCTTGGCGGACATTTGGAGCCGCCGCTTTTGATCATCAGGCTCTAGCCTCCAGATCGCGATAGGGCGCCCCGAGCTCCCCCGCTTCAGCACGCGTCAGCACCTTCGTTTCCTGCTGCGATCCGACGTGGATCACGATCTCCCTGTGGCGCAGGCCGTCGTTCAGCGCCGCGCAAGTCGCGCGTACTGCCGACAGCACGTCCACCCAATGGCCGCTCTCCACTGTGATCAGGCCGGGCGCCAGGTTGGGGTCATCGCCTGCGGCTGCGGCCATAGCGTCGAGGGCGTGGTTCAGTTGGTCGGGTGTCATGGCGCAGCGGTGTAGCTGAGTCGCGCGATGAGCGCCTCGTGCTGTCCGTCAGGCCGCCATTCTGGAAACCATTCTGGCAACAAGACGAGGAACGAAGATCGCGCCACCGTGGCGCAAACCGCTTAGAGGCCTGATTCTAAAAGGAAAGGCAGATGGTGGACGCGACAGGGATTGAACCTGTGACCCCTACGATGTCAACGTAGTGCTCTCCCGCTGAGCTACGCGTCCGCCTGTTCTGCGGCCCCTCGGCGGTTGGGCCGGTGGGCGGGAAGGCGGCGTCTATAACCCGCAGTTTGCGCAGGCTGCAAGGGGGTTCGGCGCCTTTCTTCGACTTTTCTTTCGCTTAAGCCGCGATCATGCGCTCGACCTCGGTCACCAGGTCGCGCAGGTGGACGGGTTTGGACAGGACCTTGGCCTGGGGCGAGGCCTGTGCGGCGCTGAGGGCGACGGCGGCGAAGCCGGTGATGAACATGATGCGCAGGCCCGGCTGGCGGGCGGCGGCGACACGGGCGACCTCGATGCCGTCGGCGCCGGGCATGACGATGTCGGTCAGCAGCAGGTCGTAGGGACCCTGGTCCAGGGCGTCGATGGCGTCGTCGCCGTTCTCGCAGGCCACGACCTCATGGTCGGCCCGCTCAAGCGCGCGGGTCAGGAAGCCGCGGAGGGAGTTGTCGTCTTCGGCCAGAAGAATGCGCGCCATGATCGAGTCTAAACCGTTGGAATTCAGTCGCCAGACTAGGCGGGCCGGGTAAACCGGCGATGAAGACGAACGGCGGGCTCGCCGGACGCGCCTTTGCGCGCGAAGCAGGCTATGGGCGAAACATGGACGCGCCTCAGTCGCCCTTCTGGATCGCGCCGGCCGCCGCCGGGCGCGCGACGCCGCTGGTGTTCGCCTCGCCGCATTCGGGCGACGTGTATCCGGCGGACATGAACGCATCCGCCTCGGTCCGCGCCGTGCGCAGCGCCGAGGACGCGGCGGTGGACCAGTTGATCGACTGCGGACCCGAGCAAGGCGCGGCCGTGATCGCCGCGCGGTTCGGCCGGGCCTATGTCGATCTGAACCGGGCGCCGGACGAGTGGGATCCGGCCCTGATCATCGACGCGGACGACAGTCCCGCCACCGCCAAGGCTCTGGCCGGATACGGCGTGGTGGCGCGCCTGGCGGGGGACGGGACGCCTCTGTACGAGCGACGCCTGACCAAGAGCGAGGCCGGGGCGCGGGTGGCGCAGGTTCATGCGCCCTATCACGCGGCCCTGACGCAGATGATGCAGGCGACGCGATCGCACGCCGGACGGGCGGTGCTGGTCGACTGGCACTCCATGCCTGCGCGGGCGACAGGCGGCGCGGTGGACGTGGTGCTGGGCGACCGGCATGGGAGCAGCTGCGACGCAGCGTTGACGCGGCGGCTGCGGCGGCTGTTCGAGGCGCAGGGGCTGACGGTGGGGCTGAACCGGCCCTACGCCGGCGGCTATGCGACCCAGCGGTGGGGACGGCCGGACGAGGGCTTTGAGGCCATTCAGGTGGAGCTGAGCCGAGGGCTGTACTGGGATGAGGCCGCCTGGGCCCCCTCCCCCGGCTGGAACCGTTGCCGCTCCGCGCTGCGGCGGGTGATCGCCGAACTGTGCGCCGACTGGCGCGTCTGACTGCGGGTCCCAGGACAAAAAAAGAGCCGCGCCAAACGGCGCGGCTTTGAAAGTCTATAGGGAGGAAACGCCCAGGAAGGGCAAGACGCTCGAAAGCGTCGAAAAAGAAGTTAGTTTGCAGCGCACAAAAAAACAAGGGCCGTTTCGGCCTTATGCAATCACGGGATGTTACGGAGTTCACGGTCAGAGCGGAGCGCCGGATGGGTCGTCAGCGGCGCTTATCTCGCACCTGCGAGATAGCTAGGCCTGCTCCAGAAGACGCCGGGCCTGACGTATGGCGGAGGCGGCGGGCGAGGCCAGCTGGCGCCAGGCCAGCAGGGCGAACACCGACACTGCGCCGAGCAGCAGCCACAGCGGACCGAACAGCCAGGCCGCAGCGGCCAGGGCGAAATAATAGCCCCGCACGCCCTGATTGAAGTTGGCCAACGCAGGGTTCAGCACCCGCGCCACGGCCCGGCCATAGGCGACGCGGTCGGCTTCTTCATGGATTTCCGGCGCGGCGCCGATCAGGGCGACGGTGTAGTTCAGCTGGCGCAGCGCCCAGATGAAGTCGAGAAAGCCGCGCGCCAGGCACAGCAACACTAGGGCCAGCTTGGCCTCCATCAGGCGCGGCGTGACGGCCTCGGCGCCGACGGCGGCGAAACCGCGCAGGGCCGCCTCCCCCCCGAACAGCACGCCGGCCACGGCGGCGATCAGCAGCAGATTGGTCGAGGCGAAGAAGGAGCCCGAGTTGATCGAATGGCCCAGCAGCTGGCTGTCGATCAATCGCATCTCGCGGTGGGTCATGGCGCGCATCCAGGCGTCGCGCACCGACAGCATGTCCACGTTGAGCGAGCCGCTGCGGCGCGCTGTCAGACGCATCAGCGGGCCATAGCCCAACCAGGCGATGACGAAGACGAACAGGGCGATCCAATCAAACAGACTCATGCCTGATTGACGCCACGTCGGCCCGCGCAAGGCAAGCGTGATCGCCGCGACGCTTGCCGTAAAGACGCGCAAAGCTTATCACGCGCGTCAATTCTCCCCCGTTCGCACCTGCAATAAGAGCGTACCATGAACATCGACGCCATCCCGGTCGGCCCCAACGCGCCGTGGGACATCAACGTCATCATCGAGATCCCGCAGGGCGGCCTGCCGGTGAAGTATGAGATGGACAAGGACTCCGGCGCCCTGTTCGTCGACCGCTTCCTGCACACCGCCATGTACTATCCGGGCAACTACGGCTTCGTGCCGCACACCCTGTCGGACGATGGCGACCCCTGCGACGTGATCGTGCTGAACCCGACGCCGGTGGTGCCGGGCTGCGTCATCCGTTCGCGCCCGATCGGCGTGCTGAAGATGGTCGACGAGGCCGGCGGCGACGAAAAGATCCTGGCCGTGCCGGTCGACAAGCTGAACCCCTATTACACCGAGGTTTCCAGCTATCGTCAGCTGCCCGCCATCCTGATCGAGCAGATCGAGCACTTCTTCACCCGCTACAAGGATCTGGAGAAGGGCAAGTCGGTCAAGGTCAACGGCTGGGGCGACGCGGGCGAAGCCGCCGAGCTGATCGCCGCCGGCATGGCCGCTCACCAGGCCAAGCTGGCCGCCAAGAACGAAGCCGCCGCCTGATCGGCGAAGGCGTTTGAATAGAAGAGGCCCCGCTGGAAACGGCGGGGCCTTTTTTTGTGGGCTAGCGCTCGCCGCGCGGCGGCTCGCTGCTTGAGCGCAATATAGGCGCGACGCCTCTCCCTCCCCGTCCCGGGGAGGGTGGTCGGAGCGAAGCGGAGACCGGGTGGGGAGGGCCAGGCGATACTGGGCTCGGCGACTGAATGACCCAGCCGCCCCCACCCGGCTTCGCCTTTCAGGCTCAGCCACCCTCCCCGGGACGGGGAGGGAGAGGGTCAGCCTTTCTTCCGAAACGCCGCGATCGTCTGGACTGTCTGGCGCACCTGAGCCTCTATCCCGGCCCAGTCCTTCGCCTCGATGGCGGCCTTGGTGATCAGCTTGGACCCCATGCCCGCCGCGACGATACCCGCCCCGAACCAGTCGCGGATGGAGGCTTCGTCAGGCTCGACGCCGCCGGTCGGCATGATCTTGGTCCACGGCATCGGCCCCAGCACCGCCTTGACGAACTCCGCCCCGCCGACCGAGGCCCCGGGGAACAGTTTGACGATCTCGCAGCCCAGTTCTTGCGCCTCAGAGATATCGCGCACCGAACCGCAGCCCGGCGCATAGGCGACCATGCGGCGGTTGCAGACCTGCGCCACCTCGGGAACCAGACACGGGCTGACCACGAACCGCGCGCCCGAGGCCAGATAGAGGGCCGCCGTCGGCGCATCCAGAATCGAGCCGACGCCCAGGATGATGTCGGGGTCCGTGCGCGCGAACTCCTTTGACAGGGCGGTGAAGGTCTCCCAGGCGAAGTCGCCGCGATTGGTGAACTCCACCGCCCGCGCCCCGCCGCGCGCGCAGGCGCGGATCACCTGGGCGCAGACCTCGGCGTCGGGATGGTAGAAGACGGGCACCACCCCTTGCGTCTCGATGGCGGTCAGCACGGCGAGGCGGTCGTGACGCATGAAAACTCCTTACGGCCTAACGGATCGAAGCCTATTCGGCGGTCGCCAGTTCCACCAGACGCTTGACCATCGGACTGTCGGGATCGGCCAGAGGGTCCAGCACGGTGAAGTGGTCGGTGCCGTCGACGATCTCGACATGGGTGTCGGCGCCCTTGCCGCCCCAGGCGGCGGCCATCTCTCGGCTCTGGCGAACGAACTCATTGCTCTCGGCCCCGCCGACCCAGCAGTCCAGCGTCGTGCCGCCGGGCGTCGCCCCGTTCGGCGCGGGCCAGTGGATCGGCGACAGGGCGCGGGCGACCGGCGCGTCCAGGCCCAGAGCGTCGTTCAGCGAGGTGTGGACCAGCGGCTCCAGATCGAACACGCCCGAGATGGCCAGCGCCGCCCGCGCCCGGCCTTCGGACAACATGCCCGCCGCCATATGGCCGCCAACCGAATGGCCGAACACCAGCGGCCGCTTGCCGCTGCGGGCGCGGACGAACTCCGTAGCGTCGCGCATCTGGCTGATGATCTTGCCGACCGTGACGCCCGGCGCCAGATCATAGCCCGGCACGGCGACGCTGATGCCATGCTCCAGCAGGGCCGGCGCGACCCAGGCGAACCAGCCCCGGTCCAGCGCCTGCCAATAGCCGCCGTGCATGAAGACGGCGACGGGGGCGCCGGGCCCGGCGTCGAACCATTCCATCTTCTGGCGCTCGGACGGGCCGTACTCGATCGTCTCGGGGCGCCGGGCGTCGATCACCCGCAGCGACTCCTTGCGCCAGCGGTCCAGGATGGCGGGGTGGCCCGGCACGCGGGCGCGGTTGTTATAGGCCGCCTCATAGGCCGCGGCCCGTTCGTTCTGCGTCGCCTCGGGCGACAAAGCCTTACCCATGTCGTCTCCATCCGCTAGAGACCTCCGCTTGAACGGGAGGCTTGAAGGCCATGATGACCGCCATTTTCGTCTTCATCAAATGCGAGTTGGGCTTTGCGAACGATGTTGCGGCCGATCTGGTCGACAATGTCGAGAATGTGAGCGAGGTCTATTCGACATCGGGCCAGCACGACCTGCTGGCCAAGTTCCAGCTGCCCAAGGACGCCGACATCGGCACCTTCGTGACCAAGCAGGTGCAGACGCGTCCGCACATCCGCGACACCTTCACCGTCATCACCTTCTCGCCCTTCCTGCCAAGCAAGCGCGCCTGAGCGGCGTTCGCTTCGAACATGAACAATCGTTCATGTAACCATGTGCCGCGTTGCGGGGCGCGTTTAGGCGGCTAAGGTCCGGCCCAACATGATCCGTTGGGGACCAAACACCATGCGCCTTGCCGCCTCTTCCGTAGCCCTCGCCGCCCTTCTGGCCGTGAGCACGCCCGTTCTGGCCGCGCCCGTCGCGACCGCCGCCTCCGCGACTACAGCAACCCAGGCCCAATCCCAGGCCCAGCCTCTGCGCGGCGCGCCGGTGTCTGAGTTGATCGCCCGCGTCGACATTCCGTGGCAGCGCTTCCAGCTGGACAACGGCTTGACCGTGCTGGTGCACGAGGACCGCAAGGCGCCCGTGGTGGCGGTGTCCGTCTGGTACAACGTCGGGTCGAAGGACGAGCCCAAGGGCTCGACCGGCTTCGCCCACCTGTTCGAACACCTGATGTTCGGCGGGTCGGAGAACTCGCCCTCCAGCCACATCCAGACGATGAATGCGGCCGGCGCCACGGGCCTGAACGGCACGACCTGGTTCGACCGCACCAACTATTTCCAGACGGTGCCGACCCCGGCGCTGGAATACACGCTTTATCTGGAATCCGACCGCATGGGCTATCTGCTCGGCCAGGTCAGCCAGGAGGTGCTGGATCTGCAGCGCGGCGTCGTTCAGAACGAGAAGCGCCAGGGCGACAACCAGCCCTACGGCATGACCTATTACGCCACGCTGGAAGCCCTGTTCCCGGAGGGCCACCCCTATCGCCACTCGACCATCGGCTCGATGGACGACCTGGACTCCGCCAGCATGGAGACGGTGCGCGACTGGTTCCGCCAGAACTACGGCCCGAACAACGCCGTCCTGGTCCTGTCCGGCGACATCAATGAAGCCAAGGCCCGCGAACTGACGCAGAAGTATTTCGGCTCCATCGCGCGCGGCCCGGTCAACACCCCGGCGGCGGCCCCCGTGCCGACGCTGGCGGCGCCGGTCGAGCAGGTGCTGCACGACCGCGTGGCCCAGACCCGCATCAGCCGCACCTGGGCCGTGCCGGGCCTGGGCGATCCGGACTCCGTGCCGCTGAGCGTCGGCGCCTCGGTGCTGGGCGGCCTGGCCAGCTCGCGTCTGGACAACGTCCTGGTGCGCGACGAGCAGACGGCCTCGGGCGTCTCGGCCGGCAACCAGGTGTTCCAGCGCGTCGGCATGTTCAGCTATTCCGCCATGGTCAAGCCGGGCGCCGACGCCGACGCCGTGGCCAAGCGCATGGACGAGGTGCTGGCCGACCTGATCGCCAACGGCCCGACCCAGGACGAGATCGACCGGGTGGTCACGCGCTACGCCTCGCAGCGCATCCAGGGCCTGGAAATGGCCAACGGCAAGGCCTCGGTCCTGGCCGAGGGGCAGCTGTATGCCAACGATCCGGACTTCTACAAGAAGGAGCTGGCGGCCTATGCGGCGGTGACCCCGGCCCAGGTACAGGCGGCCATGAAGAAGTGGCTGAGCCGCCCCGTCTACAGCCAGATCGTCATGCCGGGCGAGCGTGAGGCCTATGTCGAGGCCGCCGCCGCCCCGTCGGGCGCGACCCCGACCCCGGCCGAGCCGATCCAGCGCGTCGCCCGCGATCCCGCCCCGGCCATCGGCCAGGTGTCCAACGTCGTCTTCCCGGCCGTGGAGCGCGCCGCCCTGTCGAACGGCGTCGAGATCGTCTACGCCCGCTCGACCACCGTGCCGGTGACGCGCGTGGCGCTGGAGTTCGACGCCGGGGTCGCCGCCGACCGCGCCGACCGCCTGGGCGCCCACACCCTGATGCTGAACGTCATGCAGGAAGGCACGACGACGCGCGACTCCAAGGCCCTGGCCGAGGCGCAGGAGCGTCTGGGCGCCAGCGTCTCCGTCGGCTCGTCGATGGATCGCACCGTGGCCAATCTGTCGGCGGTGACGACCAATCTGCAGCCGTCGCTGGCCCTGCTGTCGGACGTGGTGCGCAACCCGGCCTTCGCCCCGGCCGAGATCGAGCGCCTGCGCGCGACGCGCCTGGCCGGCCTGGCCAATGAGAAGACGCAACCGACCGCCATCGCCGGCCGCGCCCTGCCGCCGCTGCTCTTTGGCGAGACCCACCCCTATGGCCGCTCGTTCAGCGGCACGGGCGACGAAGCGGTGATCCGCAGCCTGACGCGCGACGACCTGATGGCCGAACACGCGCGCTGGATCCGTCCGGACAACGCCAAGCTGTTCGTGGTGTCCGACCTGCCGCTGGCCGAGCTGAAGCCGCAGCTGGAAGCCGCTTTCGGCAACTGGCGCGCGCCCTCGACGCCGAAGGGGACTAAAGCCTTCGACGCCGCCCTGCCCCAGACCTCGGCCCGCATCGTCCTGATCGACCGGCCGCAATCGCCGCAGTCGCTGATCTATGGCGGCCAGGTTCTGCCGGTGTCCGGCAGGGACGATCTGCTGACCCTGACCACAGCCAATACGGTCCTGGGCGCCGACTTCCTGTCGCGGATCAACGCCGACCTGCGCGAGACCAAGGGCTGGTCCTACGGGGTGCGCGGCTATGTCGTCGCCCAGGAGCAACGCTCGCCCTACATCGTCAACGCCCCGGTGCAGGCCAACCGCACCGGCGAGTCGATCGCGGCCCTGATCGGCCAGTACGAGCGCTTCCTGACCGCCGACGGCGTGACGGCGGCCGAGCGCGAGCGCACCGTCCTGGGCGACACGCGCGGCCTGTCGGGCAGCTATGAGACGTCGTTCCAGGTGCTGAACGCCCTGCGCTCGAACGCGCTGTACGGCCGTCCGGACAACTATCAGGAGACGCTCGCGGGCCGCATCAACGCCCTGACGGCCGAACAGATGGACGCCGCCGCCCGCGCCGCGATCAAGCCCGACAGCTTCGTCTGGGTGGTGGTCGGCGACGCTGCGGTGGTCAAGCCGCAGCTGGACGCCCTGGGCCTGCCGGTCGAGGTGCGCGCCGCCGAGGCGCCGAAGCCGGCCCAGTAAGCCGCTTCGATCCAGACCTGAACGAGACGGCCGGCGGGGCGACCCGCCGGCCGTTTTGCTTTGCGGTTGACCCGCAGGGCCGGGAGGGCGAGCCTTCCTCGTCCCCTCCCCTCGCCGGAGCCCCCATGCCGACCGACGCCCTGATCCCTTCCGCCCGCGCCCCGCGCCTGGCCGTGCTGATCGACGGCGAGAACGCCTCGGCCCGGATCGCCGAGGCGCTTTTTAGCGAGATCGCCACCCTGGGCGAGGCCTCGGCCCGGCGCATCTACGGCGATGCGGCCAACCCATCGCTGAAGGGCTGGATCGACGTCCTGCCGCGCTGGGCGATCCAGTGGCAGCAGAACTTCCAGAACACCAAGGGCAAGAACTCGGGCGACATCGCCCTGGTCATCGACGCGATGGACCTGCTGCATTCGGGACGGTTCGACGGCTTCTGCCTGGTGTCGTCAGACAGCGACTTCACCCGGCTGGCCGCGCGCATCCGCGAACAGGGCGTCCCGGTCTACGGCTTCGGCGAACAGAAGACGCCCGAGAGCTTCCGTCAGGCCTGCACCCGCTTCATCTATACGGAGAACCTGACGGTCCCGTCGCCCGAGACCAATGACGAGGCCGCGGCGACGCCCCCCGCCCCCGCTCGCCGCAAACCGTCCGAAGCCGGGCGTCTGATCGCCAAGGCCATCGCCGATATGGACGAGGACGGCGACGGCTGGGTGGCGATGGGCGGCATCGGCAGTCGGCTGCGCAACGCCTATCCCGACTTCGACCAGCGCACCTACGGCCATGTGAAACTGTCGGACCTGATCGGCGCCACCGGCCGTTTCGAGGTCAAGGCCGGCCCGAACGGCGCGATGAACGTCCGCGTGAAGGCCAAGTAGGGCGTCTCGCCTCTTCCCCCCGGCGCGGCATGGTCTATGTGTGGCGCATGGCCGCCGCAGAGACCCCCGTCGAGACCTTTAAACGCGCCCTGTCGCACGCGGCGCGAGCCTTGGCCGAACAGGCCGAGCTGGAGGTGCGCTTCGGCTCGGACGGGCCGAGGCTGTCCGGCGGCGTGCTGACCCTGCCGCACCCGCCACGCGATCCGCGCGGCCCCGAAAGCGCCGCCCTGCGCGGTCAGGCCGACCGGCTGGCGCTGCGCCTGGCCAATCACGACGCAGGCCTGGACGCGCGGCTGCGTCCGACCGATATGAACGCCGCCGAGGTGTTCGACGCCGTCGAACAGGCCCGCGTCGAAGCCGTCGGCGCGCGCGAGCTGAAGGGCGTGCGACGCAATCTGGACTCGGCGCTGCTGACCCGGCTGGAGAAGTCGGGCGCCCTGCGCGCCCAGGCGGAGCAGGTGCCGGTGGCCGAGGCCGCCGCCCTTCTGCTGCGCGAGCGGATGACGGGCGAGCCCGCGCCCGACGGCGCCAAGACCATGCTGGACCGGGTCCGCGCCGAGCTGGAGGCCAAGGCGGGGGCGGAACTGGACGCCCTGGCGGCGTCCGGCGACGATCAGGCGGCCTTCGGCGCGCGGCTGAAAGACCTTCTGCGGGCGCTGGACTTGGACCCCGGCGACGCCGACGGCGGCGAGTCGGAGGAAGACGGCGAGGACGACGCCGAAAAGCCGGATCAAGACCAGGCTGAACCGGACGAGCAGGAAGAACAGGACGGCGGCGACGGGGGCGATTCTCTGGACGGCTCGGCCGACGATCAGTCCGCCGACGACGAGCGCCCCGCCCGCCCCGACGGCGCGCCGGGCGAGACGGACGGCGAGGGCCAGGAAGAGGCCCCCGAACTGAGCGAAGGCGACCGCCCCAACCATCAGCAGACCCAGGACGACGGCCGCGCGGTCGAGGTCTATCACGCCTTCACCACCGCCTTCGACGAGGTCATCGACGCGGCCGACCTGTGCGACCCGATGGAGCTGGACCGGCTGCGCGCCCTGCTGGACGCCCAGCTGTCGACCCTGGGCAGCGTCGTGTCGCGCCTGGCCAACAAGCTGCAACGGCGCCTGCTGGCGCAACAGAACCGCAGCTGGATGTTCGACCTTGAGGAAGGGATGCTGGATACGGCGCGCCTGACCCGCGTCATCACGGATCCGACCAGCCCCCTGTCGTTCAAGATGGAGAGCGAAAGCCCGTTCCGCGACACGGTGGTGAGCCTGGTGCTGGACAACTCGGGTTCGATGCGCGGGCGGCCGATCATGGTGGCGGCGGTCTGCGCCGACATCCTGGCGCGGACGCTGGAACGGTGCGGGGTCAAGGTCGAGATCCTGGGCTTCACCACCCGCGCCTGGAAGGGCGGGCAGAGCCGCGAGGCCTGGATCAGCGCGGGCAAGCCCGCCAACCCCGGCCGCCTGAACGACCTGCGCCACATCATCTACAAGAGCGCCGACGCGCCGTGGCGCCGGTCCAAGAAGAACCTGGGCCTGATGATGCGCGAAGGCCTGCTGAAGGAAAACATCGACGGCGAGGCGCTGGAATGGGCGCACGACCGCCTGCTGGCCCGGCCCGAGGCGCGGCGGATCATGATGGTCATCTCGGACGGTTCGCCGGTCGATGACTCGACCCAGTCGGCCAATGCGGCCCTGTATCTGGACAAGCACCTGCGTCAGGTGATCGAGAAGATCGAGACGCGCAGCTCGGTCGAACTGCTGGCCATCGGCATCGGCCACGACGTGACCCGCTGGTATCGCCGCGCCCTGACCATCGTCGATGTGGAGCAGCTGGCGGGCGCCATGACCGAGAAACTGGCCGAGCTGTTCGAGGCCGAGCCCAAGGCTGTCAGCGCCAGGACGGGGCGGCCCTCGCACAAGCGCGCGGCGTGAACCGGCGCCTCTATGTCGCCGCCCTGATCTCCCTCGCCCTGGCCGCCTGCGCCGGGGCGGCGGCGACCTCCCATCCCTGGACGCCCGAAGCGACGGCCGACGGCTGGTCGCCCGCAGGCGGTTCGACGCGGCAGGTCGATCTGGGCTGGCCGGGCGGGGCCAGGCTGGCCAAGGGCGTGCGCTATGCGGGCGGGGTGCAGTTGGTCGCCGCGCCCGCCTCCACCCTGCACGGCCTGTCGGATCTGAAGCTGACGGGCGATGGCGGCTTCGTCGCCGTGTCGGATTCGGGCGATCTGGTGCGCGGGCGGCTGGAGCTGGATGCAGACGGCAGGCTGACGGGACTGCATGACCTGCGGGTGCGGCGACTGACGCTGACCGATGGCGCGCCGATCACTGAGAAACGCATGGGCGACGCCGAAGGGCTGGCCCTGACCGACGATGGCGAGGTGCTGGTCAGCTTCGAGCGCGAGCACCGCATCTGGAGCTACGGCCGGCTGGACGCCCTGCGCGCCCGGCCGCAAGCGCAGCCGCACCCGGCGGCGGACTTTCCGTTAAACGAAGGCATGGAGGCGCTGGCGAGCGCGCCCGGCGGCTGGCGCGTCGGGGGCGAAGGCGGCGGGGTGTGGGACTGTTCGCCGCAAGGCTGCCGCGTCGTGACCCGGCCGAGCCCGCCCGCCGACAGCTGGCGCCTGACGGGCCTTGAGCGCGATCCGCGCGGCGGCGGCTGGTTCGCGGTGGAACGCTCATGGCGCCCGCCCTTCGACGTGCGCGCCCGCGTGCGCCGCATGGACGCGGACGGGACGCTGGGGCCGGTGCTGGTCGAGCTGAAGCTGCCGGGGCTGACGGACAATTTCGAGGGGATCGCCGCCGAGGCAAGGGGCGACAACGTGCGCCTCTACATCCTGTCCGACGACAACGCCAACCCGGCGCAGAAGACGCTGCTGCTGGCGTTTGACGTTCAGTGATCTTCTCCCCTTGTGGGAGAAGGTGGGCGCCGCAAGGCGCTCGGATGAGGGGTGCCGACGGCGGCGTTCAGACGATGAGGTCAGGGCGTGGCCGACCTTCAGGCCGCCCGCAAACACCCCTCATCCGTCAGGCTACGCCTGCCACCTTCTCCCTCAAGGGGAGAAGGACCATTCCTGTTTGACCTCATCATCCGTTTCCTGCCGCAGCCGCGCCGCGCGCTCGGTCTCGAACCGTTCGGGCGCGAGTTGCGCCAGCGCCCAGATCGCCGCGCCGCGCACCACGGGGGCGGGGTCGTCCAGCAGGGCCTCGACCGGCGCGACCAGCGCAGCGTCCCCGGAATTGCCCGCCGCATAGAGGGCGTTGCGGATGAAGCGGTCGCGGCCGATGCGCTTGACCGGGCTCTTGGTGAACAGGGCGCGGAAGGCGGGATCGCCCAGCGCCAGCAGGTCGATCAGCGGCGGCGACTTCAGCGCGTCGCGCGCCTGCAGCCGGGCCTCCGACGCGCTTTGGGCGAACTTGTTCCACGGACAGGCGGCCAGACAGTCGTCGCAGCCGTAGATGCGGTTGCCGGTCGCGAGGCGGAACTCGCGCGGCCAGGCGCCTGCATATTCGATGGTCAGATAGGAGAGGCAGCGTCGGGCGTCGATCTGGAACGGCGCCGGAAAGGCCTTGGTCGGACAGGCGTCCAGACAGGCGGTGCAGCGGCCGCAGTGCTCGCTCTCGGCCGCGTCCGGCTCGATCTCGGCGGCGGTCAGGATGGTCCCCAGGAACAGCCAGTTGCCGTGGGTGCGGCTGAGCAGATTGGTGTGCTTGCCCTGCCAGCCTAGCCCCGCGCGCTGCGCCAGCGGCTTCTCCATCAGGGGGGCGGTGTCGACGAAGACCTTGACCTCCTGACCCAGCCGCGCGGCGATCTGACCGGCCAGGATCTTCAGCCGTCCCTTGATGACCTCGTGATAGTCGTCGCCGCGCGCATAGACGGAGATGTAGCCCGCCGACGCCTCCTGAAGCTCTGGCCGGGGGTCTTCGTCGGGGCCGTAGTTCATGCCCAGGACGATAGCGGTTCGGGCGCCGTCCCACATGGCGGTGGGGTGGGCGCGGCGTTCCAGCGTCGTCTCCATCCAGCCCATTTCGCCGTGACGGCCCGCATCGACGAAATAGGCCAGCCGTTCGCCCGCGCTCCACGGATCGCTGGCCGAGGCGAAGCGGCACACGCCGAAGCCCAGTTCGGCGGCGCGCTGTCGGATGAAGATGCGGGGGTCGGCCGCCATGAGGGCGCTTTAGCCCTCCCGGCCCTCAGAAGTCGAGGTCGGCGTACCAGGGCGCGGGGTGGACGCCGGGGAAGCGGTCGCCCAGCAGGGGGCGGAAACAGGGGCGCGACTTCAGCTTGGAATACCACAGCTTCAGCGAGGGCCAGGACGCCCAGGCGATCTCGCCGAAATAGTCGAGCACCGACAGATGGCCCGCCGCGATCAGGTCGGCCTGGCTGAGCCGGCGCCCCGCCAGCCACTCGCGGCCGGCCGCCAGCGGCTCCAGAACCGTCAGGTGGCCCTTCAGGAATTCGCGCCCCTCGCGCAGCATCCGGGCGTCGGGCGGCCCCATGCGCAACAGCGGCTTCTCCATCCGCTCATGCAGCAGGACGGCGTCGACCTCATCGGTGAAACGGCGGCTGAACCAGGTCGCCAGACGCCGGGCCTCGGCCCGCTCGGCCGGGTCGGACGGCAGCAGGAAGTCGCCCTTGGACCGGTCCTCCAGCCAGCCGAGAATGGCGTCCTGTTCGCACAGGGTCAGCCCCCTGCCCTTCTCGGTCACGCTCAGCACCGGCGGCATGCCCGAAGGGTTCATCTCGAACAGGGGGCAGTCGCCCTCCCACGGGCGGACCAACTCCTCGCTGTACTCGACCTTGGCCTCGCCCAGCGCCAGCCGCGCCGTGCGCGAAGCCGGGTGAAAGGCGAAGTGATACAGGACGGCGGGCGTGGACATTGTCCGCCTTCAATGCGCCCTCGCCCGTTAAGGCTCCGTTTACCGCGCGCGATTGTCGCAGGGCTCAGGACCAGGGGCCGACCCGCGCCGAGGGCGAGTCCGGCCCCTGGGGCGTACGCGATCCAGACGGGGACGCTTCGGTTGAGGGCCCTTCAGAGCGGGGCGATGGGAGCGCATCGCGATCCGGCGTTTCAGGCCGCGGCGAGGCGAAGGCGCCGCCGTGCGGCTCTGCCGCGCCCCGGGGGTCGGCGTGGATCAGAATGTCGGCGTGGGGAAAGGCCTGCAACACCCGCTTTTCGGCCTCCAGGGTGATGTCGTGCGCGGCCTTCAGGCTGAGATCAGGGTCCAGGTCGACGTGCATCTGCACCATCAGCGCCTGCCCGGCCATGCGGGTGCGAAGTTGGTGCACATTGGCGATGCGGGCGTCCTCAGTCACCGCAGCGACGATGGCGGCGCGCTCGGCGTCCGAGGCGGCCCGGTCCAGCAGGTGATCGGCCGCGCCCTTCAACAGATTCAACGCCCCCCAGGCCAGCCAGACCGCGACCACCAGACCCGCCGCCGCATCCAGCCCGGGCGCCTGCAGCAGGGCGCCGGAGACGACGCCGATCAGCACCACGACATTGGCGGCCAGATCGGCGGCGTAGTGGGCGCGGTCGCCCGCCACCGCCAGCGAGCCGGTCTTCTTCACCGCCTGCGTCTGCATCCACACCAGGCCGGCGGTGATGGCGATAGACAAGACGACCACGCCGATCGCCCATCCGCCCGAGGTGACGGGGCGCGGGTCGAAGATGCGCTGCACCGCCTCCCAGCCGATGAAGACGCTGGAGGCCAGCACCATGCCCGCCTGCACCAGGGAGGCCAGGCCCTCGGCCTTGCCGTGGCCATAGCGATGCGAATCGTCCGGCGGCAGGGCCGCCCAGCGCACGGCGACGAAGGTCGCCAGCGACGCGATCAGGTCCAGCGTCGAATCCGCCAGACTGGCCAGGATGGAGACCGAGCCGGACGCCCCCAGGGCGAAGGCCTTCATGACGATCAGCAGGACCGCCGTCGCCACCGACAGGGTGGTGATCCGGCGGGTGGTCTCGTGGGCGGCGTCGAGGGGAGAGACGGTCATTTCCCGACCTTGTCGCCTAAAACCGCGCCCGCGCCAATGGCGGCGCGATGCCCGGGACGCTAAGGAAGGCGGACGCGACGCCGCACGGCGCGACCCGACCCCCGACCCTGGCGAACAAGACGGAGAATTCATGGCGGACTGGCTGATGGCGATCCTTCTGGGTCTGGTCGAGGGATTGACCGAGTTCATTCCGGTGTCGTCCACCGGCCACCTGCTGCTGCTGGGGCATTTTCTTGGCTTTCAGAGCACCGGCAAGACGTTCGAGATCGTCATTCAGCTGGGCGCCCTGCTGGCCATCATCAGCGTCTATTTCAAGCGACTGTGGACGCTGGCGACGCGCTGGCCGTTCGACGCCGAGGCGCGGCGCTTTCTGATCGGCCTGCTGGTCGCCTTCGCCCCCGCCGTGGTGATCGGCTTTCTGGCCTACGGCTTCATCAAGACGGTGCTGTTCGAGACGCCGCTGGTCATCTGCGTCGCCCTGATCATCGGGGGCGTACTGCTGCTGTGGCTGGACCGGATGAACAAGATCCCGGCCTATCTGGACGCGGATCGTTATCCGTTCCGGGTCTATTTCCTGATCGGCCTGTTCCAGTGCCTGGCCATGATCCCCGGCGTGTCGCGCTCGGGCGCCACCATCGCGGGGGGGCTGCTGCTGGGCACGGACAAGCGGTCCGCGGCCGAGTTCAGCTTCTTCCTGGCCCTGCCGACCATGGGGGCGGCGGTGGCCTATGACCTGTTCAAGAACCGCGACGTGCTGGACTTCAGCGATTTCGGCCTGATCGCCATCGGCTTCATCGCCGCCTTCATCTCGGCCCTGGCCGTGGTGCGTTTCCTGCTCGACTTCGTGTCCAAGCGCGGCTTCGGCCCCTTCGCCTGGTGGCGGATCGCGGTCGGCGTCGTCGGCATCATCGGCCTGGCGGCGACGGGGGCGCTGTAGGCCATTTCCTCCCCACGCAGTGGGGAGGTGGATCGGCGGCGTAGACGCCGAGACGGAGGGGCGGCTTCGGGCCGGGCCGGGCCCTCCACCGCTTCGCGGTCCCCCTCCCCATTTCATGGGGAGGAAAAAAGGCGCGCGTCAGGCGCCGCCGAGGCGGTGGAAATCAGGCGGCGGGGCTTTCGGCGTACTGGCCGCCGGCGCGATAGCGCCACAGATAACCCGGGGCGATGGCCTCGATGCCCGAGGGCTCGACGCCGAGGTCGGCCAGGCCCTTGGCGCCCGGAGAGACGACGTTGTCCGTCTCCAGCAGCGTCACCTGATCCTTGGTCAGCTGCGGCGCCAGGCCGATCATGGCCGGGATCTGGGCCAGCGAGCCGATCATGCGCGCCACCGGGAAGGGCAGCGGCAGCAGGATGTTCCTGCGGTTGGTTTCGCGCAGGATGAACTTCAGGATGTCCTCAAAGGTCCAGACCGACGGTCCGCCCAGCTCATAGGTCTCGCCCACAGCCTCGGGGGCGACGGTGGCGCGGGCGATGGCCTCGGCGGCGTCGGCGACATAGACCGGCTGGAACTTGGTCTGGCCGCCGCCGATCAGCGGCAGGACCGGCGACCAGCTGGCCATGGCGGCGAAGCGGTTCAGGAACTGATCGCCCGAACCGAACACGATCGACGGGCGCACGATCACCGCGCCCGGGAAGGCGGCGCGCACGGCGGCCTCGGCCTCGCCCTTGGTGCGGGCGTAGTCGGCCTTGCCGTCGGCATCGGCGCCGATGGCCGAGATTTGCGTCAGGCGCTTGACGCCCGCCGCCGCAGCCGCCTCGGCGACGTTGGTCGCGCCCTGGACGTGCAGGGTCTGGAACTTGCGGCCGCCGGTCTCGAACAGGATGCCGACCAGGTTGATCACGGCGTCGGCGCCGCGCACGGCCTCGGCGACGGCGGCCTTGTCGGTGATGTCGCAGCGCACGACCTGAACCTGGCCGACGTCGCCGGCCATGTGCAGCACGGGCGCGCTCTTGGCGTTGCGGGCCGCGACGCGCACGCGCCAGCCGCGACGGGCCAGGGCGCGCACCACCTGGGTCCCGATGAAGCCCGAGCCTCCGAACACAGTGACCAGACCAGGGGCGAAATCAGCCATCTCAGACGCTCCAAACGCCAAGCCCCGGCCGCAGACCCGGCCGGAGATAAAATCCTATGCGCGGGGCTTAACCGAAGCGGCCCCGCCCCGCAACGAGAAGGGCGGGATTCCGAACGATCAATCCCTCCTAGTCGGCCCGGTGGACGATCTGTCCGTCGACCACCGTCAGCACCGCGCGCCCCTTGGGAATGTCGGCGGCGGGGACGGTCATCAGGTCGATGTCGAAGGCGGTGAAGTCGCCGCGCTTGCCGACCTCGATCGTGCCCAGCTCATTCTCGCGGAAGCTGGCGTAGGCGGGCCACAGAGTGAACATCTTCAGCGCCGTCGCCCGGTCCACCGCCTCGTTCGGGCGCCAGTCCGGCCCCTGGAAGCCGTTCAGGTCGCGGCGCGCCACGGCGGCGTAGAACTCGATCAGCGGGTCGCCGCGCTCGACCGGCGCGTCCGAGCCGCCGACCACGATCACGCCGCGGTCGACGAGGGTGTGCCAGGCGTAGGCCCCGTCCAGCCGCGCGTCTCCCAGACGGTCTGCGGCGAAATGTAGGTCGCCGATCGCGTGGCTGGGCTGCATGGAGGCGATGATCGGCAGGTCGTTGAAATAGTGATAGTCGGCCGGCCGGATGATCTGGGCGTGCTCGATGCGCCAGCGCGGATCGGCCAGCTTCCACTCGGATTTGGGCGTCGAGCGCAGGGCCTCTTCATACCAGGCGGCGACGTCGTGGTTGCCCTGGTCGCCGATGGCGTGGGTGGCGATCTGAATGCCCGTCCGCAGCGCCTGCTGATACAGCGGCATGACCTCTTCGCGCGAGGCCAGCATCAGGCCGGACGTCTCGGGCCGGTCTGCATAGGGCTCGAACAGCTTGGCCCCGCGCGAGCCCAGGGCGCCGTCGGCGTAGAATTTGATCGCCCGGGTGATGACGCGCCCGTCGCCCGCATCGCGCGGCCCGCCCGCCATCAGGGCGCGCGCATCGCCCATGTCGATAGCGTTGTAGACCCGCAGCGGCGCCTCGCCCGCCTCGGCCATCGCCTCCAGAAGGGGCACGTCCTTCCACGGCGCGCTCATGAAGTGAACGCCGGTCCAGCCATAGCGGGCATAGACGCCGAAGCCGGCGCGATAGGCCTCGCGCGTCGCCGCCGGGTCGGCCTCGGGCGTCAGGCCTTCGAGCAGGGTCATGGCGCCGTCGACCAGCAGGCCGGTCGGCTGTCCGTCCGCGCCCTTGAGGATTTCTCCGCCCGACGGGGTCGGCGTCGTCGCATCGATCCCAGCCGCCGCCAGGGCCGCGCTGGAGACCGCCCGCGCATGACCGTCGGCCCGGCTCAGCAGCACGACCCGGCCGGGCGCGGCGGCGTCGAGGTCGGCCGCGGTCAGGAAGCGCTTCTCGGGCCAGTGGGTCTCGATCCAGCCGCGGCCGACGATGACGCCTTCGGGATGCGCCTCGGCCCAGGCCGTCAGGCGCGCCATGGCCTCGGCGAGCGAGGCCGCGCCTTCGAGGTTCAGCGTCATCTCGCGCCAGCCGATGCCGTCCAGGTGGGCGTGGCCGTCGGTGAAGCCGGGGAACAGCGTCGCGCCCTTCAGATCGACGACCTCCAGCCCCTCGGCGGACGGCGCGCCGTTCGCCGCGCCGACATAGGCGATGCGCCCGTCGCGCACGACCACGACCTCGGCCGTCGGCTGGGCCTCGACGCCGGTATGGATAGTCCCGCCCCGGATCAACAGGTTCTGAGCGTAGGCCGCAGGCGCGGCGGCCAGCACCAGCGCGGCCGCCAGCGGCAGGGTCGTCTTCAGGGTTCGGGTCATCAGCGCCTCCAGTCGCGGCCAAGGGAGCCGCAGCCGCGCTTGGCGTCAAGCCGCCGCCGTCGCATGATCGGCGCATGAAACTGTTCACCATCGGCTACGAAGGCTCGACGCAAGCCCAGGTTCTCGACCGGCTGAAGGCCGCCGGGGTCGAGCTCGTGGCCGACGTGCGCGCCGTCGCCTCGTCCCGCATCGCCGGCTTCTCCAAGACCGTGCTGGGCGAAAGCCTGAAGGCGGAAGGGCTCGACTATCTGCAGCTGCGCGCCCTGGGCACGCCCAAGGCCGGGCGCGACGCGGCGCGCAAGGGCGACGTCGCGACCATGCAGGCGATCTTCAACGCCCATATGCAGGAGCCCGACGCCGAGGCGGCCTTCCAGCAACTGCGCCATGTCGCGGGCGAAAAGCGCGTCGCCCTGCTGTGCTTCGAGGCGGACGCCTGCGGCTGCCACCGCGCCGTCCTCGCCGGCCGGCTGGCCCGCGAAGACGGCGTCGAGGTGGTGAACCTCTAGCTTACGGGCGGCCCACCACCTGATCGACCGAGTTGCTGGTCACCGGGTGATACAGCGGCCGGGCCTTGGCGTAGATGCGCGTGGCGATCGGCCGGCCCCAGTCGCCTTCGGCCCACAGGGTCTGGAACAGGGGCAGGACGAATTTGCGTCGGCCCTGGCTGGTCAGGAAGCGGTCAGCCACAGCCGCCGCCGGCTCGTAGCGGTTGGCCAGGGCCGCCTGCAGCCAGGCGAAGGTCAGTTCGGCGTTGCCCTCGCTGTCCAGCTTCAGCGTGCGTTCCAGATCGGCCAGTTGCGCCCCGGTCAGCCAGTCGGCCCCCGCCGCCAGCCCCTGCGGGCGCCACGACAGGAAGCGCAGGCGCTGCTGGGTGTTCCAGTCCTTCCACGGCACGGCCGAGGCCGGGCCCTTGGCGACGTAGAAGGCCTCGGCCGCCGCATCCACGGGCTCGAAGGCCCGCGACACCGGCGCCTGAACGTTGGACGGCAGGCCGGGATCATAGACCCAGGCGTTCAGCTGCAGCCTTTGCTCCAGGCCCGCGTCGCCCTTGATCAGATGCGTGCGGATGTCCTCAAGGAATCGCTCCGACGTCATCGGCCGCCAGGCGTTGCGCTCGAAGTAGCCGCGCAGCCAGGCGTCGAACCGCTCGCGCCCGGCGATCTGCTCGATGGTGCGCAGGAAGGCGGCGCCCTTGTCATAGGCGATGGTGTTCATGCCCTCGTCGGGATCGCGGCCCGCCAGTTCGAGATGCAGGCGGGTGTCGGCGGCGTGCAGCGTCTTCAACTCGTCCTGCAGCCCGTCCCAGGCCAGCACCTGTTCCTGAACGGCGGCGTCGCGACCGTAGACGGCCTCCATGATCCGGTTCTCGAAATAGGAGGTGAAGCCTTCGTTCAGCCAGAAGTCGTCCCAGGTGGCGTTGGTCACCAGATTGCCCGACCAGGAGTGCGCCAGTTCGTGCGCCACCAGCGACACCAGCGAGCGATCCCCGGCGATGATGGTCGGCGTGGCGAAGGTCAGGCGCGGGTTCTCCATGCCGCCGAAGGGGAAGCTGGGCGGCAGGACCAGCAGGTCGTAGCGACCCCAGCGATAGGGGCCGTAAAGCGCCTCGGCCGCATCGACCATCTGGGCGGTCGGCTGAAGCTCATGCGCCGAGGCCTGAAGCTGGCTGGGCTCGGCCCAGACGCCGGTGCGGGCGTCGAAGGGGGCGAAGGCCAGGTCGCCGACCGCGACGGCGATCAGATAGGGCGGGATGGGGTTGTCCAGCTTGAAGCGCCAGGCCTTGGTCCCGGCGCCGGCCGCCTCGCCGTTCGGCGTCAGTTGCTCAGCGGCCATGACCACGGTCAGGTCGGCCGGGGCGGTGATCCGCGCGCTGTACGACTGACGAATCCCCGGGCTGTCCTGGGTCGGGATCCAGGTGCGGGTCAGGATCGCCTGGCCCTGACTGAACAGATAGGGTTTCTGGCCGCCCGCCGTCTGCTGCGGGCTGAGCCACTGCAAGGCCGAGGCGTCGGGGCGGGTGGAATAGGCGACGACGATCTTCTGCGTCTCGCCGCCGCGGAAGGCGGGAAAGCGCACGCTGAGCGGCTGACCCTTGATCGGATCTGCGGCGCCCATGCTCCAGTCCAGCGGACGGCCGGCGGCGTCGGTCACGGCCTTGATGTCCAGCATCTTGGCGTCCAGCACCACCTCGGTCGCGCCGGGACGGCCGGTCACGTCCAGCGTCGCCTTGCCCGACAGGGTCTTGGCGGCGAAGTCGGCAGCCAGGTCCAGGTCGACGTGCGTCACCCGCGCCTCGGCCGGCCGCGCGTAGGAGTGGGCGTCGTTGACGTAATCGCTCGGGGGGACCGACGCGGCGGGAACCAGAGGCGTCATCGGCACGGCGTCTCCGGTCGTGGCGCAGGCGCCCAGGGATGTGGCGAGGGCGGCGGCTATAGCGAGGGCGGAAACCCGCCCGACCAGCTTCAGGGTCATCGAACGCTCCGTATTCAGATGCGCCCGAAGAGGCTCCCTCGCGGCCGAAAGATCAAGTCTCGGCGACAACCGGCGGCAGATGGCGGGCTTTGAACAGCCGCCCCTGCTCGGCCGCCAGAACCAGCGCCAGAGCCGCCACGCCCAGCAGGGCGAAGCCGACCGTCATCGGCACCGTCGTGCCGTCGAACTGCTGGCCGATGGCGAAGCCCAGCAGGGCGCCGCCGATGGAGGAGATGAAGCCCTGGGCCGAAGAGGCCGTGCCGGCGATATGGCCCATCGGCTCCATGGCCATGGCGCCGAAGTTGCCGGCGATGAAGCCGAAGCAGAACATCTTGCAGGCCTGCATGGCGGCGAACATCCACAGGCTGTCATGGCCCAGCCAGGCGATCACGGCGTGCAGGACGCTGAAGCCGATGAAGCCGATCAGGGCGGCGTGGGCGATCAGGCGCGAGCCCAGCTTCTCGACCAGACGCGCGTTCAGGATCGAGGCCACAGCGATGCCCGCTGCCACCAGGGCGAAGACCACCGGGAACAGGCCGGGCGCCTTGAACACGTCGAAGAATATCTGCTGCGAGGAGTTGATGAAGCCGAACAGCGCCCCGCTGATGACGGTCATGGCCAGGGTGTAGCCCATGCCCTGACGGTGGGTGAAGGCGAAGCGGAAGGCGGCGGCGATCCGGCTGACGTCGATCGGCATCCGGTCTTCGGGATGCAGCGTCTCGGGCAGACGCAGGCCCGCCCAAATCAGGAAGGCCCCGCCCGACAGGGCGAAGACGCCGAAGATCCAAGGCCAGGGCGCCACCAGCATGACCAGCTGCCCCATCGCGGGCGCGATGATCGGCACGCCCAGAAAGACCAGGAAGCTGAGCGACATGACGCGCGCCATCGTCCGTCCGACATAGCGGTCGCGCACAATGGACACGGCCAGCACCCGCGTCGCCGCCGCGCCGATCCCCATGCCGATCCGCGACAGGATCAGCATGTCGAACGTATGGGCGAAGGCCGCCAGAATGCTGAAGACGACATAGACGCCGATGCCCGCGAACAGGGCCGGTCGCCGTCCATAACGGTCCGACAGCGGCCCATAGAACAGCTGAGCTACGCCGAAACCGAGCAGATAGGCGGTGATCACCCACTGGCGGCTGTTCTCATTGGTCACGCCCAGATCCTCGCCGATGTGGGGCAAGGCCGGCAGCATGGCGTCGATCGCCAAAGCGTTCAGCGCCATCATCACGGCGATCAGGCAGACGAATTCAGCGAAGCCCGGCCCCTTGGACGGAGTCTTGATCGCGGGAGAAGGGGCGCTGGTCATCGGCTCCAGATGCGGCCTGCGTCAGGCTGACGCAACCCCGGACCGGCGAAGTTTTCCGCACTGCAACAAAAAGTCAGGCGCTCCCTTTGCGCCGGATCTAACGCCCGCCGCCTAGGCCTTCACCTTGATCCGGGCCGTCACCGACATGCCGGGCGACAGGCGCTCGACGCCCTCCTGCCCCGGATCGACGGCGATGCGGACGGGGATGCGCTGGGCCACCTTGGTGAAATTGCCGGTGGCGTTGTCGGGGCGGATGACGCTGAACTCGGAGCCGGTCGCGGGCGAGATGCGCTCGACCTTGCCGGTCAGGACGCGACCGCCCAGGGCGTCGACGGTGATCTCGACAGGCTGGCCGACGCGCACGTCGCGCATCTGCGTCTCCTTCATATTGGCCGTGACCCAGACCACGTCGGGGACCAGCGCCATGAACTGCGTCCCGACCGCCGCCTGCTGGCCCTGACGCACGGTCACCTCGCCCAGCCGTCCGTCGCGCGGCGCGGTGATGCGCGTATTGTCCAGATCTATCTGCGCCAGACGCACCTGGGCGCGGGCGTTCTCGACGGCGGCCTCCAGCGAGCCTTTGCCGACCACGGCCGAGGTGACGCCGGTCTGGGCCACCTCCTCGGCGGCGCGGGCCTGCGCCAGCTGGGCCTCGGCGGCGCGCAGGGCGTTCTGGGCCGTGTCAACCTGCGCCTGGGCGACCCAGCCGCCCTCGAACAGGGTTCGGACCCGTGTCGCATCAGCGCGCGCCTTGGTCACGGCCGACTGGGCGGCGGCGATGGCGGCGCGCGTCTGGGCCACCGATCCGCGCGCCGAGGCCTGGCTCTGGGCCGAGTTGGCCAGCGCCGCCTCGGCCGCGTGCAGGGAGGCCTGCGCCTGCTCCAGCCGCTGCCGATAGATGCGATCGTCGATGGTCGCCAGAAGCTGCCCCTGCTTCACCGTCTGGAAGTCCTGCACCTCGACCGAGGTCACATAGCCGCTGACCTGGGGGCTGATGATGGTCACCTGACCGCGCACATAGGCGTTGTCCGTCGTCTGCGGCCCGCCCGAGAAGGGCGGCAGGCGCCAGGCGTGCAGGATCAGGCCGATCCCCACCAGCGCCATGGCGATCAGGGCCACGCTCCACATCACGCGACGACCGTTGGACGGCGGCGGCGCGGCGGGCGCAGGGGGCGCAGGAGGCGCGGCGGGAGCGGACGGCGAAGGGGCGGGGTCGGTCATGGTCTTGTCCGGTTCAATCGACGGCCGCCGCGACGGAGGCGGCGGCGTCGGAGGCTTGCGTCTGGGCCTGGCGGGCGGCGCGGCGCGCCTCCAGCCTGGGCCGATAGTGGTTCAGGGCGACCCAGGCGGCGCCGATCGCGGCGGCCCCCGAGATCAGCAGGAAGACGTCGTTGTAGGCCAGCACCTGGGCCTGCTGGCTGACCTGCTGCTGCAGCAGGCGCAGGGCCGCGCCCTGACGCTGGGCCGCGTCGCCGATGACGTGGGCGTAGGCGCCGCCCAACTGCTGCAGGCGCAGCACGGTCTCGGGATCGCCCAGGCCGATGCTCTCGGACAGTTGGCTGGAGTGAAACTTCTCGCGCAGGGTCTGGATCGTGCCGACCAGGGCCGAGCCCATCAGTCCGCCGACGTTCTGGCCGATCGAGAACAGGACAATGAAGCTGACCATGTTCTTGCCCCCGCCCTGCAGCACCTGGCCGAAGCCCAGGATCATCGTCGGGCCGATGAAGAAGGCGGCGGCGAAGGCCAGAAGCGCCTGGCTGAAGTAGAGCTGGGTCGGGCGCGTCAGCACGGTGGCGTGGCTGTCGATGAAGGCGCCGACGGCGATCATGACCAGGGCGATCGAGATCGGCTTCCACAGCTTCATCGGATTGAGGGTGAAGGCGCTGACCAGGGTCCCGGCCGCCGTGGCGACCAGCATGACCAGGAACAGGCCCTGCATCTGCTGCGGGACCACCCCCATCTGTTGCAGGAAGCCGACCGCGCCGGTGGTCTGTTCCGACAGGACGATCCGCACCAGCAGGATGGCCAGCAGCAGCCGCACCAGATCGCGGCCCGCCAGCCATTTGAGGTCGATCAGCGGGTTGGTCCGGTTGTATTCGATCAGGGCGGCGGCGGTCAGCAGCAGGATCGCTCCGACCAGGGCCCAGCCGATCCACGCCGCCTCGGTCCACCAGACGATGCGCCCCAGCCCCAGCACCGCCGTCAGCAGGGCCACGCCCGGCGCGAACAGGGCGAAGGTGACGAAGTCCAGTTTCTCAAACACGCGCACACGCTGCGACGGCGGCATCTTGAGGGCGAAGACGGCGGGCAGTGCGACCAGCACCAACCCCAGCTCGAACATGTAGAACGCCCGCCACTGATCCAGATCCAGCAGGCGCATGACGCCCAGCCGCGCCAGCGGAATGGCCAGACTGGACAGGCCGACGCCGATGATGATGCCCTTCAGCCGGTGCTGCGCTGGAAAGGCTTGGATGATGTAGAGGATGCCGAGGGTCGACATCCCCGCCGCCGCCATCCCGGCCACGCCGCGCACGACCAGGGTCGAGCCGAAATCCTCCAGGAACAGATGCGCCGCCGCCGTGGCCAGGAACACGACCAGGATGATCTCGGTGAACAGGCGCAGGCCGTACTGCATCCGGAACTTGACCAGCAGCAGGTTCATGCAGGCGTTGGTCATGACGAACACCACGGGCAGCCAGGCCGCCTCGGTCATGGTCACCCCCAGCGCCCCGGCCAGCTGCGGCAGGTCGGCCGTCACGGCCGCGTTGCCCAGACTGCCGGTCAGGGCCACCAGCACCCCGACGAAGGCGTAGGCCAGCCGCCAGGGCGTCGTGTGATCCGGCGTCGCGGGCGAACCGGGCAGGACCGGACGCTCGTGCGGCTTCAGGGTGGCGAGGTAATCCTCCCACGGCAGGTCCCAGTGACGGCGGCTCATGCGGCCTCGCCGCGCGGCCGCACCGCGTCCAGCACCAGGGCCAGGGACCGCAGGCTGAGCGCCTCGCGCGCCTTCGCCGGCGCCGTCCGCGACGGGGCGCCCAGCATCAGGGCCAGGACGCGGATATCCTCGACGCTCAGATCCGGCCGCACCCGCCCCGCCGCCTGGGACACGGCCAGGGCCTCGGCGCCGGCGGCCTTTAAACCCTGACGGATCGGGGCCAGAGCCTCGTCCTTCAGATCGCGGATCGCGCTGGACAGGCCCGCGCTGTCCAGCATCAGCCGGGTCATCTGCTCCAGGAACCAGATGAAGACGTCCGGATCGTCCAGCCGCGCGCGGGTGCGCCCGGCCAGGTCGTCGATCTGCTTCAGGAAAACCGCCAGGGCCAGCTCGGAGCGGTCGGCGAAGTTTCGATACAGGGTCGCACGCCCGACGCCCGCCTGCTCGGCGATCAGGTGCAGCGGCGCATCCAGCCCGTCGCGCGCAAAGGCGGCCTGCGCCGCCTGAAGCAGCTTCTCACGACGTTCTGCGGCGTCTTGTCGCAACGGACGAGTCATGGCGCGCTAAGTGGACACGGGTGTCCGGTTGTTCAAGGGCTGTCTTGCCTTGAATGCGCAAGTCGCGCGCAAGCTGCGCCGCGAACGCCTTTGCGACGGAACATTTGGATATTGTCTGGAAGCCGGCTCAGGGGCCGGTGGTGCCGGTGGTCGGACTCGAACCGACACTCCTTGCGGAACCGGATTTTGAGTCCGGCGCGTCTACCAATTCCACCACACCGGCACGGCCTGGCTCAAGGCGGCGCAATCTAGCGACGGCTGAGGTCGCGTCAATCGATGAAGCGCAGCCGTCGCCAGTTTTTATCGGGTTGCTCAGGCCGGCTCGACCGTCTGCTCGATGGCGCCGAAGACGGTGCGGTTCTTGTCGTCCAGCATTTCAATGCGGACGGTGTCGCCGTGCTTGAGGAAGGGCGTCTTGGCGGCGCCGGTCTGGATGGTCTCGACGGTGCGGATCTCGGCGATGCAGCTGTAGCCCAGACCGCCTTCGGACACCGGCTTGCCGGGGCCGCCGTCGGCGTCCTTGTTCGACACCGTGCCCGAGCCGATGACGGTTCCGGCGCCCAGAGCGCGGGTCTTGGCCAGGTGGGCGATCAGGGTGCCGAAGTCGAAGGTCATGTCGACGCCCGCGTCGGCGCGGCCGAAGTCCTGGCCGTTGACCTGGACCAGCAGGGCGCCGGACAGCTTGCCGTCCTTCCAGCGGTCGCCCAGCGCATCCGGCGTGACGAAGACCGGCGACAGGGCGCTGGCCGGCTTGGACTGGACGAAGCCGAAGCCCTTGGCCAGTTCGCCGGGGATCAGGTTGCGCAAGCTGACGTCGTTGACCAGGCCCACCAGGCGGATCGAGGCCAGGGCCTCTTCGCGCGTGGCGCCCAGGGCTACGTCGCCGGTCACGACCACGATCTCGGCCTCCAGGTCGCAGCCCCAGGCCTCGTCCTTCAGCGGGATGGCGTCGCGCGGCGACAGGAAGCCGTCGGAGCCGCCCTGATACATCAGCGGATCGGTCCAGAAGCTCTCAGGCATCTCGGCGCCGCGGGCTTTGCGCACCAGTTCCACGTGGTTCACATAGGCCGAGCCGTCGGCCCACTGATAGGCGCGCGGGAGGGGGGCGGCGGCCTCGTGCTCGCGGAAACGGCCGCGCGGCACGGCTTCATGCTCCAGGCTTTCGGCCAGGGCGCGCAGCAGCGGCTCGCACCGCTCCCAGTCGTCCAGCGCCGCCTGCAGGGTCGGCGCGATCAGGAAGGCGTCCGTGAACCAGTTCAGGTCATTCGAGACGACGACGAGGCGGCCGTCACGGCCGTGCTTGAGCGAGGCGAGTTTCATGAGCTGAAGCTAATCCGAAGCAGGGGCGGAGGGAAGTCTGCGCGAGGGCGGCAGGCGCGTCAGACGGTCTGGACGCCCGGCGGGCTGATGACGGCGCGCGCTTCGGCGCCGGTGCGCTTGGCCGGGTCGCGCACCTCGACCTCGATGATGATGGCGCCGACGGGGTCATGCGCCCACAGATAGCGACGCTCGACCTCGACCTCGCGGCCGGACGGGGCCATCCCCTCATAGGTGTCGCCCCAGGGGGTGATCGCCTTCATCTCGACCCAGCGCAGGGCGCAGGCGGCGTCCAGCTCCTCTATGGCCATTTCCGACAGTTCGTCGGCGTGGGGTTCGGGCGTTTCAGGGCTTACAGCCATCGACGGACCTTCTGGCGATAGGCCTCGTACTCGGGGCCGAAACGGGCGGACAGATAGCGCTCCTCGCGGGCGATGACGAAGCGGTCGACCACGATCAGGCAGGGGATCAGCAGGCCCAGGGCGATCGGACTGTCCATGGCGACCGCCAGCCCCAGATAGGTGATGGCGAACCCCAGATAGATCGGGTTGCGGCTAAAACGGTAGAGGCCGCCGGTGGCCAGCACCGTCGTCGGCTTCCACGGCTCGGGCGGGGTGCCGAGGCGGCGGAAATAGCCCGCCGCCGCCCCGTCCAGCAGCAGGCCGCCCAAGATCAATACGAGGGCGAGGCCGCGCCGAACCTCTGTCGCCAGACCGAGCGACGGCTCGCCCAGCCACTGGCCCACCCCCCAGCCGCCGAGCAGGAAGGCGAAATAGATGGCGGGCGGCGGCACGACGACGCCCGAATGATCGCCCCTGCCCGGCTTCGTGGGCGTCAACGCGCGGCTTCTTCGTCGCCGTAGATGGCGACGCGCGCGGGCGAGGTCGAGGACACCGCGCCGCGATACATGCCCGAGGTGTTCATCGAGAAGGCGTGGACGCCGTCCTTGCCCATGACGATGACGCCGCCGTCGCCGCCGATCGAGCCGACCTCGGCGATCTCGGCGTCGGCCGCCTGTTGCACGGAGGCGCCCGTGGCGGTGCGCGCACAGATGTCGCGGGCCACGGTGGCGCGGATGAAGTATTCGCCCGAGCCCGTCGCCGAGACGGCGCAGCCGTCGGCGTTGGAGGCGTAGGTCCCGGCGCCGATGACCGGCACGTCGCCGACCCGGCCCCAGCGCTTGGCCGTCATGCCGCCGGTCGAGGTGGCGGCGGCCAGGCGGCCCTGGCTGTCCCTCGCCACGGCGCCGACCGTGCCGAACTTGCGCTCGTCCAGCGGGGCTTCATGCAGGTTGAAGGCCAGGGGCGCGGCCGGGCCTAGGCGGGCCGGTTCGGCCGGCGCGCCTTCCGGGCGCGGCGGCAGGGGCTGGCCGGCGTCGCGCAGGGCCTTCAGCAGGGCCTGCCAGCGGCTTTCGGTGAAGAAGAAGCCGGGGCCGACCTCTTCCAGACCCGCCGAGCGGGCGAAGGTCTCGGCGCCCTCGCCGATCAGCATGACGTGGGGCGACTTCTCCATCACCGCGCGGGCGGCGGCGATGGGGTGGCGCGTGCGGGTCAGGCCCGCGACGGACCCGGCGTTCAGGTCCGTGCCGTCCATGACGGCGGCGTCCAGTTCGTTCTTGCCCGCCGAGGTGAAGACGGCGCCGCGCCCGGCGTTGAACAGGGGATTGTCCTCCATCACCTCGACGGCGGCCTGAACCGCGTCCAGCGAGGAGCCGCCGCGCGCCAGCACGGCCGAGCCCGCGTCCAGCGCCGCCTGCAGTCCGGCGCGATAGGCCGCGTCGCGCTCAGGGCTCAGCTGGGCGCGCTCGATCACGCCCGCGCCGCCGTGGATGGCCAGCGACCAGGTCGGCGCCTCCTGAGCGAGGGCCGGCGCGGCCAGAACGGCGGCGGCCGCAGCAGCGGCGAAGGCGATGGACTTCATTTCAGGCTCCCCAGTGTGTTTCTCCTCCCCATTGCATGTGGAGGTGGATCGGACGCGTAGCGGACGACATGGAGGGGCTGCTTGGTTCCGCTGAAGAGACCCCTCCACC
Organism: Brevundimonas naejangsanensis; assembly: GCF_000635915.2. Lineage (NCBI taxonomy): Bacteria > Pseudomonadati > Pseudomonadota > Alphaproteobacteria > Caulobacterales > Caulobacteraceae > Brevundimonas > Brevundimonas naejangsanensis. Next base: position 2,212,811 of record NZ_CP015614.1, read on the forward strand.
GCTTCGCGGTCCCCCTCCCCATTCCATGGGGAGGAGAGCAAGGCTAGCGTTTCTGATGCAGGCGTCGCCAGACGCGATAGGCCAGGATCGGAGCGAAGCCGCAGACGAGGGCGGCGATCAGGACCATCCAGAACCCGCCGCCCAGCCAGTATTCGCCCGCGAGCGCCCCGGCGCCGGCCGCCAGAAGCGGGCCGAGCCAGGGCAGCCAGTGCGGCGGCCGGAACCGCATTCAGGCGTCGACCTTGATGACGCCGCGACGGATCTGGTCCAGCTCGATCGAATCGAACAGGGCCTGGAAGTTGCCGTTGCCGAAGCCTTCATTGCCCTTGCGCTGGATGATCTCGAAGAAGATCGGGCCGAAGGTGTCCTGGGTAAAGATCTGCAACAGCAGGCCTTCCTCGTCCGAACCGTCGATCAGGATGCGGTTCTTGCGCATCCGCTCCACGTCCTCGCCGTGGCCCGGCAGGCGTTTGTCGATCAGCTCGAAATAGGTCTCGATGGTGTCTTGGAACTCGACGCCGCGCGCGCGCATGGCCTCGACCGTCTCGAAGATGTTCTCGGTCGTCAGGGCGATGTGCTGGATGCCTTCGCCGTTGTAGCGACGGATGAATTCCTCGATCTGGGAGTTCTCGTCCTGGCTCTCGTTCAGCGGGATGCGGATGGCGCGGTCGGGCGCGATCATGGCCTGGGAGAACAGGCCGGTCGCCTTGCCCTTGATGTCGAAATACTTCTGCTCCTCGAAGTTGAACACCGAGTTGTAGAAGCCCGACCAGGTGCGCATCTCGCCACGACGGACGTTGTGGGTCAGGTGGTCCAGGATCTCCAGACCGACGCTGTTCTTGCGCTCGGCCTCTTCCCAGCCCTCGATCTCGTCCCAGGCGTCATAGAGGGAGCCGGCCTCGCCATACTGGTCGATGACGTAGAGCAGGCTGCCGCCGATGCCCTGCAGCACATAGGGGTAGTCGTGCGCCAGCGCCCCGCCGTGCACGCCCTCGGCGGCGCGGGCGCCGCGCGCCAGCGCGCCCTCGTAGGCCGCCTTGGCGTCGGCGACGCGGAAGGCCATGCCGTTGGCCGAGGGGCCGTGATCCTTGGCGAAGTCCGCCGCCTGTCCGGCGGGGGTGCGATGGACCAGCATGGTGATGTCGCCCTGCTTCAGGCGCACCACGTCGTTGGCCGGGTTCACATGGGTCGGGGTGAAGCCCATCAGCTCCAGACGCGAAATCATCGCCTCGGGCTCGGGGCCGGTGAATTCGACGAACTCGAAGCCGTCGACGCCGAGGGGGTTTTCCTGGTCGAGTTTGGCGGCGTCCTGCATGACGCGTCTCCTCTCTCTTATGGTTTGGCGCGGCCGGGACCGTGATGGCGCGGCCGCTGATTGGGGCGGAACCTACTGGCGGGGCGGCATGGGGCGCAAGGCGGGTTTCAGCGGAAAGGGCGCACGTTCCGGTGTCGCAGCCGCGCCCTGACCTCTCGCCCGCATCGGCGCAGCCTGCTATCGGGCGGGATGACAAGAGGCGGGGGCCTCGATCAGGACGCCTGAATGCTGCGCAAGCTCTACGACTGGGTCTTCTCTCTGGCCCGCCATCGTCACGCCACCCGGTCGCTGGCCGTCGTCTCCTTCGCCGAGAGCTCCTTCTTCCCGATTCCGCCGGACGTGATGCTGGCGCCGATGGTGCTGGCCAAGCCCGAGCGCGGCTATTTCTATGCGGCGGTCTGCACCATCGCCTCGGTGCTGGGCGGCCTTTTGGGTTACGCCATCGGCTATTTTCTGGAGCCGGTCGGCCTGCAGATGCTGGCCTGGCTGGGCAAGGCCGACACCTTCGAGACCTCCAAGGCCCTGTTCCAGCAGCACGGCGCCTGGGTCATCCTGATCAAGGGGCTGACGCCCATCCCCTTCAAGCTGATCACCATCGCCTCGGGCATTTTCCAGTTCAATCTGGCGCTGTTCATCGCCCTGTGCGTCGTGACGCGCGGCGCCCGCTTCTTCCTGGTGGCCTTCGTGCTCAAGCGCTGGGGGCCGCCGATGCTGGCGATCGTGGAAAAGCGGCTGGCCCTGTTCACCGTGCTGTTCCTGGTGCTGCTGATCGGCGCCTTCTTTATGGTCAAGCTTATCGGACACTGATCGACGCCGCCCCCGGCACGGTTTATGAGAGGCGCCCGGTTCCTGTGAGGCGCAGATGAGCGCGATCTACAAATTGCTGACCCGCTGGTGGACGGCCTTCGCCCTGGCCGCCGCCCTGGCCATGCTGGGCGCCGCCCATGCGTTCGAGCGGTTCGGCGGACTGCCGCCGTGCAGCCTGTGCCTGAAGCAGCGCGAGGTCTATTGGGCCGCCGTCGCCATCGCCGGGGCCGCCACCTTCTGGGCCCTGTTCAGCCGGGCCAGCCGGGGCACGCCGCGCATCGCCTCCTTCCTGCTGGCCGTCGTCTTCCTGACGGGAGCGATCACGGCGGGTTATCACGCCGGGGGCGAGCTGAAGTGGTGGAGCCTGCCCGCGACCTGCATGGCCGCGCCTTCGACCTCGATCGACCTGTCGGCGCTGACAGCGCTGATCGACGGGACGGGCGGCGGGACGGCCTTCGTTTCCTGCGGCGACGCGCCGTGGAGTTTTGCGGGCCTGTCGATGGCGGGCTGGAACTTTGTCATCTCCCTGGCGCTGGCTATCATCAGCCTGCTGGCGGCGAAACGTCCCAAGGACGCGCGCGCGCCCAAGAGCTAAGAAGGGGCGTCATGACCCAATCCGCTGAAGACATCGCCGCCGCCCGCCGCATTCCCCTGCCGCGCCCCGGCGTCGGTCAGGACAAGGCGCGCCTGGCCGAAATCCTGCGCGTCGATCATGCGGGCGAGTTCGCCGCGGTCCACATCTACCGCGCCCAGCGCGCCGTGCTGGAAGGCCGCAAGGGCAAGGACGCCATCGCCGCCGACCTGACCGAGATGGAAGGGCACGAGGCCGTCCACCTGGCCCGCTTCGAGGCGCTGCTGACCGAAAACCGGGTGCGCCCGACGGCCATGATCCCGCTGTGGAAGCTGGCGGCCACGGCGCTGGGCGCCGGCACCGCCCTGATTTCGGAGAAGGCCGCCCACGCCTGCACCGAGGCGGTCGAGAGCGTCATCGAGAAACACTACGCCGACCAGATCGAGGAGGTCCGCGAGCGCGACCCCGAACTGGCCGCCGAACTGACCAAGTTCCGCGAAGAGGAACTGGCCCACCACGACCACGCCATCGAGCACGGCAGCCGCGAAGCGCCCGCCTATCGCCTGCTCAGCAGCGTCATCAAGGTCGGCTGCAAGGCCGCCATCAAGATCAGCGAACGCATCTAGAGCCCTTCTCCCCTTGAGGGAGAAGGTGGCTCGCGCAGCGAGACGGATGAGGGGTGTCGACGCGACATTCAGCAAGGATGCGGCGACGGCGTGATCAAACCTTTAGGCCGCCGCGATGACACCCCTCATCCGAGCGCCTTGCGGCGCCCACCTTCTCCCCCAAGGGGAGAAGGAAGACGCTTTACCCCATCGCCTGGCCGACGCCTCGGCCGCCGCCGGGCACGGGGGCCACGTCCAGCAGCTTGAGGCGGAACACCAGCACGGCGTTGCCGGGGATCATCGGCGGGCCGCCCATCTCGCCGTAGCCCAGCTCGGGCGGCAGGAAGAGGATCCACTCGTCGCCCGGTTTCATCATCTGCAGGGCCTCGGTCCAGCCGGGCACCACGCCTTCGGGCGAGAAGACCGCCGGGGCGCCGCGCTTGAACGAGCTGTCGAACACCGTGCCGTCCGTCAGCGTGCCCTCATAGTCGACCTTGACCAGGTCGTTGCGGTCGGGACTGACGCCGCCCGCCGGACCGGAGGCCACGACCTTGTACTGCAGGCCGGACGGCAGGGTCTTCACCCCCTCTTCGGAGGCGTTCTGCTTCATGAAGGCGGCGGATTCGGCGGCGTTCTTGGCCAGGTCCTCGGGCGCGGCGGCCGGGCGGCCGCAGGCGGCCAGAGCCAAAAGGGCGGTCGCGGCGAGGGCGGCGACGGCGGGGCGTTTAGCCCATGCGAAGTTCATAACCCTGGTCCTTCAAGGCGGCGCCGATTTCCTCGGCATGACGGGCGTCGCGGGTCTCGACCATGATGTCGAACTCGGCGCCCTTGGCGGGCACGTCCAGCGCCAGCCGGTTGTGCACGACGTCGATGATGTTGCCGCCCAGACCGCCGATCACGGCGGCCATGGCCGACAGCATGCCGGGGCGGTCGTCGCCCAGGATGCGATAGACGATCAGGCGTTTCTCGCGGACCATTTCGCGGTTCAGCACCACGGCCAGCATGCGCGCGTCGATATTGCCGCCGGTCAGTTCGACGCCGATCTTCATGCCCTTGAAGCGCTCGGGATTGGCCAGGATGGCGGCCAGGCCGCCCGCCCCGGCGCCCTCGGCCACCGTCTTCTCCAGCGTCGCCAGCAGGGCCACGCCCTTTTCGAAATCCGCCTCCTCGCAGACGAAGACCTCGTCGATCAGGCTGTCGGCCAGGGCGAAGGGGATTTCGCCCACGGCCTTGATGGCGATGCCCTCGGCGATGGTCTGGCCGCTGCATTTGGCGGGCTCGCCGCGACGCCGCGCGGTGAAGGACGGATACCGGGCCGCCTCGACGCCGAAGATCTTGATGTCCGGCCTGATGGCCTTGGCCGCGATGGCGCTGCCGGCGATCAGACCGCCGCCGCCGATGGGGATGATCAGGGCGTCCAGATCGGGCGCGTCCTCGACGAACTCTAGGCCGCAGACCCCCTGCCCCGCCACGATGCCTTCATCGTCGAAGGCCGAGACGAAGACGTAGCCGTGCTCGGCCTGGAGCCGCTTGGCCTCCTCGGTCGAGGCCGAGAAGTCGAGGCCGTGGATGACCACATTGGCGCCATGGGCGCGGGTGCCGTCCACCTTCACGAAGGGAGTGCCCTCGGGCATGACGATGGTCACCGGCACGCCGAGGCGGCCGCCGTGGTAGGCCAGAGCCTGGGCGTGGTTGCCCGCCGAGGCGGCGACGACGCCGCGCTTCTTCTCGTCCGGCGTCAGCTGCATCAGCCGGTTCAGGGCGCCGCGCTCCTTGAAGCTGCCGGTGAAGTGCAGATTGTCGAACTTGATCCAGATTTCGGCGCCGGTCAGTTGCGATAAGCGGCGGGAATAACGAACGGGCGTGCGGTCGACCTGGCCGGCGATGCGTTTTTGCGCCTCGCGGATGTCGTCGATGGTGACGGTCATGAAGTCCCTAGAACACTGTGGCCGGCCTCTGTCGTCCGGTCTGCTGCGCCTCTTGTGGAACAGGCTGCGGCGGCGGGCAACCTTGACTCACCCGTGCGACGGGGCTCATGCCGGAACACGCCTGATCGAGCAAAGCCGGAGCCGACCCACGATGACCGACCGCCCCTCGAACGCGCGCCGCCCGCGCCGCATCGCCCTCGCCGCCGTCGCCCTCGCCGGCCTGACGCTGGCCGCCTGCGCCACCACGCCGATGGGCGGCGGGACCAGCGGCCCGGCCGTGTTCACGGCCGACGATTTCGCCTGGTCCGCCCGCGCCGGCCAAGGCTCGATCAACGGCCGCGTCGAATTCATTCAGGACGGCCGCGCCTTCCAGTGCGTCGGCAATGTCGGCCTCATCCCCGACACCCCCTACACCCGCGCCCGCATGCAGCGCCTGTACGGATCGACCGATCGCGCCGCCGTGCCGGCCGCCGTGGTGCGCGCCCGTTCCGCCGGCGAACAGGGCGCGGACTATCGGTCGTTCGAGCGCGCGGAAGCCTGCACCGACAACGGGTTCCGCTTCACCGGCCTGCCCGACGGCGGCTGGTTCCTGATCTCCCCGGTCAAGGCGGGAGACGAGATCGTGGTGGTGATGCGACGGGTCCAGACCCGCGGCGGGCGCGCGATCAACGTCAACCTTGGCCATTGACAACGCAGGCGAATTACAAAATCAGACCGGCGTTCGCCATCCTTTGGCCTTATCGGGCCGCTCTCTGACTCGTCCGCTACAGGACAGTCGGGAGCGTATTTTTGTCCCAGCATAACATCGTGGGCTCCGAGGCCTTCAGCAATCGACAGTATGTGCTGATCACGCACGTCAGATCGAGCGGTTCACGCCGCCGTCGCGCGCGCGCCATGACCGCCTATGTGGTGGTCGCGGTCCTGGCCCTGTCGGCGGGCGCCGCCGCGGCCGCCTTCGCCCTGGGGCCCTTCCTGGTGGGGACGCCGGCGAGCTCGGCTACGCCCGCGGCCGAGGCGCCTTCGCCCAGCCTGCCGACGCCGCCCGCCCCCTGATCCGAGCCCTCGCGCGGCGGACCCCGTGCGTCAGCATGTCCGATCAATGCGCTTGCAAGTGCGAGTGATTATTACTATCCCATCCATCTTGACGATGCATGGGAATGAGACGCTTGACGACCGGAGCTGCGACCCCATTGAAACCGGGCCGTCGCGCCCTTCTGCTGGGCGCGGCCGCCCTGTTAGCCGCCGGACCCGGCGCTTGCGCGCGGCGTGATGAGGCCGCGCCGTCGTCGCTGCTGACGGACCTGCGCGACCGGCCCGTGGCGATCACCCCCCCGGTGACGAAGCTGTCGATCGACGACAGCCGTTTCCTGATCGCCCTGTCGCTGATCCACCCCGATCCGGTCAGCCTGCTGGCCGCCTGGGCCGGCGACGTGAACCGGCTCAGCCCGGAAATCTACGCCGCCTATCTGGAGAAATCCCCGGCGCTGGCCAGCCTGCCCAAGACGCCCAGTTCGGCCGCCGCCTTCAACGTCGAGGCGGTGCTGGGCGCCCAGCCGCAGGTCGCCCTGGTGTCGCTGGATTCCGGCCCGACCGACGCCCAGACGGGGCAACTGGAACAGGCGGGCGTGCGCGTCGCCTATATCGACTTCTTCCAGCACCCGTTCCAGAACCAGCCGCGCAGCCTGAGCCTGCTGGGCGCCATGATCGGCCGCGAGGAAAAGGCCGAAGCCTACAACGCCTTCCGCGCCGCCAAGCTGAAAACCATCGCCGAGCGCGTCGCCGGGCTGACGGACGCGCAGAAGCCGACCGTCTTCCTGGAGGCCCACGCGGGCAACGGGCCGGACTGTTGCAACTCGGTCGGGGCCGGGAACATCGGCGACTATCTGACCTTCGTCGGCGCCCGCAACATCGGCGCCGAGGTGCTGAAACAGCCGTCGGGCAAGCTCAACCTGGAGTTCGTGGTCGAGCGCGATCCCGACATCTACATCGCCACCGGCGGCCCGCACCTGGAGAAGACCGGCGGCTTCGTCGTCGGTCCGAAATACGACGCCGAGACCTCGCGCGCCTCGCTGCGCCGCGTGGCCGGACGGCGCGGCCTGTCGACCCTTAAGGCGGTGCGCGAGGGCAAGGTGCACGGCCTGTCGCACCAGCTGATCAACTCGCCCATCGACATCGTCGCCACAGAGGTGCTGGCCAAGTGGATCCAGCCCGAGCTGTTCGCCGATCTGGACCCGCGCGCCACGCTGGACGCGATCAACAAGGACTTCCTGGCCGTCCCCTATCGCGGGGACTACTGGACCGATCTGGTCCCCACTGCCTGATATTGCGCCGCCTGATTTCACCACGGAGAACCGCCATGACCACCCTGCGCCACGGCCTGATGACCGTCGCCGCCTTCGCCGCCCTGGCGATCGCGTCGACCGCCTCGGCCCAGACGATCGAGAAGACCGTCAAGGTCGCCCCCGGCGGCCTTTATGAGATCGTCTTCAACCCGGCCGACAACGACCTCTATGTCGCCGCCGTCGGCCCGCGCGGCGCCAATCAGGCCCAGATCGTTCGCCTGCAGGGCCAGAGCCTGGCGCCGGAGTCCTCGGTCGACGTCTCGGCCAATCCGCTCTACGGCCTGAACCTGAACACCCGAACCCAGGTCCTGTACGGCACCGACACCCGCGCGGGCGCGGTCACGGCCATCAACGCCCGCACGGGCGAAGTCATCGCCACCATCCGCAACGGCGACGAAGAAGGCGCTCACGTCCGCCAGGTCGTCGTCGATGAGGCGAACAACAAGGTCTACGTCAGCGTCGTCGGCGGCGAGGCGGGCGACGCCGCCAAGCCGAACCTGATCTGGGTCATCGACGGCGCGACCAACACGGTCGATCGCACCATCACCGCCACCGTCGGCGGCCTGACGGGCGCGGCGTTCGATCCCGCGACCAACCGCCTCTACGTCACGGGCATGAGCAGCAATGAAGTCGCCGCCATCGACCTGGCCACCGGCGAGACGGTCGGCAAATGGCCGTCGCACGGCGATTCCGCCATCAACGTCGCCGTCGATTCCGAAGGTCGCCGCCTGTTCGTCGCCAACCAGAAGTCGGGCGAGCTGACAGTGCTGAACGCCGACACCGGCGCCCTGATCCACAAAGCCGCCACCGGCGCGGGCGCGTTGAGCGTCGCCTATAACGGCGCGGTCAAGCAGATCTACGTCGCCAACCGTCAGGCGGGCACGGTGACGGTGCTGGATTCGGACACCTATGCCGTGAAGGCGAACCTTGAGACCGGGACCTTCCCCCAGACCATCGCCATCGATCGCGCGACCAACGCCGTCTACGTCTCGAACAAGGCGCGCGGCCTGCCGCGCGGCGCCCCGGCCGGCACGCCGGTCCCGGTCGACCCGACCGGCGACGTAGTGACGCTGATCCGTCCCTGATCCTGAAGTGAGCCCATAAGGAAAGGCCCGGCCGCAGAAGCAGCCGGGCCTTTTTGTCGGATGACGCTGACTGGTCAGCTCGTCAGCACGTCGTCGATCATCACCTGCAGCACGCCGCGATCGCAGCGCTGGACGCGGGCCGAGACGCGATAGACCTCAGCCAGGATGGCGGGCGTGACGGCTTCGTCCGGCGTCCCGAAGGCGACCAGCCGCCCCTTGGCCATGACGGCGATCCGGTCCGAGACGCGCGCCGCCGCCTGAAGATCGTGCAGCACGATCATCACCGTCATGCCCCGCTCGGCCGCCGCCTCTCGCGCCAGGTCCAGCACGCGCAGTTGATAGTGCAGGTCCAGGGCGCTGGTCGGCTCGTCCAGCAGCAGCAGGCGCGGCTCGCGCGCCAGGGCCTGGGCCAGGCCCGCCAGCTGTTTCTGGCCGCCTGACAGCCGGTCCAGACGCTGCCCGGCCAGAGCCTCAGCGCCGATGCGTTGCAGCACCTCATAGGCGCGCTCGACCGCCTGTTGGTCGGTGAAGCTGGCGCCGCCCAGCGGCGTGGCGCGGATCGAGGCGACCACCGTCTCCAGCACGCTCAGGGCCACGCCCTGCGGCAGGGTCTGGGGCATGTAGGTTACGCGTTTGGCTCGGTCGGCCAGCGACAGGCCGGTCAGCTCCGTCTCGTCCAGCCGGATCGTCCCGTGGGCTGGGATCAGACCAGCGAGGGCCCGCAGGAAGGTGCTTTTGCCCGCGCCGTTCGGGCCGACCACCGACACCACCTCGCCGGGGCTGAGCAGCGGCAGGGTGAGGCCCTCGACGATGGGGCGGCCGCCATAGCCGGCGCTGAGGTTCTGGATATCCAGCCCGCTCATGCCCGTCCTCCGTTGCGGAAGATCAGCACGAGGAAGACCGGCACCCCGATCACGGCGGTGACAATGCCGACCGGCATCAGCACGCCCGGCACGATGATCTTGGACGCCGCCGAGGCCAGCGACATGATGACGGCGCCGGACAGGATGCTGGCGGGCAGGAAGAAGCGGTGATCCTCGCCCACCAGCAGGCGGGCGATGTGCGGCCCGACCAGACCGATGAAGCCGATGGCGCCGACAAAGGCCACGGCCGTCGCCGACAACAGGCTGACCCGCAGCAGCGACAGGAAGCGCAGGCGCTTCACGTCGACGCCAAAGCTCATGGCCCGGTCCTCGCCGAGGCGAAGCGCCGTCAGGCCGCGAGAGGACAACAGGGAAAAGGGCGCCACAGCCGCCAGCACTAGGCCCAGCGCCCCGACATTGCCCCAGGTGGCGCGCGACAGCGAGCCCATGGTCCAGAACACCAGCTGCTGCAGCGCCTCGGCCGAGGACAGGAACTGCACCAGCGCCGTCAGGGCGTTGAAGGCGAAGACCAGGGCGATGCCGAACAGGACGATGTTCTCGACGCCCGAGCCCTTCATCCGCGCCAGGGCCTGAAGCGCCAGCACCGAGCCGAAAGCGAAGACGAAGGCGTTCAGCGGCACCAGCCAGTCGGCGCCGATGAAGCTGGCTCCCACCCCAAGCACGATGGCCAGGGAGGCGCCGAAGGAGGCGGCCGAGGACACGCCTAGCGTAAAGGGGCTGGCCAGCGGATTGTTCAGCACCGTCTGCATCTCGGCCCCGGCCAGGGCCAGGGCGGCGCCGACCATCATCGCCATCAGGGCGTAGGGCAGGCGCACCTGCCAGACGATGGCCTGCTGGGCCGTGGTCAGACTGGACGGGTCGAACACGCCCTGAAGCACCGTCAGAGGCGACATCGACGACGGCCCGGTCACCACGTCCAGGAGCAGGCTGCACAGGGCCAGAGCCGCCAGCCCGCCGATGGCCAGGAACCGTAAGCGCACGTCGCGCCCATAGGCGGCGATCGCGTCGGGCGTGGCGCCGGGCGTCGCGCCGGAGGCCGCCTTGGACGCGACAGGTTCGAGACTCGCCAACAGCACACTCCATTCAGCGACTGCGTCGCAATACATCTCGGGGCCGAGATGGGCTAGGGTGAAGCCATGGATTCCGCCCCTTGCGTCTTTTCGCCCTGCGCGCCGCCCCTGTCCGGCGGTTGCCGCGCCCTGAGCCTGGCCGCCGAGCGCGAGGCCCCTGGCCTGACCCTGTGGCTGAGCGCGCCCGACGGCGAGCCGCCGGCTGAGGGCTGGCCCCTGCTGGTCGTGCTGGAGGGCGAGGCCTATTTCACCGCCGCCGCCGAGTGCGCGCGCCGCCTGGCCCGCCGCCCCCAAAAGACGCGCGTGGGGCCGATGATGGTGATGGGCGTGGCCCTGGCCCCCGGCGCCGAGCGTGTGGGGGCCTTCGCCTTCACGCCTGGCCCCGACACGGGCGGCGGCGCGCCTGCCCCGCGCGGCGCCGGCCTGCTGCGCCGACTGGTCGATGATGTCCTGCCGCTGGCGGTCCAGCATGGAGCCGACCCGACGCGCGCCGCCCTGATGGGCCACTCCATGTCCGGCCAGTTCGTGCTGGAGGCGCGCGCCCGCTCGGCGCCCTTCGCCCGCTTCGCCGCCGTCAGCCCGTCGATCTGGTGGAACCCCGCCGTCATCGACGCCCAGCCGTCGCAGGCCCAAAGCGAACTGTTCCTGGCCGTCGGCGCGCAGGAGGAGGCGCCCGGCCTGCCCGGCCCGCATCTGGCGCGGCGCATGGTCTCCAACCTGCGCGATCTGGCGGGGGCCGCCGGCGCGGCCCTGTCCATCCTGGCCGACGAGGACCACGGCTCGACGCCGTTCGCCAGCCTGCCCGCCATCTTGAGATTCGCCGCGCGTTCGTGAGCCTGGCCGCACGGAACTTGCGCCTTGAAGCCCAAGGGCGCATGAAATCCGCCCTCCCCTTCGCCTGATCGAGAAATCGCCGTGTCCGACGAAAAGCCCATCGCCACCCTGCCTGAAGGCCAGCCCGTCGGCCGCGTCATCGCCATGCCGGCCGACACCAATCCCGAGGGCGACATCTTCGGCGGCTGGCTGCTGGCGCAGATGGACCTGGCCGGGGCCACCCCGGCGTTCGAGCGCGCGGGCGGCCGCTGCGCCACCGTGGCGCTGGACGGCATGGTGTTCCACCAGCCGGTGTCGGTCGGCGACGAGGTGTCCACCTACGCGAAGATCATCCGCGTCGGCCGCACCTCGATCCGCGTGCATGTCGAGGCCTGGAAGCGCGCGCGCGGCCAGGCCGAGGCCCTTTCGGTCCGCGTGACCGAGGGCGTCTTCACCTATGTGGCCATCGACCAGGACCGCAAGCCGCGCGAAGTGCCGCCCGCCTGAGGACGGCCGGAAGTCCCAGCGCGACAGTCGGAAATTCTTGACGTTCGGGGGCGGCGGCCCTACCTCCCCCGCATGGCCATTCGTCGCATCCTGACTATCGATAACGCCGCCGATCTGGCGATCCTGAAGACCGTCGCTGCGCCCGTCGAGGGCGGGGTGACCGACGCCGTGCGCGCCCTGATGGATGACATGCTGGAGACGATGTACGACGCGCCCGGCATCGGCCTGGCCGCGCCGCAGATCGGCGAGCTGACCCGCGTGGTCGTCATGGACCTGGGCGACAAGCCGGTCGAGGGCTCCTCTGACGAGCCGCAGACCGAGGAAGAGGCGCTGGAGCGCCGCAACCCGCGCTTCTTCGTCAACCCGGAAATCCTGTGGTCCTCCGAGGAGATGTTCTCCTACGAGGAAGGCTGTCTGTCGGTGCCGACCTATTTCGACTCGGTCGAGCGTCCGGCCCGCGTGCGGGTTCGCTATCTGAACTATCAGGGCGAGACGATCGAGGAAGAGATCGAGGGCCTCTACGCCGTCTGCTTCCAGCATGAACTGGATCACCTGAACGGCGTCCTGTTCATCGACCACCTGTCGCGCCTGCGCCGCGACCGCGCGGTCGCCAAGGTCAAGAAACAAGCGAGGTTGGCCGCCTGATGTCCCGCAAGACCCGCATCATCGATCAGAGAGAGCGTCGCCGTCTGACCCGCAACGAAAAGGTCGGCGTCGCCAGCCTGGCGACCCTGGTGGCGGTCGCCGCCGTCGGCGTGGTGGCGGGCCTGATCGTCGACCGGCTGCTCGATTTCGACGACGCCCTGGATGCGGGCGGCGAGTGGGACGAAGGCGGCGGCGTCTATACCCGCTGGATGTAATCGGCCCCACGGTCTAAAGGCCTGCCCATGCGCCTAGCCTTCATGGGAACCCCCGACTTCGCCGTGCCGTCGCTGGCCGAGCTGATCGCCTCGGGGCACGAGATCGTCGCCGTCTATTCGCAACCGCCGCGCCCCAAGGGCCGGGGCCAGAAGCTGACGCCGTCGCCGGTTCACGCCTTCGCCGAGGCCATGGGCCTGCCGGTCTTCACGCCCGAGAGCATGAAGGCCCCCGAGGCCATCGAGACCTTCAAGAGCCTGGATCTCGACGCCGCCTGCGTCGTCGCCTACGGCCAGATCCTGAAGGCGGAGGTGCTGGATGCGCCGCGCCTGGGCTGCTTCAACCTGCACGGCTCGCTGCTGCCGCGCTGGCGCGGGGCCGCCCCGATCCAGCGCGCCATCATGGCCGGGGATCGCCAGACCGGCGCCCAGATCATGCGGATGAGCGAGGGCCTGGACGAAGGCGCCATCATCCTGTCGGAACTGATGGACATCTACGCCGACGACACGGCCGCCAGCCTCGGCGACCGCATGGCTCACGTCGGCGCCGCCCTGTGGCCGCGCGCCCTGGCCGCCATCGAACGCGGCGGCTTCACCGAGACGCAGCAGGCAGGCGAGCCGACCTACGCCAAGAAGATCACTTCGGCCGAAGCCCGCATCGACTGGACTCGCCCGGCGGCCGAGGTGGACGCCCACATCCGCGGCCTGTCGCCCTTCCCCGGCGCCTGGTTCGAGGTCGAGGCCGACGGCGAGCCGGTGCGGATCAAGGCCCTGATGTCGGCTCTGGCCGAAGGACAAGGGACGCCCGGTCAGGTACTCGACGACGCCCTGACGATCGCCTGCGGAACCGGCGCCGTGCGCCTGACCCGCGTGCAGCGTCCCGGCAAGGCGGCGCAACCGGCCGACGAGATGCTGCGGGGCTTTCCGGTTCCCGCCGGAACCGTGCTGGACGGATCGCGTCGGGTCGAGAAGGCGGAGCCTTCTGAGCGCGGCCCCCAAGGATAATGCCCCGGTATCGGTTAACGGTCGAATACGACGGCTCCGCTTACAACGGCTTTCAGGCTCAGACCGACCAGCCGACCGTCCAGGGCGCTATTGAGACGGCGATTACGGCCTTCAGCGGTCAGAGCGTGCGCATCGCCGCCGCCGGGCGCACCGACACGGGCGTCCACGCCACGGGCCAGACCTGCCATGTCGATCTAGACAAGGAGTGGCCGGCGCAGACGGTGATGAACGCCCTGAACGCCCATCTGGTGAAGGAGGCGGTGGCGGTGCTGGACTGCACGCCGGTCAGCGACGACTGGCACGCCCGCTTCACCGCGACCGGACGCAAATACCTGTACCGCATCCTGAACCGGCCCGGCCGCCCGGCGCTGGACCACGGTCGGGTCTGGCATGTCAAAAAGCCGCTGGACGCCGAGGCCATGCACGCTGCGGCGCAGGCGCTGATCGGCCAGCACGACTTCACCACCTTCCGCGACGCCGCCTGCCAGGCGGCCAGCCCGGTGAAGACGCTGGATGTCGCCCGGGTGGCCCGCGTCGGCGAAGAGGTGCACCTAGTGTTCGAGGCGCGCAGCTTCCTGCATCGGCAGGTGCGCTCGATGGCGGGCAGCCTCGTCGAAGTCGGCCTGGGCCGCTGGAGCCCCGCCGATCTGGCCGAAGCCCTGACGGCTAGGGACCGCGCGCGCTGCGGCCCGGTGGCGCCGTCAGATGGGCTATATCTGACGGGCGTCACCTATGAGACGGAAGCCTAGCCGCTGTTTTCACCGTCATCCTCGGGCTTGACCCGAGGATCGGGCCGTCGGCTCTGCAACGGCGTGAAGACGCCCCGCAACTGTCGCCCTCGCCAGCCACCGTCGAGCGGGCGGGAAGTCCGATCCTCGGGTCAGGCCCGAGGATGACGGAGGGATAAGGGAAACCGCCGCCGTTAAGGCCTTTACCGCTTGAACAGGCCGCCCAGGGCGCCGCCGAGGCCGCCCGGCAGGTTGTTCAGAAGACCGCCCAGCATGTCGTCCGCGCCGGCGACCGTGCCGTTCGGCGTAAGGCGGTCGATGACCTGCGGCAGCAGGGTCGCCAGGGTCGCGCTGGCCTGCTCCGGCGAGACGCCCAGCTTCTTTGCGAAGTCGGCGATGGGGCCGGAGCCGATCACGGCGGCGATCTGCTCGGCGCTGATCGGGGCGTTGCCGCCCTTGCCGACCCATGAGGCCGCCACATCGCCCAGACCGTTCTGACCGAACTTTTCGGTCAGGCCCGACACCCCGCCCTGGCTTTTCAGCAGATCGGCCACGCCCCCGGCCGCGCCGTCGCCCAGACCGCCCAGGATATTGTCCAGAAGTCCCATGCTCATTCCTCCGATTGAGGCGTCACGTTAGTCGGTTTTTCTGACCCGTTCGCCGCCGGAAGGTAAAACATGGCGCCGGGCGCCAGCGGGCGCCTCAGCTCTTGGCGCGTTCCGAGCCCGAGGTGACGGCCTGACCGGCGGCGGACAGGTCGCGGCCGATGCCCGACACCGTGTTGCAGGCGGCGGTGGTCAGGGCGGCGGCGACGACGCCCAGAACGATGAGCTTGCGCATGATGAAATCCCCGTAGATCGATAGAGCGCTTCAACGTGAAGCTTGGCCGTAAGGTTGCATGGCCAACATATCCTCCGATCTGCTAACGGCCAAAGCATGACGCAAGCTTCTGACACCGCCGCCCGCCGTCTGGTCGAAACCCTGGTGATGAACGGGGTCGACAAGGTCTTCTGCGTGCCGGGCGAGAGCTATCTGGCCGTGCTCGACGCCCTGGCCGACGTGCGCGACAAGATCGAGGTCATCGTCTGCCGCCACGAGGCGGGCGCCGCCAACATGGCCGAGGCCTACGGCAAGCTGACCGGCCGTCCCGGCGTCTGCATGGTCACCCGCGGGCCAGGCGCGACCCACGCCAGCATCGGCGTGCACACGGCGCATCAGGATTCGACGCCGATGATCCTGTTCGTCGGCCAGATCGCCCTGACCGACCGGGGCCGCGGCGCCTTCCAGGAGGTCGACTATCGCGAGGTCTTCGGCGGCCTGGCCAAGTGGGCGACCGAGATCGAAAGCCCGCAGCGCACGGTGGAGGTCGTGGAGCGCGCCTTCGCCGTCGCCCAGCAGGGCCGCATGGGCCCGGTCGTCGTCGCCCTGCCCGAGGACATCCTGCACGAAAACGGCGGCCCGGCGCCCGTCCGTCCGGTCGCTCCGGCGAAGGCGGCGCTGGACCCGGCCTTCGTCGAACAGGTGCGCGAGCGCCTGAGCCAAGCCGAGCGTCCCCTGCTGATCCTCGGCGGCTCGGGCTGGAGCGATGAAGCGACCGACGCGATTTCCGGCTGGGCCGAGCGTCTGGGGCTGCCGGTCGCCCTGTCCTTCCGCCGCAAGGACCTGATCCGCAACGATCACCCCGACTATGCGGGCGACCTGGGCCTGGGGCCCAACCCCAAGCTGGTGGCGCGGGTCAAGGAGGCCGACCTGCTGCTGGTGATCGGCGCGCGCATGGGCGAGAACCCGACGCAGGGCTACACCCTGCTGGACCGGACGAAGACGGCGCAGACCCTGATCCACATCCATCCGGGTCCGGAAGAGCTGGGACGCGTCTGGGCGCCCGCCCTGTCGGCGGCGGCGGACAATTCGCTGGCCGCCCTGGCCCTGTCGACCATCGAGCCGGGCCGGACCTGGCGCGATCAGGGCGCGGCGGCCCATGCCGACTTCCTGACCTTCTCCTCGCCCATCGAGGTGAACAGCGCCGTCAACATGAGCGAGGTCATCGCCCATCTGGCCGAGGCCCTGCCCGAGGACGCCATCGTCACCAACGGCGCGGGCAATTTCGCCGCCTGGCTGCACCGCTTCCATCGCCATCAGGCCCGCCGCACCCAGCTGGCCCCGACCTCGGGCGCGATGGGTTACGGCTATCCGGCGGCGCTGGGGGCCAAGGCGGTCGAACCGTCGCGCGAGGTCGTCTGCATCGCCGGCGACGGCGACTTCATGATGAGCGCCAATGAGATGGCCACCGCCGCCCAATACGGCCTCGGCGTCGTCGTGGTGGTCGTGGACAACGGCACCTTCGGCACCATCCGCATGCACCAGGAGCGGGAATACCCGGCCCGCGTCATCGCCACCGAGCTGAAGAACCCCGACTTCGTCAAATACGCCGAGGCCTTCGGCGCCTTCGCCGTGCGCTGCGAGACGACCGGCGAGTTCCCGGCGGCTCTGGCGGCGGCGCGCGAGGCGGCGGCAGGCGGGCGTCCCGCGCTGGTTCACCTGATCACCGACGCCGAACAGATCGCCCCGGGACGGACGATCACGCAACTTCGCGGCGCCTGAACCCTCTCTCGGCGGAAGAGGGCGACCCCTTAGCGGCTTGCGTCCCGCCACGCTTCGCGAAAGAGTGCGCCCCTTGTTGTACCGAGGGGGGTCTTTTTCATGCGTCGTCTTCTGATTTCATCCGCCGCCGTCCTGGCGCTCTGCGCCGCCGCGCCCGCCGTCATGGCGCAGGCGGCGCCCGCCGCTGCGCCCGCTGAGGCCCAAAGCGAGGACGCCCGGCTCAACGCCTTCTTCGAACAGGCCTTCGAGGCGCGCGTGGCCCTCAGCCCTCAGCGCATGACCTCGCTGGGCCGCAAGACCGACTACGACAAGCTGGACGACGTCTCCGACGCCGCCGCCGAACGCTCGCTGGCGCTTCAGGAAGCCCAGCTGGCGCAGATGAAGGCCCAGTTCGATCCGACCAAGCTGAGCGAGCAGAGCCGCCTGTCCTGGCGCCTGTTCGAGCACGGGGTGCAGCAGGCGCGCCTGTCGAACCAGTGGCGCGACTGGGGCTTCCAGTTCGCCGCCAACGGCAATCCGACCACGGGTCTGCCGGTCTTCCTGATCAACAACCACCGCATTTCAAGCGTTGCGGACGCCGAGGCCTATGTCGCCCGCCTGAACGCCGCCGAGCGCTACATGGGCCAGGTGGCCGACACCCTGACCGCGCGCGCGGCCAAGGGCGTGGTCTCCCCGCGCTTCGTGTTCGAGCCGTCGATCGACAACACCCGCGCGGTGATCGCCGGCGCCCCGTTCGACGGCGGCGCCGACAACCCGGTCTGGGCCGACTTCCAGAAGAAGATCGCCGCCCTGGACGCCGATCAGGCGACCAAGGACCGGCTGCTGGCCTCGGCGCGCACGGCCCTGACCGGCCCTTACAAGCGTGGCTTCGACACCGTGCTGACCGCCCTGGATCAGGTGCGGACCCAGGCCGACAGCGATGCGGGCGTCTGGCGCCTGCCGCAGGGCGAGGCCTATTACAACGCGCGCCTGCAGCTCTCGACCACCACCGACCTGACCGCCGACCAGATCCACAAGATCGGCCTGGACGAGGTCGCCCGCATCCAGCGCGACATGGAGACGATCAAGACCCAGGTCGGCTTCACCGGCTCGCTGCAGGACTTCTTCGCCTTCCTGAAGACCGATCCGCAGTTCCAGTATCCGAATACGCCGGAGGGCAAGGAAGCCTATCTGACCGACGCCCGCGCCTTCGTGGCCCAGGTCATGGCCGTGGCGCCTCAGTGGTTCTCCAACCTGCCCAAGGCCCCGCTGGAGGTCCGCGCGGTGGAGCCGTTCCGTGAGGCGACCGCCTCCATCGCCTTCTACAACTCGCCCGCGCCGGACGGCTCGCGCCCCGGCATCTACTACGTCAACCTGTCCGACATGACCCAGGTGCTGAAGCCCCAGATCGAGGGCATCAGCTATCACGAGGGCGCGCCGGGCCACCACTTCCAGATCGCCTATGCGCAGGAGATGGAGCACCTGCCCAGCTTCCGTCGCTTCGGCGGCTACGGCGCCTATTCCGAAGGCTGGGGCCTGTATTCCGAGCGCCTGGGCAAGGAGATGGGCTTCTATCAGGACCCCTACTCCGACTTCGGCCGCCTCTCGACCGAGCTGTGGCGCGCGGTGCGTCTGGTGACCGACACCGGCCTGCACGCCAAGCGCTGGAGCCGCGAGGAGGCGATGGACTACTTCCGCCACAACTCCCTGCTGTCCGAGCGCGACATCCAGAAGGAGGTCGAGCGCTACATCACCAATCCCGGCCAGGCGACCAGCTACAAGATCGGCGAGCTGAAGATCGAGGAGCTGCGCGCCAAGGCCGAGGCCGCGCTGGGCGACAAGTTCGACATCAAGGACTTCCACACGGTGGTCTTGGGCTCGGGCGCCGTGCCGCTGGACGTGCTGGGCGACCTGGTCGACGCCTGGATCGCCAAGGGCGGCGGCCAGCCGGCCTAATCTGCTTCCCTCTCCCGATGGGAGAGGGATTGAGCGCACGAGAGCGTTAGCGATCGTTTGCGCGAAAGGGTGAGGGTTCGCGGCGGAAGTCGGCCAAAGGCCGTCGCGTGACGGCTGACGCCGACTGGACAAACCCCTCACCCTTTCGCCTTAGCCAATCGCTTCGCTCTTGGAGGCTCAAGCCCTCTCCCATCGGGAGAGGGAGGCAGTCTTTTCCGCGTTTCTGGTGTATGAGCCGCCGCCATGCCCTTTACCGCCACCGTCCTGACCATGTTCCCCGAGGCCTTTCCTGGACCGCTCGGCGTGTCGCTGATCGGCACCGCCTGGCGCGAGAAGGGGCTGTGGGACCTGCAGACGCTGGACATTCGCGCGTTTTCCGAAGATAAGCGCGGCTTCCTGGACGACACCCCTGCGGGTGGCGGTCCCGGTCAGGTGCTGAAAGCGGACGTGGTGGCCAGGGCTCTCGACAGCCTGGAAGGCCCGCCTAGGCCGCTTTTGTACATGAGCGCACGCGGTCGACCCCTGACGCAGGCGCGGGTTACGGAATGGGCCAAGGCCGACGGCATCGTCGTGCTGTGCGGCCGTTTCGAGGGGGTGGACCAGCGGGTGCTCGACGCCCGGGGGTTCGAGGAGGTCTCCGTCGGGGACGCGGTGCTCGCCGGCGGCGAGGCGGCGGCCATGGTGGCGATCGAGGCGTGCGTCCGGTTGGTTCCGGGGGTTCTGGGTGCGGCGGAAAGCCTGTCCACCGAGAGCTTCGAGGACGACCTGCTTGAGCATCCGCAGTACACCAGGCCGCGGACGTTCGAGGGCCACGACATCCCGGAGATCCTGTTGTCAGGCGATCACAAGAAGATCGCCAAATGGCGCCAGGAGCAAAGGGAAGCGACGACGCGGGAGCGGCGCCCGGATCTCTGGGAGCGGCATCTCGCCAACTTACAGGTAAAGAGCAAACAAGCTCCGGAGAAATGACATGAACATCGTCCAGCAGCTCGCTGCCGAAGAAAAAGCCCGCCTGCTCGAAGGCAAGACCATCCCCGACTTCCAGCCGGGCGACACCCTGCGCGTCAACGTGCGCATCAAGGAAGGCGAGCGCGAACGCATCCAGGCGTTCGAAGGCGTCTGCATCGCCCGTGACGGCGGCGGCGTGAACGAGACCTTCACGGTCCGCAAGATTTCGTTTGGTGAAGGCGTGGAGCGTCGCTTCCCGATCCTGTCGCCGAACGTCGACTCCATCGAAGTGAAGCGCCGCGGCGTCGTCCGTCGCGCCAAGCTGTATTACCTGCGCGACCGTCGCGGCAAGTCGGCCCGGATCGCCGAGCGCCAGACGGCCCGCAAGGTCGCCGTCCCCGCCACCGGCACGGTCGAAAAGGCGGGCGACGAGGCCTGATTTCAGGCTTCGGCTTCGCGCTGAAGATCAAAAGCCCCGGCGGAAACGCCGGGGCTTTTTTAGTGCTCTTCTTTGAGGGCGCTACCGCTCGCCGCGCGGCGGCTTGCTGCTTGAGCGGGTGGAGTGGGCTAGCGCTCGCCGCCCGGCGGCTCGCTGCTTGAGCGCGGGCCGACGCCCGCGAGGCTGTGCTTCAACGCGCTGAGTTGATCAGAGCCCGCGCAGACCTCGCCATAGGCGCGGCGGATGCTTTCCTTGGTCGTGGCCGACAGGGCCTCGTCCGCCAGGGCCCGCTCGAACCGGCTTTTCAACTGATCCTCGCCGCGTTCGACCGTGTCGATCATCGAGACCTCGTTGCGCAGCAGGGCGTGGCTGATGTCGCTAAAGGCGCGCTGGGCCTTGGACAGGATGGACCGATCCTCCTCCGGCGATCCGCCGCGCTCGCGCACAGCCGCCTTGAGCTCCTCGGCCACGCGGCGGCGCTCGGACGCCCGCCCTTCGAACCAGTCGCGATAGGCCTCGCCGGGCGCGTTGACCGCGCCCTCATGATAGCCCTGGGCGCTGTCGATCAGCCCCTCGACCAGACCGTTGAGGACCTTGATGTCGTGACTGTTGCCGCTCATCGGAAACCTCCCTTGGCCGTTTCACAGGTTCAATCCCTGCCAGCAGCGAAGGTTGCCGACCTGCCCGCGCTCTACAGCTTGGTGCGTAGAGACCAGAGTTCCGGGAAGCAGCGGCGCTTCAGCGTCTCGACCAGGTAACCCACGCCGTCGGTGCCGCCCGTGCCCTGGCGGCGGCCGATGATGCGCTCGACCGTGACCACGTGCTTATGCCGCCACGTCAGCAGGGCGTCGTCCAGATCGACCAGCTTCTCGGCCAGTTGGTACAGGGGCCACCAGCGCTCGGTGTCGCGATAGACCTCCAGCCAGGCGGCCTCGACGCCCTCGTTCGCCTCATAGGACTGGCTGACGTCGCGGTTCAGCACCGCGTCGGGCACCGGCAGGCCCGCCTTGGCCAGCTGGAGCAAGGCGTCGTCATAAAGGCTGGGCGATTCCAGCGCCGCCTTCAGCGCCGCATGGGCGGCCGGGCGTTCGGCGTGAAAGCGCAGGAAGCGGGGGTCCTTCAGACCCAGCATGGTCTCCAGCCGGCGGAACTGATCGCTCTGGAAGCCCGAGCTGGCGCCCAGGTCGCCGCGGAACTTCAGGTAGTCGGCGGGCGTCATGGTGGCCAGGATGTCCCAGCTCTGGGTCATCACCGACTGGATTCGGCTGACGCGGGCCAGGCTCTTGTAGGCGGGCACCAGATCGCCGGCGCGCACCAGCGACTGCGCCAGGGCCACCTCGTGCAGGATCTGCTTGAGCCACAGTTCCTTGGTCTGGTGGATGATGACGAACAGCATCTCGTCGTGCTGGTCGGAGCGCGGCTTCTGGGCGGACAGGATGTCGTCAAGCGCCAGATAGCCGGCGTAGGTCACGCCCTGCGGCTCGTGCTTAGCCGTCTCGATAGCGTGTCCGCGAATGTCGTTTGCGTCGGTCATGAGCCAGCTATCGCCCGATCAGCCGGGCGGGGCCAGACCCTTTTTCAACGCGGCCGCGCCCTGGCCTTAGTTGGCGGCGCGGTCGTCGGCGACGGCGTTGGCGGCCATCTGGCGGCCGTTGGCGAAGGCGTCGCGGGCGCCGTTATAGATGAAGCCGTAGGTCGGATAGACCGTGGTGCCCAGATCGTTGATCGGGTTGTACCAGACCTTCACCCGGCTCCAGTCGCCCGAGGAGGAGACGTCGACGACGGTGACGTTCTCTTCGACCTTGCCGCGGCTGCCGCCCCAGTTGGCGTGGGTGACGCGGATCACGCGGTCGGTCAGGACGTCGGAGACGACGGCGACGTGGCCGGCGCTCATGCGGCCGTGGGGCTGGAACACCAGCACCGAGCCGGTCTCAGGCGCATCGCCGGTGCGGAACTTGCTGACGGCCTGACGCCACCAGGTCCAGGCGTCGCCGAAAATCTGAATCCCCGAGAACATGCGCGCGAAGGTCACGCACTGCCAATAGGGGTCGCCGGCTTGGGCGGGGGTGGTGCTGAAGGCGAAGAACCCAAGGGTCGCCGCAAGGGCGGCGGCTGTGAGCCGTTTCATCATCTGGCGTGCTCCCGACTGAACGCGGACAAGCCTTAGACGATAGGATCAGAATGTTGAAGAACTGTTTCCGACTGTTTCCCCTGTCGATCCACAGATGATCGACGCCGTTTCGCCCATCCGCGCAGGAAACTGCGGGCCGGGCGCTCGATCAGCCGATGAACAATCGCAGCGGCGACAATCAGTCCCGCGATGATCGCCAGCCACAACGCCAGCGGAAGCTGCTTGTCTTCCGCTCCGATCAGACGCGCCACCACATTGACCGCCAGTATCTGCCACGGGGCGCACAGCATATAGACGGCGTAACTGATCTCGCCGAGATAGACAGCGGGCGCCGAGCCCAGAACGCCCGCCTTGCTCGCCGGAATGCTGGCCAGGGCCAGGATCAGAAGACCGCCCGACAGGACAGTGATCCCGTCCCAGCTCAACAGGGCGGCGCTGAACGCCATCACGACCGCCGCCGCCGCAGCCAGCAAGCCCGCGCGCGGCAGGGGCGCGCGGCGATAGACCAGATAAAGGGCGCAGCCGTAGGCGAAGCAGGGCACGATCCGCAGCGCCCCCCATTTGAACGTCGCCTCGGTCAGGCGATAGCCGGCGACGCGCTCGAACCCGACATAGAGGGCGGCCAGCAACAGGGCCGCCGCCCCCGTCGCCACCCACGGCCGATCACGCAGCTTCCATGCGGCGGCGGCGAAAATGGGGAAGGTCAGATAGGCGAACCACTCGGCCGAGATCGACCAGGACGGATGGTTCCAGCCCGCCTCGCCGGCGAAGCCCCAGGCGTGGACCATCAACAGATTGGGCAGCAGGGTCTTCCAGCTGAGGATGCCGGAATCGATCGCCATGCCCGCCGCCGTCGCCGCCAGGCCCAGGGCCATGACGCCGAACAGGGTGAATAGGTGCAGCGGATAGATGCGGGCTATGCGCGCCCACAGGAAGCTTCTGTAGCCGAACCGCTTCTCGCCGAAGGCCTGCAGATAGACGTGGCTGAGGATGAAGCCCGACAGGACGAAGAAGAGTTCGACGCCGAGATAACCCTTGGCCGCCAGGGCGGGCATGCCGCCGACCGCCAGGTTCGGCCACATCAGATAGACCACGACCCACAGGGCCGCGAGGAACCTGAGCGAAGTCAGGGGACGGATGTCGATCGGCGTCGCTGCGGGCGTCATGAGACCATCCTGGCCGGTGAACCGACCGGGGACAGCCCGGCCGCGCTGAGGGGATCAGTGCAAGCCCGGCGCCAGCTTGACCTTATTCTACGCGGCCGCTCTCGCCCGCGCGCTCGATGGCGGCGACGGCGGCGGCGCAGCCGGTCAGGGTCTGGCCGCCGATCTCGACCTTGGCGGTCAGGGGATAGGTGCGGTCGCTCATGCCGTCCGAACAGTCGGTCGCCGTCAGGGTGACGGCCAGATCGGCGCCCGCTTCCGTCTTCGTCGTCCAACTGACGAGATTGCCCTGAAGCGTCGGGCCGGGGTTCGCGGCCTTCTGCTCCGGCCGGTCGACGCCGGAATAGGTCAGACCCTGCGGCGTGATCTCCACGGCCCAGAAGGGCTCGGTTCCCAGCGCGCGCACCGGCTGGTCCAGATCGACTCCCGCCAGGACGCGCGACTCGGCCTTGGCGGCGTCAGGCGTCTTCTGGGCCGGTTGGGAGCAGGCGGCGAGGACCAGCGACAGGGCGGCGGTTGACAGGAATACGGCGCGCATGGGCGATCCTTTCTGAGGTTCGTCGGCCAAGGTCAGGGTTTGCCGCCGCCTCGTCAAGACAGGCGCCAAAGCGGCGCGGCTGGGTTAATGTGGCCCCATGCCGATTCGTCCCGCACCCGCCACAGACTCAGGCGCCGCCTTCACGGCCTGCGAGTTCTTTGCGGGCGGCGGGCTGGCGGGGCTGGGGCTGCATCTGGGCGGCGCCGGTTTCCGCACCGTCCTGGCCAACGACATCGACGCGGCCAAGGCCCGCGCCTTTCGCGCCAACCACCCGGACACGCCGCTGATCCACGACGACGTCTGGGCGGTGACGCCCGATCAAGTGCCCGGCGCGCCTGACCTGTGCTGGGCCTCCTCGCCATGTCAGGACGTCAGTCTGGCGGGCGCGCGCGGGGGTCTGAAGGCGCAGCGGTCGGGCGCCTTCTGGGGCTTCTGGAAGCTGATGCAGGGGCTGGACGCCGAGGGCCGCGCGCCGCGCGTCATCGTGCTGGAAAACGTGGTCGGCCTGCTGACCTCGGGCGAGGGGCAGGACTTCGCCGCCGTGTGCGGGGCCATGGTCGAGGCCGGTTACACGGTC
This sequence comes from Brevundimonas naejangsanensis, assembly GCF_000635915.2. NCBI lineage: Bacteria > Pseudomonadati > Pseudomonadota > Alphaproteobacteria > Caulobacterales > Caulobacteraceae > Brevundimonas > Brevundimonas naejangsanensis. The sequence goes on from NZ_CP015614.1 coordinate 2,237,660, forward strand.
GGGGCGCTGGAGCTGGACGCCGGACTGTGGCTGCCCCACTCGCGCCCGCGACTGTTCATCATCGCCATGCGGGGGATCGAGGGGCCGCGTCTGAAAGGCCCCGCCCTGCCCTTCCACTCGCCGCGTCTGACCGCCGCCTGGGCGCGGCTGCCGGCGAGCCTGAAGGCGAACTGGGCCTGGTGGGGGCTGGACACGCCGCCGCGCCGCAACCTTGATCTGGCGGCGGTGCTGGAGCCGGACGTTCCCTGTTTCGACGAGGCGGAGGCGCAGACCCTGCTGGCCATGCTGTCGCCGCTGCACCGGGCGCGGCTGGAGGCGATCCAGGCCTCGGGCGAACGGCGCGTGGGCGCCGCCTTCCGCCGGGTGCGGACCAAGGACGGCCGGAAGCTGCAACGCCTGGAGCTGCGCTTCGACGGGCTGGCGGGCTGTCTGCGCACCCCCTCGGGCGGGTCGTCGCGGCAATATGTGGTCATCGTGGAGGACGGCCAGGTCGCCCTGCGCCGCCTGACCGGCCGCGAGGCGGCCCGGCTGATGGGCGTGGACGAGGCCTATCGCCTGCCCGCCAGCGAAAGCGCGGCGCTGAAGCTGATGGGGGACGCCGTGGCCGTGCCCGTCGTCGCGGCCCTGACGCGCGGCCTGTTCCTGCCCGCCCTGACCGACGGCGCCGAAGCCGCAGCCTGAACCGTCAGTAATAGAGGTCGTCGTCCTTGCGGTCCTCGGAGCCCTCGATGCCGGGGTCCAGGTGGTTGTCGACCCGGTCGTCCCAACCGTCGCGGTCCGACCGGAAGGCCAGAGCCATCAACCCCCAGGCGAGGCCGACCGTGCCAAGCACGCCCAGCCCCATGGCGATCCAGCCGTGCAGGCTCATCTCGCCGCCGCCGATCAGACGCCAATAGGCCGCCATCCCAAGCGTGCTGACGGCCGATATGGCCACGGCGAGAACCAGCGACCGCAGAAGCCGGACCAGCCGCCCGCCTCTGGAGGTCTTCGTCATGGTTCAGCTCAGCGCTGGACCCACTGGCCCTGGGCGTTCTTGTACCACTGGCCCGTGCTGATGCGCGGCAGCAGCTGGGTTTCGAACATCCGGGCCCCAGCCACTTCGGCGGTGGTGCCGGCGTCGGCGGCGCTGCGGGCGTAGGCCTGGCGGCGGCCGGCGTTGGTCGCGCTGATGGCGGCCTGGGTGTCGCCGTCGACCGAGGTGCGCACGCCGACATAGCCGTCGGCCTGTTCGCCCGCCGCGCCGGCGGCCTTAGCCCGGTCGACCAAAGCCTTTTGCGAAGCGGTCTGGGCCACGGCGGCGCCGGCGGCGACGCCCAGGGCGGCAACTGCGGCCATAGCCACGAAGAGTTTGCGGTTCGTCATGTCAAAGCCCCCTTTCGTATCAGAACAGGTTGGGGTTTTCGCGGAGCAGGTTCTGCAGTTCCTGATCCAGCTTGATGCGGATATCGGCGTCCAGCTTGGCGTAGATTTGCAGCGGCTCGCTGAACTTGATGTTCACCGTAGGCGCGCATGCGGCCAGGCTGACGGCGCTAAGGCCAAGCATGGCGACGATCTGACGCTTGCTGATCATGGGGCCGATCTCCGAAGGCGGCGTTGGAAGTCACCGCCATCTAACGCTGCGGCGAGTGAACGGGTTCTGAACAAAGCGAAGCCGCCGATCAAGGCTGCTCATCCGTCGTCAGCACGGGCGCTTCGCCGCGCCGAGCATATTCCAGCAGATCCGAGACGATCTGGTTGGCGTTCCACGTCGTGTCGAGCGTCAGGTCGATGGGCGTATCGGACGGCAGATTCAGCTTCTTGTTCATGAAGTCGCGGCGGATCAGCTCCATGAAGGTCAGCCGCAGTTGCTCGCGCTGAGGCGGATCATGGCGGCCGTTGATGCGGAAGCGCACGCCCAGACGGCCTTCGTCCAGACTGTTCACTTCGGCCGTCAGGTCGCTGATCGCCAGGTCCTGCATGGCCTGATAGGCGAGGTCCTGCATGGTGTTGGGGGGCAGGTCGGCCGAGTTGGCCCCGCCGGCGCCCAGATCGTCGAACACCTCCGGCTGGATCGACAGACGGCCGGGCCGCACCCCGTTCAGCACGCCGCCCACGATGCGCCAGCCCGCCTTGGGGTCATAGGTGAAGGGCAGACGGCCGGACACCACGGCGTCCAGCTCCGCCTTGTCCTGAAGATTGGCGCTCTTCAGCAGCTCGTTCAGCTGCACGCCCTCGACGACGATCACCCCGCCCCACCCTTCGCCCGGCGTCAGCGGCAGGGACAGGGGCTCGACGCTGATGCGCCCGCCCGCCGCCTGGATCCGCCCGCCGCCGATGGTCAGGGCCTTTTCGTCCAAGCCGAACGTCAGCTGGAAATCGGTCAGCGGCGTCACCGTCTGCACCCGATCGGCGGTCAGCGTCTGATCGGGCGCGGTGATCAGGGGCGTCAGACTGGTGAACTCCACCCCCCCCTTCAGGCCCTGAACCTTGCCCGCCGGGCTGGTGAAATCCAGATCCGGCACGGTCAGGACGCCGGAACTGGTCGCCCCCTCGGCAGTCCAGTCGAACCGCCCCTCGAACCCGGCCGAGCCCTCGACCGGCGACTTTACATAGTCCGCCACCAACGGGCTGAGATCGGCCGGCTGTAGGCCGTGCTCGGTGAAGGTCAGGTTGGGCGCGGCAATCGCCGCCCCGCCCGCCTGAAGGCGCCCGTCGTGGCGCAGGTCGATGCGACCGACCTCATGGCCCAGTCGGGTGAGATCGAAACCGGCGGTCCAGACCTCATCGGCCAACTGAGCCTCGCCCTTGGCCTGAAGCGGCAGGAAGCGAGCCGGGTCGGCGACGTCGGAAACCTGGGCCTTAGAGATCGCGGCCCGCATCGACAGCCCCTTGGCGGCGCCGTCGACGGCCAGGCGGCCTTCCGCCTGCGAAAACCGCATCTCCAGAAACGGCGCCGTGGCCTGCACGTCCGCGAGGCGGCCGCGCGCCCGCCAGGCGCCGCCCTGTGCCGTGATCAGCGGCTCGTCGCCAGGACAGATCCGGCCCGAGATCGCCTCGACCGAGTTCTCGCCCAAATCCAGCTTGCCGATCGTCAGAGGGATGCAGTCGTCCGCCGTATAGGTCAGCCGCCCGCCCGACGAAGCCAGTTCGCCCTGGGTGCTGAAGGCGATGTCGCGCGCCGGGCCGAAGTCCAGTCCGGCCCGTCCCTTGAGGCGCGCCGCAAAGCCGCCGCGCGTCAGGCGCCACTCGACCCCTTCAAAGCGGGCGTCCGGCAGGCCGCCGCCGCGCGTGGAGGTCAAGCTCAGCGCCCCGCCCCCGCTTGCGCCCTCGCCCGAGGCGAACAGCGGCTTGCGGTGCGCTTCCAGCCGCAGCTCGCCGCCGTTGGCCGGGCGCGCCGTGATCGGCTGCGGCAGCGTAAGCTCCAGCCCGGCGTTATCCCCCGAGAGGCGGAAGCGCGGGGCGTTCAGGGCGAAGTCGCCCAGAGCGCGCTTCAACGCAGCCATTTCGGGCAGGTCGTCCGCCGTCGGCCCGCCCAGCGAGGTCACGGCGGCATGATCAGCCTTCACGGCGCCCTGCAGATCGATCCGGGTCACCGCGTCGCGCACGACGTCCAGATTCAGCGCGCCGCTGGCGCCGCGCAGACTGAAATCCTTGGCGCGCACGGATCGCGCCTGCAGCGCCACCGGCGCCTGCGCCTCCAGCGCATCGCCATGGCCGCCCGCGCGCAGGCTGGCCGAGCTCAGGCTCAGGCCCTCCAGCCGCGTCTCGCCCGCGCGGCCCGCCTCGACATTGAGGCGCGCGCGCGTCGTCACCGACCAGCGCGCCTTGTCGGCCTCCACGCCCCCGGCGACCGCCACTTCGGCGTCCGTCAGACCAAGATCCAGCGCGCGCGCCTGAAGCCCCTCGGCCGCAACCGAGCCCGCCGTGGTCGCCAGGCGGCCCTTGCCCTTGAGATCATAGCGATTGATCCAGCCCGCGACCTGACCAACGAAGGCCAGGTCGGCGTTGACGGCGCGGCTGCTCACGCCGGCCCCGCCGGCTGCATCCGCAGTGAACCGGCCGGTCAGGGCGACGCGCCCGTCGCCGCGCCGCGTCTTCATGTCCGGATAAGGCAGGTCGCCCTTCAGATGCAGGACCGCGCCCTCGCTGCTCGCCTGATCCTTGGCCGCAAACCGTTCGGCCTGAAGATCAAGCGCGACCGCAAGCCGGTCACCGGTCGTCGTCGCCTCGATCACGCCGCCCAGACCGCGCGCCTCGATCCCGCCGCTCTTGAGCGAGGCCGCAGGCATCCGGCCCGACAACCGCATCAGCTTTCCGTTGTCGATGCGCGCGTCGGCCAGCAGATTGACCGGGCCGTATTCCGTGTCGATGCGCGCCTGGCCGCGCTCGACGATGACCAGAGGCGCGCGCGAATCCGGCTTGGGCGGCTTGCCGGTGAACTCTTCGACCAGAGGGTCCAGACTGCCCAGCGACAGCTTGCCGTCCTTCCACGCCGCGCGGACGATCGGCCGAACCAGCCGCACCCGACTGGGGGTCACGCCCAGCCCGGCTTTCGACCAGGGCAAGCCCAGGGCGTAATCGACCTCGACCCGCTCGACCTTGAAGTCCGGATTCTTGGGATCGCCGATGGAGATCTTGCCGACGAAGCCGTTGACCTCCAGCCGCTCGACCTCGACGTCGGCGTCGACGCCCTTGCGCTCCAGCCAGCCGACCAGCAGTTCGCGCGCCGCCGCCCGGCGGTTCAGATAGAGCGCCGCCGCCAGCACGAGCAGCACCATCAGGGCGACCCCGACGCCCTTCATCAGGGTCCGCACAGCGGAAGGCTTGCGAGGTCGCTCGCGCGGCGAGGAAGGATCGGCGTCTTCGGTCAAGGTCGCGGAACGATCATCATCTAACGGTTGAAGGCGACAACGCCACAAAATGCGCCACGATGACAGTCGTTGCCTTACGACAACTCTACCGTGTCATCGTCGCCACTACACGACGATCAGACCCTAAAAATGGCGAAGATTCACGACTGGACCGCAGCGAACGTCGAAATACTTCATCAATCCCCCGCCAAGTTAACCGAATGTAACCTGACCGCTTCCCATCATGGATCAGCCGGGCTATACGGCTCGCTTCACTGTCGGTCGGGGACGTCCGGCGTGACCTAATTTCGACTGGTCTGGCGCAGCACGCGTCGTTGATTCGCCGGGGACCCATGGCTCAGTTCGATCCACGCCGCCAGCCTGTTCGGCTTGCGCCGCACCTGCTGACCACCTGCGCCGCCGTCGGCATCGCCCTGCTGGCGGGTCGAGGGTTTGAACAGGTGAAGGCCGAGGAGGTTCCACCTCTGACGGCGGAGCAGATCGAATTTCTTGAGGCCCAGGCCTACGCCGCCGCCGCCGCTCCGGCCGGCATGACCACCCCCGAAGCCATTCCCGTGCAGATTCGTCGCGGCGAGACGTTCGAACAGGCCGTGCGCCGCACCGGCGTCGGCGCCGAAGAAGCCCGCGCCGTGGCCGACACCGTCGCCAGCGCCTTTGACCTCAAGGACCTGCGCGCCGGCCTGAAGTTTGAAACCGCCGTGTCCAAGCCGCGCGGCGGCATGGGCGACGCCCGCCTGATCGGCCTGACCATGCGCACCGGCCCGGCCAGCCAGCTGACCGTGTCGCGCAGCTTCGACGGCGCGCTGCGCCTGCGCTCGCTGGACGAGAAGGTGACCGAGGAAACCGTCGTCGCCAACGACAAGGTTCAGCGCTCCCTGTCCGCCAGCGCCCGCGAACTGGGCGCCACCTCGGCCGTGGTGCGCCGCGCCAGCCAGCTGTTCGCCCACAAGTTCGACATGCAGCGCGACGTGCGCGCCGCCGACGAATTCACCCTCGTCTTCGACCGCAAGGTCACCGAATCGGGCCGCACCGTCGAAACCGGCGAGCTTCTTTACGCCGAGCTGAAGGGCCACGCCTTCTATCGCTTCCAGCCCGCCGGCTCGAAGACGGCCCAGTATTTCGACGCTACCGGCAAGAACACGCGCACCGCCATGATGCGCACGCCGCTGCAGAACTTCCGCCGCGTCAGCTCCAACTTCGGCGTCCGCACCCACCCGATCTCGGGCTATCGCAAGATGCACCAGGGGATGGACTTCGCCGCATCGACCGGCACCCCGGTCGTGGCCCCCGCCGACGGCGTGGTGGTCGAGGCTCGGCGCTGGGGCGGCTACGGCAACTGGCTGCGCATCCGCCACGCCAACGGCCTGGAAAGCGGCTACGGCCACCTGTCGCGCTACGCCTCGGGCATGCGCGCGGGCCAGCGCGTGACCCAGGGCCAGGTCGTCGCCTATGTCGGCTCGACCGGCGCCTCGACCGGACCGCACCTGCACTACGAAATCTGGCGCAACGGCCAGCGGATCAATCCCTCGGGCATCAAGACCCAGGAAGGCACCGTCCTGGCGGGCGCCGACCTGAACGCCTTCCGCGCCGAGAAGGCCCGCATCGACCGCATCATCGCCGCCGGCGGCCAGCGCCGCCCCGCCGCCGTGCAACAGGCCGCCAACGGCCTGCGTCCCGCCGAAGGCTGATACCGGGCAACAGTCGCGCCTCAACCGACCAGTTGCGGCGCGCCTTCCTGATTCGGACACCGCACGCCGTGGACCCGCAGGTCCGCCTCGCCCAGACGCACGCCCAGAAGCTCCAGCAGGGGCTGAACCACCCCGTCCAGAACCGGGCCTAGCGGCGTCAGCAGCCCGCGGACGCTCGCCAACAGTTCGCTGACCGGCAGACTGATCAGGCCTCCCAGCAACTCGACCTTCAGGTCCAGTTTGGTCAGCAGGCTCGCGATCACCCCCTGGCCGAACTGTTTGGAGCCCACCGTCTTGGGTTCGCCCGCGGCGATATCGACGGCGGTGAAACGGACCTGGCGCCAATGAGGGTCGGCCGCCTCTATGTCCGCCCGGCCGGTCACATTGGCCGCCTTGATGCCGAGAAGCCCCAGGACCGACACCAGAGGCGCAGGGGTGACGGTCAGTTTCGACTTGAAGTCCCGCAGTTTGGTCTTGTCGATGGCGCCGATCGCCGCCCGCGCCACGCCCGTCTTGACCTCCAGCGTTGCACCGGGTCCCGGGCTGCAGTCGATCTGCTTCAGCCGCGCCTGCGCGCTCGCCGCTTCGATCAGGACAGGAAGTTTGATCGCGGTGAGATCCGACAGGCCCTTGGCGGTCGTCGCCTCAAGATAAAGCCGCGTCTGCACCGTGCGGATGATCGGCTCGCCCCTGCTGGTCACCGTCAGCCAAGGCGACCGGTTCGGTCGCTCGCCGATGGCCAGCATGACATCCAGGTCGGCGAGGCCGAGCCGCGCGCCCACATCCAGCGCCAGCTGGCGTTCCTTGTTCGCCGTCTGCAGGCTCGCCATCAGCAGGTCAAAGACGGACACCTGGGCGTTCAACCGCTCACGCAGTCCCTGACGGGCGTCGGCCTCCACGCCGATCAGATCGCCGAGCTTCAAACCGGCGTCCGCGGGCGCGACCGTCAGCTTGCTCAGCGCGCTGCTGGGCCCCGCGCCTGCGATCCGCTCCAGCACGCGCAGGACACGCCCGGTCTCGACCTCATGCTTCAGCAAAGCGTCATAGTCCCCCGCCGTCACCCCCAGATCCGCCGCCAGCGCGTCCGAGAACTGCAGCAGGCTGACCTGGGCGTCGAGCAGGCTTCTGTAATCCATCAGGGTCAGCGACACCCGGCCTCCCAGAAGGCCCGACAACAGGCTGTTGGCCAGCCCCCCGTCCACCGACCCCAGCCGCGACCCGATCGAGAACAGGGCTGTCGGCGCGCCGCCGGGCCGCGCAGCCGTCGCCTGTTTGGTGATCGACACCGCATCGCGCCCCAGAACGACGCGGCCAAAGAACAAGGGGGCGGGCGCCGTCGCCGTCACCTGCGCGGCGTTGACCTGCCCTTCGGCCGCGAGGAACCTCTGCGACGGCTTCAGCCTGGGGTCCGGCGTATAGACGCCCGTCTGCACGCTTAAGGTCGCGATATCCGCCAGATTGGCCCGCGCCGTCGCCTGCGCCGCCGCTTCGGCGTGCTGAAGCGAGCCCGCGGCGGCCAGCGCCGACAGATCGACTGCGCCTTGCAGCTCCCGCCCCTTCAGGACCACCATTCCCACATCGACCGCCAGGGCGGCGCTGACGCAGATCAGCGCGCCGAAGGCCGCCGACATGATCGTCACTCCGCCGCGCCGGTTTCGTCCCAGACGCCTGATCACCCGGCGCAGACCGTTCGACCCGTTCACATCAGACCTCATTGATCTGAATGACGGCGGCGCGACGGATGACCTTGGGCGGCGACACGGTCAGGGGCGCCAGGGCCATCAGAGGGTGATGAGCGGCGTCATAGGCCACCACGACGCGGAAAAACCGACCGTCCACGCTGGTCTCGACAGAAGCGTCTGCGGCCCTCAACCCCAGATTGCGCAGATGCCCCTCGACGCCGTCACGGGCCAGTTGCTCCCGCTCTGCGGGATCGAGCCCGGCGACCGCCGCGCGCGCGCCTTCCGACACCGCCGCCTGAACCGAATGGGCCATCCACAGCCAGCCGCCGTAAACGATCATGCCCACGACCAGCAGCAGAAAGAAGGGACCGACGATGGCGAACTCGATCGCCGCCGCGCCTGTGCGCCTGCCCGCTACACCAGAACCACACGCCTTCTGCATCGTCGCGCTCCTGACTGAGCAGCGATCATGTGCAACACAACTTAAGGGAGAATGTAGGCGCTGAACAAACCGCGCCTGTTGCGGCGTCGAAGCTCTGCATGCTGGAGAAAGCGTTGGGAGGTGTTGGAGCGGGTAGCGAGAATCGAACTCGCGACATTCAGCTTGGGAAGCTGACGTTCTACCTCTGAACTATACCCGCATCGCCGAAGCGAGCGCGGAAGATATAGGGCGCGGAGCAAAAGAAAAGGCCCGGCGAACCGGGCCCCTGATTTTTCTCAGATCTGGCGACGGCCCTAGTCGCGCACTTCCTCGACCTTGACGCCCCGCTTGGCCAGCATGGTCTGGACGCTGTCGGCGCCTGCCAGGTGGCCCGCGCCTACCGAGATGAAGGCCGTGCCCGAGCCCTCCAGCAAGGTCAGGATCTGCCGGGTCCAGTCGGCGTTGCGGCGCGTCAGCATGACGTCGTACATTTCAGGCGACTGGGCCTTCATCTCCTGGCCGATCAGGGCGTCCAGGCTGTCGACGTCGCCGGTCGACCAGGCGCCGACCATGCGGCCAAGGAACTCGGGCGCCTGCTCGAACTCCTTCAAGCCGGAGCGCAGCATGGCCAGTTGCGCCTTTTCGGACATGTCGGCGATGAAGCCGATCTGTTGCGCCATCGTCTCAAAGCCCTTGATCGGCTTGCCGGCGGCGGCGGCGCGGGCGTGCAGCACCTGGTCCCCGCCGTTTTGCGGCAGATAGCCGGCCTTGGTGATGCTGGCGATCGCCAGTTGCAGGGCCGCGAACCAGGGCCGCAAGGGATCCAGCGAAGCCCCCGTGGAGCCGACCTGGCGTGCGGCGGCGTCGAGGTCGGCCAGTTCTTCAGCCGTCAGCAGGCTGGACAGGGGGCGGTCCGGCGACACGCCCTTGGCCTGAATGATCGGCACGGCGCCGGCCGCATCGTTCAGATCGGCGATCTCGAACCAGTATTCATCGGCGCTGGCGAAGGCCCGGTCCAGCTTGGCGCTGCCCCAAGGCGTCTCGGGCTTCAGCACATGGACGGTGCCGAACAGATAGAGGGTCGAATCCTCGTCCTTCACCACCCACAGGCGCGGGCCGGATCCGGCCGGAGCGGCCACCACCGCGGCGGGATCGACGGCGGCGGGCGCAGCCTGGGCGAAGGCGGGCGTGCTCGGCGCCAGCACGGCGGCCCCGAGGGCGACGACGGAGACAGAGGCGCAGGCGCGGCTCCAGAGGCGGCGGATCATGGTCGGGCTCCTAAGTCGCAGAAAAAAGAGAGACGCGTCAGCCCTCTTCGTCGATGAAGATGGACTCGATGGGCATCTCAAACAGCCGCGCGATCTTGAAGGCCAGCGGCAGGGAGGGGTCGTAGCGGCCGGTCTCCAGCGCATTCACCGTCTGGCGCGAGACGCCCAGTTCCTGCGCCAGGTGCGCCTGGCTCCAGTCGCGCTCGGCGCGCAATACCTTGAGGCGGTTCTTCACGGCGTCCTCCTCATCGGCGTCCCAGCCACCACCAGGCCCAGGCCAGGCCGTAGCCGGCGAGCTGGAACAGAAGAATGGCCATCATGCCGGTCAACAGCAGTTCCGGCGGCGTCTCGCCCGCCCATTGCGGCAGCACGACCTCTTCGCGCCGCAGCGACAGGACCATCAACAGCACGGCGCCGACCGCCATGCCGCTGGTCCCGCCCCAGAACCAGGAGCATTTGTGGGCCTCGCGCGCGGCCTCGTCGAGATGACGCCACCACCAGACGCAGATCAGCAGCGCCCCCGCCATCACCAGACTCAGCATCACAGCGGTCATGGCGAAGCCGCCCACGCCGGGCTGGTCGGACAGGATCACGCCCAGAACGCCGCCGATCAGCCCCAAACCCAGGGAGACGGCGAACACCAGCAGGGCGCCGCGAATCCCAAGCGGCTTGAACGATTTGAACGACATCGGCGCTCTCAGGCAAAAACAGACAAGTTTGTTTGTCAGTCCCAGCGCACCACGTCAAGCGTGTTTGTCACACCCGGTGTCATTCCGGCGCGTTCAGCAGCTCCGGCCGGCTGAGGGCGCGGGGCGATTGTTCGACGGCGGTCAGTTCGGGCAGTTCCTTGCCTTCGTGGTCGACCTTCAGGTCCTCGAAACGGCGGGCCGAGACCATAACCTGGCTCTCCAGCGAGCCGACGAACTGGTTGTAGCGGCCGACCGCCGCGTCCAGCGCCTTGCCGACCGAGGCGGCGTGGCCGCCCATCACCGACAGGCGCTTGTAGAGCTCCTTGCCCAGGCGGGCGACGTCCTCGGCGTTCCGAGCCTGCTCCTCGGCGCGCCAGCCGTAGGCGACGGCTTTGCACAAGGCGAACAGGGTGGTGGGGGTGACGATGACCACGCGCGAGGCCATGGCCGTGGTCATCAGGTCCGGCTCATGGTCCAGGGCGGCGGCCAGGAAGGCGTCGCCGGGCACGAACATGGCGACGAAATCGGGGCTGGGTTTGAACTGGTCCTGATAGGCCTTGGACGACAGCTGGCGCACGTGGGTCTTCATGCTGGCGGCGGTGCGCAGGGACATGGCGCGGGCCTGGGCCTCCTCGTCCCCGTCCGCCTCGTCAGGGAAGGCCAGGGAGACCTTGGCGTCGATGACGAACATCCCGCCGCCGGGCAGTTTGACGATGAAGTCCGGGCGCTGCTGGCGGCCCTCGTCATTGGCCGAGGAATTCTGCTCTTCGAAGTCGAAGCGGCCGGCCATGCCTGCGGCTTCCAGCACGTTGCGGCAGGTCTGCTCGCCCCAGCGGCCGCGTCGGCCGGTGTTGCCCTTCAGCGCCTCGGTCAGGCGCCGCGCCTCGTCGCGGGTGGCGGTGGAGGCGGCCATCAACAGGTTGAGCTGCTCCTTCAGCCCGCCGGTCTCGTCGGCGCGGCTCTTCTCCAGAGCGGTGACGTGCTCCTGAAACTTGGCGAGGGTCTCCGAGACGGGCTTGAGCTGAGCCTCCATGCGCTCGCGCGCGACGCGGTCCTGGGCCTGGAAGGTCTCGGTGGCGCGGGCGACCAGCTTGGCCGCCACGGCCTCGGCCGACTGCGAAGCCTGAGCCTTGAGGAACTCGGCCATGGAGTCCCGGCTCTCCTCCATCAGCTCCAGCCGGGCGTCGGCGGCGTCCAGCGCGCCCTTCGTCTTCTGCCAGCCCATGTAGGCCCACAGGAAACCGCCGCCCGCCATGAGCGCGACGACCAGCAGGATGAGTTCGAGCGTGTTCATGCTCCGTTCCTAGCGGGAGTCGGGAACGGAAGAAAGTCGCCCGTCGGGAGCGCGTTCAGGCGCGCCGCCGGGCCCGCAGCGCCTGGATGATGGTGCCGTCGTCCAGCCAGTCCAGCTCGCCGCCGACCGGCACGCCGCGCGCCAGTGACGTGACCTGCACCCCCGCCGCCGACAGGCGCTCGGCCAGGTAATGGGCCGTGGTTTGGCCGTCGACCGTGGCGGGCAGGGCCAGGACGACCTCCCTCGCCTCGCCGCCGCCCATTTCGCCGCCTTTGACCCGGCCGATCAGTTCGGCGATGCGCAGCTGTTCGGGGCCGACGCCGTCCAGCGCGGAGAGCAGGCCGCCCAGCACGTGATACTTGCCGCGAAAGGCGCCCGAGCGCTCCATGGCCCACAGGGCGCCGGCCTCCTCGACGACGCAGATCAGGGCGTTGTCGCGGGTCTGGTCCGAGCAGACCGAGCAGGGGTCGCGCGTATCGGGCGCGCCGCAGACCGAACAGTTGACGACCTTGGCCGCCGTCTCGGCCAGAGACGCCGCCAGCGGGACCAGCAACTGCTCGCGCCGCTTCAACAGGGCCAGGGCCGCGCGCCGAGCCGAGCGCGGGCCCATGCCCGGCAGCTTGGCCAGCAGACTGATGAGCCGTTCGATTTCCGGCCCGGCGGAAGCGGCCATCAGAAGAGTTTCGGCATTCCGGGGATGTTCATCCCGGCCATGGGCCCGGCGGCGTCGCGCATCAGGGCGTTGTTGATCTCGTCCAGCTTGCGCTTGGCGTCGGCGTGGGCGGCGACGATCAGGTCGGCCAGTATCTCGCCCTCGCCGGGGGCCATCAGGCTGTCGTCGATCTTCACCGAGGTGATTTCGCCGGGACCTTTCAGGGCGACGGTGACAAGGCCGCCGCCCGAGGTTCCCTCGGCGGTGGATTCGGCCATTTTCGCCTGGGCGTCCTGCAGCTTCTGCTGCATCGCCTGGGCCTGTTGCATCAGGGCGTTGAGATCTTTCATGCCCCCTAGATAGGATCAAGCGCCGCCCGGCTCCAGACCCCCGCGAAGAAAGCGTGTCGCGGCGCCTAGCGGTTATTCGCTGAGAAATCGCCGGCCGATCCCTTGACGCGTCCGCGGCCCCTCCCTAATTAGCCACACATGAAGTTGCTAATTAGTTTCTGGAGAAGCCCTAATGGCCTTTGACGCCCTTTCCAACCGTGACGTTCCGGTCTCCGACGCCGTTCTGGCCCGACTGTTCACCGAAGCCCGCACGCACAACGGCTGGAGCGACCGGCCGGTATCCGAAGACCTGATTCGCAAGCTCTACGACCTGACCAAGTTCGGCCCCACGGCGGTCAACATGACCCCGGCCCGCTTCGTCTTCGTCACCTCGCCGGAAGCCAAGGCGCGCCTGGCCCCGCACATGGCCGAAGGCAACCGCGCCAAGACCCTGGCCGCGCCGGTCAACCTGATCATCGCCCAGGACATCGACTTCCACGACACCCTGCCCAAGCTGTTCCCGCACGCCCCAGGCGTGCGCGACTGGTTCCTAGACGAGGCCGGCCGACGCGAGGCCGCCTTCCGCAACGCCTCGCTGCAGGGCGGCTATCTGACCATCGCCGCGCGGGCGCTGGGTCTGGACGTGGGGCCGATGTCGGGCTTCGACCCGGCGGGCGTGAAGGCCGAGTTCTTCCCCGACAGCAATGTCGAGCCGAATTTCATCATGAACCTGGGCTACGGCACGGACGAGAACCTGTTCCCCCGCTCGCCCCGCCTCGACTTCGAGGACGCCGCGCAGATTCTGTAAGCGGCATCCCTCTCCTCCCCACTTTGTGGGGAGGGGGACCGCGAAGCGGTGGAGGGGCTTAACGACGGCGAAACCCAGACGCCCCTCCGTCTCGGCCGCTCCGCGTCCGATCCACCTCCCCACGCAGTGGGGAGGAGAAACTCAGTCGTCGTCGCCCGCCTCGCCGTCCTCGGGGATGGCGGGCATCTCGACGGCCGGGGCCAGGGTGACGATCTCCTTGATCTCGGCGCCGGGGAAGGCCTGCATGATCGACACCACGAAGGGGTCCGCCTCGACCGCCGCCCGGCGGGCGGCGCGGGCCTTTTTCTCAACCTCGATCAGGGTTTCGCCGCCGCCCTGGCCGTTGGCGGCGATCAGCCAGGTGCGCCCGGTCCACTCTTTCAGACGCCCGGCCAGACGCCGCGCCAGATCGTGGGGCGAGCCCTCGGCCGGTTCATAGGTGATGGCGCCAGGGCGGAAGCTGACGACGCGGACGTAGCGCTCCACGTCCATCTGCAGGGTGATCTCGCGCTTCTCGCCGATCAGGGCGACCACGGCCTCGAAGCTCTGCGGATCGGGCAGGGCGGGCGCCGCCATCGGCCGCGCCGCCAGCATGGCCGAGGCGCCGCCGCCTCCGCCCCCTGAGCCGCCGCCGCGAGGCCCGGCCCCGCCGCCGGGGACGCCGCCCGACTGGATCGCCTTCAGCGCCTCTTCGGGACCGGGCAGGTCGGCGGCGTAGGCCAGCCGCACGATGGCCATCTCCACCGCATCGGCCGGATTGGGCGCGCGCCGCACCTCGTCCAGCGCCTTCAGCAGCATCTGCCAGGTCCGCGACAGGGTGCCCGCCGAGATGGCCGCGCCCAGCGCCGCCAGCTTCTGCGCCTGATCGCCGGGCAGGCGCGTGGCGTTCGGCCCCAGCATCTTGGCGACCGACGCCGCGTGGCAGTGCTCCAGCAGGTCGTTGGCCACCTGCACCGGATCGGCGCCGTAGCCATACAGGGTGCGGAAGGTCGTCAGGGCTTCGGCCGTCTTGCCCGCCATCGTCTGTTCGAACAGGGCGATGGTTTGGGTGCGGTCGGCCAGGCCCAGCATGTCGCGCACCGTGGCCGTCTCGACCACCGCGCCGCGTTCAGCCTGAACCAGCGCCTGATCCAGCAGCGACAGGCCGTCGCGCACCGACCCTTCGGCCGCGCGCGAGATCAGCGCCAGGGCCTCCTGCTCGATCTTCATGCCCTCGCGTTCGGCGACGCGGCCCAGATGGCCGACCAGAACCTCCGGCTCGACCCGGCGCAGGTCGAAACGCTGGCAGCGGCTCAGGATCGTCACCGGCACCTTGCGGATCTCGGTCGTGGCGAAGATGAATTTGGCGTGCGGAGGCGGCTCCTCCAGCGTCTTCAGCAGGGCGTTGAAGGCCTGCGTCGACAGCATGTGGACCTCGTCCAGCACATAGACCTTGTAGCGCGCCTCGACCGGCGCGTAGCGGACGCTTTCGAGGATGTCGCGGATGTCGTTGACGCCGGTGTGCGAGGCGGCGTCCATCTCCATCACGTCCATATGCTGGCCCGCCATGATGGCGGCGTCGTGCCGGCCGGTGAGGCTCAGCGCCAGGGACGGCTTGTCGATGGTGTCGGTTTCGTTGTTGAGCGCGCGGGCCAGCAGGCGCGCGGTCGTGGTCTTGCCGACGCCCCGCACCCCGGTCAGCATGAAGGCGTGGGCGATCCGGCCGGTGGCGAAGGCGTTGGTCAGGGTGCGGACCATCGCCTCCTGGCCGATCAGGTCCTCGAACGCGCGCGGCCGGTATTTGCGGGCCAGGACGGTGTAGGCCTCGCCTTCGACGGAGGTCGGCTCGACGCGCGCCGGGGCGTGAGCCGGCTGGGGCGCGGGCTCCTGCGCCGGTTCAGGCGCGGCGGCCGGCGGCGGCGCGCCGAACATGTCGCTGGTGTTGGGGTCGCGCTCTTCGACTTCGGGCGCGTCTTCCTCCCACGGAGGACCATCGAGACTGTGATCGGCGTCGCTCATGGCCCTGTCTTAGCGCGAAGGGATGCGGTCGCGCACCCCCTCGCGCCTTAGAGAGGCTCAGAGATCGGTGGGCAGTTGGCCGCCGTTGTCGCGGATCTTCTGAATCACCTGCTTGTGCAGCCAGATGTTCATGCTGGCGCTGTCCGACTTGTCGCCGGTGTAGCCCAGTTCGTCGGCCAGCTCCTTGCGCTCGGCCAGCGACGATTCCAGGCCGACCAGCTTCATCAGGTCGACGATGGAGGTGCGCCAGTTCAGCTTCTGGTCGCGCTGCTCGTTCATGAAGTCCAGGATGCCGGCGACATCGACCTCGGGCGCGGGCTGGGGCGCGACGGCGGCTGCGGTGGGCGCGGGCGCCAGGGTCGGGGCCGTCGCTTCGGGCGCGGGCGCGGCCGGCGTCGCCTCCTTCTTCTTGAAGACGCCGCCGAGGATCTTGCCGAGAATGCTCATTCGCCTGCTCCGGAATAGAGATGAAGCTGTTTCAGCGAATGAGGCGCGGCCCGGTTCCGTGAAGCTTGCACGACGTGGGCGCATGCGCGGCGGAGACCCGCGCACCAACGCGCTCAAGCAGCGAGCCGCCGCGCGGCGAGCGATAGCGCACTAAAAAGGAAAAGGTGGAGACCGCGACCCGAAGGGGAATTCGTTGTGGCTGCTGCCTTCCGGCCCTGACCAGGTTGGCGAAGCCTTCGCCCGCGATCTCCGAGAGGGGATATGACGGCGGACGGCGCGGGAATCAAGCCCTCCCCTGCGCGGGCGGTCGGGAGTATGAAGCGCCATGCCCTACCGTCACGCCTTTTCCGGCAATCCGCTCGACCGCTCCGGCGACCTTCGCAACGACGCCGCCTGGCTGGCCGAACAGGAGGCCAATCCCGAAGCCCTGGCCATGATCCTGTGGGAGGGGCGGCCGCTGATCGAACCGCATGACGGCGCCGAGCGGCTGGTCTGGCTGTCGCTGGGTCATGCGCGCGACCTGGCGCGCGACCGCGACATCTTCCTGGGCCTGTGGAAGGGCGCGCCAGTGTTCGCCGCCGAGTTCGAGGGCTCCATCGACCCGACCAGCGGGCCGGCCGGGGGCCTGGGCCGCTTCGTCGAGATGCGCGAGGCGGCGCTCGTCCTGCCCGAGGCCGACGCCGGCATCGCCGCCACGGCCAAGAGCCTGTTCGACTGGCGGCGTCGGCACGGCTTCTGCGCCGCCTGCGGCAAGGCGACGGATCAGGCGTCCGGCGGCTGGAAGCGCGTCTGCCCGGCCTGCGGGACCGCGCATTTTCCCCGCGTCGACCCCGTCGTCATCATGCTGCCGATCTACAAGGGCGGCGCCGAGCCCCTGTGCCTGCTGGGCCGTCAGGCCGCCTGGCCAGAAGGCCGGATGTCGGCTCTGGCGGGCTTCATGGAGCCGGGCGAAGCGATCGAGGAAGCCTGCGCCCGCGAGGTGATGGAGGAGGCCGGGCTGACGGTGTCGGACGTGCGCTACCACTCCAGCCAGCCCTGGCCCTTCCCGGCTCAGCTGATGATCGGCCTGATCGCCGAGGTCACGACCGACGAGGCCGCCCCCGACCAGACCGAACTGGAAGCTGTCGCCTGGCTGACCAAGGCCGAGGCTCGCGCCGTTCTGGACGAGACCCACCCGACCATCCACGCCCCGCCGCCCTACGCCATCGCCCGGCGGCTGCTGGAAAGCTGGGCGGCGGAATAGGACCCTTCTCCCCTTGTGGGAGAAGGTGGCTCGCGCAGCGAGACGGATGAGGGGTGACTGCGTGTCGGCGTGAAGATTCGCCTGCAACGTCGCCCCATCATTGTCCAAGCGCGACGCCGACACCCCTCATCCGAGCGCCTTCGGCGCCGACCTTCTCCCACAAGGGGAGAAGGACGAGTCACGCCAACGCTCGCGCCGCCTCCAGATCCGCCGGATTGTCCACCGACAGCGGCGCCTCGTCGATTACTGAGGCCCAGATCTGCAGCCCCATCTCAAGGGCGCGCAGCTGCTCCAGCTTCTCGCGCGTCTCCAGCGGCGAGGGCGGGGCGGCGCAGAAGCGGGCCAGGGCCTGACGGCGATAGCCGTAGATGCCGACGTGGCGCCAGACGGCTCCGTCGCCGTAGAGGGTCGAGCGGGTGAAATACAGGGCTCGGCCCGTCGTCGCGCCTTGCGGCAGGGCCAGGACCGCCTTGACCACGTCGGGATTGGTCCGATCCGAAACATCCGCCTCGGCCGCGACCAGGGTGGCGATGTCGCAGGCTGATTCGCGCGTCAGCAACTCGGCGCAGGCCTGCGCCAGCCCCGGCGAGGCGAAGGGCATGTCGCCCTGGATATTGATGACCACCTCATGGGCGCCGTCAGGATCGACCGCCTGGGCCGCCGCCAGGATGCGGTCCGAGCCGCTGGGCAGGTCCGGATCGGTCAGCACCGCCTCCCCGCCCGCCCCCTGCACCGCCGCGACGATCTCGGGATCGCCGGCCGCCACGGCCACGCGGAAGCCCGACAGCGACGCCTGCTCCCAGGCGCGCACGATCATGGGCTTGCCGCCGATGTCAGCCAGAGGCTTGCCGGGCAAACGGGTGGCGGCCATGCGAGCGGGTATCATTATCAGGGGTTTCATGGTCGCCAAGCGCCTTGAAAACGCCCGGAAACGTCCGGGCCGGTTGCGAAGGTCGCGCTAGCGTGTAAGAGACGCCCACGCAAGAATACGCCTAAGCGCCGCTTTGCGGTCGCGGGGCTCATCTAGAGACGGGATGCGACGACGCGGAATGAGCGGCGATCTGAAGTGGAACAAGATTATGGGCGCGTGCTTGGGCACCGCCTTTGCGATCCTGGTGGTCCAGCAGGTTTCGGGCATGGTCTACCACACCAAGCAGCCCGAAAAGATGGGCTACTTCGTCGACGCGCCGGATGAATCGGCCGCGGGCGCGGCTGAAGCCGCCCTGCCGATCGACTGGGGCACGGTCCTGCCGACCGCCGACCTGGCCGCAGGCGAAGCCGCCTTTGCGCGCTGCCAGGCCTGTCACACCGTGAACTCGGGCGGCGCCGACGGCATCGGCCCGAACCTGTTCGGCCTGGTCGGCGGCCCGGTCATGCACCGCGCCGGCTTCGCCTATTCGGACGCCATGGCCAAGCACAAGGCCGAGGCTCCGACCTGGAACTACGACGAGCTGGATCACTTCATCAACGCGCCGGGCCGCTACGTGCCGGGCACCAAGATGTCCTTCGCCGGCATTCGCGACGAGCAGACCCGCATCAACCTGATCGCCTGGCTGCGCACGCAAGGCTCGGGCGGTTACGCCATCCCGGCGCCGGACCCCGCGCGCCAACCGGGCGCCGCCGCCCCGGCCGAAGGCGAAGCCCCGGCCGCTGAAGGCGCCGCGGCCACCGAAGCCGGTTCGGCTCCGGCAGAGGCCCCGGCCGACGCCCCCGCGACTCAAGCGACGAACCCGGCGCCGCAAGCCTGAGGCTGACGGACGGTAGACGACGGAAAGGCGGCCCTCGGGTCGCCTTTCTTCGTTTCAGGGATCAGGTGGAGGGTTCAGACCCGACGGAAGATCGCAGACGCGAAGCCGTCGGCGGTCAGGCGCGCCTCGACCTCGGCCAAGGTCTCGATCACCACGCCGCCGCGCGCGCCGGTCGCATGAATGATGCGCTCAGCGTCAACCATCAGCGCGGAATGGCCGGTCCAGTCGCCCTCGGCCGAGGACAGCCAGATCGCCAGGTCGCCGCGCCGGACGTCGTTTCGCGGCACGGCGCGGCCGAGTTCGGCCTGCTCTGAAGCACGGCGCGGGCCGGGCAGGCCGCAGGCGAACAGAGCCTGCTGCACCAGCCCCGAACAGTCGGTCTCGACCGAAGACCGCGCGCCCAGAGCGTGAGGTCGGCCCAGCAGACGCTCGGCCACAGCGACCAGATCGCGCTCGAAGGCGCCGACAGATTCGAGATCAGTCTCGGCCAGGCCGTGCGCGTCTGCGCCGACCAGGGCGTTCAGCGGCAAGGCGGCGGAAACGGACGCCACGCGCCGGGTCGCCGGGGGCGCGCCGGAGGCCAGAGCCGCCAGCGACACCCACCCCACCACGCCGTCCCGCCGCGCCCGGCCCCAGGCGCGATCCTCGCGTCGATCCAATACATCGAAGGCCTCGCCGAACAGCAGCTGGTCGATGCGTTGTCCGTCGTCAGCGACGATATCGGCGACCGGCAGGCGGCAGTGAGAGGGATCGGTCGGCCGATAGGCCTCGGCCCGCATCAGACCTTCCAGCGCCTGTTCAGCCAGCACGACACGATCCCCGTCCCGCAGGATCAGGGGCGCGCCAGGCGGCAGCAGGGCCAGGACATCGGTCAAGCGGCGGTCTCTCGACGGCTCGTACAAATCGAACCGCCGACCCTAGGCGTCGATCCCAAAGGGGGCGTTAACAGCCTTGGCTATTTGACGAATTTGTCGCTGAGGTAGCGGAAGCAGGCGCGGATCGCCTGCGCCTCCCCGCCCTCGGGCCAGCCCGGCCGGGCGCGCGGGTTCCAGGCGAAGACGTCCATATGCGCCCAGCTTCCCGTCGTCGGCGCGAACTTCTGCAGGAACAGGGCGGCCGTCACCGACCCGGCCTGGGCCCAGGCGGCGGAATCGTTGCGCACGTCGGCGATCTCGCTGTCCAGCGAGGCGCGATAGCCCGCCCACAAAGGCATCCGCCACAGGGGGTCGCCCACGGCCCGGCCGGCGCTCAGCACGCCCTCGGCCAGGGCGTCGTCGTCGGTGTAGAGCGGGGGCAGTTCGGGACCGAGCGCGATGCGCGCCGCGCCGGTCAGGGTGGCGAAGTCCAGCGTCAGGTCCGGCTGGTGCTCGCCCGCCCGCGTCAGCACGTCGGCCAGGATCAGGCGGCCTTCAGCGTCGGTGTTGCCGATCTCTATGGTCAGGCCCTTGCGGCTGTTCAGGATGTCGCCCGGTCGGAAGGCGTCGGCCGACACGGCGTTCTCAACCGCCGCGACCAGCACTACCAGACGCACCGGCAGACAGGCCTGCATGATCAGGCGGCCCAGCGCCAGGGCGTGGGCGGCGCCGCCCATGTCCTTCTTCATATTGCGCATCCCGGCGGCGGGCTTCAGGTCCAGGCCGCCGGTGTCGAACACCACCCCCTTGCCGACCAAAGCCACCAGCGGCCGGTCCGCCTTGTCCAGATTCCAGCCGATCTCCAGCACCCGCGGCGCGCGGTGCGGGGCGGCGGCGCGGCCGACGGCGTGGACGGCCGGATAGTTCTCCTCCAGCAGGGCGTCGCCGGTCGTGACGGTCAGCTCCGCGCCCGCCGCCTCGGCGATCTCGCGGGCGATGGTTTCCAGTTGCAGCGGCCCCATGTCGGCGGCGGGGGTGTCGACCATCTCGCGGGTCAGGGCGCAGGCGGCGGCGATGTTCAGCGTCGCCGTCAGATCGAGGCCCTGCGGCGCGACCAGGCGGGCGCGGCCGCGCTCGGGCCGGGCCTTGTAGCGGTCGAACAGATAGCCCCCGAGCGCAAAGGCCAGGGCCGCCTGGTGCGCCGCCTCGCCGTCCGCGCCCTCCAGCCGCCAGTCGCCCGCAGGCAGGCGCGTCGGCAGGCCGCGCGCGCTCATGGGATCGAAGGCCCCGCCCGCGCCGAACAGGGCCAGTTCCGGCGCGCCGTCGGCGCCCGGCACGACCAGCAGCTGCCCCGCCTTGCCCGTGAAGCCGTTGGCCTCGGCCCAGGCGGCGATCCGTCCCTCCAGCGCCGCGCCAGACTTCACGATGCGGAGCGGGCGCGCGGCCTCGGCGGCGGCGATCAGCAGTTCGGACTGAGGGGACATAGGGGGACCTTTCCGACGCTTAACGTCGATTAACCAAACCTTGACCCGTCGGCGCGACCCTAGGGGCTGAACCGCCACGGACCCTTCCATGTCGCGCAACGCCGCCCTCGTCGCAACCGTCAGCCTGACGCTTCTGGCCCTCGCCGCCCCGGCTCTGAGCCAGACCGCGCCCACAGCCCGCGCGCCCGCCGACGCCGCCACGCGCGCGGGCTATGACCGCGCCGACGCCCTCAGCCGCTCGGTGTTCTGGACCCAGGAGCAACAGCTCAACCCGATGGACCCGGTCGCCGGGGTCAAGCTGGCCCAAGCCCTGCGCGAGCTGGGCCAGTTCGATCAGGCGGCCGAGACGGCGCAGGGCGTGCTGGTCGTCCAGCCTGCCAATATCGAGGCCATGCTGGAGGTCGGCCGCGCCCACATCGCGCGCGGCCAGGCCTTCTACGGCATCGCCGCGCTGGAACAGGCCAAGGCCGCCGCGCCGCGCGACTGGCGGCCCCTGTCGCTGCTGGGCGTGGCCTATCAGCAGGTGCGCCGCCCCGACGACGCCAAGGCCGCCTGGGCCGAGGCCCTGCGCCTGTCGCCCGACAACGCCGACGTCCTGACCAACGCCGCCATCGCCCGCATCGGCGAGGGCGACGCGCCCTCGGCCGAGATTCTGCTGCGTCGCGCGGCGGCCCAGCCGGGCGCGGGCCTGCAGGTGCGCCAGAACCTGGCCCTGGCGCTGGGCCTGCAAGGCAAGACCGCCGAGGCCGAAGCCATCCTGCGCCGCGACCTGCCGCCGGAAGCCGCCGACCAGAACCTGCGCTGGCTGGCGGCGCGGATGCAGCCGGGGCAGGCGCCCTCCCCCGCCCTCACTGAGGCGTCGCCAACGGCGCGCACATGGTCGTCGCTGCAAGGCGGATAGAACGCGCTCGACGCCTCTCCCTCCCCGTCCCGGGGAGGGTGGTCGGAGCGAAGCGGAGACCGGGTGGGGAGGGCCAGGCGATCCTGGCCTCGACGCGATCCTAGCCTCAGCGCCTGAATAGCCCTGCCGCCCCCACCCGGCTTCGCCTTTCAGGCTCAGCCACCCTCCCCGGGACGGGGAGGGAGAGGCGTCGCGTTCGCAGCCGCTCTTCACCTTCCGCCCGCAAACGCCTATCTTCATCCCGTGATCGACGACCTTTACAGCGCGCGCATCCTGTCGCTGGCGGCCAACCTGCCGCACAGCGGGCGCCTGCCTGCGCCCGAAGGCTCGGCCGAGCGGGTGGCCAAGCTGTGCGGGTCGAAGGCCATCGTCGACGTGGCGCTGGACGCCGATGGCCGCGTCAGCCACTTCGCCCAGACGGTCAAGGCCTGCGCCCTGGGCCAGGCGGCGGCGGGCGTAGTCGGCGAAAACGTGCTCGGCGCCTCAGCGGATGAGATCGAAGCCGCGCGCGACGCCATGTCCGCCATGCTCAAGTCCGGCGGCGACGGTCCCGAGGGCCGCTTCGAAGGCCTGCGCGTCCTGAAGCAGGTCGCCGACTATCCCGCCCGCCACGCCTCGACGATGGTGGCGCTGGAGGCGACCCTGGACGCCGTCAAGCAGGCCCAAGAGAATCGGGCATTGGAAAAGCACCACAGCGATACGCGAACTCGCCTCGCCGGCGCGGCCTGAACGGCGCGTCGGTTGATCCCCCTGCTGTGAAGAGGGATAAGCGCGACGAACCCGCAACAGAGCCCCCGGCGAAGGGACCGATGTCTCTCTACGAACGCAGCGTCCGCGCGGCCCATCGGGGCTATAAGCTGACGCTGTCCCCCCTGATCGGCCAGCAGTGCCGGTTCATGCCGACCTGTTCGGATTACGGGCGCGACGCCCTGATCCGGCACGGTCCGGTGCGGGGGGGATGGCTCACCGTGCGGCGCCTCTGTAAATGCCATCCCTTCGGCGGTTCGGGCTATGATCCCGTTCCGCCCGCCAAGACCGAAAAAGAACGACCGTCATGATCGAACTGAAATTCCCCGACGGCGCCGTGCGTCAGTATCCGGCCGGCTCGACGGGCCGCGACGTGGCCGCCGCCATCTCGCCCTCGCTGGCCAAGAAGGCGGCCCTGGTCGTCTGGAACGGCGAGCAGCGCGACCTGGACCGGGTCATCGACGGGAACGGCGACTTCCGCCTGCTGATGCGTGACGATCCCGAGGCGCTGGAGACCATCCGCCACGACGCCGCCCACGTTCTGGCCCAGGCGGTGCAGGAACTGTTCCCCGGCACTCAGGTGACGATCGGCCCTGCGATCGAGGACGGCTTCTATTACGACTTCGCCCGCGACGAACCCTTCTCGACCGACGACTTCCCGAAGATCGAGAAGAAGATGGCCGAGATCATCGACCGGGGCGCCCCGCTGGAGCGTCAGGTCTGGGACCGCGACACCGCCATCGCCCACTTCGAAAGCGTCGGCGAAACCTACAAGGCCGAGCTGATCCGCGACCTGCCCGAGAGCGAGACGATCACCGTCTACAAGCAGGGCGAATGGGCCGACCTGTGCCGGGGTCCGCACTTCCCGACGACCAAGTTCGTGGGCAAGGCCTTCAAACTGACCAAGCTGGCGGGCGCCTACTGGCGCGGCGATTCCAGCCGCGCCCAGCTTCAGCGCATCTACGGCACGGCCTGGGCAAGCAAGGAGGACCTGGACGCCTATCTGCTGCGCATCGAAGAGGCCGAGAAGCGCGACCACCGCAAGCTGGGCCGCGCCATGGAGCTCTTCCACATGCAGGAAGAGGGCCGGGGCATGGTCTTCTGGCACCCCAAGGGCTGGGTGCTGTGGCGCGTGCTGGAGGCCTATATGCGCCGCCGCCTGGACGCCGCCGGATACGTCGAGGTCAAGACGCCGCAGGTTCTGGACCGGAAGTTCTGGGAAGCGTCGGGCCACTGGGACAAGTACCGCCCCAATATGTTCGTCTGCGAAACGGTCGAGGGCGAGACCCTCAGCCTCAAGCCGATGAACTGCCCCGGCCACGTGCAGATCTTCGATCAGGGCCAGCGGTCCTATCGCGAACTGCCGCTGCGCATGGCCGAGTTCGGCGCCTGCCACCGCTATGAGCCGTCGGGCTCGCTCCACGGCCTGATGCGGGTGCGCGGCTTCACTCAGGACGACGCCCACATCTTCTGCCGCGAGGACCAGATCGTCGAGGAGACGGCCGAGTTCATCAAGCTGTGCCGCAGCGTCCACGCAGACCTGGGCATGGAGACCAAATACATCAGCCTGGGCACCCGCCCCGAGCAGCGCGCCGGCGACGACGCGTTCTGGGACAAGGCCGAGGCCCAGATGCTGGAGGCCGCCCGCGCCGCCGGGTCCGAGCCGGTCATCACCGAGGGCGACGGCGCCTTCTATGCGCCCAAGCTGGACTTCATCGTCAAGGACGCCATCGGCCGCGAATGGACCTGCGGCACGATCCAGCTGGACTATGTGCTGCCGGAACGTCTGGACGCGACCTACATCGCCGAGGACGGCCAGAAGCACCGCCCGGTCATGCTGCACCGGGCGATCCTGGGGTCGTTCGAGCGCTTCATCGGCATCATGATCGAGAACTACGCCGGAGCCTTCCCGCTGTGGCTGGCGCCGACCCAGGCCGTGGTGGCGACCATCACCTCGGACGCCGACGGCTACGCCGAAGAGGTTCTGGCCAAGTTCCGGGCGGCGGGTCTGCGCACCGAGATCGATCTGCGCAATGAGAAGATCAACTACAAGATCCGCGAACACTCAGTCGCCAAGGTGCCCGCCATCGCCGTGGTCGGCCGCAAGGAGGCCGAGGAAGGCAAGGTCGCCATCCGCCGCTTCGGCTCCCAGGCCCAGACCATCGTTACGGTCGAGGAAGCCATCGCCATGCTGACGGACGAGGCCCTGGCGCCGGATCTGAAGCGCCTGCGCGACGGCCAAGGCTGACCATGCTTTCTCCTCCCCACTGAGTGGGGAGGGGGACCGCGTAGCGGTGGAGGGGCCTTGCGACAGCAGAGCCAAGCAGCCCCTCCGTCTCGGCGGCTACGCCGCCGATCCACCTCCCCATTGCATGGGGAGGAGAAAGTCGCGTCGGGTCGAGAAGGCGGAGCCTTCTGACCGCGACCCAGCATCAGGCGGTCTTCTCCCTCGCGCCGAGCCGGGCCATAAGCCCCCCATGGCCACCACCCTCTACATCGACGCCGACGCCTGCCCCGTAAAGGAGGAGGTGTACCGCGTGGCTCGCCGCTGCGGCCTGAAGGTCTTCGTGGTGTCCAACGCCTGGATCAACACGCCGCGCGAGCCTCTGATCGAACAGGTGGTCGTCGATGCCGGGCCGGACGTGGCCGACGACTGGATCGCCGAGCGCGCGGGGCGCGGCGACATCGTCATCACCGCCGACATCCCCCTGGCCGACCGCTGCCTGAAGTCGGGCGCCCAGGCGCTGAAGGCCAACGGCCAGCCGTTCACGACGGACTCCATCGGCTCGGCCCTGGCCGGGCGGATGATCGGCGAGCACCTGCGTTCCATGGGCGTGCCGACCAGCGGCCCCCCGCCCTTCTCGGCCGCCGACCGCTCGCGCTTCCTGCAGGCGCTGGACGCGGCCGTCGTGCGGGCGCGCAGAGAGGCGTCAAGAGAGGCGTCATGAGCCGCATTCCCGAGGAGGAGCTGGAGTTCCGCTTCTTCCGCGCCGGCGGTCCGGGCGGCCAGAACGTCAACAAGGTCTCCACCGCCGTGCAGATGCGGTTCGACGTCAAGAACTCGCCCAGCCTGACCGAGCCGGTGAAGGCGCGGCTGATGAAGCTGGCGGGCAGCCGCCTGACGCTGGACGGGGTGATCCTCATCAGCGCCGTGCGCTTCCGCACCCAGGAGCGCAACAAGGCCGACGCCATCGAGCGGCTGGAGGCCCTGGTCGCCGAAGCCTCGATCAAGCCGGTCTATCGCGTGCCGACCCGGCCGACGCGGGCGTCCAAAGAGCGACGGCTGAAGGCCAAGTCCAGCCGGTCCTCGATCAAGAGCGGACGCGGCAAGCCGTCGCTGGATTAGGCCCCCTCACACTCCGTCATCCTCGGGCTTGACCCGAGGATCCAGCCATCCGCGCGCCCCACCCCGGACAACAGGAGCGCGTCCTTGCCCTCGATCCTCGGGTCAAGCCCGAGGATGACGGAGGAGAAGACGACGGACGAAAGACCGGGGAACGCCTTTAGTCCTGCGCCGGGCGAAACAGCAGGGCGGCGATCAGGTCTTCCTCGTCGAAGCCGATGACCCAGTCGGTGGCTTGCTTTTCGAATATGACGCGGAACACGTCGGCGCCGTTCTGCTGATCCAGGTGCGAAATGGACTTCAGCGGGCCGAACTGTTGAAGCAGCGGCGCGACCTGTCCCGACTGGGCGCGAATCTGTTCGGCCATGTCAGGGGTGAACACCGTGTAGTCGATCTGACCGGCCTGCATGGCGGCGATCACGGCGCGCAAGGCCTCTTCTGAGCGGGCGATGTCAGGCGCGATCGCCGTCGTCGGCGCAGCCGGAGCGGCCTGCGGGCGAGCCGGAGCGGCGTCGCCCTCGAAGGCGTGCGGCAGGGTGGCCGCTGCTGCGCCCGAACCAGTCGCGGGGCCAGTCGCAGGCAGTGCAGGCGCCTGTTGCGCCAGCGCCGGGGCGGCCAGCAGGGTCGCGCCCATCAGGGCGGCGGTCAGAGAAAAGGTCTTCATGCGCAGGCTCCGAAGAAACGTCAGGCGACGATCATCGGCCAAAGCGTCAGCACCAAGGCGGCCGCCGACGCGCATAGGGCGACGGTGACGGCGGCGACCACCCAGGGCCGCGTTCCGGCCTTGTCGATCACCAACGTCTGAGACGGCGGCGGGTTCTGCACTAGGCGCGACAGCGCCTTCAGCGCGGCCACGGCCTCCTCCATCGCTTCCTTGGCCTGGTTCGCCGGCCCCAGCTCGCGGCGGATCCAGCGCTCGACCACCGGCTTGGCGGCCTCCCACAGGTCGTGATCGGGATTGAGGCGGCGCGCCACCCCCTCGACCGAGACCATGGTCTTCTGCAGCAGCACCAGTTCGGGACGCATATGCATGTCGAACAGGGCGGTGATCTCGAACAGCTGGCCCAGCAGGCGGCCCATCGACACCTGGCTGGCCTGGCGGCCGATCACCGGCTCGCCCACCGCGCGCAGGGCCTGGGCGAAGGTGTCGACCGAATGGTGGGGCGGGACATAACCGGCCTCGAAGTGGACCCGGCTGATGCGATCG
Organism: Brevundimonas naejangsanensis; assembly: GCF_000635915.2. Lineage (NCBI taxonomy): Bacteria > Pseudomonadati > Pseudomonadota > Alphaproteobacteria > Caulobacterales > Caulobacteraceae > Brevundimonas > Brevundimonas naejangsanensis. The sequence continues at coordinate 2,265,313 of NZ_CP015614.1, forward strand.
TAGTCGCGGCTGATGAAGCCCCACAGGATCTCGGCAAGGTAGCGGCGCTCGGCCGGTCCCAGCCGCCCGACGATGCCGAAGTCGATGGCCGTCAGTTGCGCGGGCGCGTCGGCGAACAGATTGCCCTCGTGCAGGTCGGCGTGGAAGACGCCGTGATCCAGCGCCTGAACCAGGAAGGCGCGCACCACCTTGTCGGCCAGGGCGTCCTTGTCGAGGCCCGGCAGTTGGACCAGCGCCGGGTCCGTCATCGGCAGGCCGGACGCCCATTCCAGGGTCAGCACCCGCTTGCCCACCCCGTCCCAGACGACGGCGGGCGCGGACATATAGCCGTCCTTGGCCATGACCTCGGCCAGTTCGGAGGCGGCCGCCGCCTCCAGCCGCATGTCCAGCTCAAGCTGCAAGGACTGGGCGATGATCTCGACGAAGGCGCGCGGCTCCAGCCGACGGGCGGGCTCGACGAAGCGGTCGACCAGCTTGGCCCCCAGACGCATGGCGTCCAGCCCCTGGGCCACGCGGCGCTCCACGCCGGGGCGCAAGACCTTGACCGCCACCTTGCGCCCGTCCGCCAGCCAGGCCGGATGCGCCTGCGCCAGCGACGCGGCGCCCATCGGTTCGCTCAGATCAATGAACAGGCTTTCGACCGGACGGCCCAGCGAGCGTTCGATCTCGCGCTTGGCCTCCTCCAGCGGGAAGGGCGGCAGCTTGTCCTTCAGCCGGCCCAGGTCCTGGGCGAACTGCAGGCCGAAGATGTCGGCGCGGGTGGCCAGCACCTGGCCCAGCTTGATGGCGACGGGGCCGAGGTGCTCGAAGGCCTCGCCGACGCGCTGGCCGGGCCGCCCGGCGCGATGCCTGCGGCTGGCGAGCATCTGAATCAGTTGCGCGAAGGGGCGGCCCCAGGCGGGCAGCAGCGGGTTGGCCTCGCGCGGGATCAGGGCGTCATGGCGCGCCAGCACCCAGCCCCAGCGAATCATGCGCAGGGCGGCGCCGACCGGATGGCGGACGGGCTGCGCCTCGGGCTTGGGCGGCGGGGCGTTGAAGGTCAGCCGGCTCAGATCGCCCACCCATGGTGGATGGCGGCGATCCCGCCCGACAGGTTGGTGACGCTGACGCGGCTGAAGCCCGCCTCCTCGATCATCCGCTTGAAGATCTGCTGATCGGGGAAGCGGCGGATGCTCTCGACCAGGTACTGATAGCTGTCGCGGTCCTTGGCGACCAGTTGGCCGATGCGCGGAATGGCGTGGAAGGACCAGGCGTCATAGGCCTTCCTCAGCGCGCCGGTCGTCGGGCGCGAGAACTCCAGGCAGATGAAGCGGCCGCCCGGCTTCAGCGCGCGGCGCGCCTCGCGCAACGCCTGCGAAATGTCGGCCACATTGCGGATGCCGAAGCTGATCGAATAGGCGTCCAGACAGGCGTCCGGCAGCGGCAGGTGCATGGCGTCGCCGACGCCCCAGGCCATCTCGGGCTCGCCGCCCTTGGCCACGCCGTTCAGGATCATCTCGGCGTTGTAGTCCATGACGATGACGGTGGCGTCCTCGCCGCCGCGCCGGTCCTGCGCCGCGCGGGCCATCTTCGAATAGCGGCGGGCCATGTCGCCGGTGCCGCCGGCCATGTCCAGCACCACCTCGCCTGGCCTGACGTTCAGCTTGGCCGCCGTGGCGTCCTTCCAGATGCGGTGCACGCCCGCGCTCATCAGGTCGTTCATCAGGTCGTAGTTGGAGGCGACGGAGTTGAACACGCCGCGCACCATCTGCACCTTTTCCTTGGCGTCCACGTCGCGGAAGCCGAAGGAGGAGGTCTTGCCGGAAGCGTCGGAGGAGGGATCGGCCTGGGTCATGGGTGTGGGTGTAACGCCTCCCGCCGCCGCCGTCATCCGGGGAAGCGCCGCCCGGACATCGCGTCGCGACTTGTCGCATCCCGGGGCGCGCGATACGCCTGAAGAAAATCCAAGGAGACGCTCATGACCGCCGCCCTCGACGTGACCGAAGTTCTGGCGGGCCTGCCCGACTGGCGCCGCGCCGACGATCCGCGCCCGGCCATCGCGCGGACCCTGCGCTTCGCCGATTTCAACGCCGCCTTCGGCTTCATGACCCGCGTCGCCCTGCTGGCCGACAGGGTCGATCACCATCCGGAGTGGTCGAACGTCTACAACCGCGTCGAGGTGCTGCTGACGACCCATGACGCCGACGGGGTGACCGAGCGCGACGTGGCGATGGCCCGCTTCATCGACGAGGCGGTCAAGGGCCTGGTCGAGTGACGGCCCCCCGATCGGGCCGCGTCGCGGGCAAGGCGGCCCTGATCACCGGCGCCGCCGGGGGCCTGGGCCAGGCCATGGCCCGGATGCTGGTCCGCGAAGGGGCTAGGGTGGCGCTCAGCGATCTGGACCTGAACGGCGTCCGCGCCCTGGCCGAGGCGATCAACGCCGACCACCCCGGCATGGCCTTCGCCTATGAGCACGACGTCACGCGCGAGGACGACTGGGTCCGCGTCGTCGGCGCGGCGGTCGAGGACATGGGCGGCCTCAGCATCCTGGTGAACAACGCCGGGATCGGCGGCCAGTTGCTGTGGGCCGAGCAGGACACGCTGGAGAACTGGCGCCGGGTTCAGGCGATCAACCTGGAATCCGTCATGCTGGGCTGCAAGCATGCGATGGCGCCGCTGCGGGCCTCGGGCGCCGGGTCGATCGTCAATATTTCCTCCATCGCGGGACTGGCGGCGGCGCCGGGCATGGGCGCCTATAACGCCACCAAGGCGGCGGTCTGGCTCTACACCAAGACGGTGGCGCTGGAAGCGGCCAAGGCAGGCTGGAACGTGCGGGCCAACTCGGTACACCCGGTCTTCATCAAGACGCCGATCCTCGATCCCTTCGTCGCCATGGCGGGCGGGGACGAGGCGAGCGCCCACGAAAAGCTGGCGCGCGGCATCCCGCTGAAGCGCATCGGCGAACCGGACGATGTGGCGTACTGCGTGCTGTATCTCGCGTCAGATGAATCGAAGTTCGTAACCGGCGCCGAGTTCAAGATCGACGGCGGACTGACAGCGCAGTAGGGGCGCGGGCCCAGCCCACGTTCTCCGTCATCCTCCGACTTGATCGGAGGATCGGGCCATCCCCCACTCGACGCCCCACAGTCAGAACGCGCCGCCGCACTCGATCCTCGGGTCAAGCCCGAGGATGACGGCGTGGAGAAAGGCGGACGGCGAGCGGAGCGGCGAAACAAAAAGGGCGCCGCGGTCTCCCGCAGCGCCCCCCTGTCGTCAGGCTTGAAGCCTCAGTTGCCGTAGGCGGGCGGCATCGCCCCTTCGCCGCCGGTGCGATAGCGGTCGCGCAGGAGCAGGTTGCGCGCCTGCAGCGGCTGCTCCACCCCGTCGATCAGCACGGCCGAGGGCTGGCTCAGCGGCTCCAGCGGATCGCCCGACCAGACCACGACGTCGCCCGCCGCACCGGCCTTCAACTCGCCGAACTGGCCGTCGAAGCCGAAGATGCGGGCCGGGTTGACCGTGATCGCCTGGATGGCCGCCGCGAAGGGCAGGCCGTGCGACACGGCGTTGCCGGCGTTGTAGCGGATGTCGCGGGCGCGGTGGGCCGAGCCCTCATTGCCCTTGAGGGCGATGACCACGCCCGCCGCGTTCAGGGCCGCCGCATTCTGCATCCTCGCCGCCCGCATCTCGAAGTTCGAAGGCAGATTGGTGGTCGGGTGCAGGATGACGGGAACCTTGGCCGCCGCGATCTCATCGGCGACCAGCCAGCCTTCGACGGCGCCGTCCAGGATGATCTTGATCCCTTCCTCGCGCGCCAGACGCAGCACCTGCTGAATGTCCGAGGCGCGGTTGACGGTGACGATCAACGGCATACGCCCCTCGGCCACCGGGATCAGGGCCTCCATATCGGCGCGCGACAGCGACAGGGCGCGCATGTCGGCCCGCTCATAGGCGGCCTTGTTGCGGGCGTAGGTCCGCACCTCGGCCAGGGTCTCCTTGAACAGGACGAACTCGGCGCCGCGCGCGCCGCCCGCCACCGCCTTGCCGGCCTCGCCGAAGGGCGCGACCATGGCCACGCGCGGCTTCACCAGGATGTCGGCGCCGCCCAGCTTGATGACCGCCGCCTGACCCGCGAACAGGCCCGGCGTCTGGAAGCCGCCTGCGCCTGCGCCGGCGAAGTCGCTGTCGTCATGGCTGTGGCCGCCGCCCGAACCGCCGTGCTGCGGCGTGACCACAGCGCGCGTGACGCCGCCCAGACGCGCGACCGGCAGGGTGAAGGACCACGGGTCCAGCCCATAGGACAGGTCGAAAGCCGCCGTCAGGGTGTTGGCGCGGTTGGCCAGATCGTTCGAGCCGCGCACCGAGCCGACCTCAGTGCCGCCGAGGCCGGAATCCACGGCGACGAAGCCCGGCGTCACCACCTTGCCGCGCGCGTCGATGACCCGCAGACCGGCCGGGGCCGCGCCGGTTCCGACCGAGACGACCTTGCCGCTACGGATGACCACGGTGCCGTTTTCGATCACCGAGGTTCCGGTCAGCACCTGGCCGCCGGTGATGGCGACGTCCTGCGCCAGGGCGGGACCGGTCAGGGCCAGGGCCGCGACAGCGCCCGCGAGGAGAGTTTTGATACGCATGGTTCAACGGGCTCCCTGGGCGACGCCAGCGGCGGACAGGCCGAAGCCGGGCTGACCCAGTTCGAAATCGGACACGGGCTGGAAGGCGGGGTTCTGACGGTCGAACGCCAGTCCGCCGTCGATGAAGACCTGATCGGCGCGGGCGTAGATGGAGAAGGGATCGGCGCTCCAGATCACCACGTCGGCGCGCTTGCCGCTTTCCAGAGAGCCCGTCTCCTTGTCGATGCCGATGGACTTGGCCGCATTCAGCGTGATCCAGCTGATGGCGTGCTCTTCGGCGATGTCCATCCCGGCGCGGCGACCGGCCGACAGGGCGGCGGCGGCTTCCTGGTTCAGGCGCTGGATCAGTTCGGCGTCGTCCGAGTGGATGACGGCGCACGAGCCCTGGGGCGCGTCGGTCAGGGCGGCGTTCTCCTCGATGCCGTCCAGAGCCTCCATCTTGAAGCCCCACCAGCCGGTCCACATGGCGGCGCAGACGCCTTCGCGCGCCAGCAGAGGCGCGATCTTGTAGGCCTCGACCGCGTGGTGGAAGGTGGTGATCTTGTAGCCGAACTCCTTGGCCACATCGAGCATGACCGCCATCTCGTCGGCGCGGTAGCAGTGGTTCTGGATCAGGATCGACCCGTCCAGCACGCCGGCCAGGGTCTCAAGCTGCAGGTTGCGGGTCGGGGGCGTGCCCTGACCGGTCTCGCGCCACTTGTCCCACTTGTCCTTGTAGTCGCGGGCCGAGATGAAGGCGGCGCGATAGCCGGCGACATTGCCCATGCCGGTGGCGGGCGACTGGTTGCGGCCGCCGTAGACGCGCGAGGGGTTCTCGCCGCACGCCATCTTCAGGCCGTAGGGGGCGCCCGGGAACTTCATCCCCTGCATGGTCACCGAGGGGACGTTGCGCAGGGTCACGCCGCGACCGCCGAACAGGTTGGCCGAGCCGGGCAGGATCTGCACCGTCGTCACCCCGCCCGCGCGGGCGGCGTTGAAGCCGGGGTCCTGGGGCCAGATCGAGTGCTCGGACCAGACCTGGGCGGTGTTCGGGTTGGTGGCCTCGTTGCCGTCGCTCATCCCCTGCACGCCGGGCGAGGGATAGACGCCCAGGTGGCTGTGAATGTCGATGATGCCGGGCGTGACGAAGCGGCCGCGCGCGTCGACCACCTGGTGACCCGCCGGGACCGGGGTGTCCGCCCCGCCGACAGCGGCGATGCGGCCGTCGGTGACGACGACGACGCCGCCCTCGATCTTCTGGCCCGCGCCGGTCAGCACCGTGGCGCCGACGATGGCCATGTTCTGGCGCGGCAGGCCGCGGTAGGTCGAGGGATAGGGGTCCTGATTGGCCCAGCCGTCCAGACCCGGCGCCATCGTGCGGTCCTTGGAGGCCGACGACGTCGAGGCGGTCTGCGTCTTGGGCGACGCCTCGCCGGTCGTGGCGCAGGCCGACAGGCTGAGCGCGCCGAGCGCGCAGGTGAGGACAGCGAGGCTTGGACCCCGCAGGCGACTGAACAACATGGGCGAGCCCCCTCGCGCCCGCAAACGGCGGGCAAACAATGGCGCGTATACAATCGCCTGTTTCCGTCAGGGTAAAGCTCTAAAAGCGGTTGCTCGCGGCAAAGTCAGCGAAGCGCTCAATCGGCGGGCAGACGGACCCGGACCTCCGCGTCGGTCAGGCCGTCGACCTCGATCATCTTCAGCCGCGACTGGCCGCCGCGCGCCAGGGTTACGTCGCGCTTGGGCACGCCCAGCGCCTTGGCCAGGAAGGCGGTCAGGGCGGCGTTGGCCTCGCCCTCCACCGGCTGGGCGCGCACGCGGACCTTCAGCACCGGGCGGCCGTCCGGGTCGACGTCCCAACCGTCGATGCGATCGGCCGAGGCGCGCGGGGTCAGTTTGACGGGGATGCGGGCGGTCATGGGACGTGTTTGGCCCATTCACGCGAGAGCGCCAAGCTAACCTTCCCGCTCATCCCGGCGGACGCCGGGATTCAGTGCTTTGGCTTCAGGCGCCGCGCAGGCTTGCGGATATCTCCACCGTTGAGCGCGCAGCTCTTACTGGGTCCCGGCGTCCGCCGGGATGAGCGGATATAGAAGGCGGATAAGAAAACGCGCCGGACGATCTCTCGCCCGGCGCGCTTCCAACTCAGCGTGACGCCCTTAGCCCAGAGCGGCCATCAGTTCCGGCACGGCGGTCTTGTAGTCGGCGACCCAGCCGTAGTCGGCGACCTGGAAGATCGGGGCGTCGGCGTCCTTGTTGATCGCGACGATCACCTTGGAGTCCTTCATCCCGGCCAGGTGCTGGATGGCGCCCGAGATGCCGATGGCGATGTAGAGGGCCGGGGCCACGACCTTGCCGGTCTGGCCGACCTGATAGTCGTTGGGCGCATAGCCCGCATCGACCGCCGCGCGCGAGGCGCCGACGGCGGCGCCCAGCTTGTCGGCCAGCGGGTCCATGACGGCGTGGAACTCTTCGGCCGAGCCCAGGGCGCGGCCGCCCGAGACGACGATCTTGGCGGCGCCCAGTTCGGGGCGGTCCGACTTGACCATCTCTTCCGAGACGAAGGCGGTCTTGGGCGCTTCGCCGGCGGCGACGCTCTCGACAGGGGCCGAGCCGCCTTCAGCGGCGGCGGCGAAGGCCGTCGGGCGCACAGTGATGACCTTCTTGGCGTCGGCCGACTGGATCGTCTCCAGAGCGTTGCCCGCGTAGATCGGCCTGATGAAGGTGTCGGCCGAGACGACCTCGACGATGTCCGAGATCGGCGCGACGTCCAGCTTGGCGGCGAGGCGCGGAGCGAAGTTCTTTCCGTCCGTGGTGGCGGGGGCCAGGATGGCGTCATAGCTCCCGGCCAGCGGCAGGACGGTGGCTTCGACCGCTTCGGCCAGACCGTGGGCGACGGCGTCGCCCTCGGCCAGCAACACCTTGCGGACGCCCGAAATCTTGGCGGCGGCGTCCGCCACGCCCTTGGCGTCCTTGCCCAGCACCAGGACGTCCACGTCCGACGACAGCGCCAGGGCGGCCGTCACGGTCTTGTGGGTGGTGTCGCGAACGGCCGAGCCGTCGTGGTCGGCGATGACGAGAACGGCCATTACAGAACCCCTGCGTCTTTGAGCTTGGAAACCAGTTCGGCCGCATCGGCGACCTTGACGCCCGCCGAACGCTTCGGCGGTTCCGTCACCTTGAGCACCTTCAGGCGGTCGGCCGTGTCGACGCCGTAATCGGCGACCGCCTTCACGGCGATCTCCTTCTTCTTGGCCTTCATGATGTTCGGCAAGCTGGCGTAGCGCGGCGTGTTCAGGCGCAGGTCGACCGACACGACGGCGGGCAGTTCGGCCGCAACCGTCTGCAGGCCGCCGTCGACTTCACGCGTCACCACAGCCTTGCCGCCCTCGATCACCAGCTTGCCGGCGAAGGTGGCCTGCGGCCAGTCCAACAGGGCGGCCAGCATCTGGCCGACCGCATTGTTGTCGCCGTCGATCGACTGCTTGCCCAGCAGGACCAGATCCGGCTTCTCCTCGTCGACCACCGCCTTCAGCACCTTGGCGACGGCCAGCGGCTCCAGGTCCGTGTCCGACTGCACCAGAACGCCGCGATCGGCGCCCATGGCCAGGGCCGTGCGGATGGTTTCCTGAGCCTGGGTCACGCCGATGGAGACGACGACGATCTCGGTCGCCGTGCCCGCGGCATGATGTTCCTTGCCTTCCTTCAGACGCACCGCCTCTTCGACGGCGATTTCGTCGAAGGGGTTCATGCTCATCTTGACGTTGGCCAGATCGACGCCGGTCTGATCCGCCTTGACGCGGGCCTTGACGTTATAGTCGATCACCCGTTTCACCGGGACGAGTACCTTCATGAGCCTATCCACTTGGTCATCGAAATGTCGGTCGAGGGATTGGACCGACGAGGCCGACCTGTCAACGTAACGCTACGTGAAGTGCGGTGGTGTCGCGGACGCATTTTTGATTTATTGAGACCGGCATGAAACGCTTCCTGACGATCCGTCGCCTCAGCTTTATCTTCTTCAGCCTGTTTGCTGTGACGCTGGCGGGGGTGTTCATCCTGCAGCGTTTCTGGGTCGATCCGGGCGATCGCTGTACGGCCAAGGGCTATTGGTACGACTTGGAGACGCGCATCTGCGCCCAGCCCGTCTACATCCCCGACATCACCAAACGGCCGGAGGGCATGTCGCGCGCTGAAGCCTCGGCCGAGGCCAACCGCGACCTGGTCAAGCTGGAAGACCAGATCGCCGCCGACAAACGCGCCCGCGCCGCCGCCACCGAAGCCGAGCGCGAGCGGGTCAAGGCGCTTCAGGGCCGCTAAGCCTCCGGCTCTTCAGTCTTCGCTCAGCCTCAGCGCGTCGCGCCGGGGCGCCACAGCACGTCGCCCGCGCCGTTGGCGTTGGCGCGGCGGGCGGCGACGAAGAGGTGGTCCGACAGGCGGTTCAGATAGCGGACCGCCTCAGGGTTCACCGTCTCGCCGCTTTCCACCAGGCGCACGCCGTCGCGCTCGGCCCGACGGCACACGGTGCGCGCCAGATGCAGATGCGCCGACAGCGGCGAACCGCCTGACAGGATGAAGCTGTCCAGCGGCTTGAGACAGCCGTTCATCCAGTCGATCTCGCTTTCCAGACGCTCGACCTGAGAGGCGATGATGCGCAGCGCCTCCCACTTGGGCGCAGGCTCCAGCGGGGTGGCCAGGTCGGCGCCCAGGTCGAACAGCTCGTTCTGGATGCGGCCCAGCATGGCGTCGATGCGGTCGTTCTGGCCACTGTTCAGGCGCGCCACGCCGATGACGGCGTTCAGTTCGTCGACCGTCCCATAGGCCTCGACCCGCAGATCGGTCTTGGACACCGGCGCGCCCGAGGCCAGTCGCGTCTGACCGGCGTCGCCGGTGCGGGTGTAAATCTTGTTCAGCGTCACCATGGCGCGCCCTCCCCTGTTTTCGTCGGCGCCGGCCTCAGCCCGCGTGCGTGCGTTTCAGCCACATTCCGATCATCAGCAGCAGCACCGCCACCGCCTGCAGGGCCACGCGCCACCGCATCAGCTTGTTGGACCGGACGCCGGCGCCCTCGCCCCCGCGCTGCAGGTTGTACAGGCCCAGGCCAAGAGTGATCGCGACGGCGGCCACGGCGATGAGGATCAGGATGTCGATGATGTCCATGACCGCCTCTTTAGGCCCACCCGCATTGGCGCGCCAGTCAGGTCCGAGGCAGGCGCAAATGCGACCTATTCGCACACCCCGGTTGCCAGATAGATGCGAACGCTGTTGAGAAGCGTTCTCATTTCTTAAGGCCCTTCCCCACCATGTCCTGCTTCCCCATCTCCCGCCGCTCGTCCCTGCTGACCGCCGCCGCCCTGATGACCGTCGCGGGTCCCGCGCCGGCCTTGGCCAGGGACAGCGGCGACGGGATGGATCAGGCGCACAAGGTCGCCGATGTCGTCGTCACCGCATCCGGCTTCGAACAGAGGATCACTCAGGCGCCCGCTTCGATCAGCGTGCTGCCGCGCCAGGAGATCGAAGAGATTCGCGCAACGTCGATCGCCGAGATTCTCAACAACATCGAGGGCGTGGACACCGGCTCGGGCGTCGGCAAGTCGGGCGGCCAGACCATCAACATCCGCGGCATGGGTCCGGACTACACCCTGGTCCTGATCGACGGCCGCCGCCAGAACACCGCCGGCAGCGTGACGCCCAACGGCTTCAACGAAACCGCCAACAGCTTCCTGCCGCCGGTGTCGGCCATCGAGCGGGTCGAGGTGGTGCGCGGGCCGGTCGCCACCCTCTATGGTTCCGACGCCATGGGCGGCGTCATCAATCTGATCATCCGCAAGGTCGGGCAGGTTTGGACCGGCTCGGCCTCGGCCAACTATACGCTGCAGGGCGACAGCGAGTTCGGCGACTTCTGGGGTGTGAACGGCTACGCCTCGGGTCCGCTGATCGCCGACCGCCTCGGCCTGGCCTTGCGCGGCTCCTGGGCCGAGCGCGAGCAGTCCAACCTGAAGTACCGCGACGTGAACGGCGACGAGGTCGAGGTCGCCGGCTTCGGCCGCAGCGCCACCGCCTATGAGATCTGGACCCTGGGCGCCCGCCTCAGCCTGACGCCGAACACAGACCACGACCTGTGGCTGGACGTCGACGCCGCCAGCCAGTGGTACGACAACGCCAGGGGTCAGATGGGGACCAACACCGTCGCCGGCGGCTACAAGGACTTCCTGGAGTTCAACCGCGAGCAATACCTGCTGGCCCACAACTGGCGCTTCAGCTTCGGCACGCTGGAATCCACCCTGTCGCACAACAAGACCGAGACGCTGGGCCGTCTGATCCCGCGCGGCGTTTCCGGCGCCGGCGGCGACCGCACGCTGGAGACGACGACCACCCTGTTCGACACCAAGCTGAACAGCCAGTGGCGCAACCACACCTTCACCGTCGGCGGTCAATATATGGACGCTGAAATGACCGACGGCGTGGCCAGCGGCAATTTCGTCTTCGAGCAGTGGGCCCTGTTCGCCGAGGACGAATGGCGGCTGCGCGATGATCTGGCCCTGACCGTCGGCCTTCGTTACGACGACCACTCCAGCTTCGGCGACCACGTCAGCCCGCGCGCGTATCTGGTGTGGAACGCCAATGAGCAGTGGACGCTGAAGGGCGGCGTCAGCGGCGGCTACAAGACCCCGCGCCTGGAGCAGCTGACCCCCGGCATCAACGGGTTCGGCCGCCAGGGCGCCCTGCCGTTGATCGGCAGCCCGGGACTGAAGCCCGAGACCAGCACCGCCTATGAGTTCGGCGTCTATTTCGACAACGCCTCGACCTTCCGCGCCAACGCCACGATCTTCCGCAACGACTTCGAGGACAAGATCGCCTCGGGCCAACCGATCGCCAACTGCACCTTCGGCCTGACCCAGGCCCAGTATGACGCCGGGACCTATTCCAAGACGGGCTGCGCCGACGTGGGCTTCTGGTCCGCCATCAAGGAGTTCGGCCAGAGCGTGAACATCGACGAGGCCGTGACCCAGGGGCTGGAAGTCGCCGCCCGCTGGCGCTTCGCTGAAGCCTGGAGCCTGCACGGCAACTACACCTATACCGACAGCGAGCAGAAGTCCGGCGCCCGGGCGGGCCAGCGCCTGACCGACACGCCCGAACACATGGTCAACGCCCAGCTGCGCTGGCGGCCCACCGACCGCCTGTCGACCTGGGTGCGCGGCGAATACCGCTCCGAGCGCTGGCGCGGCGAAGGCGCCGCCCGCGACGCCCTGGGCGACTTCAAGGCCTATGAGCTGTTCCACATCGGCGGCTCGTACGAAGTCAACGACCGGGTGACGCTGAATGCGGCGGTCTACAACCTGTTCGACAAGGACTTCGTGCGCCTGGCTCCCTATGGGACGCCGGTCGCCTATTCGCCGGAATACGCCAACAATCAGGAACCGCGCCGCCTCTGGGTGTCGGTGACGACGACCTTCTAAACCCCGCTTCGGTTTCCTCCGCGACTGACCGGGCCGCCTCCTGCGGGAAGCGGCCCGTTTTTTTGGCGCTCCAAACTAAGCCGTTGGTCACCTTTGGCGAGCACAATGGCGGCATGACCGATCGCGCCATCCGCAATCTCGAACACCTGCGCCGCACCGCCTCGACGGCGCGGGTGCTGAACCTGCTCAAGGTCTACGACGAACACGGCGACACCGAGGGCTGGGCCGAGCGGCCGATGTTCCGCACGCCTGCGCTGAACCGCGCCCTGATCATCAAGCACCGCCTGCGCCGCAACGAGACGGACGCCTTCCCCGGCCGGCGGCAGGTGGCGACCAAGATCGTGGTGCCGATCGACAGCACCGACCTGAAGACCGGCGGCCGCTTCATCTTCGTCAATCAGATCGGCTTTGAACGCGCCATGCATGAAGCGTTCGGCGTCGACGCCGATCATCCGGACCTGAAGACCCTGCGGCTGATGGACCGGCTGCCTTCGCTGGACCCCTTCCTGCTGCGCGAGCAACTGAGACGCGGCAATGTCGACGCCGCGCCCTGCTACTTCGCCCTCAGCGACGCCGACCTGGAGCGGATGCTGGAGTTCGTCCAACTCGAAATCGAGCCCTTGGTGACCCTCAGCATCGGCGACGGGGTCGTGGCCGCCGGCTCGACAGCCCGCATGGCCGCGAAGATCCTGTCCAACGCGCCCGGCGACCGGCTGGAGGCCCTGCGCCTGACGCTGAAGCTGGAGCCTGAGCAGTATCAGGAGGGCGTCTTCTGCTGGAAGGGCTTCCTCTATTACAAATGGGCGCTCAGCAGCCTGATGGCCGACATCGTCAATGTCGCCGACGAGGTGGTGACGGTGCAGCCCGTCGGCCCCAGCGACCGGGCCGCCGCCGAGTATATTCAACGCGGACGCGGCGTCCTGCGCGCGCGCATCATGAAAACCTGCGACGAGGTCAGCCGGACGCTGCGCTATTACGACGACGCCTATGCGGCCCTGACGCGCGAGGGCAATCCGGTGGCGTTCCGCGACTTTCTTCTGGAGGCGCCGGCCCTGTTCACCCGGCTGGGGGACCAGCTGGGCGCGGTGCAGCACATCGTCAGCTTCTGGCGCTTCCGTTTCAACCCCAAGGCGCCGCCAGTGGGGGTGGACGAGCTGATCGACATCTTCATGGACTTCGAGACCGGCCTGATGGGACGCGGGCCGGACGAGTTCGATCCGCGCGACATCGCGGCGTGAACTGAGCGCCGCTTTCCTCCCCATGAAATGGGGAGGGGGACCCCGAAGGGGTGGAGGGGCTTGAACAGCGGGACGGAAAAGAAGGCCGAGGCGAATCCAAGCAGCCCCTCCGTCTCGTCGGCTACGCCGCCGATCCACCTCCCCATTGCATGGGGAGGAAAGAAAAACCCCGCGCCGTCGCCGGCGCGGGGCTTCTGCCTTTAGACCTTCAGCAGGCCTTAGTAGCGGTAGTGTTCCGGCTTGAACGGGCCTTGGACCGGCACGTTGATGTAGTCGGCCTGGTCCTGGTTCAGCGTCGTCAGCTTGGCGCCCAGCTTGGCCAGGTGCAGGAAAGCGACCTTCTCGTCCAGGTGCTTGGGCAGGGTGTAGACCTTGTTCTCGTACTTGGCGGCGTTGGTCCACAGTTCGATTTGGGCCAGCGTCTGGTTGGTGAAAGACGCCGACATCACGAACGACGGGTGGCCCGTGGCGTTGCCCAGGTTCACCAGACGGCCTTCCGACAGCAGGATGATCTTCTTGCCGTCCGGGAACTCGACGTGGTGGACCTGGTCCTTGATCTTGTCCCACTTGAAGTTCTTCAGACCCGCGACCTGAATTTCCGAGTCGAAGTGGCCGATGTTGCAGACGATGGCGTTGTTGCGCATGGCGCGCATGTGCTCGACGCGGATGACGTCCTTGTTGCCCGTCGTCGTGACGAAGATGTCGGCCTTGTCTGCGACGTCTTCCAGAGTCTGGACCTCATAGCCTTCCATCGCCGCCTGCAGGGCGCAGATCGGGTCGATTTCGGTGACGATCACGCGGGCGCCGCCGTTGCGAAGCGAAGCGGCCGAGCCCTTGCCCACGTCGCCGTAGCCGCAGACCACCGCCACCTTGCCCGACAGCATGACGTCGGTGCCGCGACGAATGGCGTCGACCAGCGATTCGCGGCAGCCGTACAGGTTGTCGAACTTGGACTTGGTGACGCTGTCGTTGACGTTGATGGCGGGGAAGGGCAGCTCGCCGCGCTCGGCCATCTGATACAGGCGGTGCACGCCCGTGGTGGTCTCTTCCGACACGCCGCCGATGGCGTCGCGGATGGCCGAGTAGAAGCCCGGCTTCTCCTTCAGGTAGCGCTTCATGACCGAGAAGAGGGCTTCCTCTTCCTCGTTCTGCGGGTTGTCGAGGACCGACGCGTCCTTCTCGGCCTTCGGACCCAGCACGCACAGCAGGGTGGCGTCGCCGCCATCGTCCAGGATCAGGTTCGGATAGCCGCCGTCGGCCCATTCAAAGATCTTGTGGGCGTATTCCCAGTACTCGACCAGATTCTCGCCCTTGAAGGCGAAGACCGGCGTGCCGGCGGCGGCGATCGCGGCGGCGGCGTGGTCCTGGGTCGAGAAGATGTTGCACGAAGCCCAGCGCACCTCGGCGCCCAGGGCTTCCAGCGTCTGGATCAACACGGCCGTCTGAATGGTCATGTGCAGGGAGCCGGCGATGCGGGCGCCCTTCAGCGGCTGGGACGCGCCATATTCGTCGCGCAGCGCCATCAGGCCCGGCATCTCGGTTTCGGCGATGGCGATTTCCTTGTTGCCGAAATCGGCCAGGGAGATGTCGCGGACGATGTAGTCGGTCATGCTGGAATGTCTTTCGGCCACTATCAGGGGATTGTCGCCGCTATAGCGCGACGCGGCGGGTGGAGCAATCAAGACATAAGGATGTCTTTATATGAATCGGGCCAGGGCGCTGACCACCTCGGCCTCCCACAGCGATTTGAGCCCGCCCATTAAGGGAATCTACGCATCCGCGGCTTAACCCGGCCAATACCCTCTTGATGACAAGGGGTATTAAGGGCTCTCCCCCGCCCTGCCGTTGCAGTGAGTATCGCGTCATGGCTTCCCACGAGATCGACCGCCGCATGAACTTCATGGGTCTGGGTCGGCCGTCCGCCGGTTACAGCGCCGTTTCCGGCGTGCTGCGCAAGAACGCGCCTCTGGCCCTGGCCGCCTTCTACGACAAGGTGCGCGCCGAGCCTGAGATGCGCCGCTTCTTCCGCGACGAAGGCCACATCAGCGCCGCCAGCAACGCCCAGCAACGCCACTGGGACGCCATCATCGACGGCCGGGCCGACGAGGACTACGCCGCCTCGGTGCGCACCATCGGCCGGGTTCACGCCCGCATCGGTCTGGAGCCCCGCTGGTACATCGGCGGCTACAGCGTGATCCTGGCCCACCTGACCCGCGCCATCGTCGAGCGGCCGAAAAAGCTGTTCGCCAATCGCCGCGAACATGACCGCATCACCGCCGAGGCCGTGGCCGAACTGACCCAGCGGGTCATGCTGGACATGGACCTGGCCATCTCCATCTATCTGGACGCCCTGCAGGAAGAGCGCGACCGCGTTCAGGCCGAACATGACGCCGCCGAGGCGCGACAGGCCGAGGTGGTGCGGGCGCTGGGCGCCGCCCTGCACAGCCTGGCCGACAACGACCTGTCGGTGACCATCCCCCAAACCTTCCCCGAGCAGTATCGCTCGCTGCAGAACGACTTCCACGCCGCGACCCGCGCCCTGCGCACCGCCGTGCGCGCCGTGGCCGACAGCGTCGAGAGCTTGAGCGCCGGCTCCAGCCAGCTGGCCGTCGCCTCCGAGGATCTGGCCAGCCGCACCGAGCGTCAGGCCGCCAATCTGGAGCGGACCGTCAACGAAGCCGACGCCATCGCCCGCGAAGTGGCCGCCACCGCCGACGGCGCGCGCCAGACCGCCGAGGCCCTGGCCGCCGCCCGCGCCGATGTCGAACACACGACCCAGGTGGTCGGCGACGCGGTGTCCGCCATCCACGCCATCGCTGAATCCTCGGCCGAGATCGCCCGCTTCACCAGCCTGATCGACGAGATCGCCTTCCAGACCAATCTGCTGGCGCTGAACGCCGGGGTCGAGGCCGCCCGCGCGGGCGACGCCGGCCGCGGCTTCGCCGTGGTGGCCCAGGAAGTGCGCGCCCTGGCCCAGCGCTCGTCCGAAGCCTCGGGCGAGATCCGCACCCTGATCTCCACCTCCTCGGCCCAGGTGGCGCGCGGGGTCGATCTGGTCGAGCGCACCGGCGCGGCGCTGGAGCGCATCGGCGCCAAGGTCACAGCCGTCGACGGCCTGGCCGGCGGCATCGCCGGCTCGGCTCAGGAACAGGCGGAAGGCCTGGCCCGCGTCCGCCGCGCCATGGGCGAGATGGACGACATCACCCAGCAGAACGCCGCCATGACCGAGGAGGCCACCGCCGCTGCCCGTCAGCTGGCCAACGAGGCCGTCAGCCTGAACCAACAGGTCGGCCGCTTCCGCCTGGACCGTCCGGTCGCCAGCGCGGCGGGGCCGCGCCTGGTCGCCTGACGGGCGCCTCGCGCAACATCGTGCGGCCAAGACAGGCTTGGCGGATCGGCCGCAAGTCGTCTAAGCCGTCGCCCCATGGCTGACGACGCTTCGATCCGACCCGCCCGCGATCTCTCGATCCCCCGTCACGACTGGACTTTGGAGGAGGTCGAGGCCCTGTTCGCCCGCCCCTTCATGGAGCTGGTGTTCGAGGCGGCGAGCGTGCACCGCCGCTGGTTCGACCCGAACGAGGTCCAGAAATCCCAACTGCTGTCGGTCAAGACCGGCGGCTGCGCCGAGAACTGCGGCTACTGCTCGCAGTCGGCCAGCTTCAAGACCGGGCTGAAGGCTGAAAAGCTGATGGAGCCGACCGCCGTCATCGCTGAGGCCATGGCGGCCAAGGCGGGCGGGGCCAGCCGCTTCTGCATGGGCGCCGCCTGGCGCGAGCTGAAGGACCGCGACACGCCCAAGCTGGCGGCCATGATCTCGGGCGTGAAGGCGCTGGGGCTGGAGACCTGCGCCACCCTGGGCATGCTGAACGCCGACCAGGCGAAACAGCTGAAGGAGGCGGGCCTCGACTACTACAACCACAACCTCGACACCGGGCCGGAGTATTACGCCGAGGTGGTGACGACCCGCTCCTATCAGGACCGGTTGGAGACGCTGCAGCACGTCCGCGACGCAGGTATGTCGACCTGCTGCGGCGGCATCGTCGGCATGGGCGAGAAGCGCCGCGACCGCGCGGGCCTGCTGCATGCGCTGGCCACCCTCCCCGTCCACCCCGACAGCCTGCCGGTCAACGCCCTGGTCCCCGTCGGCGGCACGCCGCTGGGCGAGCGGGTGCTGAAGGAAGGCGAGATCGACCCGATCGAGTTCGTCCGCACCGTCGCCGTCGCCCGTCTGGTCTGCCCCAAGTCGATGGTCCGCCTGTCGGCCGGCCGCGAAGGCATGACGCCCGAGATGCAGGCCCTGTGCTTCCTGGCCGGCGCCAACTCCATCTTCGTCGGCGGCAAGCTGCTGACCACGCCGAACCCGGAAGAAGACGACGACGCCAAGCTGTTCGCCCTGCTGGACCTGAAGCCCATGCCGTTGAAGATCGAGGCGCGGGCTTAGGGCTCGCCGTCCCCCTCCTCCTCAGCCATCCTCGGCCGGGAGGGCGGAGGCCCCTATTTGCTCATCCAGGGCCGCGCCGCCCCGCTCTTGATGCGGGCGGCCTGTTCACGCTGGAAGCGCCCGCCGCGCGGCGGCTTCGGCCGCGCCTCGAGCGCCGCCTTCTTGAGCCGCAGAGCCCGCTGAACAGGCGTCTCGCCGGCAACAGCGTCCGCGGGTTCGGCGGCGGGGGTGTGATCGTCGTCAGTGCTCATGCTCGATCTGTAACACGGCGACGCGTTCAGGGCCGAGATTTTGCGCCGTCTTCAGGGCTGGCGTCGCGCAGTCAGTTCGCTTCGCGTCATCACTTCAGCGACCGCTTCAGCTTGCGCCGACACCGAGCGCCTCTGCGCGCGAGGCGCATATAGAGCCGCAAGATAGGATCTGTCCCATTCGGTCAGTCCGGCAGGAAGGCTCCCGGAGAAGAGGTTCAGGACCGTATCAAACCCTGTCGTGTCGGCGCTGGCGTCGATCTGCGCCAAGGCGATCATGGAAACGTAATCGGCAAGCTGCGTCGTATTGACGGAACCGATCAAATCCATGTCAACGATGACAATCACCTTGAAAAGCGTCTCCACCACGGCCGCGTCAAGCCGCGTATTGCCCTGGCGGCGCTTTATGATGGGTGCAGCGCCAATGGCGCAGTCGTATTCATTGCAGTTCAGGATTTTAGCGATTTCTCGGTCAACAACTACGCCGCCTCTCTCGCCGGGCATCCGCACCCCGCGCTGCCCCGTATCTGGATCTGTAGGGATGCTCAGAGACCACCAGCGCACAGGCCGTTCGTCCGCCAGAAAGGCGCGGAACGCCCCCCGGCCCGCATCCCAACCGGTGACATTCTGTCGGAACAGTTGGGGGTTCGCCTGGTTCAGGCTCTGAGCCGTCGCGCGGCCGTCTTCAGCAAAAACCACGACAAGATTGCTTTCGCAGCCCGGTTTGCCTGTATGCAGCCCCAGGCCTGCCGCAGTCTGGCTCACGCGATCAATGATCGCCTGGGCGGGCTCGCGTGCCAGGTTGACCACCCCAGGGCAGATCGGCCCGCGCCATTGCGCCAGCGGGCGGCCCGGAGACGGCGCCGCCACTCGACCGACGAAGTCACGCACAGCCTCAGGCGTCGCCCGGCCCTGCACAGCGACTTCAGGCAGGACCGTGACGTCAGGCTGCGCCTGCGCCAAGGCCGTTGAGGCCAGCCCCGTTAACGCCAGCGCGGCCCAGAGGGCGCCCATACGAAAGCTGCTCACTTCCCAGACCTCCTGCCGACAAGAACATCGATACCCTAGTCGACATCACGCCGTTCGCCTAGCCGAAGAAGCAGCCCCCGCCTTAGCGCCCCGGCCGCCGGGTCATCGCAGAGGCGGGGGCCAGCTGCAGGCCCCGCGCCTCCAGGCCCGCCGTCCAGCGGGCGGCGGCTTCGACGGTGACGGGGTAGGAGAAGCCGGTTCCCAGCGCCGCGCCGTTGGTCTTGGCGGCGGCCTCTAGCGCGTTGAACTGGCGCAGGATGGCGGCGGGGCTCTGTTCCTCGTCGATGATGCGGTCGGCGCTGGCGCGGGCGAAGGCGCCGGGGCGGCGGCGCATCGAGCCGTCGTCGAGGAAGGCCAGACCGCGCTGACGCAGATTGGTCATCAGCGCGCCCATGCTCTCGTCCGAGGTCGCGAACCGGTCGCCCAGATAGTTGGTCACGCCGAAATAGCCCGTGGCGCGCGCAAGCAGCCAGTCCAGCTTGACCGCCACGTCGTCGGCGCCGCCGCTGGACAGAAGCGTGTAGGGGCCGGGGTCGTTGTCGGGATAGCCGGTGGGCTCCATCGGCAGTTCGATCATCACCTCATGGCCGTGGGCGCGGGCCATGTCGATCCAGGTCTGAAGGCCTTCAGCATAGGGCACGAAGGACAGCGTCACCTCGGCGGGCAGACGTTCGATCGCCGCGCGAGTGGTGGCGGTGTTGAGGCCGAGGCCGCCGACGACCAGGGCCACCATCGGCTTGCCGTTCGAACGGAAAGGCCGGGCGTAGGCCTGGGCCGGGACGCGGCCGTCAGAGGCGATGCGCGGCAGGGGGCCGTTCGGTCCGGGCTGGAACAGGCCCGGGATCGGCGCCTTGGGCAAGGGATTGGACGGGGCGCGCACCGGGGCGCTGAAGCCCTGGCCTGAAGCCACGCTGGCGCCGTCCGGCAGGGTGATCAGGGCCTCGCCCCCCATAGCGCCGCCCTCTTCGCCCATCAGGGCCGGGTCGATGGCGCCGAGGTCCTGATAGATGTCCAGACCGCTGAAGCCGAAAGCCTCGGCGCCGGTCGGGGCGGTGTCCGCTGCGGCGGGGCGCTCAAGTCGCGCGCTGGCCGTCGGCGCGCCGGCGCGCGGATCGCCCAGAACGGCGACGAACAGGGCGGCCGCGCCGATAACGAAGACCCCGGCCGCGCCCGCCGCGACGGGCGGCTTCTTCAGGGCGTTGAGGACCGGGTCCATGGCGACGCGCGACCGGGGCTCCGGCGGCGCGCCTGCGGCGGCGGCTAGGGCGGACTGGCGCTTGGCGAACATGGTCAGGATGGCGGCTCGAGCTTGCAGGCGCCGCACAGGCGCGGCACCCCTCAGCCTCAGTTAAGCCCTGCGCCGGTTAAGAAACCCTAACGGCGCGTTCACCACGTTCGAGGGCCGCGCCTCAGTCGCTCTTCGGCTTGTTCCCCGGCGTGATTTCCGGGGCGCGCGGCGCCGGGGGGTCTTTCGGCGCGACCGTGACCTTGGGCGCGTCGGTCTCGGCCGTCTCGACCTTGTCCTGTCCCGGTTCGGTGATGACGATCCCTTCGGGCGCGGCGGCCAGTTTGGTCAGGTCGCCGCCGGCGCGCAGCACATCCAGCGCCCGCTCCAGCTGATAGTCCTTGTCCTTGGAATAGTCGGCGCCGGGCGCCTCGCGCGGGGTGTGCGGCCCCTTGCGCTCGGCCCCGATGGAGGAATCCAGCGCCGTCGAATAGGCCGCCTCGGAATAGATGAAGCTGGAGCGCGAGACGATGCGCGCCTCGGCCTCGGAGCGGGCCACTTCCAGGTCCGGCTCGATGCCGATCTTCTGGATCGAGCGGCCCGACGGCGTGTAGTAGCGTGCTGTGGTGATCGACAGGGCGCCGTCCTGGCCGCCGCGCAGCGGGATCACCGTCTGCACCGACCCCTTGCCGAAGCTGGTCAGGCCGACGACCGTCGCCCGCTCCTGATCCTTCAGGGCGCCCGCCACGATCTCGGACGCCGAGGCCGAGCCGTAGTTGATCAGCACCACCACCGGCAGGCCGCCGGTCAGGTCGCCCGGCTTGGCGGCGTAGCGTTCGATATCCTCGGGCTTGCGGCCGCGCTGGCTGACGATCTCGCCGCGCTCCAGGAAGGCGTCGGACACGTCGATGGCCGCCGTCAGCAGCCCGCCGCCGTTGTTGCGCAGGTCCAGCACATAGCCCTTCAGGCCGGGTTTCTCGCGCTTCAGCCGCTCGATGGTCTCGGTCAGCTCGCGGCCGGTGTTTTCGTTGAAGGTGGAGACGCGCAGGTAGCCGAAATCGCCTTCCAGACGGCCGGTGACGGATTCGACCTTGATGACCTCGCGGGTCAGCACGACCTCGCGCGGCTCTTCGCCGTCGCGCAGGAAGGTGACGGTGACGCTCGTGCCGGTGGCGCCGCGCAGCTTGTCCGAGACCTCGGAGACGCTGAGGCCCGCCGCGTTCTGGCCGTTGACGGCGCTGATGACGTCGCCCGCCTGAACCCCGGCGCGCCCGGCCGGGCTGTCGTCCATCGGCGAGATGACCTTCACCAGGCCGCCTTCGGAGGTGATGGTCAAACCGACGCCCGAATACTCGCCCGAGGTCCGTTCGCGCAGGTCGTCGAACCCCTTGGCGGGCAGGTAGTTGGAATGCGGATCGAGCGCCGTCATCATTCCCTGCAGGGCGGCCTCGATCAGCTTCTTGTTATCGACCGGAACGACATAGGCCTGCTCGACGATGCCCAGCACGTCGCCGAACATCTCGAGCATCCGGAAGGTCTCGTTGCGCGGAGTCTGGCTGGCCACAGCCGCCGCCGATCCGCCCAGCGCCAGGGCGGCGGCGCCCACGAGAAGCAGTTTACGCATTCGGTCTCTTTCCATCGGATCCGCTCTCGGCTCCGGTCGTCCAGGGCGGCGCGGACGCCGCAAACGGCGCGCGCGACAGTTCGGCCGATACAAACAGCGTCCGCGCCGATTTGAAAGGGATTTCGCGCGGTTGGATGGGACAGAGCTTGCCGGATGACGTCGCCTGCCGCCTGCAGCTGGCCGTCATCCTCGGGCTTGACCCGAGGATCGAGCGCAGGGCGCGCCCGACTTGTCCCGGGCCGCGCAGACGGAAGGCCCGATCCTCGGGTCAAGCCCGAGGATGACGGCAGGATGGGTGGATGCAGGCGAGATAGAAGGATAACGGCGGCAGACAGAGCCCCCTTACTGGAGCCACGGCGCCGGATCGATGGGCCGTTCCTGGCGGCGCAGTTCGAAATAGGCCTCGCCGTCCTCGCCGGTGCGGCCCAGGGTCTGGCCGTCGCCGACGCGTTGGCCCGTCTCGACCTCCAGACGGTCCAGGCCCGCGATCACGGCGCGCCAGCCGGGGCCGAGGTCCAGGATCACCACCTCGCCCCACTCCTTCAGCGGCCCGGCGTAGGCGACGCGGCCCGCCGCGGGCGCGCCGACCGCCTCATGGCTGGAGCGCCAGCTCCAACCGGCCGAACGGCCGCCGAAGCGTTGCGAGGGCGTCCCCGCGATCGGCGGGGTCAGGCGGCTGCGGCCCGCAGGCAGGCGGGCGGCGGGCGCCGCTTCGGGCGCCTCGGCCACCTGCGGCGTCTGCCCGCCCAGTTCGCGGATGCGGGCTTCCAGCGCCCGTGTCGCGCGCTCGGCCCGGGCCGCCTCGGCGCGCAGGACGGCGCGCAGGGCGGTCTTGCGCGCCGTCAGCCCCTCGATCTCGGCGCGGCGGTCGTTCTGGGCGCTCTCGACGGTGAACAGGCGCTCGCTGGACAGGGCGGCCAGGCGGCGGATGCGGCCGATCTCGGCCTGGCGCTCGACCAAGGTTTCGGCGCGCTTCTGAAGGTCGGGCGTGATAGCCCGGATCAGGATGGAGGCGCGCACGGCGTCCACCGCCTGATCGGCGGGGATCAGCAGGGGCGGAGGCGGCTTGCGGCTCATCATCTGCAGGGCCGACAGCAGCCGTCCCTGCGCCGCGCGCTCGCGCGACAGAGCGGCGACCAGCGACCCCTCACGCTCGGCCAGCTCCTTCAGCCGGGCGCGCTGCGCCTCCAGCTGCACGTCGTCTTCGGCCTCAGCCCGGCGCAGGTCGCGCAGCTGGCGGTCCAGGTCGACGATCTCCTCGGCGGCGGCGGCGGCCTCGGCGCGCAGGCGGCGGGCGCGCGCGGTCTCGTCGCGATACTCGGCCTGAAGCCGGGTCAGCTCGGCGTTGGCCTGACCCGCGCGCTGGCTGGCCGCCGGCCCGGCTAGGGCCAGCAGCAGGCAGGAAGAGGTCAGAAAAAGAACGGCCCCGCGTCGCATCAGTCGCGATGATAGGGCGAACCGGCCAGGATCGTCACGGCCCGATACAGCTGTTCGGCCAGCATGGCGCGGGCCAGGGCGTGGGGCCAGGTCTGCGGCCCGAAGGCCAGGGTCGAACGCGCGGCGCGGCGCACGCTTTCGTCCAGACCGTCGGCGCCGCCGATGACGAAGACCAGGCGCCGCTCGCCCTGGTCGCGCAGGGCCGCCACATGGTCTGCGAAGGCGCGCGAGGAATAGGTCCGCCCCCGCTCGTCGCAGGCGATGAGGTGCGCGCCCTCGGCGGCGGCGAGCAGCAGCTCGGCCTCCGGCGCCTTACCGGGCTTCTTCGGCTCAAGGTCGATGAGTTCGAGAGGCCCCAGGCCCAGCGCCCGCCCCGACAGGGTGGCGCGCCGGGCGTAGTCCTCGGCGAGGGTCGCCTCGGGACCGCGGCCCGGCTTGCCGATGGCCGCGATCGCCAGCTTCATGAGGTCAGCCCGCCGTCAGGAGGATCAGCCGCGGACGGGGCCGCCGCGGTGGGCGCTGTCCACCGCCCAGATCTTCTCGATGTTGTAGAAGGTGCGCACTTCGGGGCGGAACAGGTGGACGATGACGTCGCCCGCATCCAGCAGCACCCAGTCGCAGTGCGGCAGGCCCTCGACCTTCACCTTGCCCAGCCCCAGCTCCTTGAACAGGCGCAGCAGGTGGTCGGCGATGGCGCCGACGTGGCGGTGCGACCGGCCCGAAGCCACGATCATGGCGTCGGACATCGGGCTCTTGCCGCGCAGGTCGATCAGGACGATGTCCTGAGCCTTGTCGTCGTCGAGTTTGGCGAGGATGGCCTGCTCCAGTTCGGTCGCGCCGACCGGCAGAGGCTGGCGCCCATCGCTGCCGGACTCGTCGCTACTGGGGCCGTCCTCGGCCTGACCGTCTTCGGAATGGACGGAATCCATCAGGTCCATTTCGTGCGCCGCGTTGGAAACGGCGTCTTGCGCATCATGCGCGGTCGAGGGGGTCAGCGGAGGGCTCCAAGGCGATTTACTAAAACTCCAATCTAGCACGCCCGGCGCGAAAGGTCACCCGACCTGATTCGACTCTTCGCCCCGCCCCGCCCGCGCGGCGCGGATGGCCGTCGAGGAGCGGTGATTCAGCGGCGCCGACAGATAGGTCCAGGCCGGCGCCTCAAGGCTGGGCAGCAGGCCGGCCTGGGCCATCGGCACGCGATACCGCGCGAAACGCACGGCCGCCGGCGCCGTGCGGCTGTCCAGCAGGCTGCCGGGCCGGGCGATCACCGCCACGGGCATCAGCCGCATGATGTCGGTCCAGCCGCGCCAGCGATGGAAATCCGCCAGATTGTCAGACCCCATCAGCCAGACGAACTGCACCCCCGGATGGCGCGCGACGATGGCGCGCAGGGTGTCCACGGTCCAGCGCGTACCCGCCCGCGTCTCGAAATCCGAGATGATCATGGCCGGGCCGACCGTCGCCGCGGCCGCCCGCGCCGAGGCCATCCGCTCGGCCAAGGGGGCGGTCTCATGGGCTGACTTCAGCGGGTTCTGCGGCGAGACCAGCCAGACCACCCGGTCCAGCCCCAGTCGTTGCATGGCGGTGGCCGCCACGTGGGCGTGGCCGTCGTGGGCCGGATTGAACGAGCCGCCGAACAGGCCGACCTTCATCCCCGGCGCCAGGTCCAGCCCGTCGCGCAGGGCGCCTCGGCGAAGACCGGAGCCTTTCGGCGCAGGACCGGCGTGGAAGAAGGACAAGGGCGTCTCTTGCGGCGGCGGCGAACAGATGAGCGCGGCCGGAACGCCTTATGCTCACTTGCGCCCTAACACGGCCGAACGCGCCTGTCTCGCTCCGCGAACGGACCGAGCGGCGCAAGGGCGATTTGGCCCCGCCCTAGAATTCCTTCCAGCTCGATCCCGGATCGCGCTCGCCCGGCTGGGCCAGTTGCTGACCCCAGGTCAGCATCATGAAGGCCTTGTGGCTGCGGATCTTGTACTGGCCGATCATGGGCGTGACGGCGCCCAGGGGCATGCCGGTGCGCGCGTCGTAGAGGAAGCCCGAGAACTCGGCCACGCCCATGCGGTCGCGGTTGGAGTAGAGCGACACCTCGGGGATGGAGACGACGTTCAGGCTCTCATTGATCGGCACCCGCATGTCGGGGATGCCGACAACCCGGCGCAGCTGATCCAGCGACAGGGCCCCGGCGCGCACCTCGAAGATGGCGTCGGCCTCGCCCCGCTCGCGCACGATGGCGTAGCCGGCTTCCGACAGGGCGGCGCGGATGGCGCTCAGCGCATAGCGGGCGTTCTCGGCCTGGAAATAGGTCTCGTCGACGAAGACGCGCGCGCCCTGGGGGATGGGCAGGGTCAGGCCCTCGACGGCGCGGTCGGCCGCCCGGTTGACCAGCAGCATGTCGGTGGCCGTCCGCGCCGGATTGGTCTCGGTCACCATGGCGCAGGCGCCCAGGGTCAGGACCAAGGCGGCGGGCAGGAGACGGAGAGCAGTCCTCACCAGGCGCCCACGTTCGGCATGGAGGCCCACGGCTCGGCCGGAGCCAGACGCTCGCCCGCCTGCAGCAGTTCGATCGAGATGCCGTCCGGCGAGCGGACGAAGGCCATGTGGCCGTCGCGCGGCGGGCGGTTGATGACGACGCCGCCGTCCATCAGGCGCTGGCAGGCGGCGTAGATGTCGTCGACCTGGAACGCCAGGTGACCGAAGTTGCGGCCGCCGTCGTAATCCTGATCGTCCCAGTTGTAGGTCAGTTCGACTTCAGGCGACTTCTCGGCCTCGGCCCGCGCCTTGTCCGCAGGGGCCGCCAGATAGACCAGGGTGAAACGCCCGGCCTCATAGTCGGCGCGGCGCGTCTCCTGCAGACCCAGCAGGTCGCAGTAGAAACGCATCGAGGCGTCCAGATCCTTCACCCGGACCATGGTGTGCAGAAAACGCATCGTCCCGCCTCAGTGCGCCTCGGGCGGGCGGGCCGCCGGGTCGAGGTATTCGTTCTCCGGCTGCGGGTGCGCCGACAGCACGAAGCGGCGGTCGCAATAGCCGCACTCGATGAAGTCGTCCTCGCCCATGTCCATATAGACCAGCGGGTGGCCCAGGGCCCCGCCGCCGCCGTCGCAGGCGACGCGCTTGGTCGAGACGACGATCTCTTCGGGGGGAGGAATGACGGCTTCGAGATGACGGGGAGGCATGATCCGGTCCGGTCTGGAGAGGCTTTGCGCCGTTCCTAGGCGGACCGGAACCTCAGGTCAAACATCCGACGCGGCGGGCTTGCGGCCCATCACCTTGTCGAACAGGGCCTTGCGCTTCTTGAACAGGGTCAACCCCAGGCAGCCGGCGCCGACCCACAGGCCGACCTCGCCGACCACCGCGGCGACGGCGGCGATGATCGCCGCCTGGGTCATAGGCAGGTATTCCATCTTGCCGGCGCCCAGCGCCAGGGCGAAGCCGACGTAGCCGACGGCGCAGAAACCCATGGCGATAAAGCCGATCAGGCGGGTTCGGGTCAGCGTTTTGCGGGAGGCGATGGCGGGGGTCATGGCGTTTCCTTATCCAAGCGAAGTTGTCTTTCTGACAAGCAAGCTAGACACCCTTGAGGGCGGCGTCAAGCGCCTTTTACATATCGTCTCGCAGCCTTGTCTTCACCGTCGCAACGACGCCTTGGCGAACGGCGCCGCGCCCCCTACCTATGCCGTCCGCCCCTCCCTGCCCGAGTCGAAGTCCGCGCCATGACCCAAGCCCCCGCCCTGCCCGTCAACGCCATCGAGGTCAGGGGGCTGAAGAAGACCTACAAGGGCTCGCGCAAGTCGCCGCCGAAGACGGCCCTGCGCGGGGTCGACCTGACGGTGCCTCGCGGCTCGATGTTCGGGCTGCTAGGGCCCAACGGCGCGGGCAAGTCGACCCTGATCAACATCATCGCGGGCGTGGTGAACAAGTCCGAGGGCACGGTCCGCATCTGGGACCGCGACATCGACCATGAGGCGCGCGACGCCCGCTCGGCCCTGGGGGTGGTGCCGCAGGAAATCGTCGCCGACGTCTTCTTCACCCCGCGCGAGGCGCTGGAGGTCCAAGCCGGCTTTTACGGCGTGCCCGCGAACGAGCGCCGCTCGGACGAGCTGCTGGCGGCCCTGGGTCTGTCGGACAAGGCCAACGCCTATGTCCGCGCCCTGTCCGGCGGCATGAAGCGGCGCCTGATGGTGGCCAAGGCCCTGGTGCACAATCCGCCCGTGCTGATCCTGGACGAGCCGACCGCCGGCGTCGACGTCGAGCTGCGCCGCCAGCTGTGGGACTATGTCCGCAAGATCAACGAGGAGGGGGTGACGGTGATCCTGACCACCCACTACCTCGAAGAGGCGCAGGAGCTGTGCGACACCATCGCCATCATCAACCGGGGCGAGGTCGTGGCCTGCGAGCCGACGCAGCAGTTGCTGAAACGTCTCGACACCCGCAACGTGGTGGTGACGCCCGAGACGGCGCCCGAGACCCTGCCGGTCCTGAACGGCTTCCACGTCGCCCCGCGCGCCAACGGCGCCTTCGTCGTCACCTATCGCACGGGCGAATCCAGCGTCGAGCAGGTGCTGGCCGCCGTGCGCGCAGCGGGCGTGACCATCAAGGACATAGCCACCGAGGACCCGGATCTCGAAGACGTCTTCCTGGCCATGACCTACGGCGACGCCAGCCGCCCCGACCCGACGCAGGACTGAGGCGTAGCCCTTCGTCCTCTTCTCTTCCTCCCGCCGTCATCCTCGGGCTTGACCCGAGGATGACGGCGTAGTTAGACGCCGGCGCTTGCGAACAGGCGTTCAGCCCACCATTACCGTGCCGAGCAGCAGCTTGGCCCCCGGCTTGCCCAGGATCGCGTCCGTCGCGTGCTGCAACGCCACCACCAGCCATTCGACATTCGGCGGCGCGTCCGGCAGCAGCCGCTCGGCGGCGATGCGGACGATCTCGTTATAGGCGGCGCTGAGGCGCGGCTGCGACAGGCGCGCCCGCTCCATCAGGGCGCCGTCGGCGATGTCCAGCCCGGTCTCGACCGTCATGACCCCGCGCCGCCCGTCGCGGCGCAGAACCGTGGCCGTGGCGGTGGGCAGGGGCAGATAACCGCCCTTGCCGCCGCCGCTCTTCTCAGGCGAAGCGTGCGCCGCGCCCGCCAGCGTCAAGGCGCTCAAAGTCAGGCCGATCAGATGGCGTCTGTCCATGCGGCGACCTTAGTCGCGGCGCCTTTCCCGGACGTTGACGCCTAGCCCGCACCGAGACGGCGGCGTATGCGAAGGGCATGAGCATCGATCTGTCCCTCTATCGCCCCAACGTCGGGGTCGTCCTGTTCAACCCGGCCGGCCAGGTCTGGTTCGGCCGCCGCGCCGACACGCCCGAGCCGTGGAACTGGCAGTTCCCGCAAGGCGGCGTCGACGACGGCGAGGACCTGGAGGCCGCCGCGCGGCGCGAACTGCATGAAGAGACCGGCGTGCGCTCCATCGCCCTGCTGGGCCGCACGAGGGATTGGATCCCCTATGACTTCCCCGCAGGCCTGCCGAGCCCGAAGAGCTGGAAGGGGCTGAAGGGGCAGCGCCAGCAGTGGTTCGCCTTCCGCCTGACCGGCGCCGAGGACGAGATCGACCTGAACGCGCACGGCGAGCCCGAGTTCGACGCCTGGCGCTGGGGGCGGCTGGACGAAGCGCCCGGCCTGATCGTGCCGTTCAAGCGGCCGGTCTATGAGCAGGTGGCGCGGGCGTTCGGAGAGTGGGCCGCCTAGGCGCTCGCCCTCCAACCCCTCGGCCCTTCCCTTCCGTCATCCTCGGGTCAAGCCCGAGGATGACGACGGTTGGGCGCCCTTCCGCCAATGCACTAAAGCCATCGCCCAAAACAAAAGGCCCCCCGCCGGAGCGAGGGGCCTTTGATCGTTTCAGCCGCGCGAACCTTAGTTCGCGGTCAGCTCCGAGGCCTCTTCGGCCAGGATGGTCAGGCCTTCGCCGTTGACGTCGGCGAAGCCGCCCTTGACCTCGAAGCGGCGGCGCTGGGCGCCGTCATAGACGGTCACCAGGCCTTCGCGCAGGGTGGTCATGAAGGGCGCGTGGCCCGGCAGGACGCCGAAGTCGCCCTCGACGCCCGGCGCATCGACCTGATCGACCGAACCGGCGAAGACTTCGCGTTCCGGGGCGACGAGGGAGAAGTTCAGCTTACCGGCCATGACTTAGGCTTCCGCAGCCATCTTGGCGGCCTTCTCGACGGCCTCTTCGATGGCGCCGACCATGTAGAAGGCAGCTTCCGGCAGGTGGTCGTATTCGCCGTCGCAGATGGCCTTGAACGAGCGGATGGTGTCGGCCAGCTCGACGAACTTGCCCGGCGAGCCGGTGAACTGTTCGGCCACGAAGAAGGGCTGCGACAGGAAGCGCTGGATCTTGCGGGCGCGCGACACGACCAGTTTGTCGTCTTCCGACAGCTCGTCCATGCCCAGGATGGCGATGATGTCCTTCAGCGCCTTGTACTGCTGCAGGATTTCCTGAACGCGGCGGGCGACGGTGTAGTGCTCCTCGCCGATCACCAGCGGGTCCATGATCCGCGAGGTGGAGTCCAGCGGGTCCACGGCCGGGAAGATGGCCTGGGCGGCGATGTCGCGGTTCAGAACCGTCGTCGCGTCCAAGTGGGCGAACGAGGCGGCGGGCGCCGGGTCGGTCAGGTCGTCAGCCGGGACGTAGATGGCCTGGATCGAGGTGATCGAGCCCTTCTTGGTCGAGGTGATGCGCTCCTGCAGGTTGCCCATCTCGGTGGCCAGCGTCGGCTGATAGCCCACGGCCGAGGGGATGCGGCCCAGCAGAGCCGACATTTCCGAACCGGCTTGCGTGAAGCGGAAGATGTTGTCGATGAACAGCAGGACGTCCTTGCCCTCTTCATCGCGGAAGTATTCGGCCTGGGCCAGGCCGGTCAGGGCGACGCGGGCGCGGGCGCCGGGGGGCTCGTTCATCTGGCCGTAAACGAGGGCGCACTTGGAGCCTTCGCCGCCGCCGGCGACGTTCACGTTCGACTCGATCATCTCGTGATACAGGTCGTTGCCTTCGCGGGTGCGTTCGCCCACGCCGGCCAGAACCGAATAACCGCCGTACGCCTTGGCGATGTTGTTGATCAGTTCCTGCATGGTCACGGTCTTGCCGACGCCGGCGCCGCCGAACAGGCCGGTCTTGCCGCCCTTGGTGTAGGGGCAAATCAGGTCGATGACCTTGATGCCCGTGACCAGGATTTCCGACGAGGTTGACTGCTCTTCGAACGAAGGCGCCTCGCGGTGGATCGG
This sequence comes from Brevundimonas naejangsanensis, assembly GCF_000635915.2. Lineage (NCBI taxonomy): Bacteria > Pseudomonadati > Pseudomonadota > Alphaproteobacteria > Caulobacterales > Caulobacteraceae > Brevundimonas > Brevundimonas naejangsanensis. The sequence goes on from NZ_CP015614.1 coordinate 2,295,877, forward strand.
GCGGAACTCGGTGGTCTTGATCGGACCGGCTTCGTCGATCGGCTGACCGACGACGTTCATGATGCGGCCGAGCGTGCCCGGGCCGACCGGCGCCATGATCGACTTGCCGGTGTCGACGACGGCCTGGCCGCGCGTCAGACCTTCGGTCGTGTCCATGGCGATGGTGCGAACCATGTTCTCACCCAGGTGCTGGGCGACTTCCAGGACCAGGGTGAAGGGCTCGCCCGTCTTCTGGTCGACGTTCTGGGTTTCCAGAGCGTTCAGAATGCCCGGCAGGTGGCCGGTGAACTCAACGTCGACGACGGCGCCGATAACCTGGGCGATCTTGCCCTGGCCCGCGACAGCGACGGGAGCGGCGGCCGGAGCGGCCTTCTTGGCGGCCGGCTTCTTGGCGGCGGGTTTCTTGGGGGCGGTGGTGTCGGTCATCGGGGTTTATCCGTGTCGAATGTCGGCTGTGTCGGGATCAGAGCGCTTCAGCGCCGGCGATGATCTCGATCAGCTCGGTGGTGATCTGGGCCTGGCGGGAACGGTTGTACTGCAGCGTCAAGGCGCTGATGAGGTCGCCGGCGTTACGCGTGGCGTTGTCCATCGCAGCCATCTGGGCGCCGAAGAAGCCGGCCTGGTTTTCCAGAAGGGCGGCCAGGATCTGCGTCGTCAGGTTGCGCGGCAGCAGGGTCTCGAGGATGTCCTCTTCCGACGGCTCGTACTCATAGAGCGCGCCGGCGTCGGCCGAGGCGTCGGCGTCGACTTCGGCCGGGGCCAGCTGACGCGACGACGGGACCTGAGAGATCACCGACTTGAACTGGCTGTAGAAGAGCGTGACCTTGTCGGCCTCGTCCGCCTCGAACTTTTCAGCCAACAGTTCGGCGATCGGCTGGGCCGAATGCAGACCCACCGTCTTGTGCTCGCTCAACTCGAAAGTCTTGACGACCTTGTCCCCGAACAGGCGGGTCAGCTGGTCGCGCGACTTGCGGCCGACAGCGACGATCTCGACGTCCTTGCCGTTGGCGATCAGGCTGTTGATGTGGTCGCGCGCGGCGCGGATGACGTTGGTCGAGAACCCGCCCGCCAGACCCTTGTCGGCCGTGGCGACGACGACCAGGTGCTTCTGGTCGGCGCCGGTTCCGGTCATCAGGCGCGGGCCGTCGTCGCCGACGCCCGCCGCCAGGTTGGCGATGACCGAGGCCATCCGCGACGCATAGGGGCGGGCGTTCTCCGCCTGCTCCTGGGCGCGCTTCAGCTTGGCCGCGGCGACCATCTGCATGGCTTTCGTGATCTTCTGCGTCGCTTTGACGCTTCCGATCCGATCGCGCATTTCCTTGAGGCTAGCCATCCGGCTCTGCTCTTCCTTTGACTACAGGGCCGAACGATCAGGCGAAGGTTTTGGCGAAGGCCGCCAGGATGTCCTTCAGCTCGGCTTCCAGCTCGGGCGTCAGGGCCTTCTTGGTGCGGATGCCTTCCAGCAGCGAGGCGTGGTTGGCGTGAACGCGGGCCAGCAGTTCGCTCTCGAAGCGGCCGACGTCCGAAACGGCGATGCCGTCCAGATAGCCGCGCGTGCCGGCGTAGATCGACACGACCTGCTCCTCGACCGCCAGCGGCGAGTACTGCGGCTGCTTCAGCAGCTCGGTCAGGCGGGCGCCGCGGGCCAGCAGGCGCTGGGTCGAGACGTCCAGGTCCGAGCCGAACTTCGCGAAGGCGGCCATTTCACGATACTGGGCCAGCTCGCCCTTAATCGACCCGGCGACCTGCTTCATGGCCTTGATCTGGGCCGAGGAGCCCACGCGCGACACCGAGATGCCGACGTTCACGGCCGGACGGATGCCCTGATAGAACAGGTCCGATTCCAGGAAGATCTGGCCGTCGGTGATCGAAATCACGTTGGTTGGGATGTAGGCCGACACGTCGTTGGCCTGGGTTTCGATGATCGGCAGGGCGGTCAGCGAGCCCGAGCCGTAGTCCTCGTTCAGCTTGGCCGAACGCTCCAGCAGGCGGCTGTGCAGGTAGAAGACGTCGCCCGGGTAGGCTTCACGGCCCGGCGGACGGCGCAGCAGCAGCGACATCTGGCGGTAGGCCACGGCCTGCTTGGACAGGTCGTCATAGATGATCAGGCCGTGCATGCCGTTGTCGCGGAAATACTCGCCCATGGCGGTGCCGGCGAACGGAGCCAGGAACTGCAGCGGGGCCGGTTCCGACGCCGTGGCGGCCACGACGATGGTGTATTCCAGCGCGCCCGACTCTTCGAGGGTCTTGACGATCTGGGCCACGGTCGAGCGCTTCTGACCGATGGCGACGTAGATGCAGTACAGCTTGGCCGACTCGTCGTCCGACTTGTTGACCGTCTTCTGGTTCAGGATGGTGTCGATGGCGACGGCGGTCTTGCCGACCTGACGGTCGCCAATGATCAGCTCGCGCTGGCCGCGACCGACCGGGATCAGGGTATCGATCGCCTTCATGCCCGTCTGCATCGGCTCGTGAACCGATTTACGCGGGATGATGCCGGGGGCCTTCACGTCGACGCGGCGACGCTCGGTGAACTGGATCGGGCCCTTGCCGTCGATCGGTTCGCCCAGCGGGTTGACGACGCGGCCCAGCAGGCCCTTGCCGACCGGCACGTCCACGATTTCGCCCAGGCGGCGCACGTCGTCGCCCTCGGCGATGGCGGCGTCCGCGCCGAAGATCACGGCGCCGACGTTGTCGCGTTCCAGGTTCAGGGCCATGCCCTTCACGCCGGCCTTGGTGAACTCGACCATTTCACCCGCCTGGACGTTGTCCAGGCCGTGGATGCGCGCGATGCCGTCGCCGACCGACAGCACCTGGCCGACGTCGGAAACGTCGGCTTCTACGCCGAAGTTGGCGATCTGCGACTTGAGGATGGCCGAGATTTCGGCGGCGCGGATATCCATGATTGGCTCTTTCGGCTTTCGTCTTCGGTGCGGGCCCGCTGGCCCGGCTTGAACTGAAATTCGGGGTTTAGGCGCGCTTCAGCGCAAAGGTCATCTGGTCGAGCTTGGTCTTCAGCGAGGCGTCGAACAGCTTCGAGCCCACCTTGACCTTCAGGCCGCCCAGGATCGACGGATCGACGCGGGCGGTCAGTTCGGGGTCGCGGCCCAGGGCGGCGCGCAGCTCGCTCTGGATCGTCTTGGTCTGAGCGGCGCTGAGCGCCACGGCCGAAGTCACCTCGGCGGCCACCACGCCCGTCTTCTTGGCGTACAGCGCCTCGAAGGCGGCGATCACGCCCGGCAGGTCCGCCGCGCGGCCGTTCTGGCCCAGCAGGCCCAGGAAGTTGCGCGTCGTGGCCGTGAACTGCGCCTTGTCGGCGATGGCCGCCAGACCCTTGGCCTGATCATCCGAAGAGATCAGCGGCGAGGTCGCCAGACGGCGCAGGTCGGCGCTGTCGATCCAGGCCGCCTTCAGCGAAGCCAGATCGGCGCGCACGGCGTCCAGCGCCCCCGTCTCATCCGCCAGGTCGAACAGCGCCTGTGCATACCGTCCGCCGACTTCCGTCGTCCTGAAATCGTCCGCCACTTATATTGGTCCGCGTCTGAAGCGATTGTCGCAAGACCGGCCGCAGTCGCCTGCGCCAGTCAAGGGCCTGATATGCTTTGAGAAAGCACGCTGGGGACGCATCTTTCGATACGCCCTTCGCTAAAGCCGCGCGGCTGATACCATGCAAGGCCGCAAGCCGCAACCAAGGGGCGCGGAACGATAACGCCGCACCCGCGCTCCTTTGGTCGAACCGAAGCGGGATGTCATGGCCGCCTCTACATCCAAGCAGGTGATTTTCGCGGCCCTGGCGGGCAACGCCGCCATCGCCATCACGAAATTCGCCGCCGCCCTGTTCACCGGCTCGGCCGCCATGATGAGCGAGGCGATCCACTCGGCCGTGGACACCGGCAATCAGGTCCTGCTGCTGATCGGCCTGCGCCGCGCCGCGCGGCCGGCCAGCGAAAGCCATCCCTTCGGTCACGGGCTTCAGCTCTATTTCTACACCTTCGTCGTCGCCATCCTGATCTTCGGCCTGGGGGCGGTCATCTCGATCCTGCACGGGCTCGAGCGCATCCGCGCGCCCGAGCCGATCCAGAACCCCTGGGTCAACTATCTGGTGCTGGGGCTGGCGGTGCTGTTCGAGGGCGGCTCCTGGTGGGTGGCGTTGAGGGCCTTCAACGGCCAGCGCGGCGGCCGCCCTTTGCTGGCCGCCGTGCGAGAGAGCAAGGACCCCACCATCTTCACCGTGCTGTTCGAGGACACCGCCGCCCTGACCGGCCTGGTCATCGCCCTGATCGGGGTGGTCGCCAGCCACGTCTTCGGCCTGCCCGTCATCGACGGGGTCGCCTCCGTGGCCATCGGGGTCGTGCTGGCCCTGACCGCCGGCTTCCTGGCCTTCGAGAGCCAGAGCCTGCTGACCGGCGAGGCCGCCGATCCGGCCACGCGGGCCGGCATCGCCGCCATCGCCCGCTCCGAGCCGGGCGTCGAGGGCCTGAACGACCTGCGCACCATGCATTTCGGACCCAACGAGATCCTGGTCGCCCTCAGCCTGGATTTCGACGACCGGCTCAGCGCCGCCGATGTCGAGGCTGCGGTGGCGCGGCTGGAGCAGCGCATCCGCGCCGTCCACCCCCAGGCAGGCCGCATCTATGTCGAGGCCCAGAGCCTGGCGAGCCACGCGGCGGTCCGCGCGGCCGTCATGGCGGGGGGCGGGCCCGGCGCCCTAGTGTCCGATGTGCCGGGGGGTGCGACCACGACGCCGCGCACGACCGCTTGATGCAACCTCACAGCCCCGTTACCGCTTATGCTCACCATCACATCCTGGAAACCCGATGCTTGAAAGCATAACCCCGCTCCTCAGCGACCCCGCCGCCTGGGCGGCCCTCGTGACTCTGGTGGTCATGGAGGTCGTGCTGGGGATCGACAACCTGATCTTCATCTCGATCCTCTCCAACAAGCTCCCGCCCGAGCACCGCCAACGCACGCGCCGCATCGGCATCGGCCTGGCCCTGATCATGCGTCTGGGCCTGCTGGCCACCATCGGCTGGATCGTCGGCCTGACTCAGCCCGTGTTCGACCTGGGCTTCCACGGCGAGACCTTCGACACCGCCTTCTCCTGGCGCGACCTGATCCTGATCGCCGGCGGCCTGTTCCTGCTGTGGAAGGCCACGAAGGAGATCCACCACTCGGTCGACACCACCCCGTCGAACGATCTGCTGGAGAAGGACAAGAAGGACGTCGTCCTCAACAACGTCGGCGCGGCCATCTTCCAGATCATCCTGCTGGACCTGGTCTTCTCGGTCGATTCGATCCTGACCGCCGTCGGCATGACCGAACACGTGCCCATCATGATGGTGGCCGTCATCGCCGCCGTGACCGTCATGCTGCTGGCCGCCGATCCGCTGGCCAATTTCATCGACAAGAATCCGACCGTGGTCATGCTGGCCCTGGGCTTCCTGCTGATGATCGGCGCCGTGCTGATCGCCGACGGCTTCGGCGTCCATGTGCCCAAGGGCTATATCTACGCCGCCATGGCCTTCTCGGCTCTGGTGGAAGGCCTGAACATGTGGTCGCGCAACGCCCAGATCAGAAAGGCCCAGGCCCAGGAAGCCGCGCGGGCCGCCCTCAACAAGGCCGAAACCGCCGAGCGCGGCGTCTAAGACATGGGCGTGGGGCCGGTCCTGGCGATGCTTCTGCTGGCGCTTTGCGCGCCGGCGGCGGCGCAAGCGCCGGGGCCGGCCCCCGCATCTTCTCCCGCCCGCCCAGCGCCCGCGCCGATTCCGGTCTACGGCTATGAGGTGGTGCGGGCCTTTCCCCACGATCCGGCCGCCTTCACCCAAGGGCTGGTCATCCGCAACGGCGTGCTGATCGAAAGCACCGGCCGCAACCCGTCCAGCGTGCGCCGCGTGCGGCTCGAGGACGGCGTCGTGCTTCAGAGCCATGAGCTCGACCCCGAGTATTTCGGCGAGGGCCTGACCGAGAAGGACGGGCGCGTCTTCTCCCTGTCCTGGATCAACGGCGTCGGCTTCATCTGGAATGCGGACGACCTGAAGCCCGTCTCCCGCTTCGCCTATGCGGGCGAAGGCTGGGGGCTGACCCACGACGGGTCGCGCCTGATCCTGTCCGATGGATCGGCGACCCTGCGCTTTCTCGACCTCGACACCCTGGCCGAGACGGGTCGCGTCGCCGTCACCCTGAACGGTCGTCCGCTGGGGCGGCTGAACGAGCTGGAATGGATCGACGGCGAGGTCTGGGCCAACGTCTGGCAGACCGACTTCATCGTCCGCATCGACCCGGCGTCCGGCCAGGTGGTCGGGGTCATCGACCTGACCGGCCTGCTGCCGAGGGATCAGGCCAAGGACCCGCTCGACGACGTGCTGAACGGGATCGCCTGGGACGCCAAGAACCGCCGCCTGTTCGTCACCGGCAAGAACTGGCCCACCCTGTTCGAGATCAAGCTGACCGGGCCGCGATAAGCCCCTTCTTCCCGCTCGTCCCGGCGGACGCCGGGATCCAGTCCTTTGGCTGCAAACGACCGCTTCTGAGGCTCTCACTGGGCCCCGGCGTCCGCCGGGGTGAGCGAATGTAAGGGACGCTTTCAAGCAGCGAGCCGCCGGCGGCGAGCGATAGCGCCCTACAAGAAACTATAAGGATCCACGTCCACGGTCAGTCTGACGGACGCCGGGACCTTCACCCGCGCCAGCCAGGCGCGCAGGAAGGCCTGCAGGTTCACGTCGCGATCCGCCCGCACCAACAGCCGCTTGCGTCGCCGTCCGCGCACCAGGGCCAGGGGCGCGTCGGCGGGACCATAGACCTCCAGCCGCTCGGCGTTGGGGATGGCCTCGGCCAGGTCGCGGGCGACCTTCTCGACCGCCATGGCGTTCTCGCTGGACAGGATCAGCGCCGCCAGACGGCCGTGCGGCGGCAGGGAGGCCGCCTCGCGCTCGGCCATCTCGGCCTCGACGAAGGCGTCGCGGTCGCCCGCCGCCAGGGCCTGCAGCACCGGATGCTCGGGCGTCCAGGTCTGCAGCAGGGCGCGGCCCGGCTTGTCCGCCCGCCCCGCCCGGCCCGTGGCCTGGGCCAGCAGTTGATAGGTCCGCTCGGCGGCGCGGAGGTCGCCGCCGCGCAGGCCCAGATCCGCGTCCACCACGCCCACGAGCGTCAGGCGCGGGAAGTTGTGGCCTTTCGCCGCAGCCTGGGTGGCGACCAGAATGTCGATCTCGCCGTCGGCCATGCTCTGTATCAGGGCGCGGGCCGACTTGCCGTCCGGCACGGTGTCCGAACTGAACACGGCGGTGCGCGCCTCGGGGAACAGCTGGCGCACCTCTTCCTCGACCCGCTCGACGCCCGGCCCCACGGGAACCAGCGAGTCCTCGGCCCCGCATGACGGGCAGGCCTTGGGCTTGGGCATGGAGAAGCCGGTCAGGTGGCAGACCAGCCGCCCGGTGTAGCGGTGCTCGACCAGCCAGGAATCCGTGTCCGGCGCCGTCAGCCGATGCCCGCACGACCGGCACAGCACCACCGGGGCGTAGCCGCGCCGGTTGAGGAACAGCAGGCTCTGCTCGCCGCGCGTCAGCGTCTCGCCGATGGCTTCGCGTAAAGGTGCGGACAGCCAGGTCTGCGGGTCCGGCGGACATTCGCGCAGGTCGATCAGGCCGATCTCGGGCAGGACCGCCGCCCCGTGTCGCGCCGCCAGCTTCAGCCAGCGATACCGCCCCTGATGGGCGTTCCACAGCGTCTCCAGCGACGGGGTGGCCGAGGCGAGAACGACCGTCGCCCCCTCGATCCGCGCCCGCGCCACGGCCAGGTCGCGGCCGTGATAGACCAGCCCCTCCTCCTGTTTGAACGAGCCGTCGTGCTCTTCGTCCACCACGATCAGCTTCAGGTTGGCGTAGGGCAGGAACAGGGCCGAGCGCGCGCCGACGACGATGTTGCAGCGGCCGGAGACCACCGCCTCCCACGCCTGTCGCCGGCGCGGCGGGGCGACGCCGGAATGCCATTCGGCCGGGGCGACGCCGAAGCGGGCGGTGATGCGCTCGATCACCGCCTGGGTCAGGGCGATCTCGGGCAGCAGGATCAGCACCTGCGCCGTCGGATCGGCCCGCAGCGCCCGCGCCGCCGCCTCCAGATAGGCCTCCGTCTTGCCCGAGCCCGTCACCCCGTCCAGCAGGAAAGGGGCGAAGCCGCCCGCCGCCACAGCGTCCGCAATGGCCGCCGCCGAGGCCGCCTGATCCGGGTTCAGGGTCGCGGGCGCATGGTCGGGATCGGGCGGGTCGAAGGCGGCGACCGCCTCGACCTCGAACGGCTCCAGCACCCCTTCATCGACCAGTCCCTTGACCACGCCGGACGAGACGCCCGCCGCCCGCGCCAGATCGGGGCCGGGCATGGATCGTTGGCCCAGGGCCTCCAGCACCGCCGTGCGCGCCGCCGTCGGGCGGGCGGGACTGCGGCCCTCGACACGCCGCACCCGCCGCTCGGGCCGGGGCCGCGGCGCGCGCAGGCCCTTCAGCGCCGTCGCCGCCATCTCGCCGGGCGGGCTGAGGGTCCAGCGCGCCGCCCATTCGACGAAGTCCAGCGTCCGTTCCGGCAGGCGCGGATCGGCCAACACCTGCTCGACCGCCTTCAGCTTGCGATTGGAGCCGGTCGTCTCGAACACCTCGGCCACCACGCCGCGGATCAGGCGCGGCCCCAGCGGCACGGCGACCTGATCGCCGCGCATGACCGTCAATTCCTCAGGCACTTCGTAGTCGAAGGCTTCCGGCACCGGCAGGGGGATGAGGACGGAGGCGACCTTCACGCGGCTTCTCCTCCCCACTGTGTGGGGAGGTGGCGCGGCGCGCAGCGCCGTGACGGAGGGGCCGCTTCAAACCGGGCATGCCCCTCCACCACTACGTGGTCCCCCTCCCCATAAAATGGGGAGGAAAAGGGGAGTCGCCCTTCGCGTTGGTCAGGGTTAGAACTCTTCCCCATGAAACTCTTTCTCGACACCGCCGACGTCGCCGTCATCAAGGACCTGCTGCCCACCGGGATGGTGGACGGCGTCACCACCAATCCTAGCCTGATCGCCAAGTCGGGTCGCAACATCGCCGAGGTCATCGCCGAAATCTGCGCCCTGGTCGAGGGGCCGATCTCGGCCGAGGCCGTGGCCACCGACTTCGAGACCATGGTCAAGGAGGGCGACAAGCTGGCCTCCATCGCCCCCAACGTCGTGGTCAAGCTGCCGCTGACCTGGGACGGCCTGCGCGCGACGCGCGCCTTCGCCGACAAGGGGATCAAGACCAACGTCACCCTGTGCTTCTCGGCGACCCAGGCCATGCTGGCGGCCAAGGCCGGCGCGACCTTCATCTCGCCCTTCGTCGGCCGTCTGGACGACGTCGGCGCCGACGGCGTGGGCCTGCTGGAAGACATCCGCACCCTGTACGACATCCACGACTTCAGCACGGAAATCCTGGCCGCCTCGGTGCGCAATGCGGACCATGTGACCGCCGCCGCCCTGGCCGGCGCCGACGCCTCGACCATTCCGGCCGACGTTTTCAAGGCCTTGGTCAAGCACCCGTTAACCGACAAGGGGTTGGATGCCTTCCTGGCGGACTGGGGCAAGACCGGTCAGTCCATTTTGTAATTTTTGACCCGATGAGAGGTCCCGCTTGAGCACTTCCCTGGACCTCTCTGCCGACCCGGCCGCGGGCCTTCATTGGCCGCAGGTGCGCGCCTGGCTGGAAGATCACGCCGAACACCTGCTGGACGACCGGGCCCTGCTGGAAGAACTGGGCCTGGCCGCCACCGGCCGCAACGTCGTCGATTTCGGCCGCGCCGCCCTGGCGCGGCTGGAGGCCGTCGCCCAGCGCGAGGCCGGCGCGCGCAAGCTGATCGAAGAGATCGCCCGCGCCAACTTCGCCGCCCAGACCCAGACCCATGTCGCCGCCCTGGACCTGATGGAGGCGCGCACCCACGTTGAACTGGCGCGCCATCTGGACGCCGTCGCGCAGGGCCGCTTCGGCCTGGCCGGCGCCGCCGTGGCGATCGAGAAGCCGGGCGCCGTCCCCTTCGGCTGGAAGGCGCTGGAGCCGGGCCGCGTCGACGCCCTGCTGGGCGAGGACGGCCTGCACTGGCTCGGTCCCAACTTCACCGGCCTCAGCCTGTTCGGCCCTTCTGAGGGCGAAGTCGCCTCGGTCGCCCTGGTGCGGATGAGCCTGAGCGCGCCCGGCGAAAGCCTGCCCCGACCGGCCCTGTGCGCCTTCGGCTCGGCCGAGGACGACGGCTTCACCCCCGCCATGGGCTGCGAACTGGTGGCCTTCGTCGCCCGCGTCGTCGAACGCATGGCCGAGCGATGGCCGCTGGAAGCCTGACCGCCCCCTGCATGACTTCGCAGGACGCCCTGGCCGCCTGGCTGGAGCATCTGGCGCATGAGCGCCGCCTGTCGTCGCGCACGCTCGAGGCCTATGGCCATATCGGGCGGCTGTATCTGGCCTTTCTGGAGCGCCATCGCGGCGGGGCGCAGAGCGCGGCCGAGCTCGGCTCGGTCACGGCGGCCGAGGCGCGCGCCCACCTGGCCGAGCGCCGCAGCGGCGAGCGCCCGCTGAACGCCCGCTCGCTCAGCCAGACCCTGGCCGCCATCCGGGGCTTTCACGCCTTCCTCGACCGACGGCTGGGCGTGGCGACGCCGCAACTGACCCTGGTGCGCGGGCCCAAGGTCAAGCCCTCCCTGCCCCGACCGATCAGCGAGGATCAGGCGAAGGGCCTGCTGCATGAACCCGAGGCCGACCCCGACATGGAGCCGTGGGAGGCGGCGCGCGACCGCGCCGTCCTGACCCTGCTCTACGGTTGCGGCCTGCGGATTTCGGAGGCCCTGTCGCTGACGCGGTCGGACGCCCCCCTGCCGGACAGCCTTCGCATCACCGGCAAAGGCGGCAAGACGCGCATGGTCCCCGTCTTGCCGCAGGTGCGCGAGGCGATCGACGCCTATCTTGCGCTCCAGCCCTTCGTCATCGACGCCGATCAGGCCCTGTTCCGGGCGCGGCGCGGCGGCCCTTTGAGCGCCCGTCATGTGCAGGCTACCGTGCAGCGGCTGCGCGGGCGGCTCGGCCTGCCCGCCTCCGCGACGCCCCACGCGCTGAGGCACAGCTTCGCCACCCACCTGCTGGGGGCGGGGGCCGATCTGCGTTCGATCCAGGAACTGCTGGGCCACGCCAGCCTGTCGACGACGCAGAAATACACCCAGGTCGACGCCGCCCGCCTGCTGGCCGCCTACTCGCAGGCGCACCCGCGCGGCTGACCGCGGGGCGCCAGACCGCCAGGATCGCGCTTCCTGACGCCGTTCCAAACAAAACGGCGCGCCCCGTGCGGAGCGCGCCGTTCTGACTTCAAACGGAAGCCGGAGGCTTACGCCTGCATGGTCCAGCCTTCGACGCCCATGGCCGCCTGACGGACGGCTTCGGAGCGGGTCGGGTGGGGGTGGCAGGTGCGGGCGATGTCCTCGGACGAGCCGCCGAAGGCCATGGTCATGCAGGCCTCGCCGATCAGCTCGCCGGCCTGCGGGCCGTAGATGTGGACGCCCAGAACCTTGTCGGTCGCGGCGTCGGCCAGGACCTTCACGAAGCCCTCGGTCTCGTGGTTGATCTTAGCGCGGCTGTTGGCGGCGAAGGGGAACTTGCCCTTCTTGTAGTTGACGCCCGCGGCCTTCAGCGCCTCTTCGGTCTTGCCGACCCAGGCCACTTCCGGGCCGGTGTAGATGACCGACGGCACCAGGTCATAGTCGACGTGGCCCGGCTTGCCCGCGATCAGTTCGATCACGGCCACGGCGTCTTCCTCGGCCTTGTGGGCCAGCATCGGGCCGTGCGTCACGTCGCCGATGACCCAGACGCCCGGCGCCGAGGTCTTGAAGTGGTCGTTGGCGATGAAGCCGCGCTGATCCGGCGTGACGCCGACCGTCTCCAGCCCCAGGCCTTGCGTGTAGGGGCGGCGGCCGATGGCGACCAGCACCACGTCGCCCTTCAGCGTCTCCGCCGCGCCGCCCTTGGCCGGCTCCAGCGTCAGTTCAACGCCGTCCTTGGAGGTCTGGGCGCCGGTGACCTTGGTCCCCATGCGGAAGGTCATGCCCTGCTTGGTCAGGCCGCGCTGGAAGGCGGTGGCGACTTCGCCGTCCATGCCCGCGCCGACCTTGTCGAGGAACTCCACGACCGTGACCTGGGCGCCCAGGCGGCGCCAGACCGAGCCCAGCTCAAGGCCGATCACGCCCGCGCCGATGACGATCAGATGCTTGGGCACCTTGGGCAGGAACAGGGCGCCGGTCGAGTCGATGACCTTGCCGTCCTCGAAGGCGACGCCCGGCAGGGGGGTCGGCTCGGAGCCGGTGGCGATGATGATGTTCTTGGTCTCCAGCGTGGTCTTGGCGCCGCCCTCGGCTTCGACCTCGACCTTGCCCTGACCCGTGATGCGGCCGAAACCCTTCACCACGTCGACCTTGTTCTTCTTCATCAGGAATTCGATGCCCTTGGTCAGGGCTTCGACGCTGTCGTCCTTGGCCTTGTGCATCTGGGAAAGGTTCAGCTTGGGCTTCACCTCGATGCCGATGCCGGCGAACTCGACGTTGGCGGCCTCATACAGCTCCGAAGCGTGCAGCAGGGCCTTGGAGGGCATGCAGCCGACGTTCAGGCAGGTGCCGCCCAGCGTGGCGCGCTTCTCGACCAGGGCGGCCTTGAGGCCCAGTTGGCCGGCGCGGATGGCGGCGTTGTAGCCGCCCGGCCCGCCCCCGATGATCACCACGTCATAGGTCTGGGAAGCGGCGTCGGCCATGAGGTCCTCTGATCGGTCTGGCGCTGGATACGAAATGCGCTGGGAAGGAAGCGGCGCGGACACTAGCGCCGCTCCCGGCGGGGTCAACCGCCAGGCTCCATATAGGCCGCGATCGCGCGCGGGGCCATGCGGACGGAGACACAATGGGCGGAAAAGCGAAACGGGGCCCGATCTTGCGACCGGACCCCGTTTTCCACGCTTCGACTGGAGCGGGCGAGGCGATTCGAACGCCCGACCCTCACCTTGGCAAGGTGATGCTCTACCCCTGAGCTACGCCCGCACTCCGTTGGGAGCGATGTGCTGCTCCCCGTCGAGGAAGGGGCGTATAGCGGACCGACTTCGGATCGCGCAAGCCCCTTTTTCGATTTTCGTCCAATCCGTCGATTTTTTTCGAATAGCCCTGAAACTTCACACGAAAACGGCCCCCGAAACGCCCGCGCGGACGCCTCGGAGGCCGCTTCAAAGCGCCGCCGCCTGCCGCCGCTACGCGCCCCGCCCGCTCAAGCAGCGAGCCGCCGCGCGGCGAGCGTTAGCGGCCTTGCCGCTCCTCGCCTTAGCGAGGCGCGAGACGGATCGCCCCGTCCAGACGGATGCACTCGCCGTTGATGTAGGTGTTCTCGGCCAGATGCAGGGCCAGGGCGGCGTAGTCGGCCGGCGTGCCGAGGCGCTTGGGGAAGGGGATCATGGCGGCCAGGGCGTCCTGCACCTTCTGGTCCATGCCCGCCATCATCGGCGTCCACATGATGCCCGGCAGGATGGTGTTGACCCGCACGCCCTCGTTCATCAGGTCGCGCGCGACCGGCAGGGTCATGGCGTAGACGCCGCCCTTTGACGCCGAATAGGCCGCCTGGCCGATCTGGCCGTCCTGAGCCGCGACCGAGGCGGTGTTGATGATCAGGCCGCGCTCGCCGTCCTCCATCGGCTCCAGCGTGACCATGCCCGCCGCCGACTGCGACAGAACGCGGAAGGTGCCGAACAGGTTGATCGAGACGGTGCGCTCGAACTGGGCCATGTCGTGGGCGCGGATCTCGCCGGTGTCCTTCTTGCGGCTGACGGTCTTCTGGCCGGTGGCGATCCCGGCGCAGTTGACGGTCAGGCGCTCCTGGCCGTGGGCGGCGCGCGCCTTGGCGAAGCCGGCGGAGACGCTGTCGTCCGACGTCACGTCGACCTTGCAGAAGACGCCGCCGATCTCCTGGGCGATGACCTCGCCGCGCTCCTCGTTCAGGTCGAACAGGGCGACCTTGACGCCCTTGGCCGCCAGGGCGCGCGCCGTGCCTTCGCCAAGGCCCGAAGCCCCGCCCGTCACCACCGCCGCGATCGAAGCGTCGAGTTTCATGGAAGTCGTCCTATATTCGATTGAACCGAGTGCTCGTGCGAGGATTTAGCGGCCATGACCGCAAAGACCAACGGAATGTCGCCTGATGACGCCATCAATCCTGACAAGGCCCTGGTTCCCGCCGTGCAGAAGGTGAACGAGTTGCGCGTGCGCAAGGGCTTCTGGCCCAAGATGCGGCACACCGCCGCCCGCATCCCCTTCGCCCAGCAGGCGGTCGCCGCCTGGTACGCGGCCCAGGACCCCAAGACCCCGCTGGCGGCCAAGGGCCTGATCCTGGGGGCGCTGGCCTATTTCGTCATGCCGGTGGACGCCATTCCCGACATCTTCGCCGGCATCGGCTTCACCGACGACGCGGCGGTGATCGCCGCCGTGCTGGCCACCCTGGGCGCGCACCTGAAGCCGCGCCACCACGATCAGGCGGCGCAGGCGCTGAAACGTCTGCGGGAGGACGAGGAATAAATCCTTCTCCCCTTGTGGGAGAAGGTGGGCGCCGGAGGCGCTCGGATGAGGGGTGTCGGCGCCTGGTCTGAAACCCTGTCGCCGTCCCTCTGCATCAATCACCTGAATGCCGCGCTCACACCCCTCATCCGGCCCTGACGGGCCACCTTCTCCCACAAGGGGAGAAGGATGCTCCGATCAATCTTCCACCTTCACCACGATCTTGCCGACAGCCGTGCGGTCGCTAAGGGCCTGGATGGCCTCGTGGGCGCGTTCCAGCGGGAAGGTGCGGCTGACGCGCGGCTTGATCTTGCCCTCGGCGTAGAGCTGCATCAGCTCGGCCATGTTGGCGGCGTGGGCCTTGGGGTCGCGGGCGACGGCGGCGCCCCAGAAGACGCCGATGACCGACACCGACTTCAGCAGCGTCAGGTTCAGCGGCAGGGACGGAATCCCCGCCGGGAAACCCACCACCAGATAGCGCCCGTTCCAGTCCATCGCGCGCAGGGCCGGCTCGGCGTAGTCGCCGCCCACCCCGTCGAAGACCACATCGGCACCGTCGCGGCCGGTCGACAGCTTGAACTCGCCCGACAGCGTCTTCTGCGCCGCCTTGTCCATCGGGCCGGACGGGTAGATCAGGCCGTTGTCGGCTCCCAACTCCAGCGCGAACTCCACCTTGTCGTTGGTCGAGGCGGCGGCGACCACGCGTGCGCCCATCGCCTTGCCCAGCTCGACGGCGGCAGCCCCGACGCCCCCCGCCGCGCCCAGCACCAGCAGGGTCTCGCCCGGCTGCAGCTGCGCCCGGTCCTTCAAGGCGTAGTAGCTGGTGCCATAGGTCATGATGAAGCCGGCGGCGGTCTCATAGTCCATGCTGTCGGGAATGGGGATCAGGGTCTCGGCCCTGACCTTCAGTCGCTCGACCATGCCGCCCCAGCCGGGCACGGCGACGACCCGGTCGCCCCGGAACACGCCCTTCACCCCCTCGCCGACGGCGTCGACCACGCCCGCGACCTCGGCCCCCGGTGCGAAAGGGCGCTCGGGCCTGAACTGGTATTTGTCGGCGATGATCAGGGCGTCGGGATAGTTGACGCCCACCGCCTTGACCTCGATCACCACCTCGCCCGGTCCGGGCGTGGGGTCCATGACCTCCTCGACGACAAGCGATTCCGGGCCGCCGGGAGCCTTGGACAGGACTGCGCGCATTAGGAACTCTCTTCAGCCACCCCCGCCGGCCATGGCGCCGACACGCCAGCGACGCTAATCAGCCTGCGGCCCGATGCAAAGAGGCCGAACAGGTTCTGAGGAGACGATCATGGCGAAACCCGCCCTCATCCTTCACGGCGGCGCCGGGGCCCGGCGCGAGCGCAACTACGACGCCGAGGTCGCCAACATGCGCCAGGTGGTCGAGGCGATGAAGGCGCGGCTGGACGCCGGCGCCTCGGCGCTGGACGTGGCGGTCGAGGCCGTCGTCATGCTCGAAGACTCCGGCCTCTACGTCGCCGGGCGCGGCGCCTCGCCCAATCTGGCGGGCGAGTATGAGCTGGACGCCAGCCTGATGGACGGCGCGACCGGCAAGGCCGGGGCCGTGGCCGCCCTGCAGGGGTTCCGCAACCCGGTCGTCGCCGCCCGCGCGGTGATGGACCGCACCCCCCACGTCATGCTGGCCGGAAGCGGCGCCGCCCGCTTCGCCGCGGAACAGGGCCTGACGCGCGTGGAGGACCCCGCCGCCTGGTTCACCGGCGCGGGCAAGGGCGAGGACAACCACCCGCCCAGCATGTTGAGCCACGGCACCGTCGGCTGCTGCGTGCTGGACAGCCAGGGCCGTCTGGCGGCCGCCACCTCGACCGCGGGCGTGTTCGGCAAGATGCCGGGCCGCGTCGGCGACACCCCCATCCCCGCCGCCGGGACTTGGGCCGACGAGCACGCCGCCGTCTCCTGCACCGGCCAGGGCGAATATTTCATCCGCGTCGCCGCCGCCGCCCGCACCGCCTTCGGCGTCGCCGCCGGTCATTCGCTGGCCGAGGCCTCTCAGAGCGTGGTCGACCGCATCGGCGCCCTCGGCGGCGACGGCGGCCTGATCGCCCTGGACCGGGAGGGGAACATCGCCGCACCCTACAACAGCCAGGGCATGAAGCGCGCCTGGCTGGCGACCGACGGCCTAATCGGGGTCGAAGTGTTCGAGCGGTGAACCGTCGCGAGGGCGGCGCCGCCCTCGCCTCCTCCCCATCTGCGCCGCGCCCGACCGGTCCTGCGCCCGTCCTCGACCGTGACCCGGGGCCTCAGCTCGGGCCTGACCTGGGGCCTGATCTGCAGCAGGGTCGGCGAAGGGCTGGAACAATAAGCTTCGCCGGGCGCTTGGCCCCCATGCTGACGACCAAGATGAACCCCCGCGTCTTCTGGGGGGCCAGCGCGATTGCGGGCGGGCTGCTGCTGCTCGCCCTGATGGCGCCCGCTACGTCCGACCTGCTGTTCGGGCGCGCCCAGGCCTGGGTCATAGACACGTTCGGCTGGTTCTACGTGGCCTCGGTGGCGGGCTTCCTGCTGTTTGTGGCGGTGCTGGCGGTCGGGCCGACCGGACGGCTGAAGCTGGGGCCGGACGACGCCGAGCCGGACTTTCCCTATGTCTCCTGGCTGGCCATGCTGTTCGCGGCGGGCATGGGCATCGGCCTGATGTATTTCGCCGTGGCCGAGCCGGTTCAGCACTACATCGCCCCGCCCGAGGCCCAGCCCGACACGCTGAACGCCGCGCGCGAGGCCATGGTCATCACCTATACCCACTGGGGCGTGCATGCCTGGGCCATCTACGCCGTGGTCGGCCTCAGCCTGGGCTATTTCGCGCACAGGAAGGGTCTGCCCCTGACCATGCGGTCGAGTCTCTATCCCCTACTGGGCAAGCGGGTGAATGGTTGGCTGGGCGATGCGGTCGACATCTTCGCCATCTGCGGCACGCTGTTCGGCATCGCCACCTCCCTGGGGCTGGGCGTGGCGCAGATGAACTCGGGACTGAACTACGTCTTCGGCGTGCCCAGCCATGTGATGATGCAGGTCGGGCTGATCGCCGTGGTCATGGGTGCGGCGACGATCTCGGTCCTGACGGGCGTAGACAAAGGGGTGCGGCGACTGTCCGAGTTGAACCTCGTCATCGCCGTCTGCCTGATGCTGTTCGTGCTGATCGCGGGGCCGACGCTGTTCCTGCTGCGGGCCTATGTGCAGAATTTCGGCCTGTATCTGGATCATTTCTTCGTCCGCACCTTCACCCTCTACGCCTATGAGCCGCGCGCCTGGATGGCGGACTGGACCCTGTTCTACTGGGCCTGGTGGATCGCCTGGTCGCCGTTCGTCGGCATGTTCATCGCCCGCATCTCACGCGGGCGGACCGTTCGGGAATTCCTGATCGGCGTGCTGCTGGTGCCGTCGGCTTTCACCTTCCTGTGGATGACGGTCTTCGGCAATTCGGCCATGAGCCTGGACCTGAGCGTGGCGGCGGGGGCGATCTCGGAGGCCGTTCAGGCGGACCTGTCGACGGCCCTGTTCCGCTTCCTGGAGTATCTGCCGGGGACGGCGATCACCTCGATCCTGGCCATCGCCCTGGTGGCGGTCTTCTTTGTCACCTCGGCGGATTCAGGCTCTCTGGTGATCGACACCCTGGCCTCGGGCGGCGCCGAGGACACGCCGCGTTGGCAGCGCATCTACTGGTGCCTGGTGCAGGGGCTGGCGGCGGCCCTGCTGCTGCTGGCCGGCGGGCTCGGCGCCCTGCAGGCGGCGACACTGGTGGCGGCCCTGCCCTTCGCCGTCATCATGATCCTGGCCTGTTTCGGCTTGGCGCGGCAGATGAACGCCGACCTGAAGGGCGAGGCCGTCGAGACCGACGCGGCGCCGCTGCGCGAACAGCTCAAGCGCATCCTAGCCCCCGCCAGCCGCCGCGATATTGATCGCCAGATCGCACGCCACGGCGCCCCGGCGCTGGAAGAGGTGCGCGCCGCCGTGGCCGCCGAGGGGCTGGAGAACAGCGAAGTGCAGAGCGACGAGAACGGCGTCTGGCTGAGGGTCGAGCACGCCAACGGACGGGACTTCCTGTATCGACTGGGCGCCCGGTCGCGACCTCGCCCCGCCCTGACCGCGCTGGAGGCCCCCGAAAGCCGCCGGGCGCTGGAGTGGCGGCTCAGCGCCGTGACCGGCGACGGCGCCCGCCCGCGCGACGTGACCGGCTTTACCCGCGCCCAGATCGTGGCGGACGTGCTGGAGCACCTGCAACGCTGGCGGCTGGCCGCCTAGGTCAGACTCCCCCTTGGCCCCGGAGACGGGCGGCGGTAGCGTCGCCGCTCAGTCTTCGGGAGCGTTCTTGATGTCCATCCGCCTGTCGCGCCGCGCGGCGCTGATTTCGTCCGCCGTCGCCGCCACGGGCGCGGCCCTGCCGACGACCGGCTGGGCCCAGACCAGCGCCGATACACGCTCCGACGAGGAGATCGCCGCCGCCGCCGACGCCTGGGTGCAGCGCTGCATGGCCGCCTGGCCGGAGCAACCCGCCGTGTCGCTGGCCCTGGTGCGCGACGGCAAGACGGTGCTGGCCAAGGGTTACGGCGTACGCCGCCAGGGCAAGGCCGAGCCGGTCGATGAGCACACCCTGTTCGCCATCGCGTCGAACTCCAAGAACGTCACCGCCGCCTGCCTGGCCATCCTGGTCGACGAGGGCAAGGTGAAGTGGGACGAGCCGATCAGGACCTATCTGCCCGGCTTCACCCTGTCGGACCCGATGGTCGGCGAGCGCATCACCGTGCGCGATACGCTGAGCCACCGCGCCGGCTTCGGCCTGGGCGCCGGCGACCTGCTGTTCTGGCCCAATAGCGACCGGACCCGAGCCGAGGTCCTGGCCCAGGCCGCCTTCGTGCCGATCAAGGACGGCTTTCGCGAAGGCTACAACTACTGCAACCTGATGTTCGTGGTCGCGGGCGCCGTGATCGAGAAGGTGTCGGGCCTGTCGTGGGAGGATTTCGTCCAGACCCGCATCTTCGACAAGGTCGGCATGAGCGAGAGCGTGCCCCTGGCCCGCCTGGCCGATCCGAAGAAGAGCGCCCTGCCCCACGGCCGCGTCGGGCCGCCCCTGCGCTATCAGGGGCCGATGACCCAGATCGCCGACTCCATCGTCGAGGTGTGGAACTGGGATTCGGCGGCGGCGGCGGGCGGCATCTGCGCCAGCGCCCACGACTGGGCCAAGTGGATCGCCGTGCGCCTGAACGACGGCAAGCTGGCCGACGGGTCGCGCCTGTTCTCCGAAGCCGCCGCGCGCGAGATGGTCAAGCCCAACATCATCGTCTCCTCGTCCAACGGACCGACGGCTGAGCTGCCCAACCGGGCCGTGGCCTCGACCTACGCCATGGGCCTGCAGGTGCAGGACTATCGCGGCGAGCGGCTGGCGACGCACGGCGGCGGCTCGCCGGGCGGCATCTCGGCCACAGTGCTGATCCCCGGCCGCAAGATCGGTTTTTCCGTCTTCACCAACGCCGAGGAGAGCTTCCTCTTGCGCGCCCTGCGTTCGGGCCTGTCGGACATCGCCATGAACAAGGTCGACGTCGACTGGATCGCCGACTCCAAGAAGCGCGAGGCCGAGGGGACCGAAAAGTCGCTGAAGGCCGCCGTCGAGATCGACGCCAAACAGGCGGCGGGCGCGGCGCCGTCCCTGCCGCTGGAGGCCTACGCCGGAACCTGGCGCGACCCCTGGTACGGCGACATCGTCATCGAGCCGAAGACCGAAGGTCGCGGCCGCAACCGCAAGTCCGGCCTGTGGCTGCGCTTCACCCACACCCCTGCGCTGCAGGGCTGGCTGGAGCCCTATGACGGCGAGACCTTCCGCACCCGCTTCCCCGACAAGCGCGAAGAGGACGCCTTCATCACCTTTGCGATCGCCACGGCCAAGCCCGCGACCGCCACGGTCAAGGGCGTCTCGCCCGACATCGACTTCAGCTACGACTATCAAGACCTGCGGCTGACGCGGGTCTGAAAAAAGTCCCTTCTCCCCTTGTGGGAGAAGGTGGCCCGTCAGGGCCGGATGAGGGGTGTGGGCGCCTCGCCTAGAATGTGGGGCGACGACACGTTTGAACCTTGAAGCCGCCCGCCATCACCCCTCATCCGTCATGCTGCGCATGCCACCTTCTCCCACAAGGGGAGAAGGGCCTCGGTCAGCGCGCCGGGCGCTGCCCCGCCTCGAGAATCGGCATCCCCGCCTCTGTCGGGATGTAGATGGTCTGGCGACCGTCCTTACCGGCCGTCTCCTGCAGCATGTTGATGTAGGACCAGCGCAGATAGGCCTCTGGGCCGCCCAGGGCCTCAGCCATGATGCGGTTGGCCTCATTGGCGCCCTTGGCGCGCTCGATCTCGGCGGCGGCGGTCAGCTTGGCCGAGTCCAGGGCGGCCTGGGCCTCCAGCACGCGGATGCGGCGGTTCTGCACGGCCTCTTCATAGGCGGCGCGGCCGGCCATCTGCTTGGAGTAGACGTTGTAGGTCGGAAATCCGATCAGCACGATCGCCAGGACGGCGACGACGCCGACGATGGATCCAACGGTGAGGCCGACGCCGCGCATGGGCTTGTCCTGAAAAGCTAAAGCAAAAGAGACGCGCAAGGTGGCGGCGAGAGCCGCCTGCGGTCAAGCATCATGACGACGCCGATCAGCGTCGGCGCTTCGGCGTTGCGGCCGGGGCCGGAACCAGCTCCAGAATGTCGAGATTGGACTCATTGGCCGGCCAGGGCGTCACCAGCCGCCAGCGGCTTTCGCCGATCCGCTCTAGCACCGAGACCATGTCGCGCTCGGGCCGCTGGCCATAGGCGCGGGCGGCTGGCTCCGACGCCAGCGCCATCGAGCCGAGGAAGACCATTTCACGATCATTCTCGGGGAACAGCAGACCCGCCTGACGTTGCGAGCCGCTGAGCTTGGTCAGCTTGAGCCCCAGGGCGGTGTTCTCGATGCGGCAGGCGAACCAGCCGTAGACGACATAGCCCAGACCGCCCTCGCCGCCCTGAGAGCCCAGCTTGATCGTCCGGCAGCGATAGGCGCCCTCCGGCGGCGTCACGCCCGCCCGCGTCGCGGCCGGGTCGATCAGGTCGCCCAGCGACGCCAGGTCGCCCGAACCTGTCTGACGCCTGGACTGCTCCAGAGCCAGCGACCAGGCGGCGGCCCGGCGCTGATAACGATCACGATCGGCGGCGGTGATGACGCCGCGCCAATCCGCCAGAACGGCGCCCGTCGGCGCGTCCGGCGCGGCCGGAATGGAAGGCGGCGGCGGAGGCGGAGGGGGCGGCGGCGGGGTCGTGGCGCACGCCGCCAGCAGGGCGGACAGCGACAGCGCCGCCAGACCGGTGCGGACAACGGTTGGTCGGAAAAAGTCAACGGGCGCGCGCTGCATATCGGGTTTCCCTGACGAACGGGATCGAAAGCCCCATTTCTCTAGGAAGCCGTCGCAGCCCTCCGCGTCAACCCTGAGCCGCGACTTATGAAGCGGCGCGCATCGCCGGCGGTCCGCTGAGGGCGCGCGTCAACGCCTGCGCCAACCCCGTCACGGAGACCGGGCGGTGCAGCACCTCGGCCACGTCCGCGGCCCTGGAAACCTCAGGATCCGAACTGACGCCCAGCACGGGGGTGGAGCGCATCGCCGGGTCCGTCCGCAGGTCCGTCAGGAAGGCCGCGCCGCCGTCCGTCGCCAGATCCAGATCGAGCACCACTGCGTCCGGCCGCAGGTCGCGCGCCATCGCCGCACCCTTGGCCGCGCAGTCCGCGACATGAAGCTGCAAGCCGCCGAAGTCCTGCACCAGGCGTCGCATCAGGGCGACGGCGGCCTTGTCCCTGGCGACATACAGGACCACGCCGTGCGGCAACCGCGACAGCTCCGGCAACAGGCGATCCGCATTCGGCGCCCCATCCGTCGAAGCCGCGTCGGCGGCAGGCAGGCTGATGATGAAGGCGGCGCCCCGCCCCTCGGCGCTGACGCCTTCGAGACGGCCTTGCATGGCTTGCAACTGGGTCCTGGCGGCGGCCAGTCCCGGCCAGGATGAGCGGGCGCCCTCTTCGCCGACAGCGGCGATGGCGTGGGCGGCGAGCGGCTGGAACAGGGTTTCAAGCTGCGCCGACGACAGGCCCGGACCGTTGTCGCGAACCGTCACCTGGACCTCGCCGCCAAGACGGCGCGCCTGAATCTCCACAAAGCCGCCGGGGTCGCTGCGGCGCACCGCACCCGCGATCACATCGGCGAAGACGCGCATCAGGCGTTCCGGATCCACCATCGCGGTCAGCCCGGCCTGAGGCTCGGGCAGGGCCAGCGACACCTTGGCCGCCTCGGCATCCTGAAGCAGGGGCAGGCAGGCGCGGTGCGCCAGCAACAGGGGATCGACGCGTTGAAGCCGGCCCGTCGCCGGCCGTTCGGCCTCGGCCAGGGCGCTCAAGCCCTCCACCAGCGTCAGCAGGCGCGTCGCCGCTTCGCCGATGCGTTCGGCCGCCTGCCGTTGGCGATGGCTGAGCGGCTCGCCCCCTGCGTTCAGCCGCAGCAGATCGGAAAAGCCCAGCACGCCCTCCAGCGGCGTGCGCATCTGGCGACTGACGACGCGGATCAGATCGGCATGGCGACGACGGCCCTGAAAGGCCTCTTCTTCAGCACGCAGGCGCGCCGCATCGGACTGCGTCAGCGCGGCCTCGAGCTGGGCGACGCGGCGACGGGCGCCTTCCAGCTGGCCGTCATGAAGACGCTGGACCGCGCCGATGCGTCGATGCGCTCGGAAAGACAGCCGGACCCCGGCGACGCCTGTCGCCAGACAGAGAGCGACTACAAAGACGAGCAATTCCATCACCCTTCCTCCCATAGAGAGGAGGATGACGACGAAAGGTTGTATTTTTCTGTAGGCGCAACCTTTACGGGTTAAGCGGGTCTCAGCCTTCTTCGTCCGTGGCGACCGCATCGGCCTTGCGGCGGGTGCGACGCTTGGGCGCGGGGGCCGGTTCATCCTCGGCGGAGGCCGCTTCTTCGGCCGCGATCGGCCGCGTCAGAAAGCCCGGCAGGGCGGCGGCGTCATCGGTCGGTTGAGCCGCATCGTCCTCGGCCGCCGCACGCGCACGTCGCGGAGCGCGAGGCGCGCGAGGCGCACGCTCGACCGGGGCTTCTTCAACCACGGCCGGCGCCTCGGCGCTCTGAATCGGCTGGTCCTCGCCCGGCGCCGAATCTTCGCCAGAGGCCGCAGCGTCGCCTTCGCCTTCATTGTTCTCGAAGCGGCGGTTGCGCTCCTCACGCCGGCGCTCCCAGCGCTCCCGGCGCGTTTCGCGGCGGCCGCCCTCGCGGCCTTCGGCGTCGGCGCCGTTGTCCGATCCCTCGCGGTCACGGTCACGGTCGCGATCGCGCTCACGGTCGCGGTTGGCCTCGCGGTCGGCGCGCTCGGCCTGGCGGCGCGCCTCGTCTTCTACACGGCGCTCCTCGGCTTGCTGAGCGGCGATGATCGCGGCGGCCTGAGCGCCCGATTCGTCCTCGAAATCGATGTCGAAGCCTTGGCCCGCCAGTTCGCGCTGGGCGATCTCGCTGACCGGGCGTTGCGGCTGAAGCGCGCGCAGGACGCGGAAATAGTGTTCGGCGTGCTGGGTGTAGTTCTCCGCCAGGACGCGGTCGCCAGCGGCTGCGGCGTCGCGCGCCAGCTGCATATAGCGTTCATAGACGGTCTGGGCGTTGCCCCGGACCTTGATGTTCTCAGGACCTTGCGAGTCCCACGAACGGTTCGGATTGGTGGCGTTGGCGTTGTTGCCGCCGCCGGGCTTCCGGTTGCGTCCGCGCTGACGCTTCATGCCCTTGAAATCTCTCATCGGAGCTTACCGTGCTGGTGCGGGCCGCCGTCGAAGAAGACGGGCGGGACCCTGTTCGTCGTTCCGTTCGTTCGGGGCCTATCCCCGGTGCGAGCTTTTCGGAAAACCGTGCGTTCCCCGTGGTCCGCCGCGTCCGTCTGAGGGGCGCGACCGTCACTGGACCCGGACGCGCTTAAGCGAGCAAACCTGCCCGAAAAGGATGCGTTGGGATGGGAACAACACGGACTTAGCGCGCGGCGCGCCGCTTTCCAAGGGTTTTTATTGCAGCGGCGCTTCGATCTCGGGGATGGGGCCCACGCGGGGGTCCGGACCGTTGGTCACGACGCGGTCGCGATCCGCCAGGTCCTTGACCACCTTGACGTCGGTGAAGCCGGCCGCCTCGAACAGGGCCTTGACCGCCTCGCCCTGGTCCCAGCCGATCTCGACGGCGAAGACGCCTTCGGGGCGCAGGATGCGGGCGATCTCGGGCGCCAGGTCGCGATAGGGCTGCAGCCCGTCCGGCCCGCCGTCCAAAGCCAGATGAGGGTCGTGCTCGCGCACCTCGGGGTCCAGGCCGGCGATGTCGCCGGTCGGAATATAGGGCGGGTTGGACACCACCAGATCGAAGCTGGCGTCGGCGAAACCCGCCGCCCAGTCCGTTCGCATGAAGGTGCAGCGGTTGTTCAGGTCCAGATTGGCCGCGTTCTCGCGCGCCACGGCGATGGCCTCGGTCGAGATGTCGGTGCCGACGCCGCGCGCGCCGCGCCGCTCGGCAAGGGCCGCCAGCAGGATGGCGCCCGACCCGGTGCCCAGATCAGCCATCTCGAAGGTCGAGTGCGGCGGAAAGGCGCGCACGATGACGTCCACCACCGTCTCGGTGTCCGGGCGCGGGCTCAGCACGTCGGGGGTGACGTTCAGCATGATCTTCCAGAAGCCCTTGCGGCCCAGGATGCGCGACACCGGCTCGCGGCGCAGGCGACGATCGACCATGGCGTCCAGCGCGCGGGTTTGCTCTTCGCTGAGAGCGCGATAGGGATCGGTCAGGATGTCGACGCGCCCCGCCCCGGTCGCCGCCTCAAGCAGCAGGCGGGCGTCGATGGAGGGGCTGTCGATGCCGGCGGCCTTCAGGCGGGCCTGCGCGCCTTTCCAGGCGGTCAGCAGGGTCGGTCGGGTGTTCTGATCGGGCATTCCCGGTGATTGGGGTCTGCGGCGCGCGATTTCAAGACGGAACGGCATCGCAGCGTAGCCGTTGAGGGGCGAATGGGGATTCACGACCTGCTCAAATCGAACCGTCGCCGTTCAAGGCGTCGCCCGTCTCATTCCTCGACGAGAGGCGGCGGCGGCCTGGTGCGTTATCTGGCGGCTGCGGCCGGCGGGCTGGCGACCGGAGCCACCGCCGCCCACCTGCTCTATACGCAAGGCCATCGCTTCGGCCTTGAGCTGCGGCCGGCGCGCCCCGACGTCCTGCCGCCGCGCGATCCGACGCCCGAGGACTATGACGCCAAGGAGCCGGGACGCGGTCGCCTGGCCCAGCGGCCGTTGCAAATCCCGCACAAGGGCTGGGTCGATATCCTGTGGCGCACGGTGATGGGCTATTTCGGCGACCGGGTCGGCTTCGTGGCGGGGGGCGTGACCTTCTTCATGCTGCTGGCGCTGTTCCCGACGCTGGGCGCCTTCGTCACCATCTACGGCCTGTTCGCCGATCCGACCGACGCCTGGGGCCAGCTCAGCTTCCTCTATGAGATTCTGCCCTCGAACGTAGCGCAGTTCCTGGGGGCTGAGATGACGCGGCTGGCGGGCAATTCCACCGGCCAGCTGACCTTCACCCTGGTGTGGACCCTGCTGCTGACGCTGTTGGCGGCGAACGGGGGCATCAAGACGCTCTTCTACGGCTTGAATCTCGCCTATCACGAGGTCGAGCGGCGCAACATCGTGGTCTACAACCTGATGTGCATGGCCTTCACCGTCTCGGCGATGGCGGCGGTGCTGCTGAGTTCGGCTCTGGTGGTCGGCGTGCCCTTGGTGCTGGCGGTGTTCGGGCTTCAAGACGAATGGGCCTATCTGGCCCCCTTGCGCTGGCCCCTGCTGTTCTTCGGCTATGTCGGCGCGCTGGCCCTGATCTACCGGCTGGGGCCGAGCCGGGCGCGGGCGCGGTGGCGCTGGCTGACGCCGGGCGCCCTGTTCGCAGCGACGATGAGCCTGCTGGTCTCCTTCCTGTTCAGCTGGTTCCTGACCAATTTCGTGCGCACCGATTCCTACGGCCCGCTGGCGGCGGCCATGGGTTTCCTGCTGTGGACCTGGTTCTCGGTGCAGGTGATCCTGATGGGCGCGCGTCTGAACGCCGAGATCGAACACCAGACGGCCCAGGATACGACCATCGGCCCGCCCCTGCCCATCGGCGAGCGGGGCGCGGTGATGGCCGATTCCGTCGGGGCCCGACGCGGCAACCCCGCCGCCCTGGCCTATACGCTGAAATACGCCGAGAGCCTGGGCGACCGGGTGCTGAAGCGAGGCGCCCGCAAGAGACGGCGCTGAGGCCGGCCCCTTAAGCGAACTCAGCTTCCAGATCGGCCAGGCGAGCGGCCTGATCCTCGGCGATCAGGGCGTCAAGCAAAGGGGCCAGGTCGCCTTCCAGAATCTGCGGCAGGCTGTGCAGGGTCAGGCCGATGCGGTGATCAGTCACGCGCCCTTGCGGGAAGTTGTAGGTGCGAATGCGCTCGGACCGGTCGCCCGAGCCTACCTGAGACTTGCGCGCGTCGGACCGAGCGGCGTCCTTGGCCTGGCGCTGCATGTCGTACAGGCGGATGCGCAGGTTTTTCATCGCCTTGTCCCGGTTCACGTGCTGCGACTTCTCCGACGAAGTGGCGACGATGCCGGTGGGCAGGTGGGTGATGCGCACCGCCGAATCCGTTTTGTTGACGTGCTGGCCGCCCGAGCCGGAGGCGCGGAAGGTGTCGATGCGGATGTCCTTGTCCAGGATCTCGATCTCGACGTCCTCGACCTCGGGCAGGACGGCGACCGTGGCCGCCGAGGTGTGGATGCGTCCGCCCGCCTCGGTGGTCGGCACGCGCTGGACGCGGTGGACGCCGCTTTCAAACTTCAGACGACCGAACACGCCTTCGCCGCTGACGGTGGCGATGATTTCCTTGAAGCCGCCCGCATCGCCCTCGGTGGCGCTGTCGATCTCGACGCGCCAGCCGCGCGTGGAGGCGTAGCGCGAATACATGCGGAACAGGTCGCCCGCGAACAGCGCCGCCTCATCTCCGCCGGTGCCGGCGCGCACTTCAAGCACGGCCGAGGCGTTTTCATCGGCGTCGCGCGGCGCCAGCAGCAGGGCGACCTCGCGCTCCAGTTCCGGCAGGCGTGCGGTCAGGGCGTCCAGTTCATCGGCGGCCAGGGCGGCCATTTCCGGGTCGGCGGCCATGGCTTTCAGGTCTTCGATCTCGGCGCGGGCGCGCGCCAGCGCCTGAACCGCATCGGCCACGGGCTTGAGCTCGGCGTGCTCTTTCGACAGGCGCACGATCTCGGCGCCGTCCGTGGCGGCGCCCATCCGGGCCTCCACCTGATGGAAGCGGTCGAGCACCTGATCGAGCCGGGCCTGGGGCAGTCGCAACGGCGTGTCCTTGCAGAGGAAAACGAGGGCGGAGCCTTACCCGCGCCGCCGCGCCGTGTCGATAAAAACGCCTCTACACGCGATCATGGAGCGATTGTGAACCGCCGTCACAAACCCGTCAGCTCGGTTTCTTCGGACCTGCAAGCGCCCTAGCTCCACCTCGACTTTAAAGGGCTGGAACGGAAGTGGAGACAGGGCATGACACATCAAAAACCTCCTGAAGGGGCGCCGGTGGGCATCACGCCGGGCGCCGATGTCGCGCGCCTGTGCGCGCTCTACGACGGCCTGCTGACGCCGGGCTCACCTGCCATAAGTCCCGCCGCCGAAAAGGAATTGAAGGCGCTCGCCAACATCTTCGACCTGGACGCCGAGCGGCCCGCCGCCGAACTGTGGCCCTATGTCCGCGCGGTCCTGGTGCGGCAGGCGCCGCCGGAGCCGGCGGCGGCCTCCACGCCGGTCGAGCCCCGCACCGTCCTGCTGGTCGAGGACGACGCCGACGCCGCCGCCGACCTGACCGAGGCGCTGGACGCCGCCGGACATCGCGTGATCGGCCCCTTCCACAGCGCCGAAGCGGCCGAGGCGGCGACCGCCCTGCACGCCATCGACCTGGCCCTGCTGGACATCAATCTGTCGGGCGAGGCGACCGGCGTCGACCTGGCGCGCAAGCTGAAATCGCGCTGGGGCATGCCGGTCATCTTCCTGTCGGGCGACGTCACGGCGGCGGCGCACAACGCCGAGTTGGCCGCCGCCATGGTGATCAAACCCTACAGCGGGCGCGACGTGCTGGACGCCATCGCCCGGCTGGAGGGGGCCTGACGCCCAGCAGGGGCCCTCGCGCAGGCCATTGCCAGACCGGCTGCGACCTGCGCCTGATGGTCCGTGATCCCCGGCTGAGGCGCTGAATGGAAACCTTCTTCCTGTTTCTGCTGGTCGGCGTCCTGGCCCAGGCGGTCGATGGGGCGCTCGGCATGGCCTATGGAGTCATCTCGTCGTCCGTCCTTCTGGCGCTGGGGGTGCCCCCGGCCACGGCGTCGGCCAGCGTTCACGCCGCCGAAGTCTTCACCACCGCCGCCTCGGCGGGCAGCCACGCCTGGCACAAGAACGTCGAATGGCGGCTGATGGCGCCGCTGGCCGTCGCCGGGGTGATCGGCGGGGTGCTGGGCGCCTATGTGCTGACCGGGCTGGAAGCGGCGGTGATCAAGCCTTTCATCGTCGCCTATCTGGCCCTGATCGGGGTGTGGATTCTGTGGCGGGCCGGGCACGATATTCCGCATCGTCGCCTGCCCGCCTGGATCACCGGGCCGCTGGGACTGGTCGGCGGCTTTCTGGACGCGATCGGCGGCGGAGGCTGGGGGCCGACCGTCTCCTCGACCCTGGTCGGCGCCGGGCACGAGCCGCGCAAGGCCATCGGCACGGTCAACACGGCCGAGTTCTTCCTGACCGTCGCCGTCTCGGCCACTTTCGTCTGGGCCCTGGTCACCGGCCACTGGGAAGAAGCCGGGGCCCTTCAGAATCACGCCGCCGCTGTGGGCGGACTGGTCGTCGGCGGGCTGATCGCCGCCCCCTTCGCCGGCCTGATCGTCAAGAAGGTGCCGCGCAAGGTGCTGACCTATGCCGTCGGCGGCCTCTTGATCGTGCTGGCGGCGTTCCAGGGCTATCAGCTCCTGACCTAACGCGGGTCATTGACAGCCGATCGCGCGGCTGGCCGACTGTCCCTACACTAGGCCGGGGGGCGACGAATGCGCGTATGGATGATCGGCGTCATGGTCGGGGGACTGGTGTCCGGCTGCGCCTCGACGCAGACGATCCCGCCGCAGATCGAACAGATCGATCAGCCCGCTCTCGGCGCCGTCGCCGCCATCGAAGTGGGCGAGGCGGCGGTCGCGACAGGACGGGGCGGAAGCCTGCCGGGTCTGGCCCTGGCCAATGAGCTGAGCTGGGGCGACGGGGTGCTGAGAAAACGCTTCACCGTCGCGCCGGGCCGACTAGCGGCGCGCCAGAGCGACGTCCGCCACATCTATTATTTTTCCGACAGGATGACTGCCCGCGATCCGCTGTTCGGAACGGCGCCCTATGCCTCCGGCGGGCTGTGCCGCGCCAAGGACGGCTCAGGCCCGGTGCGCGGCTTCATCACGCCGGGCCAGTGCGTCCTGACCTGGAACGCGACGCCCCAGGTGCGCGATATCCGTATCGAAGAGGCCGACGAGGGCGCGCGGCGACGCGAGCTGATCTACCACGGCCGCGCCGACGGCAAGGTGCGCTTCCTCTATCGCGAGACGATGGGCGACAGCGCGCCCCAGACCCAGAGCCTCGACTATGACCTGGCCCACAGCGCGGTGATCGGCTTTCGCGGCGCCCGGCTGGAGGTTCTGGAGGCGGACAACACCCGTCTGCGTTACCGCTTTCTGGCCCCGTTCGACGGGGACGACTGAGCCTCAGACGGGATAGGTGTCGATGAAGCTGGGCCGCTGCTCCAGCGCCGTCTGCAGGGCGACCAGGTTCGGGCGCCCGGTCTTCC
Source organism: Brevundimonas naejangsanensis (assembly GCF_000635915.2). Lineage (NCBI taxonomy): Bacteria > Pseudomonadati > Pseudomonadota > Alphaproteobacteria > Caulobacterales > Caulobacteraceae > Brevundimonas > Brevundimonas naejangsanensis. The sequence continues at coordinate 2,326,368 of NZ_CP015614.1, forward strand.
AGTCGTAGTCCGGGTGGCGGAAGCCGATCCAGGTGACGGCGACGCCCGCCGTCAGCACGCCCATGTCCAGCGCCTCGGCGTCCGGCGCGGCGGCTTCCAGCGCGTCCAGGGCGCGGCCCATATTGACGGTCCAGCGCTCGATCCAGGACGCCGAGCGCTCCTGCTCCGGGCGGCGCTTCTCCAGCACCAGTTTGACGCCCATCTCGAGCGCGGCGTTGCCGAGCGTCTCCAGCCGCTTGACCCGCAGACGCTCTGCGCCTTCCGGCGGCAGCAGGCGCGGGCCGGCGCCCAGGGCGTCCAGGTATTCAGCGATCACCGGGCTGTCGTTCAGCGGCAGGCCGTCCTCGGCGATCAGGGTCGGCACCTGCACCACCGGATTGGTCGACAGCAGCTCCGGCGCATTGCCGTAGGGATCGACGACGATCTCCTCGATACGGTCGGCCAGACCCTTTTCACGGGCGACGATGCGCACCTTGCGCGCGAAGGGCGACGGGGTGGTGATGTAGAGTTTCATGATTACTCGGCGGCGTTGAGGGCGGCGGGAGCCGCGCGGGCGGCGTCCAGTTCGGCGGCCTTGGCTTCGACCTGGGCGACGATCTCCTCGATCATGCCGTCGTTGGCCTGTTTGTGGGCGATCTTGCCGTTCAGATAGACCATGCCCGCCCCCTTGCCGCCGCCGGTGAAGCCGACGTCGGTATAGAGGGCCTCGCCCGGCCCGTTGACGACGCAGCCGATGATCGACAGCGACATGGCGGTCGAGATGTGCGCCAGCCGCTCTTCCAGAATCCCCACCGTCTCGATGACGTTGAAGCCCTGACGGGCGCACGACGGGCAGGCGATGATGTTCACCCCCCGGTGACGCAGGCCCAGCGACTTGAGGATGTCGAAACCGACCTTGATCTCTTCGACCGGATCGGCGGCCAGGGACACGCGGATGGTGTCGCCGATGCCCGACCACAGCATATTGCCCATGCCGATGGCCGATTTGATCGTACCGGTGCGCAGCGGCCCCGCCTCGGTCACGCCCAGGTGCAGGGGGCAGTCGATGGCGTCGGCCAGCTGCTGATAGGCGGCGACCGTCAGGAAGGGGTCGGACGCCTTCACCGAAATCTTGAACTCGTGGAAGTCCAGGTCCTGCAGGATGCGGGCGTGGTTCAGGGCGCTTTCGACCATAGCGTCGGGGCAGGGCTCGCCGTATTTCTCCAGCAACTCCTTCTCAAGCGACCCGGCGTTGACGCCGATGCGCATGGAGCAGCCGTGGTCGCGGGCGGCCTGAACGACCTCCTTGACCCGCTCGATCGAGCCGATGTTGCCGGGGTTGATGCGCAGGCAGGCGGCGCCCGCCTGGGCCGCCTCGATGCCCCGGCGGTAATGGAAATGGATGTCGGCCACCAGCGGCACGCGGGCCTCGCGCGCAATGGTCCTGAAGGCCGCCGTGGACTCCTCATCCGGGCAAGAGACTCGGACGATGTCGGCCCCGGCCTCCTCCAGCTGACGAATCTGCTCCAGCGTCGCCGCCGCATCGGCGGTCGGCGTATTGGTCATCGACTGGACGCTGATCGGCGCGCCCCCGCCGACGGGAACGGAGCCGACCATGATCTGGCGGCTCTTGCGGCGCTCGATGTGGCGCCAGGGGCGGACGTGGCCGAGTTCTGAACTGTGGTCGCTCATGACGCCGTACACATAGGACAGGAGGGACGGCAAAACCACGACAGACGACGAAAGATCGTCGTCGCAGTCAAAGGATCAGATCAGGCGGCGGGCGGCTGGGCGACCGGGGCAGCGGCAGGCTGATACGGCTGCGGTCCCGGCGCCGTCGCTGCGGCGGCCGCCGCAGCGGCCTGGGCGGCGCGGGCGCGGGCCTCGACGGCGGCGGCGGCGCGCGCCTCGGATTCGCGCGCGGCGGCCTGGGCGCGATTGTTCAGCGTGCCCAGCGGCGACTGAGGCGCGGGCAGGACGCCGCCATGCTCGCCGTTCAGATAGACGTCGAACGCCTCCGGATCGGGCGTGTCGATGGTCGCCGACAGGCCGGGCGGCGCGCGCCAGGCTTCGCCCGCCGCCAGTTGGCGCGCGAACAGGATGCGGCCGTCGCCCTGACGGATAACCAGGATGGCGGGTTTGCGGGCCTGAAGCGTGACCTGCGACACCGTGGCCGAGGCGCCGTAGATGGCGCCGCGCGGGTTGAAGGCGGCCTGCACCGGCGGGGCCGGCGGCGGCGCGGCGTTGGGGTCGTCCGGGTCGATGCCGGTCAGCTGCGCCTCCAGGCCCGGCGTGATGTACATGGCCGGCGTGGTCTGATCCGGCGGGGCGGCCCGGGGGGCGCCGAGGTAGAGGGCGCGGTCGCGCTGGCGGTCGGCCTGCTCGGCCCAGTCCTTGGGCACGGCGACCAGATCCGACGGGTGCGGCGCCTCGATGCGGTTCAGACGCTGAAACACGTTCCAGCCGACCACCACCGCCAGAAAGGCGCCGATGACGCCCAGGATCTTGGGCGAGTTCTGGCGCATCTGCTGCAAGGCGGCGCCCGTCGGCGGCTGCAACGGCACGGCCGCATCGGGATATTCCTGCTTGAACCGCTCGACCGCGTTCAGCTCGTCCAGCCCCAAGGCGCCCGCATAGGCGCGCACATAGCCCATCGAGAAGATGCGCGACGGCAGGGCGGCGTACTCAGCCTGCTCCAGCGCCGTCAGGAAACGCGGATGCACCCGCGTCATGGTCGAAAGCTGGGCCATCGACAGGCCCGAGGCCAGACGCGCGGCGCGCAAAGTCGCGCCCAGGGAATCATCCGAGGGATCTTCCGGCGCCGGCTGGGGCGTCGGCTCAGGGGTCTGATCCAGCGTCGCGTCGGCGTCGAAGTCGAACGCGGCTTGCCGATCCTGGTCCATAGGGTCGGGGTTCCGTCACGCCAGGCGGCCGTGCGCCCGTCATCCCCGCTTAGACGAGGCGAGGAGCGCGGGCAACGCGGGAAAGCGGCGCAGCTTTCCTAGACTTCCACGTTCAGCTTGCGCGCCAGCGACTCGATCTCGCCGCGCACCGACCCGGCTGAGGAGCCGAGCAGGACGTTCATGCCGCGCCGAGCGGCGTTCAGATCGGCCGACAGGATCATGCGCTTGACAGGCCCCACCCCGCCCGCGGGGGCGGACAGGCGGCTGTAGCCCAGGGTGATCAGGGCGAAGGCCTCCAGCGGGCGGCCCGCCAGTTCGCCGCAGACGGAGACCGGCGTGGCGCTGTCGGCGCACTTCTGCTGGATCTCGGCCAGGGCGCGCAGGAAGGGCGGCGACAGGGCGTCATAACGCTCGGACACCCGCGGGTTCGTGCGGTCGGAGGCGAACATATACTGCATCAGGTCGTTGGTGCCGATCGAGACGAAGTCGGTCAGCGGCAGCAGGGCGTCCAGGTGCCACAGCAGGCTGGGGCACTCGATCATGGCCCCGACGCGCAGCAGGGACGGCAGCGGGCGCCCCCGGCGCCGCGCCCAGTCGCATTCAATGTCGACCAGTTCGCGCGCGGCCCTGAACTCGTCCACCGTGGCGATCATCGGGAACATGACGCGCAGTTCGCGCCCGGCGGCGGCGGTCAGCAGGGCGCGCAGCTGCATCCTCAGCAGGGCCGGACGATCCAGCCCCAGACGGATGGCGCGCCGCCCCAGCGCCGGGTTCTCCTCGCGCTCATTGTCCAGATAGGGCAGGACCTTGTCGCCGCCGATATCCAGCGTGCGGAAGGTGACCGGCCGATCGCCCGCCGCATCCAGCACCAGCTTGTAGAGCGCCGTCTGCGAGTCCAGGCGCGGCAGTTCGTCCGAGACCATGAACTGGAACTCGGTGCGGAACAGGCCGATGCCCTCAGCCCCGGTGGCGTCCAGATTCTCCAGATCCACCGCCAGACCGGCGTTGGTCAGCAGCACGATGCGTTTGCCGTCCTTGGTGACGGCGGGGGTGTCGCGCAGTTGGTCGAACTCGGCGCGTTGCTGGGCGCGCACGGCCATGCGGCTCTCGACCGCCGCCAGCATGTCCGGACGCGGCCGCAGATAGGCCTCGCCCGTCTCGCCGTCGACGATCACCTGATCGCCCTCGGTCAGGCGGTCGCGCAGGCCCTGAAGGCGGCCGACGCAAGGGATCTGCAGGGCGCGCGCGACAATGGCCGCGTGGGCGGCGGCGGAGCCCTCTTCCAGCAGCAGGCCGCGCAGCTTGTGGCGCGGATATTCCAGCAGGTCCGCCGGACCCAGATTCTTGGCCACCAGGATCGCGTCGTCGGGCAGGTCGCGCTGGCCCGGATGGTCGCCCGCCATCAGACGCAGCAGGCGGTTGGCCAGGTCCTCGAAGTCGTGCAGCCGCTCGCGGATGTAGGGGTCGCGCGCGTTGGCGAAGCGGGCGCGGTGCTCGTTGCGGACGCGGTCGACGGCGGCCTCGGCCGTCAGGCCAGAGCGCACCGCCTCCTCCAGCGACCGGTTCCAGCCCCGGTCGTCGGCGAACATGCGATAGGTCTCCAGCACCTCATAGGGGGTGCCGCCCAGCTTGCCCTGACTGCCTTCCAGCAGGGCGTCGATGCTGGTGCGCAGACCGTCCAGCGCCGCCTTCAGGCGGACCTCCTCGGCGACCGGGTCGTCGGCCAGAAGCTGTTCGGGCGCGATCGGCGCCTCGTGCAGCACCGCCCGACCGAAGGACAGGCCTTCGGCGAACTTCTGTCCCCGCAGCCGTTCGGGCCGATGAGGCGCCACCTCGACGTCGCGCAACTCCTCCAGCGCCAGCAGCTCGCCCGAGGCCACCGTCTCGGCCAGGACCATGGCGATGGTCTGGATGTCCTCGATCTCTTCCTCGTCATAGCGACGAGCGGCGCGGTTCTGGACGACCAGGACGCCGATGGCCCGGCCGCCGCGCAGCAGGGGCGCGCCGAGGAAGGCGTGATAGGGGTCTTCGCCCGTTTCCGGCCGGTAGGAGAAGCTGGGGTGCGACTGGGCGTCCGACAGGCTCAGCGGCTCGGCCGTGCGGGCCACCTCGCCGACCAGCCCCTCGCCGGGGCGCAGGCGGGTGTTATGGACGGCCTCGGGGTTCAGCCCCTCGGTGGCGAACAGCTCCAGCTCGCCCGAGGCGCGCCGCAGATAGATGGAGCAGACCTCGGCCACCATGGAGCGGGCGATGATCCGCACCACCATGTTCAGCCGGGTCTGGGCCGGCGCGCCGCCCCCCGGCCCGGCCAGGGCCTCGCGGATCTGGCGCAACAGGAGGCGTGGCCCCCTCGCCGTCACTGCTGCGCCCTTTACCATGGTCTCTCCCGCCTAACCGTCCGATCCGTTCAGATAGGGCGGCGCGTCCGTTATCCTAGCTTTCCGCGTCCAGTCCGTAGGCTGCGTGCAGCGCACGCACCGCCAGCTCTGCATAATCCGAATCGATCAGAACGCTGATCTTGATTTCAGAGGTCGAGATAGCCTGGAACTTCACGCCCTTGTCGGCCAGGGCGCGGAACATGGTCTGGGCCACGCCCGCGTGGCTTCTCATGCCGACGCCGATCACCGACACCTTGGCCACGTCGTCGTCGACCCGCAGCTCCTCGAAGCCGATCTCGGCCTTGGCCGCCATCATCAGCTCGGCGGCGCGGCGCGCGTCGCGGCGGCCGGTCGTGAAGGTCAGGTTGACCGCGCCTTCGGTGCGGGCCTGGCTCTGCACGATCATGTCGACATTGACCTCGGCCTCGGCCAGGCGGGTGAAGACGTCGGCCGGGGCGTCCGTCCGGTCCGACAGGCCCAAAAGCGTGATCCGGGCTTCGTCCCGGCTCATGGTCACGCCGGAAACGATGCGCTTTTCCACGATCTCATCCTCGTCGCAAATCAGGGTGCCGGCGTGTTGCGGCAGGTTTCCGTTTTCATCCGGTTCGATGAAGCTGGACAGGACGCGCACCGGCACGCGCTTGTGCATGGCCAGCTCGACCGAGCGGGTCTGCAGCACCTTGGCGCCCAGCGACGCCATCTCCAGCATTTCTTCGTAGGACACCTTCTCCAGACGCCGGGCGCGGCTCTGGATGCGCGGGTCGGTCGTATAGACGCCGTCCACGTCGGTGTAGATGTCGCACGGCGCGCCGAGCGCCGCCGCCACCGCCACCGCCGAGGTGTCCGAGCCGCCCCGGCCCAGGGTGGTGATGCGCCCGTCGCGGGTCACGCCCTGAAAGCCCGGCACGATGGCGATCTCGCCCGCGTCGACGGCGGCGCCCAGCACCTCGCCCGGCACGTCCTCGATGCGCGCGCGGCCGTGGGCGTCGTCGGTCAGGATCGGAATCTGCCAGCCCATCCAGCTGCGCGCCTTGAAGCCCATGTTGCGCAGGGTCAGGGCCAGAAGGCCCGAGGTCACCTGCTCGCCCGAGGCGACCACCACGTCGTATTCGTCGTCCGACAGGGCGCCGTCGGCGTACAGGCCCGGCGCAGCGGCGCCGACGCCGTCGGTCCAGGCCACCAGCTCATTGGTCTTGCCCGCCATGGCCGAGACGACCACGGCCACGCCCTTGCCTCTGGAGGCCTCGGCGGCGACGATGCGCGCCGCGCGACGGATGCGTTCCAGGTCGGCCATGGAGGTGCCGCCGAACTTCATCACCAACCGGTTCGTGTCGGCCCGCGTCATCCCTGCGCCTGATCCCCCTGCTTGCATGGCGGGCGAAGGCGGTCCATGCCTGAGCCCATGCCCGCTTCTAACGACAGCCTCGATCCGCGCAAACCCCAAAGCGATGAGGGTTTTTCACCCTTTGCTACCGATCGTGCCGAAGGGCCGAGCATCGATCCTGCCGATGTGGCGCGCTTTTCGGCCCAGGCGGCGCAGTGGTGGGACCCCAAAGGCCCCTTCGCTCCCCTGCATCGCTTCAATCCGGCGCGGCTGAAATTCGTGCGTGACCGGGCGGCGGAGCATTTCCAGCGCGACGTAAAAGCGCGCGCGCCGTTCGACGGCCTCAGCCTGATCGACATCGGCTGCGGCGGCGGGCTGATCGCCGAGCCGATGCGGCGCATGGGCTTTGACGTCACCGCCATCGACGCCTCGTCCGAAAACATCGGCACCGCCCGCGCCCACGCCGAACAGGTCGGTCTGGACATCGCGTATCGCGCCGCCACGGTGGAGCAGATGGTCGAAGCGGGGGCCGGGCCGTTCGACGTGGTGCTGACGATGGAGGTCATCGAGCACGTCGCCGACCCGGAAAGCTTCATCCGCGCCTGCTCCAGGCTGATCAAGCCCGGCGGCCTGATGATCGTCGCCACCCTGAACCGCACGCTGAAGGGGCTGCTGCTGGGCAAGGTCGCGGCGGAATATGTGCTGCGCTGGGTGCCGGCGGGCACCCACGACTGGCGCCAGTTCCTCAAGCCCGAGGAACTGCGCGCCATGCTGGACGGGGAGCCCCTGAGCGTCACCGGCCCCTACGGCCTGGCCTACGACCCGCTGAACGACCGCTGGAGCGAGGGCGACGACGTGGGCGTCAACTATATGATGATGGCGACGCGGGACGCCTGACCGCTCAGAGCGGCCGGACCATGTAGCGGGCGTCGTCGCCGTAGCTGGCCAGCTTCGCGGCCATGCCGGGCGGGTTCTGAACCTCGAAACCGTTGCGCGACCAGAAGCTTGATGCGTCGTTGACCGCGACCAGCGCCACCGACGGCCAGCCGTCCGCCCGGGCCTGATCAGCCAGACGCTCGATGATGGGGCGGGTGTGGCCGCCGCCGCGCATGTCGGGGTGCAGGGCCAGGTCGTGCAGATAGACCACCTCGGCGTCGGTCGGGATGGCGTCGATCAGCACGTTCAGCGCCGGGGCCGCATTCGCCTTCCACGGATAGGCGACCAGATAGCCCATAATCCCTCCGTCCGGCGCCGCCAGAACGAAGCAGCCCTGAGGATAGAGCTCCAGCCGGTTGGCGAAACAGGCGCGCTCTTCCGGATGATCGGGGAAGGACAGTTGGGCCACCGCGACCACGCCGTCGAGGTCGTCCGGCGTCATGGCCCGCCAGTTCAGTTCGGACAGCGGGCGTTCAGCTTCGCCCTGTTGAATCGCCATTGCACGCTCCATTCATCCGTTGGCGTCAAACCCCTCCGCGCCCGACATAGGCGACCGCGCACCGTGCGTCGCCGGCGAAAGACTGCGACTAATTCGCCTTCTTGGGGTCGGGCGGCAAACTGGGCAGGGGGGCGCAGGGCACGCCGTCGTCCCTCAGCTTCTTGACCTCGGCGGGGGTGGCCTCGCCGTAGATCTCGCGTTTTTCGCTGCGGCCTTCGTGGATGTCGCGGGCCTCGCGGGCGAAGGCGTCGCCGACGTAGTCGAAGTTCTGCTCGACGTGGGCGCGCACCTGCTGCGCCGCCTGCATCATCATCGACTGCATCTGCTTCAGAGCTTCAGGTTTCAGGGCGTCGGTCGACGGCGCGGTCTTCTTCGTGCCCGAGACGGCCGGGGCCATCACCTGCTTCCTCACGGCCGTCGAACCGCAGAAGGGGCACTCGACCAGGCCGCGCGCCGCCTGATCGTCATAATCGGACGAGGAGCCGAACCAGGCCTCGAAGCCGTGGTCTTGGTCGCAGGACAGGGCGTAACGGATCATAGGGGCAGGTCGAAGTCGCGGTCGTGGCGCAGGGCCGGCACGGAGGCGCGCGCCCGCTCCACGGAGGAAAGGTCCAACCGAGCGTGAAGCACGGCCGGTTCGTCGTGGTCGAGCCGGGAGATGATTTCGCCCCAAGGCCCGACGACCAGAGAGCGGCCCCAGGTCTGGCGGCCGTCCTCATGCGCGCCGCCCTGGGCCGGTGCCAGGATGAAGGCCCCTGTCTCGATCGCGCGGGCGCGCAGCAGCGTCTCCCAGTGCGCCTCGCCGGTCGGACGGGTGAAGGCGGCGGGAACGGCGATCAGGCTCGCGCCCGCCTTGGCCAGGGCGCGGTGCAGATGCGGAAACCGCAGGTCGTAACAGATGGTCAGGCCCAGACCGCCCCAGGGAGTATCGGCGACCGCCGCCGCCTCGCCGGGCCGCACCGAAGCGCTTTCGCGATAGGTCTCGCCGTTCGGCAGGTCGACATCGAAGACGTGCAGCTTGTCATAGCGCGCCGCGATCGTCCCGCCGGGGTCGATCAGCAGCGAGCGATTGGCGGCGCGCGGGTCGTCCGCCACGCCCGAACGGACAATGGCCGAGCCGACCAGAAGCCAGACGCCCAGTTCGGCGGCCAGGGCCTGCAGCCCCAGCACAGCCGGATCGGCGCCTTCGTCCGACAGGGCGGCGTCGCGGAAGGCCCAGCGCTGTTCGAGGACGTTGGTCCCCTCAGGCGTCAGGATCAGCTGGGCGCCCCCGGCGGCGGCCACGCGGATCAGGGGCTCGACATGCGCCAGCCCTGCGGCCGCCGTCGCCGGCGTCCGCGTCTGGATCAGCGCAATGTCGAGCGTGTCGGTCACCTAGGCCGCCAGCAAGGCGTCCAGCTCGCCCTTGCGGTCCAGGGCGTGGATGTCGTCCGAGCCGCCGACGTGTTTCCCGTCGATGAAGATCTGCGGGAAGGTGGCGGCGCCGCCCGAGCGCTGGACCATTTCGGCCTTCTTCTCGGGGTCGTTGGAGGCGACGATGTTGGTATAGGCCGCGCCCTTGCTGTCCAGCAGGGCCATGGCGCGGATGCAGTAGGGGCAGCCGGGTTTGGTGTAGAGAACGACTTCGGCCAAGGGAGACTCCTAAAGGCTGAGGGGAAGGTTCTCTTTCATTTAGGCGGTTCTCGCGCGTTTTTCACCCTCGCGATGACGGCCAGGTCGACGGCGCGCGCTCCGGCCTCCATCAGGACCCGCGCGCAGGCCTCTGCGGTGGCCCCCGTCGTCAGCACGTCGTCGACCAGGAGCAGGCGCCGTCCCTTGATGCGTCGCCGCCCGGCCTCGGTCACAGCGAAGGCCGCCTTGACGTTCAGCCGCCGCCCGCGCGCGGACTTGCCGCCCTGGCTGGCGGTCGGCATGGGGCGGATCAGGGCGTCGGGCAGGTAGTCGAGCCGCGCCGCGCGGGCCAGCGGCCGGGCGATCTCGGCGGCCTGATTGAAGCGACGCGACAGCAGGCGGGCGCGGTGCAGGGGCACAGGGACCACGGCGTCCGCCGTCTCGATCAGGGGCGCGGCCGAGCGGCTGATCCAGCGGGCGAACAGGGGGGCGAACTGCTGCTGGTCGCCGTGCTTGAACTTCAGGATGATCCCGCGCGACGCCTCGTCATAGACGCAGGCCGCCCGCGCCCGATTGAAGGCGTAGGGGCTGGCGATGCAGGCCGCGCACCGATCCGCCGCGAAGTCGCCGCCGTCGCATTCAAACGCGGCGCCGCAGCCGTCGCACACCGGCGCCTCCAGAAAGGCCACCCGGCTCCAGGCGTCGGGCGAAAGGCCGGCGGACGCCGCCGCCTCGCGGCTGTCGTGGGCGAGCGGCGGCAGCAGAATATCCAGCAGGCCCCGGCCCGCATCGCGTGCGCCGGATGCTAAAGGCCCCCCGACGCCTTTCAATCGACCTCGCCAGCCCCCATCCTGAACCGACATGAGCGCCCCCTCTCCCTCCTCCGGTCCCCCGATCATCTTCGACGCCGCCCGCCGAGCCGCGCGTCTGAGCCGCGCCGAGCGACGCTTCCCCGACGCCGACTTCCTGCATCTGCGCGCCGCCGACAATGCGGTGAACAGCCTCGAAGTGATCCTGCGCGAGTTTCAAACGCCCGTCGACCTGTCGCCCCACCCCGGCGTCTTCGCCCGCGCCCTGGCCGACAGCCCGGCGCGCGAACGGGTGGCTGAGGTCCGCGCTGTCGGCTCGACGGCCGAACGCGCCGCGCCCGGCGCGGAGCCGCTGGGGCTGGAGGACGGATCAGCCGATCTGATCATCAATCTTCTGGGCCTGCACTGGGCCAACGACCTGCCCGGCGCGCTGAGCCAGATCCGCCGTGCGCTGAAGCCGGACGGTCTGTTCGTCGCCAGCCTGTTCGGGGCGGCGACGCTGAAGGAGTTGCGCGGCGTGCTGACCGAGGCGGAGCTGGAGGTCAACGGCGGCGCCCAGGCGCGCGTCTCGCCCTTCGCCGACGGCTTCGACGGGGCGGCCCTGCTGCAACGGGCCGGGTTCGCCCTGCCGGTGACGGACGTGGACCGCGTGACCGTGCGCTATGGCGATCCCTTCGCCCTGATGCGCGACCTGCGGGCGATGGGCGAGACCAATGTGCTGGCCGGGCCCATTCGACCGCTGAGCCGCGCCGTGCTGGCTCGCGCGGCCCAGCTCTACGCCGAGCGCCACGCCGAGGCGGACGGACGCATCCCCGCCACCTTCGAAATGGTTCACCTGGCCGGGTGGGCGCCGCACGAGAGCCAACAGAAGCCCGCCAAGCGCGGCTCGGCAAAGACGCGTCTGGCCGATGCGTTGGGCGTCAGGGAGCAGACCGGCGAGGAAGGCTGACCGTCAGCTTCCGGCGGCGAGCACGAACTGGCTGACCTTGCCGTAAATCACTTCCATCCGCCCGGAGAAGGCGCCGAGCGCGGCCAGAACCACCATGCCGATCAGGCCGCAGATCAGGCCGTATTCGACAGCGGTGGCGCCGCCTTCGTCGCGGAGCAGCCGGTGGATGAAACCCTTCACGCCCGGCCTCCCCTGTCGTCGGCCCGTCAGAGCAGATCGCGCAACCAGGCGATCAGCGGTTCATCGGCCGGAGGCATGGGATAAGCCGACAGCTTGTCCGGCTTCACCCAGGCCAGGCCCGCATGCTCGCGCGCCTCGACCATGCCGGACCAGCGCCGGCACAGATATAGTGGCATCAACAGGTGAAACGATTCGTAAGCGTGACTGGTAAACACGAAGGGGGCCAGGCAGGCCTCCTTCACGTCGATGCCCAGTTCTTCCTTCAGCTCGCGGATCAGGGCCGTCTCGGGCCGTTCGCCCGGCTCGACCTTGCCGCCGGGGAATTCCCACAGACCCGCCAACTGCTTGCCCTCGGGGCGTTTGGCGATCAGCACCCGGCCGTCCGGATCGATCAGGGCGACGGCGACGACGAGGACGGTGGGAACGGCGGGCGTCTCGCTCACGAGCGGTAGTCTCCGTTGATCTCGATGTAGCGTTTGGTCAGGTCGCAGGTCCAGACGGTGGCCGAGGCGCGCCCCGAGCCGACATGAACGGTGATGTCGATCTCGTCGTTCTTCATATAGGCGCTCATGACCGCCTCGTCGTAGTCAGGCGACGGGGCGCCGTCGACGGCGGCGACGTGGGGACCGAAGCGGATGGCGAGACGGTCGCGGTCGACCGCCTCCTCCGTCTTGCCCACAGCCATGACGATGCGGCCCCAGTTGGCGTCCTCGCCGGCGATGGCGGTCTTGACCAGCGGGCTGTCGGCAATCGACTTGGCCAGTTTGCGCGCCGAGGCGGGCGAAGCGGCGCCCTCGACCATCACCTTGACGAACTTGGTCGCGCCCTCGCCGTCCTTGACCAGTTGGTGAGCCAGATCCAGCATGACGGCGTCCAGCGCCGCCGAGAATTCCTTCAGGCGGCGGTCGCCGACGCGGCCGATGCGCGGCGCGCCGGACGCGCCCGTGGCGAACAGCAGCGCCGTGTCATTGGTGGAGGTGTCGCCGTCTACGGTGACGCTGTTGAAGGTGGTGCGGACGTGCAGGTTCAACAGCGCCTTCAGCACCGGCGGGGCGATGTCGGCGTCGGTGACGATAAAGGCCAGCATGGTCGCCATGTCCGGCGCGATCATGCCCGAGCCCTTGGCGATACCGGCGATGCGGACCTTGACGCCCTCGATCTCACATTCTGCGTAAGAGCCCTTGGGGAAGGTGTCCGTGGTCATGATGCCCAGACCGGCCCTGGCCCAGTTGTCGGCTTTCAAACCGGCCTGAACCTCGGGCAGGCGAGCGGTGATCTTCTTGTCGTCCAGCACCACGCCGATGACGCCGGTCGAGGCCAGCATGACGTCCCGCTGGCGGCAACCAAAGCGTTTGGCGAACGTCGACGCCGTGCGACGCGCGGCATCGGCGCCCGCCTTGCCGGTGAAGGCGTTGGCGCAGCCGGCGTTGACGATCAGCGCCCGGACCTCTTCGCCGCCCTTGTCGGCGTCCAGCTGGCGCTTGCACCAGTCGACCGGGGCCGAGCCGACCTTGTGCCGGGTGAAGACGCCCGCGCACGACGCGCCTTCGGGAAAGTGAAAGACCACCAGATCGTCGCGCTCATGCTTGTAGAAGCCCGCGCGCGCGGTCGCGATCTCGACCCCGCCGATCGGCGCGATGGCCGGAAAGGGCACGGCCAGCGGCGAGATCATCAGTCCCGGCTTGCCCGGCGCCGAGGCGGCCTTGGACGGCGTCGACCCGGCCGACTGGGCCGCGCGTTTCAGGGCCGAGGCCAGGGGGTCTAGCGCCTTCTCGATGGCGGTTTCGATCTTCTTGCCGGTCGAGGCGGACTTGGGCGGCTGGCTCATGTGGCGTTTCCGGCGGCGGGAGGAACGGTGACTTTATCGGCGGGCGTGGAGGCAGGCGAAGACGCCTTTGCGTCGTTCAGGGTGATTTCCACCTCGGCCTTGCCGCGAAGTTGCTCGAGCAATTGGCGCACGCCTTCATAGGTCAGATAGCGGACGATCTGGGGACGGGCCTGCTCCGGCGTCGGCGGCGTCTCGACGCGTCGGTCTTCGACCTTGAGCACGGCCCAGCCGGTCTCGGTCTGGATCGGACCGACGACCTGGCCCGGCGTCTTGCCCTGCAGGGCCGTCGCATAGGCCCCCGGCAGAACGTCGAGCGTCGAATAGCCTAGATCGCCGCCGGAATAGCGGGTGGCGTCGTCGATGGAGCGTTGGGCTGCCACGGCCTCGAACGCCGCCCCCTGCCCCAGCACGCCGAGCACGGCGTCGGCCTGCTCCCTCGTCGGGGCCAGGATCAGGCGCACGCGGACCTCTTCGGTGGCGCGCGCCAGACGCTGCTGCTCGGCGTAGAGGCGTTCGACCGCCTGTTCCGAAACAGCGCCGGAGACCACCTTTTCCACCAGCATGTCGCCCAGGATGCGTTCGCGCACGGCCTGCAGGCGACGCTGGGCGGCCGGGCTGGAATCCAGGCCGCGACGCTCGGCCTCGGCCGCCAGCAGCTTCTGATCCACTACCTCGTCCATCACCCGGCGAAACAGTTCGGAGGAGACATCCAGCGGGTCGTCCTCGCCGATCAGCCCTTGCGCCACCGCCTCGCGCCGCACGTCCGAGGCCCAGACGGCGCGGTCATTGACCCTGGCCACCACCCGGTCGTTCTTTTCCGGCGCAGCCTCGTCGCCGCCGCGCCCGCAGGCGGCCACGCCCATCGCCAGCCCGACGGCGGCGACCAGAAACAGGCTGGTGAGGGGACGCCGCGCTCGCATCGGACGCTCCGGGCAAGGGTCTGGGGACAGGTCGCCGGGGCGACCGTTCGCGCCTGCGCGGCGCCGCCTTAAAAAGGCCCTCGCGTTGACAGGGGTAAGGGCGGTGCTTAAGTCCCGCCTGCGCCCAAGTCGAGGGATTTTCGATCGTATGCGCGGCCCTTCGCGCGCCCTGACTGCAGGGAAGGCCTGGGGCTGGCGTGATCGCGGCCTCCCGACCGGGCGAAACCTGTCTTTCTCAGAGCCTTCAGCCGCTCGACCGCCTGACCCGGATCGCCCATGCTCGGCTTCGCCAAGAAACTTCTCGGTTCCTCCAACGACCGCAAGGTCAAGGCCTTCCAGGCCCAGGTCCAGAAGATCAACGCCCTAGAACCTAAGTTCGAGGCCTTCTCTGACGACGAACTGCGCATGATGACGCAGACTTTCCGGGATCGCATCGAGGCCGGCGAGAGCCTGGACAAGCTGCAGAACGAGGCCTTCGCCGTCGTGCGCGAAGCCTCCAAGCGCGTGCTGGGCCAGCGTCAGTACGACGTGCAGATGGCCGGCGGCATGATCCTGCACGAAGGCGGCATCGCCGAGATGCGGACCGGCGAAGGCAAGACCCTGGTGGCCGTGGCCCCGGTCTACCTGAACGCCCTGGCGGGCAAGGGCGTCCACGTCGTCACCGTCAACGACTACCTGGCCCGCCGCGACGCGGAGCAGATGGGCAAGGTCTACCGCTTCCTGGGCCTGGAGGTCGGCGTCATCGTCAACGGCCTGTCGCAGGGTCAGCGCCAGATGGCCTATCAGGCCGACATCACCTACGGCACCAACAACGAGTTCGGCTTCGACTATCTGCGCGACAACCTAGTCTACGACCGACGCGAGATGGTGCAGCGCGGCCACCACTTCGCCATCGTCGACGAAGTGGACTCCATCCTGATCGACGAGGCGCGCACGCCGCTGATCATCTCGGGCCCGACCGAGGACCGCTCGGACCTGTACAAGATCGTCGACGCCCTGGTGAAGGAACTGGTCAAGGACAAGGCCACCTACGACCTCGACGAGAAGCAGCGTCAGGCCCTGCTGACCGAGCTGGGCTCGGAGCGTATGGAGCAGATGCTGGAACAGGGCGGCCACTTCGCCGAGGACACCGTCGATCTGTATGATCCGGCCAACGTCAGCCTGGTCCACCACACCAACCAGGCCCTGCGCGCCAACACCCTTTACCAGCGCGACAAGGACTACATCATCAAGGACGGCGAGATCGTCCTGATCGACGAGTTCACCGGCCGCATGATGACCGGCCGTCGCCTGTCCGAAGGTCTTCACCAGGCCATCGAGGCCAAGGAAGACGTCAAGATCATGCCCGAGAACCAGACCCTGGCCTCGGTGACGATCCAGAACTACTTCCGCCTGTACGAAAAGCTGTCCGGCATGACCGGCACGGCGGCGACCGAGGCGCAGGAGTTCCTTGACATCTACAAGATGGACGTCCTGGAAGTGCCAACCAACCGTCCGATCCTGCGCAAGGATTACGACGACGAGGTCTACCGCACCTTCGCCGAGAAGAACCGCGCCATCGCCGCTCAGATCGCCGACTGCTATGTGCGCGGCCAGCCGATCCTGGTCGGCACGGTGTCGATCGAGAAGTCCGAAGAACTGTCCGACCTGCTGAAGGACTACGACTATCAGGTCGAGGTTTCGCGCAAGCTGAAGCCCGAATACGAAGGCCGTGAGAAGGAAGCCCAGAAGGTCGGCGACCTGGCCTATGACATCGAGTACGTCACCGGCCGCGGCATCCCGCACAATGTCCTGAACGCGCGCCAGCACGAACAGGAAGCCTATATCGTCGCCGAGGCGGGCCTGCCGCACGCGGTGACCATCGCCACCAACATGGCCGGCCGCGGCACCGACATCCAGCTGGGCGGCAACCTGGACATGCGGATCCAGCGCTGGGTCCAAGAACAGCGCAACATGGCGATGGAGGTCCCGCCCGAGGCGCTGGCCGCCAAGGAAACCGAGTTCAAGGCCGAGATCGCTGTCGCCAGGGAGAAGGCTCTGGCCGCCGGCGGCCTGTTCGTCCTGGGCACCGAGCGCCACGAAAGCCGCCGGATCGACAACCAGCTGCGCGGCCGGACCGGCCGTCAGGGCGACCCCGGCACCTCGAAATTCTACCTGTCGTGTGAAGACGACCTGCTGCGCATCTTCGCCGGCGACCGCCTGGACGCCATCATGCGCCAGTTCGGCGTGGCCGAAGGCGAGGCCATCAGCCATCCGTGGCTGAACCGCGCCGTCGAAACGGCCCAGAAGCGCGTCGAAGCCCGCAACTACGACATGCGTAAGAACGTGCTGAAGTACGACGACGTCGTGAACGATCAGCGCAAGGCCGTCTTCGAACAGCGCCAGGAGTTCATGGACTCCACCGATCTGTCGGAACTGGTCGCCGACTTCCGCAGCGACGTGATCAACGACCTGGTCGAACGCTATATGCCGCCCAAGGCCTATGCCGAGCAGTGGGATATCGACGGCCTGGACGAAAAGGTCCGCTCGACCCTGGGCCTGGAGCTGCCGCTGCATGACTGGGCCGCCGAAGAAGGCGTCTCCAACGAAGAGATCGAAGAGCGCATCACCGTCGCCGCCGACGCCCGCGCCGCCGAGCGTCTGGAGTTGATCGGCGCCGATCAGACGCGCGGCCTCGAAAAGCAGTTCATGCTGCAGATGATCGACATGCAGTGGCGCGAGCACCTGGTCCACCTGGACCACCTGCGCGGCGTCATCGGCCTGCGCGGCTACGGCCAGCGGGACCCGCTGAACGAGTACAAGACCGAAGCCTTCAACCTGTTCGAGACGCTGCTGCACGACCTGCGCCACAACGTCACGCGCTGGCTGATGACGGTCGAGTTCCAGTTCCAGGCGCCGCCGCCGATGGAAATGCCCGAGTTCCAGGAAATCCACCTGAACCCCGGCACCGGCGAGAACGAAATGGCCAACCCGATGGCCCAGAACCCGGAAGGCATGCTGACCGGCGATGATCGTTCGAAACTGCCGGTCGAGGCCCTGCCCGCCGACTGGGAGCGCACCAGCCGCAACGCCGACTGCCCCTGCGGCTCGGGCCGCAAGTTCAAGCACTGCCACGGTAGTTTGGTTTAAAGGCGCGCTGACGCGCGCGGATTGAGCGCCGAAAGACTGAGTTGAGAGAGGCGGGTTCGCGAAGGCGGCCCGCCTTTTTCTTTGCCCGGTGACGCCGGCCGCCATGCGGGTTAGCGTACCCTCATGAACTACAAGCCCCTGTTCTCGCGCGCGCTCGGCCTCGACCCCGAACGCCTGCATTTCGCCGCCCACAGCCACCACCTGTGGCCCGACGCCAGCTTCGACGGCCAGGTGCGGGCCTGGGCCGAGGCCAACCGCTTCGCTGATCGCAAATGGGACCTGATCTTCGGCGAGGTCATCCCCGAGGCTCAAGGCCACGTCGCGCGCGAGCTGGGCCTGCCCTCGCCCGACAGCCTGATCTTCGCGCCGAACACCCATGACATCCTGCTGCGCATCGTCTCGGCGGTCGACACGGCGCCGGTGCGCATCCTGGCCACCGACGGCGAGTTCCACTCCTTCCGCCGCCAGTCGGAACGCTGGGAAGAGGCCGGTCAGGCCGTCGTCACCCGCGTGCCCCTGGCCCCGTTCGAGACCTTCGCCGAGCGGTTCGTCGCGGCGGCGCGGGCGGGCGGGCACGACCTGATCTTCGTCAGCCAGGTCTTCTTCCGTACCGGCGGCCTGTTCGAGCGCATCGCCGAACTGGCGGACCTGGCCGCCCCGGCCGGACCGTGGGTCGTGGTGGACGGCTATCACGGCTTCATGGCCACGCCGACCGACCTTTCGGCCGTGGCGGACAAGATCTTCTATCTGGCGGGCGGCTATAAGTACGCCATGGCGGGCGAAGGCGCCTGCTTCCTGCACGCCCCGCCTGGCTTCGGGCCCCGCCCCGTCGTGACCGGCTGGTTCGCCGAGTTCGGCCATCTGGAAGGCCCGCCCGGCGGGGTTCAGTACCGCACCGACGGCGGCCGCTTCTGGGGCGCCACCTTCGACGCCAGCGCCCTTTACCGCTTCAACGCCGTGCGCGCGATGCTGGACCAGCACGGCCTGACCACGGCGATGATCGCCGACCACGCGCGCGGCCTGCAGGCGCGGTTCCAGGCGGCGGTTCAAGCCGAAGAAGCGGGCCCCCTGTCACAGGCCGAGATCCTGAATCCGGTCCACGGCGAGGCCCCGCGCGCCCGCTTCCTGGCCCTGCGTCACGCGGACGCCCCGCGCTGGAAGGCGGCCCTGCAGGAGATGAACGTCATCGCCGATGTGCGCGACGACGTCATCCGCTTCGGCTTCAGCCTGTACCAGAGCCAGGAAGACGTCGAGCGGCTGATCCACGCCTGCGCCCGGCTGGACTAGGCCTTTAGAAGAACAGGCTGTCGGCGTCGCGGCGAGCCTCGGGCGGATCGGTGCGGCGCGGCGGACGCTCGCGGCGCGGCGCCGGGGCTGAGGCAGGCGGCGTCGCCCGCGCGGCCGGTGCGGAAGTTGCCGGGGCCGGATCGCCCGGCAGCCGCGGCGTCGGGGTCGCGCGCGGTGCTGGAGCGGCGGCTGCTGGCGGCGGCGGCGCGCTCGCCTCGGTCTTCGGCGGCGGGCCCAGCGTCGGATATTTCGGCGTCGGCGGCAGGGGCGGTCGGCGCGCGGACGGCGGCGAAGCCGGGGCGGTCAGCGCGGGTTCTGCGTCAGACGACGAGGCCTCGAGCGCCTGTCGCGCCTGGGTTCGCGCGCGGGGGCTGTCGCAACGACACAGAACCAGATCCTCGCCGTCGCGCCACAGGATCAAGGGCCTGCGCGGCGGCTCGGCCCAGCGATGGGCCAGGCGGGCCAAATCCGTCTCCAGCGCCTCATCGGCGCCGACGGGGATGGCGCGGACCTCATGCCCGTGCGCCTCCCATAGCGGCGCCGTCTGCGCCACCCAGTCCCGCCCCGCGCCGTCCGGGTCGTAGACATAGACGGGGGTCAGGCCGAAGGCCGCGGGACCCGCCGCCTGCTCCAGCCGCGCCTCCAACCCCTGAGACGCGGTCAGGCGCTGCAGATCGTGCCGCGCCACGCCCAGCCACCAGGCCGCCACAACCACGCCGAGCAACAGCAGACCCAGCACGGCGCCGATCAGCGTCCCCAGCAGCAGGCGCGGCCAGTCCGTGTCGGAGGATGAGGTCAGGGCGGCGGAGGTCATCGCCGCCAAGGCCTAGCACCGAATGGCGCGGCTGTCAGACCGCCAGGTCCAGCAGGGCGTCGCGCGTCAGCTCGGCATGGGTCATGGGGAACAGGTGGCCGCCCCCCGCCACGGTCTCGGCCTCGACATTCGGGCGGCGCGACGACGGGGCGACGGCGCACAGGGCGCCTGTCTCCGCCTTGAGGATTCTCACAGCGCCTGGATAGCTCGCCAGGGCCCGCCAGGGGTCGTGCGCCTGGGCGGCGTAGTTGGAGGCCTCCCACGCCGGGGCGCAGGCCAGCTCCAGCCCGCAATCGGTCTCGACCAGACCATCAGCCAGATAGTCGGCCAGCATCATGTCCGGCCAGCCCTTGAAGGCGCCGCGTCCGCGATAGGCGCCCATCGCCTGTTCACGACTGTCGAACAGGGCGCGGCGGCGCAGGGTGTTGGCGACGATGGGAAAGCGCTGGGACAGCAGGCCCGCGAGCGGCAGGTTCATCGCCCACACCATCTCGCGGCGCCAGACGACAGGGTCCAGCAGCAACAGACGCGAGACCCGATCCGGGCGCTCGGCGGCGGCCATCAGGCCGCTGGTCCCGCCGATGGAATGGCCGGCCAGGGCGACAGGAGGGCCGTCGATCGCCTCCAGAAGACAGATCAGGTCGTCGCGATGATCCTTCCAGCTGCGGCGGCCGTCGGGAACGGCGGGCAGGCGCGTGCGGCCGTGCCCCCGCAGATCCGGTGCCCAGATGCGCAGCGCGCCCGACAGGGGCTGCAGCACGGAGCGATAGGTCAGGGCGTTGAAGCCGTTGGCGTGGACGAAGATCAGGTCGACCGGCCGCTTGGGATCGCCGAAGTCCAGCACGGCCATGTCGCCCGCGCCCCAGCGATTGTCGATCGGCACGCTGATCCGGCGCGGCGCCGACAGGGCCAGGGCGTCCATCCGGATCAGGCCGCGATGCGGCAGGCGCCGCACCGGCCGTGGCCCTCGATCGTGGTGCGGTCGATCGCGTAGCCCGCGTTCGCAGCCGCCTGGGCGATCACATCGGCGCCGGGAACCGCCACCTCTTCGGTCGCGCCGCAGCAGTCGCAGATCAGGAAGGCCGCCGCATGGCCGCCCGGCGCGCAGGCGTCGGCCGTGCAGGCGACATAGGCGCTGATGGAGGCGATGCGGTGGGCCAGCCCGCGCTTCTCAAGGAATTCGAGGGCGCGATAGACGGTCGGCGGCTTGGCGGCCTGACCATCGAGGCCATAACGGGCGATCAGGTCATAGGCCTTGACCGGCTCGGCGGCCGACAGCAGCAGTTCAAGCACGCGGCGGCGCGGGGCGGTCATGCGGTCGCCGTCGGCCGAAAAGCGGGCCTCGACGGCGGCGATCGCCCGTTCGACCTCGGCGGCGCCGGGTCGGCTGTCGATGTGATCATGATCGCAGGCGTCGCCCATGAGCTAGAGCTAGGGGGTCCTGAGCCGCGCCGCAACCGGGACCGCGCGCCGCAGGCCCGATCAGGCCCCATTGTGGCCAAACCGCGGCGTTTGCGGCGGCCTCGGGCATGGGCTAGAAGAGCCGTCCTTTCTGTTCAGAAGACCCTATTTCATGACCGACGCCACCCAAGCGAACAGCCCCCTGTCGGGCACTGTCCTGTTCTATTCCCAGCCGGAGCCGCTGTCGGCCGACGTGCACGGCAAGCTGGGCGTGACGCCCGCGGACAAACCCTACGCCTTCGTGGCCCAGACCCACGTCGTGCCGCTGACGGTGACGGAGTTCGCCCCGGCCGCCCTGTCCTATCCGGTCATCTTCGTCGGCGACGCCAAGCAGCCCGTCGCCGCCATGGGCCTGAACCAGGGCGAGAACCTGTTCATCGAGAACGGCGACTTCCGCCCCGACGCCTATATTCCGGCCTATGTCCGCCGCTATCCCTTCGTCTTCGCCAATGACGAAGAGCAGAAGCGCATGGTGCTGTGCATCGACCGCGCCGCCCCCTTCGTGGTCGAAGGCGGCGAGACGCCGCTGTTCGAAAACGGCCAGCCCAGCGGCTACGTCAACTTCGGCATGGAGTTCTGCAACAACTTCGAGCAGGAGCGCGTGCGCACCGAGTCCTTCATCAACCTGCTGACGGAACTGGACCTGTTCGAGGTGCGTGAAGCCACCTTCACCCCGCGCAACGCCGACGGCTCGGCCGGCGCGCCGCAAAAGATCGCCGAATACTTCGCCGTGTCGGAAGACAAGCTGAAGGCCCTGCCGGTCGAGAAGCTGGCCGAACTGCGCGACAACGGCGCCCTGGGCCAGATCTACGCCCACCTGGTGTCGCTGCTGGGCTGGGACCGCCTGATCGCCATGGCCCTGACCCGCGCCGCCCAGCAACCGGTCGCCGCCAACGCTTGATTGAATCTGGCCCGACGCACGTTCGCGCGACGGCCCGATGAACAATGAAATGAAGACGCCCCGTCAGACTGCTGGCGGGGCGTTTTTTGTCAGGAGATGGGTTTAGCGGCGGGCCACGAGGGCGCGGGTCAGGCAGGAGAAGACCAGCCGTCCGGCCTCGTCCAGCATGTCCTGCTGGGCGATGACCACGCCCTTCTCGTCGCCGACCGGATCCTTGCCCATCACCGTCAGCCGGCCGCGCAGCAGTTCGCCCGCCGGGGGATTGCGCAGGAAGCGCAGCCCGTCGACCGCGAGGGTCTTGGACCCCGCCCAGCCGCCCATGCGATCGGCGGACAGACGGCTCCACAGGGCGTAGACCATCGCTTCAGGCGCGCCATAGGCGACGTCCCACCCCGGCAGGAAGCGTTCGGCGAACAGGTCCAGCGCCGCCGCATCCACGGCGCAGGCGCCCAGAGGAATGACCTGGCCGATCTCAAGATCCTCGAAATGGACGTGCAGAGGTTCGGTCATGCGCGGTCGTTCCTCGCTCAGGCCGCCGGCTCCTCCGACACCCGGACCATCAGCTTGCCGTCATGGTCGCCGGTGAACAAGCGATTCAGCGAGCCGACCGCCCCTTCCAGACCGTCATCGACGTGGACCTTCCACTGAATTTTCCCGTCGGCCAGCCAAGGCCCCATTTCGGCGATCATCTCCTTGGCGCGGTGCGCGTAGTCGAGGACCAGGAAGCCCTGCACGTTCAGACGGTGGGTGATGATGCGCGAGAAATTGGGCGAAGGCGGCATCCGCGTGGCGTTATAGGCCGAGATCAGGCCGCAGACGGCCATGCGGCCGTGCACCTTGAGCCGGTTCCACACGGCGATCATGATGTCGCCGCCGACGTTCTCGAAATTGAGGTCGATGCCGTCGGGAGCCAGCCGGTCCAGGGCGTCGCCGACATCCTCGTTCTTGTAGTCGACGGCGCCGTCGAAGCCGAGCTCCTCGGTCAGCCAGCGACATTTCTCGGCGCCGCCGGCGATGCCGATGACGCGGCAGCCGCGCTGCTTGGCCACCTGGCCGGCGATGGAGCCGACCGCCCCGGCCGCCGCCGAGATCACCAGGGTCTCGCCCGCCTTGGCCTTCAGCACGTCGGTGACGCCGAAATAGGCCGTCATCCCGGTCATGCCCAACACGGACAGGTTGGCGGTCAGCGGCAGGCCCGGCGCACGATGGACGGGCCGCAGCCCCGCCTCGGGCACGACAGCGTAGTCGGCCCAGGCGCCGGACAGAGGCGTGACCAGATCGCCTTCCTTGAACCGCTCGCCGCGCGACTGCTCGACCACCCCCAGCGTCAGCCCGCGCATGACGTCGCCCAGACCCACCGGCGGCAGATAGCCTTCGGAATCGTTCATCCACGTGCGGTTCGTCGGGTCGATCGAAAGATAGATCGTGCGGACCAGGACCTCTCCGTCCTTCAGATCAGGCACGACGCTTTCGACCAGTTCCAGATCCCCATCCTGAATCAGCCCCTGCGGGCGGCGACGCAGGATCCACTGCCGGTTGCGCAAGCTCATCAGTCTGTCTCCCATCAGGGTTTTCTTTCAGGACCCATAGTGGCGCCTCCCGCTGGCAGAGCAAGCCGCCGAACGCAGACGCGTGACCGCCCAGCAAAAAAGAAGGCGGACCCTTTTTGAGGATCCGCCAGGAGTCGCATCATCGAGAATGAGGCGAGGGCGAAGACCGACGGTCAGGTCGGCCCGGGGAATAGCCCTCGGCGACCGAATAACGACGGACTTGCGACTCGGTTCCCGACCCGGGCGACGGGCTAGCGTCGAAGGAACGGCCGAGCGACGGCGACGTTGGCCCTACAGGTTCTCAAACCGCGACAAGGAGGCGAGCCCATGACCCATCAAGACCCGCATTCGCACTCGGCCGACGCCGTAGAGACTCACCACCCCGTGGAGGCCCAATATGTGCGCCAGGGCCGCGGCGGGCGTCGCATCCTGATGCTGCTGATCGTATCGGCGGGGGCGGCCGCCGTGTTGCTGTTGGGCATATGGGCCGTCAACAACGCCGGCCTGCGTCGAACCTCCGAGGAGGCCAGCATGACGCCTGAACCGCCGCCGGTCGTGGATGCCGACCGCACCGCCCGCAGCGCCGGCCCGGAAGCGGCGCCGCCGCCGGTCGACGCTTCTCCCGCCACCTGATCTTGCACCAGCAAAAAGGGGCTCCGCAGCAGCGGAGCCCCTAAAAAGGCGTCGGGGGCGCCGCCGTGGATCAGGCGGCCGCCTTCTGGCGCGAGGGATGGAAGAACAGCGCCTGGCTGATCGCCGCCTTCACCGTTTCCGGCTGGAAGGGCTTGGTGATCAGGAAGGTCGGCTCGGGCCGTTCCCCGGTCAGCAGCCGCTCCGGGAAGGCGGTGATGAAGATGACCGGAACATCGAACTTGCGCAGGATGTCCTTGACCGCGTCAATGCCCGAAGAGCCGTCCGCCAGTTGGATATCCGCCAGAACCAGTCCCGGCGCGTGACGCGAAACGGCGTCCACGGCCTCGTCGTGGGTGGTGGCGGTGCCGGTGACCCGGTGGCCCAACTCCTTCACCAGGCTTTCGATGTCGGACTGAGCTTCAGAGATCAGGCGCTCGACCGTGCGCGGATCGACGGCCAAAATCTGGGCGGCCTCGGACGGCGTAAAGCCTTCCAGCGCGGTCAACAGGAACGCTTGTCGCGACTGGGGCGCGATGCGCATCAGCCGACGAGAAGCGTCGTCGGCTTCGGAGACGCCGCCGCTTTCCAGCTGGGCCCCGGTGCTCGACCAGATAGTGTGGAAGACGTGGTAGAGCGCCACCCGCGGCGTCATGTCGGCGGGCAGTTGACGCTCGCCCGCCGCCAGGGCTTCAAGCGCGACGCGGACATAGTTGTCGCCCGTGCTTTGATCGCCGGTAAGGGCGCGCGCGTAACGGCGAACATAGGGCAGATGCGGCGCAAGTCTGGCCAAAAGGCTCATATGTAGATCCCCGACTGCGCCCGCCTCCACTGACGAGACGGGCTTAGACGGACCTTAACGTATCAGAGACGCCACGGTTCCGTGAGCTTCGTCCAGCTTGAGCATAAAATAGCAACGGCGTAGGAACTCTATTGGAGAGGCGGCGTTTTGCGTCTCTATGAACGACTTCACAAGGCTTGGGCGGCGGCCGGAAACTCCATGATTGAACCTAAGGACACCCCCGCGCGTATCAGCGGGTCCAACTCGGACGAACGCGATCTCGAAGAGGTCCGTCTGCGTCAACAGGCCATCGGCGTTAAGCTGCGCCATATGTTCGACGAAGTCGTCAACGAGCCCGTGCCGGACGAATTTCTGGAAATCCTTCGCCGCGCCGATCAGGGCGCATCCGCCAAGGAGGGGCAGTGACCACCACGACCCCCGCCGCCCGACCCTCGTCATCAGACGACAACGCGTTCAAGGCTGAACTCGTCACCCTGATCCCTCATCTGCGGGCCTTCGCCCGGACCTTGACCGGCGACCCGACGGCCGCCGACGATCTGGCTCAGGAAGCCATGATGAAGGCGTGGGACGCCCGCGCCAGCTATCAGATGGGCACCAACATGAAGGCCTGGACCTGCATGATCCTGCGCAACCAGTTTTATTCTGAAAAGCGCCGCTCGTGGCGTCAGACCCAGTTGGACCAGGAAGCCGCCGAACGCACCTTGATCGCCGTAGACGACCCCGAGGCGCCGGTGGCGCTGGACGAACTGCGTCAGGCGCTGAAGTCGCTCCCGGAAGAACAGCGCGAGGCCCTGATCCTGGTGGGCGCGGGCGGCTTCGCCTATGAAGAAGCTGCGGAAATCTGCCAATGCGCCGTCGGCACGGTGAAGAGCCGGGTGTCGCGCGCGCGCAAGGCGCTGCAGGCCACGCTGGAGCGCGGCGGTTATGCGCGCGACGGCCAATCGGCGGGCGACGCCATGCGCTCGATCCTGGCCGACGCGGACAGATTAAGCGGCGCCGGGCGCAAATAGCGGTGCGTGTCGGCCGGGTTCTGGGCCGCAAGCTCGGGCGCCGTCGCGTCCAGGGCATCCGATTCCGCCTGGGCTTGGCCATGGCCTTGGGCCTGCTGCCCATACTGCTGCTCGGCGTGATCCAGACCGAGGCCGAGTTCCGCAAGCAGGAGCAGGAGCGCCGGCTCGACCTGCAGCTGGCGGCCGAACGCAGCGCCTCGGACGCCAAGGCCCGGATCAGCTCGACCGTGGTGCTGCTGCAGGCTCTGACGCCGGAAGGGGGCGGCTTCTTTTGCGAGGCTCGCCTAACCGCCCTCGCTGCGCGGATGGAGGGGATCGCCAGCCTGGCGCGCTACAGCGCCACGGGCGCGCCGGTCTGCGCCTCGCGCAGCGAGAGCGAGGCGCAGACGAAACAAAACGTGTCGGCGGATACCTGGCACCAGCGCCTGAAGCGCGGCGAAGACGTGGTGATGCAGCGTTCGGCCGACGGCGAATCCCTGATCGTCGCCGTCCGTTGGGAACGCCCGATGGGCGCCTTTCAAGGCGCGATGGCGGCCACGGTGCCGCTGAGCGTGCTCCAGCCGGACATCCGCGATCCCGCCTTGCCCGCCGGGTCGGAGGCGGCGCTGACGGATGGCGCCGGAAACATTCTGATCGCCACTGATCCGCGGCCGTTCGCGCTGAAACGCGCGGCCGAGGCGAACGGCTGGACCGACCGGGCGCGCGCCGACGCCGTCGTCATGTTTGAAGCGCGCGACGCCCAGGGACGACGCCATGTCTATGGAGGCGCGCCTCTGGCTGGGCAGGATGTTTTCGTCCTGCTGTCGGCGCCGGCGCCGGGACTGCTGTCCTGGGCGCGGCTGAACCCGTTCGGCACCCTGTTGCTGCCGCTGGCGGCGTGGCTGACCGCCTTTGCCGCCGTCATGCTGCTGTCCGAGCGGATCGTGGTGCGCTGGCTGGATTATCTGGAACGGGTGGCCGCCATCTATGCGCGAGGACGTTTCTCCATTCGCCCGGTCCAGGCCGAGCACGCCCCGGCCGAAATCCGCACCCTGGCCCGCACCCTGGGCCAGCTGGGCGAGACCATCACCCGTCGCGACCGGGATATTCTGGATGCGCTGGAGGAGAAGGACGCCCTGCTGCGCGAAATCCACCACCGGGTGAAAAACAATCTGCAGATCATCTCGTCCCTGCTGTCCATGCAGCAACGGGCGGTGACCGATCTGGGCGCGCGGGCGGCGCTGGGCGACACGCGACAGCGCATCACCGCCCTGGCCCAGATCTATCGCGTCCTCTACCAGAGCGAGGACATTCGCGAGGCCGACGCCGACACCTTCCTGCGCGAACTGGTCGGCCAGCTCATCGCCGGGGAAGCGGTGCGCGGCCCCCTGGTGACGACGTCCATCGAAGCCGACCCGCTGATCATCGACCCGGACAAGTTGGCGCCCCTGGCCCTGTGGCTGGTCGAAGCCGTGTCCAACGCCCAGAAACACGCCTTCGCTGGCCGCGGCGGCGAGCTGAAGGTGCGCTTCAAGGTCGATGGCGACACCAGTGTGCTGGAGGTCGAGGACGACGGCCCCGGACTGGACGACGCCGTCGAGGCGGGCGTCGGCCGCACCTTGATGATGGCCTTCGCCAAGCAACTACGCGGCGAGGCCCGGATCATTCCCGCGCCGGGCGGCGGCTCAATCGCGCGGCTGACCTTCGTCACGCCCGAAGCCCGCGACGCAGCCCAGGTGCGAGAGGTCGCAGCCTTTCGTCTCAGCGGAACCCCGCCCCAAGCGTAGCGTTGTATGGAGGACGGGCGCGGAGCCCGAACCAACAGGAGCCTCCTATGCGCAAGATCATCATTCTGGCCGTCGCCGCCGCCGCTTTGACCACCGCCGCCTGCAACACCATTCAGGGCGTCGGCAAGGACACCCAGGCCGCTGGCCAGGCGGTCGAAGGCGCCGCTCGCGACGCCAAGAACTAACGGCCCAGCCCTCATCGGGCCGGAATTTTTGCCCCGCGGACATTTGTGTCCGCGGGGTTTTATTTTTCGCTAGCGCCGCACGGCCTGCTTGTTTAGCGTCCGCGCGCCCCACGCAGGGGTCAGGACAGTGAAAGAAAAATGCGCGTCGGCTCCCCCCGAGAAACCAAGACCAATGAACATCGCGTCGGCCTGACGCCGGCCGCGGCCGGCGAATACGTCGCCCACGGCCATACCGTCCTGATGGAGACCGGAGCCGGCCTGGGCGCGGGCTTTACCGACGCCGACTACGAGAAGGCGGGCGCACGCATCGCCCCCGACGCCGCCGCCGTCTTCGCCGACAGCGACATGATCGTGAAGGTCAAGGAGCTTCAGCCCGCCGAGTTCCCCCTGCTGAAGCCAGACCACATCCTGTTCGCCTATCTGCATCTGGCGCCCGATCCCGAACAGGCGAAGGCCCTGCTGGCCTCGGGCTGCGCCGCCATCGCCTATGAGACGGTGACGGACGCCAATAGAGGCCTGCCGCTGCTGGCGCCCATGTCCGAGGTGGCCGGACGGATCGCGGTCTTTTCGGCGGCCGAGACCCTTTTGAAGCACAAGGGCGGGATGGGGCTGCTGTTCTGCGGCGTGCCCGGCGTGGCCCCCGCGCGGGTGCTGGTGCTGGGCGGCGGCGTCGTGGGGCTGAACGCCGCGCGCATGGCCGTCGGTCTGGGCGCCGAGGTGGTGGTGCTGGAGCGCTCCATCCCCCGGATGCGTCATATCGACGAAGTGACCGGCGGGCGCGTCATCACCCGCTATTCCTCGCTGCACGCCATCGAGGAGGAACTGCCCAAGGCCGATGTGGTGATCGGCGCCGTTCTGACCCCGGGCGCAGAAGCCCCGACCCTGGTGCGACGGGACCAGTTGTCGTCGATGAAGAAGGACAGCGTCCTGATCGACGTCGCCATCGACCAGGGCGGCTGTTTCGAGACTTCGCGCCCGACCACCCACGATGACCCGACCTATGTGGTCGACGGCGTCATCCACTATTGCGTCGGCAACATGCCCGGCGCCGTGCCGCGCACCAGTTCTGAGGCGCTGAACAACGCCACCCTGCCCTATGGCCTGGCCCTGGCGGACCGGGGACTGGAGGCCCTGCGCGCCGATCCGCACCTGGCCCGCGGCCTGAACGTGCTGAAGGGCGAGATCACCCATCCGGCCGTCGGCAAGGCGCTGGGCCTGTCGTGGCGCGACCCCTTCGGCGTCTGGGCGCGCGGCTAAGATCGCACCCGCCTGTAATTCGCCGCGCTTCTAGGCCATAAGGCGCCCATGAAGTTCCTCGACCAGGCCAAGATCTACATTCGCTCCGGCAACGGCGGCGCGGGCTCCGTCTCGTTCCGCCGCGAAAAGTTCATTCCCAACGGCGGCCCGGACGGCGGCGACGGCGGCAAGGGCGGCGACGTCTGGGTTGAGGCGGCCGATGGGCTGAACACCCTGATCGACTTCCGCTACCAGCAGCATTTCAAGGCCCAGACCGGCCACCACGGCCAAGGCCGCCAGATGCACGGCGCCAAGGGCGAGGACGTGGTCCTGCGCGTCCCCGTCGGCACCCAGGTGCTGGACGAGGACAAGGAGACCGTGCTCGTCGACCTGGACGAGCCGGGCATGAAGGTGAAACTGCTGTCCGGCGGCAACGGCGGCTGGGGCAACACCCGCTTCAAGGGGCCGGTCAACCAGGCGCCGCGCCACGCCAACCCCGGCCAGGAAGGCCAGGAGCGCTGGATCTGGCTGCGGCTGAAGCTGATCGCCGACATCGGCCTGGCCGGCCTGCCCAACGCCGGCAAGTCGACCTTCCTGTCGGCCGTCTCGGCGGCGCGGCCCAAGGTGGCGGACTACCCCTTCACCACCCTGACGCCGAACCTCGGCATGGTGGACCTGAGTCCATCGGAACGCTTCGTCATCGCCGACATCCCCGGCCTGATCGAAGGCGCCAGCGAGGGCGCGGGCCTGGGCACCCGCTTCCTGGGCCACGTCGAGCGCTCGGCCAGCCTGATCCACCTGATCGACGGCACGCAGGACGATGTGGTCGAGGCCTATCGCATCATCCGCGGCGAGCTGGAGGCCTATGGCGAAGGCCTGGCCGACAAGACCGAGATCCTGGCCCTGAACAAGATCGACGCCCTGACGCCCGAGGCTCGTGAGGAGAAGGCGGCGGCTCTGGAGGCGGTCGCGGGCCGTCGCCCGATGCTGGTGTCCGGCGTCTCAGGCGAGGGCGTGACCGAGCTGCTGCGCGCCGCCTGGGCCGAGGTCAAACTGACCCGCGGCGAGGTCACCGACGAGGGCGCGGACATGATTCCCGAAACGCCGGGCGGCTGGCAGCCGTAAGCGCGGGAGCTCTCCTCCCCATGCAAATGGGGAGGTGGCGCGGACGCGATAGCGTCCGTGACGGAGGGGCTGCTTGGTTCCGCTGTGGCAAAGCCTCTCCACCGCTCCGCGGCCCCCCTCCCCACGGCGTGGGGAGGAAAGCTAAGGCCGGATGACGCCGCGCCTTCCGCCCCCTATGTTCGCGTCATGACCGACGCGACCGCCGAAATCCCCGCCCGCCCCCTCACTCAAGACGGGCCGCCCTTGCGGCTGTGGATGATCGACGCCTCGGCCTACATCTTCCGCGCCTACCACGCCCTGCCACCGCTGACCCGCAAGTCGGACGGCCTGCCCGTGGGCGCGGTGCAGGGCTACTGCAACATGCTGTGGAAGCTGATCCGCGACATGAAGGGCGAGGACGGCCCGACGCACCTGGTCGCCGTTTTCGACCATTCGGAGAAGACCTTCCGCAACGACCTCTATGATCAATACAAGGCCCACCGTCCGCCGGCGCCCGAGGATCTGGTCCCGCAGTTCCCGCTCGTGCGCGAGGCCACCAAGGCCTTCGGCGTCCACTGCGTCGAGATGGCCGGCTACGAGGCCGACGACCTGATCGCCACCTACGCCTGCCAGGCGCGCGACGCGGGCGGCGAGGCGGTGATCGTCAGCTCCGACAAGGATCTGATGCAGCTGATCGGGGGCGGCGTGGTCATGTACGACCCGATGAAGGATCGCCGCCTGGACGAAGAAGCCGTGTTTGAAAAATTCGGCGTCACGCCCGACAAGGTGGTCGAGGTCCAGGCCCTGATCGGCGACAGCGTCGACAACGTCCCCGGCGCCCCGGGCATCGGCCCCAAGACCGCGGCCCAGTTGATCCACGAGTACGGCGACCTCGATACGCTCCTGGCCCGGGCCGGCGAGATCAAGCAGCCCAAGCGCCGCGAGACCCTGATCAACTTCGCCGATCAGATCCGCCTGTCGCGCGAACTGGTCAAGCTGACCTGCGACGCGCCGCTTCCCGAACCGATCGACGACTTCGTCATCCGCGACCCGGACCCGCAGACCCTGTCCGCCTTCCTGGAGATGATGGAGTTCCGCTCGCTGGCCCGCCGCGTCGGCGACGGCAAGGCGCCGCAGAAGGAAGGCTCGACCTTCGCGCGCCAGCCAAGCGTCCCGGTGGCTACGCCGCGCTATGGCCAGACCGAAGTCGCCGCCCCGGCCGAGCCCCAGGCGATCGATCATGATCGCTATGAATGCGTGCAGACGCTGGAAGACCTCGACCGCTGGATCGCGCGGGCCAAGGCGGCGGGCGTGGTCGGCTTCGATACCGAGACGGACGCCCTGTCCTCGACCCACGCCGGGCTGTGCGGGGTGTCGCTGGCCGTGGGGCCCAACGACGCCTGCTACATCCCCCTGACGCACGAACATGAGCCGACCGGCGACGGCGGCTTGGACTTCGGCGACGGCGGCGACGCGCGCCCGCCCCTGCAGCAGATCGACAAGCCGACCGCCCTGTCCCGGCTGAAGGCGCTGCTGGAAGACCCGTCGGTGCTGAAGGTCGGCCAGAACATCAAATACGACCTCGCCGTCATGGCCCGGCGCGGCGTGCGCGTCGCCCCCATCGACGACGTGATGCTGATCTCCTACGTGCTGGAGGGCGGTCTGCACGGCCACGGCATGGACGAGCTGGCGCGGCTGCACCTCGGCCACGAGCCGATGACCTTCAAGAGCGTGGCCGGGACCGGCAAGAGCCAGAAGAGCTTCAAGCACGTGGAGATGAAGTCGGCCGTCTGTTACGCCGCCGAGGACGCGGACGTGACCCTGCGCCTGCATCGCCTGCTGAAGCCGCGTCTGGCGGCCGAGGGGCTGTCGAGCGTCTATGAGACGCTGGAGCGCGGCATGCCCGCCGTTCTGGCCGACATGGAGCGGGCCGGCGTTCGCGTCGATCCGGATCGTCTGCGCTCCCTGTCCTCGACCTTCGGCCAGCGCATGGCCGAGCTGGAAGAGGAGGCGCACAAGCTGGCCGGCCGCCCGTTCAACGTCGGCAGCCCGCGCCAGATCGGCGAGATCCTGTTCGGCGAGATGAACCTGCCCGGCGGCAAGAAGACCGCCAGCGGCCAGTGGGGCACCGACGCCAGCGTGCTGGAGGAGCTGGCTCAGACGCAGGCCCTGCCCCGCACCATCCTGGACTGGCGCCAGCTATCCAAGCTGAAGGGCACCTATACCGACGCCCTGGTGGCGGCCATGGACCCGCAGACGAATCGGGTCCACACCTCCTATCAGCTGGCGGCGGCGACCACGGGACGCCTGGCCTCGTCCGATCCCAACCTGCAGAACATCCCGATCCGCACCGAGACCGGCCGCCAGATCCGCCAGGCCTTCATCGCCTCGCCGGGCAATGTGCTGATCAGCGCCGACTACAGCCAGATCGAGCTGCGCCTTCTGGCCCACATCGGCGACATCCCCGAGCTGAAGCGCGCCTTCAAGAGCGGCCTCGACATCCACGCGGCGACCGCGTCCGAGATGTTCGGCGTGCCGGTCGAGGGCATGCCCAGCGAGACGCGCCGCCGCGCCAAGGCCATCAACTTCGGCATCATCTACGGCATCAGCGCCTTCGGCCTGGCCGCCCAGCTGGGCATCGACCAGGGCGAGGCCGGCGCCTACATCAAGACCTATTTCGAACGCTTCCCCGGCATCCGCGCCTACATGGACAGGACCAAGGCGCTGGTGAAGGAGCAGGGCTTCGTCACCACCGTCTTCGGCCGGCGCATCCACATCCCGGCCATCCACTCCAAGTCGGGCGCCGAGCGCCAGTTCGGCGAGCGCGCGGCCATCAACGCCCCGATCCAGGGCGCCGCCGCCGACATCATCCGCCGCGCCATGATCCGCATGCCCGGCGCCCTGGCCGAGGCGGGTCTGCAAACCCGCATGCTGCTGCAGGTCCACGACGAACTGGTGTTCGAGGCCCCCGAGGCCGAGGCCGACCGCGCCATCGCCGTCATCCGCCGCATCATGGAAGGCGCCGCCCTGCCTGTCGTCGATCTGAGCGTGCCGCTGGACGTCGAGGCCAAGGCGGCCCCGAACTGGGACGGCGCGCACTAAAACCCATTGGCTTTCCAGCAAGGATCACGACATGAGCCTGGACCCCGAAATCCGCGACAACGAAGACGCCAAGCGTTACGAGCTGGAGGTCGACGGCGAGACCGCCGTGGTCATCTATAACCCGGTCGCGGGCGGGCGGCTGATCACCGAGACCCTCGTGCCGGTCCCGCTGGAAGGGCGCGGCATCGCCAGCCGCATGGCAAAGCACGTCCTGGCCGATCTGAAGGACAAGGGTCTGCTGGTCCTGCCGACCTGCACCTTCTTCTCCAGCTATCTGAAGAAGCACCCGGAATACGCCGATCAGGTGCATCCGACCTATCGAGCCATGCTGGGCCTCTGACGGTCGCTTCGCGCGCGATCCCCTGCTAGGGCGGGGCGATGAAGTCTTCAGACATCGACGTCCTGATCGTCGGCGCCGGCGCGGCCGGCATGATGTGCGCCATCGAGGCCGGCAAGCGCGGCCGTCGCGTGCGCGTGATCGATCACGCCCGCGCCCCCGGCGAAAAGATCCGCATCTCGGGCGGCGGCCGCTGCAACTTCACCAATCTGGGGACGAGCGGCGCCAACTTCCTGGGCGAGAACCCGCGCTTCGCCCTGTCGGCCCTGCGGCGCTTCACCCAGCACGACTTCATCAAGATGGTCGACCGCCACGGCATCGCCTGGCACGAGAAGACCCTGGGCCAGCTTTTCTGCGACGACAGCGCCAAGCAGATCATCCGCATGCTGACCGACGAGATGAAGGCGGCGGGCGTCGCCCTGTCGCTGGGCGTCGGCGTCAAGACGGTGGAGCGCGCGGGCGAGCGGTTTCAGGTCGATCTGGACGACGGATCGCGCGTGACGGCGGCGTCGCTGGTCGTGGCGACGGGCGGCAAGTCCATTCCCAAGATGGGGGCCACCGGCTGGGGCTATGAGGTCGCGCGGCGCTTCGGCCTGCGCGTCACCGACACCCGGCCCGCGCTGGTTCCCCTGACGTTCGAGCCGGGCCTGCTGGAGCAGCTCAAGCCGCTGGCGGGCGTGTCGGTCGACGCGGTGGTGCGACACAAGGCGCCCAAGGAGGCCGGCCCCGGCCGCCCGGCCAAGGAGACCGTCTTCCGCGAAGGCCTGCTGTTCACCCACCGCGGCCTGTCGGGGCCGTCGATCCTGCAGATCAGCTCCTACTGGCGCGAGGGCGAGGCGATCACCGTCGACCTGGCCCCTGGCCGCGATGCGGCGGCTGAAATTCTGGCCGCCAAGACCGAGAACGGCAAGCAGGCGGTCCACACGGCCGTCGGCCACGTCGTGCCGCGCCGTCTGGCCGAGGCCCTGTGTGCGCGCGAAAACCTGTCGGGCAAACTGGCGGAAGTCGGCGACAAGAAGCTGCGGGCCCTGGCCGAGGCGGTCAACGCCTGGACGGTCAAGCCGGTCGGATCCGAAGGCTATCGCACCGCCGAAGTGACGCTGGGCGGGGTCGACACCGCCGCCCTGGACCAGCAGACGATGGAGGCCAAGACCGTCCCCGGCCTGTTCTTCATCGGCGAAGTGGCGGACGTGACCGGCTGGCTGGGCGGCTACAACTTCCAGTGGGCCTGGTCGTCGGGCTGGGCCGCGGGTCAGAGCTGCTGAGCCGGTGAAACAGAGCCTGCGGCGACGCGGCGCGTTGTCGCGCGCGCGGACGCGCCCTACCTCTTTCACGTAGCGGGACGGGCCCCTCTGGCGGCGCTTCGGCGGCGTGATGTCGGACCGCCTTCAACGACGAAAGAGGATGACGATGCCCCTGCTGATGTGCCCCAACGATAATGCGCCCATGCAGACGCTGGATCGCCACGGCGTCCAGTTCGACATGTGTCCGACCTGTCGCGGCGTCTGGCTGGATCGCGGCGAACTGGAGAAGCTGATGGCCGCCGCCGGCGACGAGGGCCGCGCCGCCGCGCCCGCGCCCGCGCCCCAGGCCTATGCGCCGCCGCCGCAACCGTCCCAACAACCCTGGGGCGGCCAGCCGGCCTATCGCGAGCCGCCGCGTCAACGCGACGACCGATATGACCACGACCGCCGCCGCGACGACGACTATCAGTACCGCAAGAAGAAGAAGCGGCTGGATATCTTCGACATCTTCGACTGAGCCGTCGATTTAGGCCGCCAGCCCCGCCGCCTGCATCAGCGGGCGCAGAGCCTGAACCGCCTGCGGCTCGGCGCTGAGGGCGGCGCGGGCGTCCGGCGCGCGCATCAGGCGCACCGCCTCGGCGCGGGCGCGCTCGGCGACCGGCCCGCTGGGGCCCGTCTCGCCCGCCGCCAGACGCAGCAGCACCGCCAGCTTCTGCGGAAGCGGGGCCGGCGCGCGGGCCAGTTGCGCCGTCAGCCGGGCGTCGGCCTCGATCGCGCCGCCAACGGCGCCGAGGGCTTCGACCACCCCTTGCGTCTCACGCTCGGACAATCCGCCCTTGCGCACGCCGCGCTGAAGCTCGGCCAGGGCCATCAGCCGCTGCCCGGGCGGCGTCGCGCCCGGCGTGCGGGTCCGCATCTCGGTCTCAAAGCGCAGGGAGACGACGCAGGCGTCCAGCCAGCGCGCGGCCGCCCGCTTGTTGGCGCCGCCGGTGACGTTTTCGCATAGGCGCGTCAGCCGCTCCGCCTCGGACAGGACGCTGGCGCAATCCTTGACATAGGCGGCGACGAAGTCGGCCGCGACCAGCGCCTTGGACCGCTCGATAAAGGCGGTCTGCACCTCTTCCAGCGTCAGCAGACGCCCCGCCGTGGCCGTCAGCGCCATGGCCAGGACGCGCAGGATCTCGATCTCGCCGACCGCGTCGCCGGGGCGCAGGCGGCGCTGGCTCATCAGTTCGCGCAGCACCATGCGCGCCAGGGAGGCGGCCAGCAGGGGAAACTCGCCCGCCGCCAGCCGCTCGCCCAGACGCCGCACCGGCCCCTCGATCGGCGGGGCCAGCAGGCTGAGGCGCGCATCCTGCGCCAGGACGGCGTCCACCTCGCGCGGGGCGGCCATGCGCACCACCGCCGCCAGGCTGGCGCCCTGATCCAGCCCCGGACCCAGCACCTGGGCCAGGCCGTGACGCGACCCCAAAAGCTCGCACAGAATCTGCTCCACCGGCACCAGCACCAGGGCGCGCGGCGCGCCTTCTGCCGGGGCCTGATCGCAGATGTCCATCAGCCGCTCGACCCGCGCCCGCGCGCCCGGCAGGCCGCGCAGAGCGCCCGCCACCGCCCCGCCCATGACGAAGGCTCGGTCCGCCGCGCCCTGAAGCGCCAGAGCCGTCGCCGCGACCGGCCGATCCTCGAAGCTGGGAAACTGCTTCTTGCGACCGGCGGTCAGCAGCCGCTCGATCGCCTGTTCGGCCAGGCGCTGATAGTGGCGCATCAGGTCGTGCACCGACTGACCCGGGATGGCCTGCGCCTCGGGCACGGCGACCTTCTGGATCGCGTGCTGAAGTTCGACCCCAGAGGCCTCCAGCCGCTCGGCCAGGTCGGGCCGGTGCAGCAGTTCGAAGGCCGTCGCGCCCTGCCGGTTCAGCCAGTCCTCCAACACGCGGCCAAGGGTCTCGCGCGCATGGGGGGCGTACAGGTCGCCGACGCCGCGACAGGCCGGGCCGCGCTGGTCGACGGCGGGCGGACGCTTGCGCGACAGTTCCGGCGCGCCGCGCGTCAGGATGATGACGCTGGCGAACTCCATCGTGTCGGGGTCCAGCGTCTCCTTGGTGACGCGCACGGCGACCGCCTCACGGTCGCGCAACAGCGCCTCGGCGGCGTCGACGGCCTGACGCCGGTCCTCCACCGCCTGATGCAGGGACCAGTCGGCCGGCGCCGTGCGGCGGATGTAGATTTCGTAATGAACAGGTCCGGCCATGACGCCCTTCGCAAGCACAGACGCTTATCCTGCGGCCCCAAGCTTAAGTTCGGGTTTCGCTTTCGCCTCCAGCGGTTGAAAGCCGCGACGACGCGCTCCATTTTGTGTGAACGTAAAGTCACCACGATCGAGTAGAACAGTTACGCTTGCCGTGCGTTGTGCAGACGACGGCGGACCGGACGTTCCCCGCCCGCACTAAGGAGAAGCCCTTGGCCAACATCACTCTGGTCGACGACGACGAGAATATCGTCGCCTCCGTCTCCCTGGCTCTGGAAAGCCATGGCCACATGGTGACCGCCTATCACGACGGCGCCTCGGGCCTGGAAGCGCTGGAGACCACCCCGCCGGACCTGGCGATCCTGGACGTCAAGATGCCGCGCATGGACGGCATGGAAGTGCTGCGCCGCCTGCGCCAGACCTCCAGCCTGCCGGTCATCATGCTGACATCCAAGGACGAGGAGATCGACGAAATCCTCGGCTTCAACCTCGGCGCCGACGACTACATTCACAAGCCCTTCAGCCAGCGCCTGCTGATCGAGCGGGTGAAGGCCCTGCTGCGCCGCGCCGGCGTCGAAGGTCTGGACCCCATCGACCCGGCCGCCGCCGAAGCCGGCAAGGCGATCAAGCGCGGCAAGCTGTCGATGGACCCGGCGCGCCACGAATCGACCTGGGACGGCAAGCCGGTGAAGCTGACCGTCACCGAGTTCCTGCTGCTTCAGGCCCTGGCCCAGCGCCCCGGCTTCGTGAAGAGTCGCGACAATCTGATGGACGCCGCCTATGACGATCAGGTCTATGTCGACGACCGCACCATCGACAGCCATGTGAAACGGATGCGAAAGAAGTTCCGCATGGTCGACCCTGAGTTCGACGCTATCGAGACCCTGTATGGCGTCGGATACCGCTACCGCGAGAGCTGAACCTGAAACCGTCCGGGCGCGGCGCCGATTCCGCTTCGGCGGATCGCGCCTGGGCGGATTCATCCTGGCTCTCAATCTTCTCAGCCTGCTGATCCTGTTCGGCGGCGCCTTGCTGCTGAACGAATGGCGGCGAGGGCTGATCGAGGCGCGTCAGGAATCCCTCGGCGTTCAGGCCGAGCTTCTGGCCAACGTTCTGGGCGAACTGGGCATCACCCAGGGCGACCCCTATCCCATGCTGGACGACCGCGCCGCCGCCCTGTGGTTGCGCGACAACTTCATTCCGGCCGGGCAGCGCGCCCGCCTGTTCGACATCGACGGGA
Organism: Brevundimonas naejangsanensis; assembly: GCF_000635915.2. Classification (NCBI taxonomy): domain Bacteria; kingdom Pseudomonadati; phylum Pseudomonadota; class Alphaproteobacteria; order Caulobacterales; family Caulobacteraceae; genus Brevundimonas; species Brevundimonas naejangsanensis. Next base: position 2,364,730 of record NZ_CP015614.1, read on the forward strand.
TCGAGGTGTCCGACTCCTTCCGGGTCAGCGACACCATTCCGGGCGCGCCCCTGCCACCCGCCCACCCGGCCGGAACGGCTCTGGCCCCCGCCGAACCATCGCCGCGCGAGACGGCGCGTCTGGCCCGGGCCAACGCCGAGCTGTCAGCCGAAGTCGAGAGGGCTCTGACCGGCGCGCCCCAGGCCTCCCTGCGCCGAAACGAGGAGGGCGAGCGGGTCGTCTCCGTCTCCCTGCCCGTCCGCCATGTGCAACAGGTTCTGGGCGTGCTGACGCTGGAGGCCGGCGACGTCAACGCCACCCTGGACGCCCAGCGGCGGGCTCTGATGCCCTTCGCCCTGGTGGCCCTGGCGGTGAATCTGCTGGCGTCCCTGGTGCTGCACCTGTTCGTAGCCCGGCCGGTCATGCGGCTGTCGGCGGCGGCGGACCAGGTGCGCCTGCAACGCGCCCGCGCCATCTCCCTGCCCGACCTGGAAGACCGCAAGGACGAGATCGGCGATCTGGCCCGCGCCCTGGAGTCGATGACCGACACCCTGTCGACCCGGATGGACGCCATCGAACGCTTCGCCGCCGACGTCAGCCACGAGATCAAGAACCCGCTGACGTCGATCCGCTCGGCTCTGGAGACCCTGCCGCTGGTCAAGACGGACGAGCAGCGCGCGCGTCTGACCAATCTGCTGCAACAGGACGTCCGGCGCCTGGATCGGTTGATCACCGACATCTCCAACGCCTCGCGCCTGGACGCCGAACTGTCGCGCGACCGGCCGCGCGCCATCGACCTGAACGATCTGCTGGGCGACATCATCGGCGTCTATGAGGCCGGTCGGAAGCCGGACGAACCGGCTGTTCGGCTCGTCACGGCGACCGACAACGCCCGCGTCATGGGCCGCGACGTGCCTCTGGGCCAGGTGTTCCGCAACCTGATCGACAACGCCCGCTCGTTCAGCCCCGCCGGCGGCGAGGTCCGTGTGAGCCTGTATCGCGACGACAGCCCGGCCGACCTGCCGCTGCGCATCCGCATCGACGACGACGGCCCGGGCATCCCGGCTGAAAACTTGGAGACGGTGTTCGAGCGCTTCTACACCTCGCGGCCCAAGGGCACGGCCTTCGGCGCCAACTCGGGTCTGGGCCTGTCCATCGTCCGCCAGATCGTCGACGCCCACGGCGGCCGGGTCCGCGCCGAAAATCGCAAGGGCGAAGACGGGTCCGTTCTGGGCGCCCGCTTTGAAGTCAGCCTGCCCGCCGTCGGCAAACGCGCATGACCCCTGCCCGCCAGCCTGTCCACGCCAGCGTCGTCACCGCCCGCACGTCGCAGGGATGGCGCGGCGTGCTGATCCAGGGGCCGTCCGGCGCAGGCAAGAGCGACCTGGCGCTGCGGCTGATGCAGAACGGATGGCGGCTGGTCGGCGACGACTGGGTGGAGGTCTTCGCCTGTCGCGGCGCGCTTTACGCCACTGTTCCCGACACCATCGCCGGGCGGATGGAGGTGCGCGGCGTCGGCATCGTCAGCCGGCCTTTTCGCCCCTCGACCCGGCTGGCCCTGGCCCTGCGCCTGACGCGCGAGCCGGTCGAGCGCCTGCCCCAGCCGACGTGGCGGGTCATCGAGGGCGTGCTCCTGCCTCAGCTCGATCTGGATCCGCGGCCGGCCTCTGCGGCGGCCGTCGCGGCGGCCGCCCTTCACGCTGTTTCCGAGATGGCGCCGCCCGCTCTTTGATCCGGGCCGCGATTGCCCTATGAAACAAGGCTTGTCGCTCGCGAAGGCGGGCTGGGGATGTCTTTGGTGAAGCCTATATGATCGGGCTGGTGATCGTCACCCACGGGGGCCTGGCCTCTGAATTCCTGTCGGCGATGGAGCATGTGGTGGGACCGCAACGCGGCGTCGCCGCCATCTGCATCGGCCCCGAGGACGACATGGAGCGGCGCCGCCGCGACATCGTCGACGCCGCCGCAGCCGTCAATGAGGGCGAGGGCGTCATCCTGCTGACCGACATGTTCGGCGGCACCCCGTCCAATCTGGCCATCTCGGTCATGGAGCAGACCGGCGCCGAGGTGATCGCCGGGCTGAACCTGCCCATGCTGATCAAGCTGGCCAGCGTGCGCGGCCGCGAAAGCCTGGAGGCCTGCGTGGCCCATGCTCAGGACGCCGGGCGCAAATACATCTCGGTCGCTTCCTGGGTGCTGGCAGGCGAGAAATGAGCGACGCCGCCGATCCAGCCGCCATCGCCACGGCGACGCTGAACATCTGCAATCAGCGCGGCCTGCATGCTCGCGCCTCGGCCAAGTTCGTCAAACTGGCCTCGGAGTTCGAATCCGAGATTCATGTCACGCGCGACGGGGTGAGCGTGGACGCGCGCTCGATCATGGGCCTGCTGATGCTGGGCGCCGGGATCGGCTGCGATGTCGAGGTGAAGGCCGAAGGGCGCGACGCGCCCCAGGCCGTGGCCGCCCTCACCGATCTTGTGGCGCGTCGCTTCGACGAGGACCAGTAACCAGGTCAGGAGGCGTGCGGACGACGCCCGCGCACTCGCCCTCCAGCGGCACGCGCACGCCGTCGCCGGATCTATCCGTCCGGTCGCGGAACAGGGCGGCCCGAGCCAGGATGATCAGCGTCACCGGCGTCGTCGCCGTGAAGAAGACCGCCGCCAGCAGTTCGACGGGCATGAAGCGCCCCTCCGCCCCGGTGAAATAGATCACCGAGCCGCACAAGACCAAGAACATGCCCAGCGTCGCCCCCAGCGTCGGGGCGTGAACCCGCTCGTAGAAGGTCTGCAGCCGCACGAGGCCAAGTGCGCCGATGAAGGTCAGGCCGGCGCCGAACAGCACCAGCCCCGCCGCCAGCAGGGCCGCCCAGGCCGGGACATTGGCGGGAAAGCCGCTCATTCGATCACCTCGCCGCGCATCAGGAATTTGGCCAGGGCGACCGAGGAGGTGAAGCCCAGCATGCCGATCATCACCGCCGCATAGAAGTACTGCTGGGTTCCCGTCCGCACCCCGAAGGCGACGACCAACAACATGCCCGCCTGGTAAAGCGTGTCGAGGCCCAAGATGCGGTCCTGAGCGCGCGGCCCCTTGGCGATGCGCCACACGCCGATCAGGCCGGCGGCCGCCAGGAACAATTGCGCCAAAACCAGCGCCCAGTAGAAGACGGCGCCGCTCATTCGAAGATCTCCATCAGGCGGCGCTCATAACGGTTCTTGATGCGCTCCGCCCAGTCGTCGCCGTCCTGCAGATCGAGGATATGCAGCAGAAGCACGCCGGTCGCGTCCTCATATTCGACCCAGATGGTGCCCGGCGTGCTGGTGATGACCACCGCCAGGACCGCCAGGCCATAGCGGTCGCGCATCTCCAGCGGAATATGGACGAAGCCCGAGACGCGGCTGTCGCGCGAGGCGTTCAGCCCCAGCACCACCAGAGCCACCTCCCAGTTCGAGCGAACGATGTCCAAGGCGACGACTGCGGCGAAGCTCAGCAGGGTCAGCGGCTTTTTAAGCCGCACCGGCTCAACATCCAGAACGCGCATGATCTGCGGCGCCGCCAGGGCCATCAGCAGCGCCAGGGCGAGCGACGGCGCCGCCGTCGAGCCGCTGAGCAGCAGGGAGGCCCCGAACAGCCCCAGCGACAGTATGGGGTGAGGCAGAACCGCCCGGATCATGCGCTGCCTCCCAGCACTGCGCGGACATAGGCGTCAGGCCGCACCAGCCAGTCGGCCGTGTGGTCGGCATAGGCGAAGCCCGCCTCGCCGAAGATCGCCAGAAACAGGCAGGCCGCCAGCAGGCCCGCAATGGCCACGCCCTCGGCGGCGCCGACCACGATCGCCGGTTCGGCGTCGTCGTCTCGCGCCCACAGCGCCGCCATGCCCAGCCGCGTCAGACCGATCAGGGCGCCCAGCGAGGCGAGCGACAGGGCTATGATCACCCCATAGCCGGCCCAGCCGCCCAGGCCCGACAGGGCCTCCATCATGGCCAGCTTGCCGATGAAGCCCGCCAGCGGCGGCAGGCCCGCGATCATCAGGGTCGAGATCAGGAAGGCTCCGCCCAAAGCCGCCACCGCCGCGGGAATGACCAGACCTGGCTCATTGCGCTCTTCGTCGTCAAAGGGGTCGAAATATTCATCGTCGAAGACGGCGCGGCCCGAGCGGGCGCCCAGGTCCTGGCCCCTGTTCAGGACCTCGGCCAGCATGAAAAGGGCGCCGCAGGCCAGGGTCGAGCCGACCAGATAGAAGACCGCCCCGCCCAGGACATCGGCGTTGCCCGTCCCGACCGCCGCCAGCACCGTGCCCGAAGAGACGATGACGGCGTAGGCCGCCGCGATCGACAGGTCGCGCGCCGCGATCATGCCTGCCGTGCCGAAGCCGATGGTCGCCAGCCCGCCCAGCAGGATCCACAACTGGCCGAACCCGGCCGAGGCGCCGCTGTCGGGCGCGAACAGCAGGAAGCTGAGGCGGATGATCACATAGGCGCCGACCTTGGACAGAATGGCGAAGACGGCCGCCGCCGGGGCGCTGGCCGCCGAATAGGTGGTGGTCAGCCAGAACCCCAACGGCCACATGGCGCACTTGGTCAGGAAGGCCACGCCCAGGATCGCCGCCCCGACGTGGAACAGGCCTCGGTCAGCCGCGGCGATCTGGGGAATGCGCACGGCCAGATCGGCCATGTTGAGGGTGCCGGTCACGCCGTAGATCAGGCTGACCCCGATCAGGAAGAGCATGGACGCCGTCAGGTTGACGGCGATGTAGGCCAGACCCGCGCGGATCCGCGCCTCGCCCGAACCATGCAGGGCCAGGCCATAGGAGGCCGCCAGCATGATCTCGAAGAAGACAAACAGGTTGAACAGGTCGCCGGTCAGGAAGGCCCCGTTGACGCCCATGACCAGCAGCAGGAACAGGGCGTGGAAACGGGGCCCGGCCCGGTCCCACCGCGCCAGAGCGAAGATCATGGAGCAGGCGCCCAGCACGCTGGTCAGGGCCACCATCAGCGTCGACAGACGATCGGCCACCAGGACGATGCCGAACGGCGCCGGCCAGTCGCCCAGTTGGTAGACGCGGGCGGTGTCGCCCCCGCCCGCCGCCCCGGTCGCGCTTTCGTGCAGCAGGGCCAGGGCCATGGCCAGGATGGCGGCCATGGCGAACAGGCTCAGGCCGCCCTTCAGCAGGCGGCGGCGCTCGTCGAACAGCAGCATGGCCGCCGCGATGACCATCGGCAGCACGATCGGCCCGATGATCAGATGTTCCTGCCAATCGGTCATTCGGGCGCCTCCTGGCCGTCGACATGGTCGCTGCCGGTCTCGCCGCGCGAGGCGAGCAGCACCACCAGGAACAGGGCCGTCAGGGCGAAGCTGATGACGATGGCCGTCAGCACCAGGGCCTGGGGCGTCGGATCGGCGTAGAGGGCCGGGTCCTCGGCGCCCTCGCGGGTGAAGGCCGCCGCGCCGGAACGCAGCCGCCCCATGGAGAAGATGAACAGATTGACCGCATAGGAGACCAGCGACAGGCCGATGATCACCTGGAAGGTGCGCGGGCGCAGCATCAGCCACACCCCCGAGGCGGTCAGCACGCCGATGGCCAGGGCCAGGACGATCTGGGTCATTGCACCCCTCCCTTCTGCTCGGCGTCCGCTTCGGCCTCGGCCTCCTCAATGCGCGCGCGGCGCAGCGACTGGTGCGCCAGGGCGACCAGGATCAGCACGGTGGCGCCCACGACCAGGACCACGACGCCCAGATCGAACAGGACGGCGCTGGCCAGAGGGACGCGGCCCAGCAGCGGCAGGTCGGCGTACTGGAAATAGGAGGTCAGGAAGGGCTGGTCGAAGATCCACCCCACGGCGCCGCTGGCCGCCGCAATCAGCAGGCCGACGCCGATCCAGATGATCGGGCGGATCTCCAGCCGTTCCTCCACCCAGCGGGCGCCGGACGCCATATATTGCAGGATAAAGGCGATCGACAGCGCCACCCCCGCCGCGAAGCCCCCGCCCGGCAGGTCATGCCCGCGCAGGAACAGGTGCACCGCCAACAGGATGATGAAGGGGAAGAGCCAGCGCATCACCACGCCGGGAATCATCATGGTGTCGCTGAGGGTGTCACCCTCGCTGCGGCCCTCGCGGGCGCGGTCAGACGCATCCTGAACGCGCTTTTGTATCGGCTGGGACAGGCTGTCGCTGGCCGGCCGGAAGCGGCGCAGCAAGGCCAGCACCGTCAAGCCGACCACGCCCAGGACGGTGATCTCGCCGAAGGTGTCGAAGGCGCGGAAGTCGACCAGAATGACGTTGACGACGTTGCGGCCGCCGGCCTCCTCATAGGCCTTCTCGATAAAGAAGCGCGACACGCCCTCGACCGGCGGGCGCACCATGACGGCCCAGGAGATCAGCGCCACGCCCGCCCCGGCGAAGATGGCGATGCCCCGGTCCAGACGACGGCGCCAAAGCGCGCGGCGCCGCTCCGACTCAGGGACATGGATTTCGGCCAGCCGCTTGGGCAGCCAACGCAAGCCCAGCAGCAGCAGCACCGTCGTCACCACCTCGACCACAAGCTGCGTCAGGGCCAGATCCGGCGCCGACAGCCAGACGAAGGTCAGACAGCTGGCCAGCCCCGCCCCGCCCATCAGGATGACGGCCGCCAAGCGATGGTATTTGGCCTGCCAGGCGGCGGCCAGGGCGCAGGCGCCCCCCGCCAGCCACAGGGCGGCGAAGGCCAGGTTGTGCGCCTGGGGCACGCGGAACTCGGGCCAGGTCAACACGAAGCCGCCCGCCGCCGCCACGGCCCCCGACAGCAAGGCCGTCAGCAGGATCAGGCGCAACTGCGGCTGCAGGCGCTGCGCGCCCAGGTGGCGCACGATCCATTGCGACAGGTCCATCAACATGACCTGGGAGCGCTCGAACAGATAGCCGCCGTTCAGCCGCTTCATGCCCCAGGGACCGCCGCGCGGATTGGCGTTCAGCGCCTTGCCGAAGACGACATAGAGGCCGATGCCGCCCGCCATGGCGATGACGCTGAGCAGCAGCGGCAGGTTGAAGCCGTGCCACAGGGCCAGGCTGTAATAGGGCAGGTCGAAGCCGAGCATGGTCACGGCCGCGCTGCGCAGGAAGGGGCCGACGGTGACCGCCGGGAAGACCCCGACCAGTAGACACAGGGCCACCAGCACCTCGACCGGACGCCGCATCCAGCCGGGCGGCTCGTGCGGGACGCGGTCCAGCTCAGTCGATGGCGGCCCGAAGAAGGTCGTGTGGATGAAGCGCAGCGAATACAAGACGCTGAAGGCGCTCGCCAGGGTCGCCAGCACCGGCAGGGCCTGGTTCAGCGCCGAGGTCTGAGTGCTGGCCAGGGCCTCGGCCAGGAACATCTCCTTGGACAGGAAACCGTTCAACAGGGGCACGCCCGCCATGGCGGCGGCGGCGACCATGGCCAGGGTGGCGGTGATCGGCATGAAGCGGATCAAGCCGCTGAGCTTGCGCATGTCGCGCGACCCGGCCTCGTGGTCGATGATGCCCGCCGCCATGAACAGCGAGGCCTTGAAGGTGGCGTGGTTGATGGTGTGGAAGATGGCCGCGATGGCGCCCAGGTCCGATCCCAGCCCCAGCAACAGGCAGATCAGGCCCAGGTGGCTGATGGTCGAATAGGCCAGCAGGCCCTTCAGGTCGTGCTGGAAAATGGCGCACCAGGCGCCGACCAGCAGGGTCGTCAGGCCCAGGCCGCCGACCACGAAATACCACATCTCGGTCTCGCCGAAGACGGGCCAGAACCGCATCAGCAGGAAGACGCCCGCCTTCACCATCGTCGCCGAGTGCAGATAGGCGCTGACCGGCGTCGGGGCCGCCATCGCGCGCGGCAGCCAGATGTGGAACGGGAACTGGGCGCTCTTGGTCAGTGCCCCGATCAGGATCAGCCCCAGGGCGACCGGGTAGATCGGGCTGGCCAGGATGACGTCGCGCGCGGCGATGACGGCGTCCAGCTCATAGCTGCCGACGATGCGGCCGATCAGGATCATGCCGACCAGCAGGGCCACCCCGCCGGTGGCCGTGATGGTCAGCGCCATCCGGGCGCCCTCGCGCGCCGAGGCGTTCTGGTGCCAGTAGCCGATCAACAGGAAGGAAAAGAGGCTGGTCAGCTCCCAGAAGACCACCAGCTGAATCAGATTGCCCGACAGCACCACGCCCTGCATCGCGCCCATGAAGGCCAGCAGGAAGGAGAAGAAGCGCGGCACCGGGTCCTTCGGCGACATGTAGTAGCGCGCATAAAGCACCACGAGCGCGCCGATCCCCAGGATCAGGGCGCTGAACACCCATGACAGGCCGTCCAGGCGAATCGTAAGGTTCACCCCCAGGGACGGCAGCCACGCCAGCGTCAGCTTCAACACCTCCCCGTCCTGGAACCGCGGCCAGAGCACCGCCAGACAGCCGACGCTGATCAGGGCGATGATCCACGACAGAATGGCCGCAGAGGTCCGCGCGTGACGCGGCAGCCCCGAGGCGATCATGGCCCCGATGAAGGGCAGGACGAGAATGACGAGCAGGAGGAAGCTGGCTGGCACGGGCGTGTCGATCATCTCCGATAGGTTGTGGGACGGCGCCCGAAAGACTGCGGATCGCGCCTTTTCGTTTTGCCAGACTTTTTCCTAAGGGAAATGACGCCCTTGCGTCAAAGCGACGAGTTGGCGCGATTGTGACCGTAGCAGGAGCGGTTCGGCCATCGCCTTGCCGCAGCGCCGCGACCTCACGGCCGGTTTAGCCGTGGATCGCCTCAACCAGGAACAGACTCGAGCCAGGGCGACGAACGCCTGCGGGGCTGTACGGTACGGCCCGGTCTCGCCCCTTCGCCACGCCATCGGCGCCCTCGGAATCTCAGCCGAAGCGCTCGATCTTAAGAGCCTCGGTCCAGGCAGGCGCGGGGCGGCCCAGCGCCATCTGCTCGATGATCTCCGCCGTCCGCGCCGCCGTCGTCAGGCCCAGATGCTGGTGACCGAAGGCGTAGTGCACCTGAGGGTGAGCGTTCAGCCGTCCGATGGCGGGCAGATAGTCCGGCAGAGTCGGCCGAGGGCCGCACCACCGGTCAGGCTGGGCCGAGAAGGCCACGCCCAGGTCGCGCAGATGCGCCTCGATGCTGCGCCACTTGCGCGGATCGGGCCGGGCGGACGGGGCGCCGAACTCGACATGGCTGGAGGCGCGCAGGCCCCCGTCGAAGCGGGCGACCGCCAGGGCCCGGTCCTCGAACACGGTCAGAGGCAGGTCGTCCGGCCAGTCGTGCTGGGCCGACTGCACCGAATAGCCCCGCTCGCCGATCAGAGCCGCCCGCGCGCCCAGAGGCCGCATCAGGCGCTCCGACCAGGCCCCGGCCGCGACCACGACGCGATCGGCGTCGATGACTGTTCCGTCCGACAGGGCGACCTCGGCGGCGTTGGCCACGTGCCGGATGGCGGCGGCATCGGCGTGGACCGTCTGCCCGCCTTTGGCGGCGAAGGCGGCCAGTAGGGCGTCGCGCACCGCCTGCGGCTCGCTGACCTGACCCGTGCCGGTGAACCGGATGCCGCCCGCCGGACGCTGACGCAGGACGGCGTCATAGGCGGCCAGTTCCTCCGCCTCCATCACGCGGAAGCGCGCCCCGCCGGTGCGCGCGGCGCTCCAGCCGGCCAGCCCGCGCCGGGCCGCATCGGGCGTGGACCAGACCACCGAATGGCCCGTCGCCCGGATCAGGCTCTCGGGCGCCTGGGCCAGAGCGGCCAGACGCATCCAGGCGCCGACCGGATCGTCCAGCAGATGCGCCAGAACCTCGGCCCCGTGAGCGACCGCCGCCGGTCGAGACGCCGCCAGGAACCGCAGCGCCCAGGGTCCCCACAGCGACGCATCGCGCGCTCGAAAATCGAGCGGCCCGCCAAAAGCGAACAGCCGCCCCACGGCGCCCTTGAGGGTCGCAGGCGAGGGCATGGGCTCGCATTGCTCGGCGGCGATGTGGCCGATGTTGCCGAAGGAGGCGCCGCGTCGCGAGTCGCCCCGGTCGATCAGCGTCGTCTCAAAACCGGCCGCCTGAAGGCGAAGCGCCGTCGCCGCCCCCACCAGCCCCCCGCCGACGACGGCCCAGCGCCGGGCTGTCATCATGCCGCCGCGTCCTCTCCGAACGGGTCGTCCAGACTATGCGACGGCTCGGTGAACCAGACCGGCCCGGCCTCGGTCATGTAGAAATGGTCTTCGAGGCGCACGCCATACCGGCCGGGAATGACCAGCATCGGCTCGTTCGAGAAGCACATGCCGGGCGCCAGCGGCGTAACATCGCTGCGCACCAGATTGGGCGCTTCGTGAATGTCCAGACCGATGCCGTGGCCGGTGCGGTGGGGCAGGCCCGGCAGGCGGTAGTCTGGGCCATACCCGAGGCCGGTCAGATAATCCCGCGCGGCGGCGTCCACGCTGGCGCAGGGGGCGCCCAGGGCCGCGGCGGCGAAGGCGCGGGCCTGCGCTTCCTTCTCATGCGCCCAGACGCGGCGGAAGTCCTCCGTCGGCTGGCCGAAGACATAGGTGCGGGTGATGTCCGAGTGATAACCGTCCACCAGGGTCCCGGTGTCGATCAGCACCACATCATCCGCCGCCAGGGCGCGGTCGCCCTCGCCCCCGTGCGGCAGGCAGGTGTCGTCGTCGAAGGAGACCAGGCAGAACCAGGACCCGCCCTCGCCGCCAAGGGCGCGATGTTCGGCGTCGATGAAGTCCTTGACCTCGGAGGTGAGGACGCCCGCTTTCAGCCAGTGGCGGGTGCGGCGCTGGACCTCCAGAGTGATGGCCTTGGCGCGGGTCAGAAGGGCGATCTCGGCCGCCGATTTGATGCTGCGCTGGGCGACGATGAGCGGGCCGCCGTCCGTGACGCGCTCGGCCCCCAGAACGCGGCTGAGGCCCAGCCAGATGAAGGCCGCCGCCTGATCGTCGATCGCCAGCACGCCGCCCTCGGGAAGGCTGGCCGCCGCCAGGGCATAGGGGCTTTCTTCCTCTTCCCAGGTTAGGATGTCGCCCGCGACAGCCCCCGCCGTCAGCCCAGCCACCTTGTCCAGCTCAAACCGGGGACAGATGTACTGGACCCGGCCGTCGGCATGGATCAGCGCGCCGGTCAGCCGCTCGGACGGATGCCAGTCCAGTCCCGTATAATAACGCAGCGACGCCGTGGGCCCGACCAGCAGGGCCGCCAGCCCATCGGCTCTCAATCGCGCGGCCAGGGCGGCGACGCGATCCTGTCGTTCGGCGACGGTGATGGGCGGGGCGCTGGGCGGAAGAAAGGTCATGGCTCGTATGTATATTGTATCTGATTTCTAGTCATGTTTTCTTTCATTCCTCGGATCGCTCGTAAAGGGCGGCGAGGACCTCGGGGGAGGGAAACATCATGATTATAGCCGTTCTGCTGACGGCGCTGGCGCTGCTGGCCGCCTTTTACGCCGTCCAACTGGTCCGCACCGCCAAGGCGCGCGGAGCGTTGAAACCCAAGGCGGAAGGCATAGCCATCGGCGCGGTCGCCAACTTCTTCGATGCGCTGGGCATCGGCTCCTTTGCGCCGACCACGGCCTGGCTGCGGTTCCGCAAACTGGTGCCCGACAGCTTTCTTCCGGCCGTGCTGAACGCCGGCCACTGCCTGCCGACGGTCATGCAGGGGCTGGTCTTCATGAAGCTGATCCAGGTCGATCCGGTGCTGCTGATCGCCTGTATCGCCGCCTCCATCCTGGGGGCGGTCATCGGCGCGCCCATCGTGCTGCGTCTGCCGGTGCGCGCGGTTCAGATCGTGGTCGGCGCGGCCCTGCTGATCGCCGCCGCCCTGTACGCCATGACCAATCTGAACCTGATGCCTGCGGGCGGAGAGGCGGTCGCCCTGGACGGCAACCTGTTCCTGATCGCCGTCCTGGCCCATGTGCTGATGGGCGCCCTGATGAGCTTCGGCATCGGGCTTTATGCGCCTTCGCTGATCATGCTCAGCCTGATGGGCATGAACCCCACGGCGGCCTTCCCGATCATGATGGGCGCCTGCGCCTTCCTGATGCCGGTGTCGAGCCTGCGCTTCATCAAGAGCGAACGCATCGATCTGCGGCTGGTGCTGGGGATGGCCATCGGGGGGATACCGGCGGTGCTGCTGGCCGCCTTCGTCATCACCTCCCTGCCGCTGACGGTGCTGCGCTGGGGCGTGGTGGTGGTGGTGCTCTACGCCGCCGTCAATCTGTTGATGACCGCCCTGAAGGCCCGTCAGCAGCCCGTCCCGGTCGAACAGGGCTGAGGCTGCGCCGGGCAAGGTTGTCGATCAGCCTTGCCCGGCGCCCTGCGCGAACTCCTCGCGCAGGTCGGACAGGGTGTGCTGCAGGTGGTCGGCCACCAGACGGCGCACCTTATCGGCGTCGCGGGCCAGCCAGGCCTGAAGGATGTCCTGGTGTTCGGCTTCGGCCGTCAGATGGCGCCCCTTGTGCTCAAGATGCTTGCGCACATAGCGATCGGCCATGACGTGGAGGCGGGTGGTGATTTCCGCGGTCAGGGCGCGCTTGCCCGGCTGCACCAGAGCCATGTGGAAGGCGCGGTTCAGAGGGCCGACCGTCGGCATCCCTCCAGCCGCCGCCGCATTCAATTGCGCCAGCACCTGCAGAGCCTCGTCCTGCCGGGCCTCATCCGCGACGAGGCAGGCCTCGGCCGCCGCGTCCGGCTCCAGCTTGAGGCGAAGTTCGAAGATCTCCTCCACCTCGGCCGCGCTCATGCCGCGCGCGAAGAAGCCCCGGTTGGGGTGCGACACCACAAGTCCGTCCTGCTCCAGCCGCACAAGCGCTTCGCGCAGAGGAATCTTTGAGACGTTCAGGTCGGCCGCCAGGGCGTCCTGCCGGATCGGCACGTCAGGCGCGATCGCCCCCGACAGGATCATGTCGCGCACGACCTCCATCAGGCGGTCGGACAGGGTGCGGACTTCAAACGGAGATGCGGCCATGCGGTTCATCGAGTCGAAAAAGGCTGGGCCGGTCGCCCGGCCCAGCCATAACGTGCGCCGTGCGCAATTACGACGGCAAGTCGCTCAGACGACCTGGAAGCCGGCCCAGAAGGGATCCTTGCGGTCCACCCAGATGGTGTTGAAGCCGGTGGCGACCGCCGAACCCTCGATCGAGGGCACGATGGCCTTGTGGTCGCCCACGGTCGTTTCAGCTTCGACCCGGCCGATGAACCGGCTGCAGATGTAGCTTTCGTGGACGAAGGCGTCGCCGACCTTCAGCCGTCCCTTGGCGTGCAGATGGGCCAGCCGCGCCGAGGTGCCGGTGCCGCAGGGGCTGCGGTCGATGGCCTTGTCGCCATAGAAGACGGCGTTGCGGCCGTCGGCGCCCTCGCCCTTGGGCTTGTCGGCCCACAGGACGTGGCTGACGCCGTTGATCGAAGGCTCGTCCGGGTGCACCGGATGGAAGGCCGCCCGCACCCGGTCGCGCACCAGACCGCTCAGTTCGATGATGCGGCTGGCGCCCAGGTCGTCGAGGCCCGTGTAGGCGCCCTGCGGTTCGACGATGGCGTAGTAGTTGCCGCCGTAGGACACGTCCACGCTCAGCGGGCCGAGGCCCGGCACGTCGATCTCGATGCCTTGCGCCGCCAGATAGGCCGGCACGTTGCGGATGCGCACCGAGGTCACCTTATCGCCCTCAGTCTCATAGGCGATGTCCAGAACGCCCGCAGGGACCTCGATCTTCAGCCGGCCCGGGGTGCACGGCCGGATCAGGCCATGCTCCAGCCCGAAGGTGATCATGCCGATCGTCCCGTGGCCGCACATGGGCAGGCAGCCGCTGGTCTCGATGAACAGGATGCCCGCGTCCGCATCCGGCAGGGTCGGCGGATACAGGAAGCCGCCGCTCATCATGTCGTGGCCGCGCGGCTCGAAACACAAGGAGGTGCGGATCCAGTCGTAGCGGCTCAGGAAATCGAGCCGCCGCTCGGCCATGCTGGCCCCTGACAACAGGGGCGCGCCGCCGGCGACCAGGCGAACCGGGTTGCCGGCGGTATGACCGTCGATGCAGAAAAAGACGTCGCGCATCTGGGCTCCGGGTCAGGTGATCTTGGTGGCCTTGCCCGAGCCGATCGGGCGCGTTTCCGCCGCCTTTTCGACCATGGCGATGACCTCGGCGCGGCGGGCGCCGGCCAGCGGCATGCGCGGCATGCGGACCCGTTCGTGACCGCGACCCATGATCATCTCGGACAGTTTGATCGACTGGACCAGATCCGCAACCGAATCCAGGTGAAGCAGCGGCATGAACCAGCGATAGATCTCAAGGGCGCGGGCGATGTCGCCGGCCTGAACCGCCTTGACCAGGGCCACCGACTCTTCGGGGAAGGCGTTGGTCAGGCCCGAGACCCAGCCCTTGGCGCCCAGGATCATGCCTTCCAGCGCCACGTCGTCCAGGCCGACCATGACCGAGTAGCGGTCGCCCAGCTCGTTGAAGATGTCGGTGATGCGGCGCGAGTCCGGGGCGCTTTCCTTCAGGGCGACGATGTTCGGCACGTCGGACAGACGGCGCAGATCATCGTTATTCAGCGTCTGACGATACATCAGCGGGTTGTTGTACAGCATGTTCGGCAGGGCGCTGGCGGCGGCCACGGCGCGGAAGTGCGCCTCGAGCTCCGCCGACGTCGGCACATAGACCATGGCCGGCAGCACCATCAGGGCGTCCACCCCGATGTCTTCGGCGTCCTTGGCGTAGGCCTCGGCCCGCGCCGTGGTCAGTTCGCTGACCCCGGTGATGATCGGCACGCGGCCGTCCACGACCTCGACCGCCGCCTTCAGGACCGCGCGCTTTTCTTCGGGCTCCAGCGAGTTGTTCTCGCCCACGGTGCCCATGACGATGATGGCGTCGACGCCATCACGGATCAGGCCGTCCAGAACCTTTTGGGTGGAGTCGAAGTCGACCCCCAGGCTCTCATTGAACTGCGTGGTGGCCGCCGGAATCACCCCTGTCCAATCCAACTTCATTCCCGCCATGTGCTGCTCCCTCCCGAGCTTGCTTATTTCGTATACAGTATATGATTAAGCCGGAAGCGGTGACCGATCAAGGCCCTGGAGGACCTTTAAAAATCCGCTCTCACGCCTGCTGGTCGGCTTGGCCGCCTCGGGTCAGAACCCAAGGGCCATGATCTGGTCGTACAGGACTTTGGGGGTGCGCACGCCGTTGGCCAGGCTGCGCGCGCGGGCCTCGTACCGGCGCTGCGACGGCAGGCGCGCGCCCTGGTCGGCGAAGGCGGCGAACAGGGCCTCGGCCCGCGCCGCGTTGGCTTCGGGATCGCCGCCGCCCATCAGGTCCGGATCAAACGCCAGGATCAGTTCGCCATGCATCGGCGCCGCCTTGGCGCCGTCGTCGAAGGCCATCGATTCGCGGCTGGTCAGATCGCCGATCAACGGGCCCGCCATCAGTTCGATCATGGTCGACAGGGCCGAGCCCTTGTGCCCGCCGAAGGTCAGCATGGCGCCGTCCAGAGCCGCGCGCGCATTGGTCGTCGGCCGCCCCTCGGCGTCGACGCCCCAGCCCTCCGGGATCGGCTTGCCGGCGATGTCGTGCAGCGCCATGTCGCCGCGCGCGATGGCGCTGGTGGCGAAGTCGAAGACATAGGGGTGCGGCCCCGGACGCGGCCAGCCGAAGGCGATCGGATTGGTGCCCAGAAGGCCGCGCTTGCCGCCCGCCGGCGCCACCCACGAATGGCTGGGGGTCATGGCCAGGGCCGCCACGCCCATGCCGGTCAGGTGTTCGATCTCGGGCCACAGGGCCGAGAAATGGAAGCAGTTGTTGATGACCAGCGCCGCCACCCCGACCTCCTTGGCCTTCTGCGCCAACAGGGGAGCGGCGCGTTCAAAGGCCAGCAGGGAATAGGCGTAACGGGCGTCGGCGCGCACCAGGGCGGCCGAGGCGTCGGTGATGACCGGCTCGGCGTCCAGCGACATCTTGCCCGAGCGAATGGTCATCACGCAGCCGGGGAGACGATAGAGCCCGTGCGAGGCGCACTCGTCCCGCTCGCCCGCCGTGATGGCCCGCGCCACCGCCTCGGCGTGCGGAACGGACAGCCCCGCCCCCGTCAGCACCCGTCGCGACAGGGCAAACACCTCGTCAATCGACAAGGCGACCGCGTCCTGGGCCTCAAACACGCTCATATCGCTCTCCCGCAGCACAATCGTATACGATATGGGCGCGGGCAAAAACTTCAAGCCCGTTTAGCGTCCGTTCTCTTAAGCGCGTCTCGGGCGACGGACAGGTCAGCCAGAAAACGCCTCCGTTCCTCGGCGCGCAACGCCGGATCGGGCAGGCGCAGTAGGTAGGACGGGTGCACCGTCAGCAGCACCCGCGCGCCGTCCTCGGTCGTGAGCACGCGACCGCGTTCGGCCTGAACGGCGGGCTTTCTCCCCAGCACCGCCAGCCCCGCCGTCGCGCCCAGAGCCAGGATCAGCTCCGGCCTGACAAGGCGCCGTTCATGATCCAGCCACCAGCGGCAGGCCTGGACTTCCCCCGCATTGGGCGTCTTGTGCAGCCGACGCTTGCCGCGCGGCTCGTGCTTGAAATGCTTGACCGCATTGGTGAGGTAGAGGTCGCCGCGATCAAGTCCCGCCTCTTGGAACGCCGCATCCAGAAGACGCCCGGCGGGGCCGACGAAGGGCCGACCGGCCAGGTCTTCCTGATCGCCCGGCTGTTCTCCCACGACCATCAAGGCCGCACGCTTCGGTCCCTCGCCGCAAACGCCCTGGGTGGCGTCGCGCCACAGCGGACAGCGGCGGCAGCCCTGAACGCCGCGCGCCAGCTCGTCCAGGCTTTCGGGGACCAGATCATCCGTCGCCGCGCGATCCACCGACGGCGCGCGAACGCGCTGGAACCGGTCATTGGGCGTGGGCGCGGGCTGGTTCACCATGGCATCCGTGCGAACCGACGCGGCGGCGGTGAGTTCCGGGATCAACGCCGCCTCGGGCAGGTTCTTCCAGTAACGCTTGGGCATTTCCGACCGCATCGCCTGAGGCCGCAGCCGCGCCGGATTGAAGGTCGAGGCGTAATAGGTGCGCCAGAAATCCTCCACCGCGTCCTCGGCAGGCGCCTGGGACTGATCAGCGGGCGGGCCGAAGGTCAGAAGCGTTCCATCCCAGTGCGCCGCCCCGTCCGGCGTCAGGATCGACCACCGGATGGCGCTGTACCGGCGCGCGAAGAAGGGCGCCGTCGCCTGCAGCACCCGATGCGCGGGCTCGAACCACGCGACCCAGCGCTCGCCCGCCTCGTCTTGCGCCTGTCGAAAGCGCACGAAGGCCTTCATCTTGTGGGCGGCGCGGCGCACCGCCTTCACCCGATCCGCCGCCTCGGCCACGTCCCGGTCGGACAGGACGGCCATCAGGTTCGGCTGATCCTTCAGCCGCCACAGCAGGCGATACATCAGGTCGAAGCGATCCTCGGACCGATGCTGGATCAGTTGCGCCGCCGTTTCCAAGAACGCGCGCGGCGCGGTGAACGCGCCTTCGACCTCAGGCAGGGCGCCGCCCTCATCGAACAGGCCGCCCGCAGTGGCGCCCACGGCGAACTTCACCCGGCTCGGCTCAACCCCCGCCAATCGCAGCCGCCGCGCCGCCTCGCGCCAGCCGTCGAAATCCAGCGGATCGGCCAGGACCGCCGTGCGCATCAAAACAGGCTCAACTGCTCGGGCTTGCGCTGCGGCGCCAGGCGCGCGCGCAGGTCGGCCGCGTCCGTCAGACCGCCGGGCGTCCAGTCCAGCGCCGTGATCCACGGCCGCACCGCCTCGATGGACCGCGTCAGCCGGCCCACATCCTCCAGCCGCAAAGTGCGATGGCGCCGCACGGACAGGATGCGGTCTACCGCCTTCACCCCCAGGCCCGGCACTCGCAGCAGGGTTTCGCGCGCCGCCCGGTTCACGTCGACAGGAAAGGCTTCGCGGCGCCGCAGCGCCCAGGCCAGCTTGGGATCGACCGCCAGATCCAGCATGCCCTGGTCGGTCCCCTCCCCGATCTCAGGCGCGGTGAAGCCGTAGAACCGCATCAGCCAGTCGGCCTGATAGAGCCTGTGTTCACGCATCAGCGGCGGCTTGGTCGGGGGCAGCAGGCTCGAGCCGTCGGGAATGGGGCTGAAGGCCGAATAATAGACCCGGCGCAAGCCATAGCCGCCGTAAAGGGCGGCGCTGCGGGCCATGATCTCCGTGTCCGGCGCGCCGTCGGCGCCGACGATCAACTGGGTCGATTGACCGGCCGGGGCGAAGGCGGGCGGGCGCTTGCGATCTCGCCTTTCCGGCTTGGCCTCTTCCAGCTTCAGCCGCACCTGCCCCATCGCCTTGCGGATCGTCCGCGCGTCCTTCTCGGGGGCCAGACGGCCCAAGGCCTCGTCGCGGGGCAGCTCGATATTGGCGGACAGTCGGTCGGCATAGAGGCCCGCCAGCTCCACCAGCCGAGCGTCCGCCTCTGGGATCAGCTTCAGGTGGATATAGCCGCGAAAGTCGTGATCCTCACGCAGGCGCCGCGCGACCTCGACCAGCTGTTCCATCGTATAGTCGCCGTTGCGGATCACGCCGGACGACAGGAACAGCCCTTCGATATAGTTGCGCTTGTAGAAGGCCAGGGTCAGGTCGACGACCTCCTGCACCGTGAAGCGCGCCCGCTCGACATTCGACGACACCCGGTTGATGCAATAGGCGCAGTCGTAGATGCAGAAGTTGGTCAGCAGAATCTTCAACAGGCTGACGCACCGACCGTCGGGCGTATAGGCGTGACAAATGCCCATGCCCTCGGTCGAGCCGATCCCGCGCCCGCCCAGGGAGTTGCGCTTCGTGGTGCCGGACGAGGCGCAAGAGGCGTCGTATTTGGCGGCGTCCGCCAGAACCGCCAGCTTTCGTCGAAGATCGATCTGAGCCATGAGTTCATGATATGTTCCACATCAGATCAGGTCCAGCGTCACCGCAGCGCTTTTTTGGTCGAGCGCAAGACTCGTCGCAGCGTCGCCGCGCCAAGGATGTTTGAAAAAGCTCGGCCCCGCTCTGGCTGACCGGCTTCGCCCGACGAGCCGTCGAACGCGGCAGGGCCCCAAACTCGCTCGCTTGGCCGACCTCAGAGCCGAAATCCATCCAACCTTCGGCCGTCAGAACCCAATCCGTCGCCACGCGGTCTCCGTGCAACACCGTCGCAGCGATCGCCTCCATGCCCGTCGCCAGAACGAATGATGCCACAGCGCCAGGAATGGTCGTTCTGCACTGCTAAACCAAGCGGACGTCCCACCGACGCCCAAATAGCTCTGCGGCGCTGCCCTGTGATCGAGCCTGTCGGGTCGAGAGAGGGCATATGGATCAGCAAAAACCCCCGGAGCATGAGCTTCGGGGGCTTTATATTTGGGTGCGGGAGCAGGATTTGAACCTGCGACCTTCAGGTTATGAGAACGATTTATACTGTTTTCGCATTTGTCGATTGCGCTTCTTATTGAACTCCAAACCCCTACTACGCCTGACTATATGTTGACGACCTCACCAATCTGAATCACCGTTTCTGCGATCTATTTCGCTTAGCTTTTCCGCCGACCGCTTCCGCCTTGCTTCCGCGGATTGATCGGCCCGAAAGGCGGCGAGTTCGCCGGGAAAGGACTTGGAGATGGCTGGCGAGAAACTGAGCAAGCGCGTGGTGGAGCGACTTGAGGTGCGCGCCAAAGACTATATCGTGTTCGATGGCGAGTTGCCGGGGTTCGGCGTCCGCGTGATGCCGAACGGCAAACGCTTCTATCTGATCCAGTATCGACGTCACGGTCGAACGCGCCGCATGGCGCTGGGTCAGCACGGCGTGGTGACGGCCGAGATCGCTCGGCGAGAGGCTAACCGTATGTTGGGCGCCGTGCGTGGCGGCGGGGATGATCCGGCGACGCTGCGCGACATGGAACGCCAGGCGGCGACAGTTCAGGAACTAGGTGCGCGGTTCTTGAAGGAGCACGTCGCTGTCCGCTGCAAGCCGACCACCGCCTACGAGTACAGACGCGCCGTTGAGTTCTTCATCAATCCGTTCTTCGGCAAGCAGCGGGTGCGGATGGTGACTTCAGCCGACGTAGCGGAGTTGCACGGGAAGTATGCCCATACGCCCTACCAATCGAACCGAGTCCTGGGCGTCCTCTCCAAGATGATGAACCTGGCCGAGGTCTGGGGCATGCGGGATAAACGCACCAACCCCTGTGACGACGTGAAGGCTTTCCCCGAACGCAAGCGAGAGCGCTTCCTCTCGCCCGAAGAGATCGAGCGCCTGGGCGCGGCCCTCCAAGAGGCCGAGCGCACAGGCGCGGAAAGCCGCTTCGCCGTCGCCGCCTTCAGGCTGCTGCTGCTCACCGGCTGCCGCCTGCGCGAAATCCAGACACTGAAGTGGAGCTATATCGACTTCAGGGCTGGCCGGTTCCGACTGCCGGACAGCAAGACCGGGCCGAAGACGGTCTACCTGGGCGACGCCGTCGTTGAACTGCTGCGCAAGCTGCCTGAGGTTGACGGCAATCCCTACGTCATCGTCGGCAAGCTGGAAGGTAGCCACCTAACTGACCTGCAGCACCCTTGGCGGCGCATTCGTAAGACCGCCGGACTTGAGGATGTTCGTATCCACGACCTGCGCCACACCTACGCTTCAGATGGCGTGCTAGCCGGCGAAGGTCTGCCGATGATCGGCAAGCTGCTGGGCCATACGCAGGTTCAGACCACCGCGCGGTATGCGCATTTGGCTGACCCGAACGACCCCATCGCGGCGATGTGACGATGTCCGGTACTGGCGCATCCCAGCCACCAGCGCCTATGCGGCCCAAGCAAACATGGCCGAATATTTCTCAGCATCGCCCACGTCGGCGCGCCTACGCTAGGATAGCCGCAGGTCCTAGTGCGAGCCCTCGCCCGACAGGCTGCTCGTCAGGGCTATGCCCGCGCTCTTGGTAAGACACGTAGCGCCAGAAAGTCCGGCGAGAGCGATTGACCAGCGCCTCTCGCAGACGTGATCAAAGCCCCTCATCGCCTGGATTTGCGCGCCAAGCGCTTCCACGTGGCTTCCACGGCTGGATTTCGGGCTTTGGATTTTGGGCAGCAAAAAGCCGCTAGACGATTGATCTAGCGGCTTAAATGTTTGGGTGCGGGAGCAGGATTTGAACCTGCGACCTTCAGGTTATGAGCCTGACGAGCTACCGGGCTGCTCCATCCCGCGGCAAGGCGGTGTGTAAAGGAAGAAGGTTCGAGATATCATTCATGTGTGTCGGGTAGACCCGGCGGCGACCTACTCTCCCGCGCCTTAAGACGAAGTACCATCGGCTCTGGAGGGCTTAACGACCGAGTTCGGAATGGGATCGGGTGGGGAACCTCCGACAGAGCCACCAGGTCAACCCGACACACACGAATGAAATGAGAAGATATCGTTTTTTGTTTTCGACACGTAAAAATCGAATGAGTTTTGCTGAGAAACGATCAAGCCGATCGGATTATTAGTACCAGTAAGCTTCACACGTCACCGCGCTTCCACACCTGGCCTATCAACGTGGTAGTCTTCCACGATCCTCAGCGAAGCCTTGTTTTGAGGTTAGTTTCCCGCTTAGATGCTTTCAGCGGTTATCTATTCCATACTTAGCTACCCTGCTGCGCGGCTGGCGCCACGACAGGTCCACCAGAGGTATGTCCATCCCGGTCCTCTCGTACTAGGGACAGATCCTCTCAAGCTTCGAACACCCACGGCAGATAGGGACCAAACTGTCTCACGACGTTCTGAACCCAGCTCACGTACCACTTTAAACGGCGAACAGCCGTACCCTTGGGACCTGCTCCAGCCCCAGGATGTGATGAGCCGACATCGAGGTGCCAAACTTTGCCGTCGATATGGACTCTTGGGCAAAATCAGCCTGTTATCCCTAGAGTACCTTTTATCCGTTGAGCGATGGCCCTTCCACGCGGGACCACCGGATCACTATGGCCGACTTTCGTCTCTGCTCGACTTGTCAGTCTCGCAGTCAGGCTAGCTTATGCCATTGCACTCGACGACCGATTTCCGACCGGTCTGAGCTAACCATCGCGCGCCTCCGTTACACTTTGGGAGGCGACCGCCCCAGTCAAACTACCCACCACGCCATGTCCCGGGACCGGATAACGGCCCTCGGTTAGACGTCAACGACAGTAAGGGTGGTATTTCAAGGATGGCTCCACCAGAGCTGGCGCCCCGGTTTCATAGCCTCCCACCTATCCTACACATACGGTCGCTAACGCCAAGGCGAAGCTATAGTAAAGGTTCATAGGGTCTTTCCGTCTGACCGCGGGAACCCCGCATCTTCACGGGGAATTCAATTTCACTGAGCCTGTGCTGGAGACAGTGGGGAAGTCGTTACGCCATTCGTGCAGGTCGGAACTTACCCGACAAGGAATTTCGCTACCTTAGGACCGTTATAGTTACGGCCGCCGTTTACCTGGGCTTCAGTTCGGAGCTTTCACTCCTCCCTTTAACCTTCAGGCACCGGGCAGGCGTCAGACCCTATACGTCGCATTGATGCTTCGCAGAGCCCTATGTTTTTGCTAAACAGTCGCTACCCCCTGGCTTGTGCCACTCAGCCCTGGTTGCCCAGGGTGAGTCACGCTTATTCCGAAGTTACGCGTGCAATTTGCCGAGTTCCTTCAGCACAGTTCTCTCAAGCGCCTTGGTATGCTCTACCTGACCACCTGTGTCGGTTTCGGGTACGGTCTCTGCTGGAGTTATTTCCAGGGACGACGCCACCGCCGGGAACAATCCAATAAGCCCCGACGACTTATGCCATCCGTCACTTCCAGCTGGTGCAGGAATATTTACCTGCTTCCCATCG